>NZ_JAJSOK010000021.1 GCF_021283305.1 Pseudonocardia kujensis
ACCACCCCTCCCGTCGCTCCCCCGGCGGCCTCGCTGCCCGCGCGACGGCGGCCGGGCCAGGATCTCCCCCGTGCCCCGCGACCCGATCGGCCCGGCGACCGTGCCCGGCGCCTTCGACGACCACGCCGCCTCGTACGACCGGCTCGTCGGGCGCAACCCCGGCTACCACGAGCACCTGCGGCTGTCGGCCCACCGGCTCGGACGACGGTCGGCTCCGCCCCGGTCGACCACCGGGCCGCGGCTGCTGGACCTGGGCTGCGGGACGGGCGCGTCGACGGCCGCGCTGCTGGCCGTCGCGCCGGACGCCGAGATCGTGGCCGTCGACGGCTCGGCGGAGATGATCGCGGAGGCGCGCCGCAAGGACTGGCCGGACCGGGTCCGGTTCGTGCACTCCCGGCTGGAGGACCTGCCCACGACCGGGATCACCGGTCCGTTCGACGGGATCCTCGCCGCCTACCTCGTGCGCAACCTGCCCGACCGCGACGCGGGCCTGAAGGCGATGCACGACCTGCTCGCCCCCGGCGCGCCGATCGCGGTGCACGAGTACTCCGTGCAGGACAGCCTGCGCGCCCGGGCGGTCTGGACCGCGGTCTCCTGGGGGATCATCATCCCGATGGGCCGCCGGGTCACCGGCTCGGCGGACCTCTACCGCTACCTCTGGCGGAGCGTCCTCGACTTCGACGGCGCCGGGCGGCTCGCCGCACGGATGCGCGCGGCCGGTTTCGTCGACGTCCGCCACGAGCCGGTGACCGGCTGGCAACGCGGCATCGTGCATTCCTTC
The DNA here is from genome assembly GCF_021283305.1 of Pseudonocardia kujensis. Lineage (GTDB taxonomy): Bacteria > Actinomycetota > Actinomycetes > Mycobacteriales > Pseudonocardiaceae > Pseudonocardia > Pseudonocardia kujensis. Next base: position 782 of record NZ_JAJSOK010000021.1, read on the forward strand.
CTGGGCAACCGCCCGGCCTGACCGGCACCGCCGCCCCGGCCGACCGTCACGCCCGGTCCCGCAGCGCCTCCCCGCCCTCGCTGTGCGAGGCGCAGTGGGCGCAGCAGAAGAACTTCCCGCCGGCCTGCACCCCGTGCCCGATGATCGTGCAGCCGCAGTGCTCGCACACCGGTGCCATCCGGTGGATCGCGCACTCGAAGCTGTCGAACACGTGCACCGCGCCCTGCGCGTGCACCTCGAACGCCATGTCGTAGTCGTTGCCGCAGACCTCGCACTGCGCCATCACGCGCTCCTCTCCTCGACGGGCCACCCGCCTACCCGCCCCCGACGGCCCGAAGCACCGCGCATGGCCGCGGCGCCGCCGGGGTAGGCGGACGCCCCGACCAGACGAGGAGGAGCAGATGCCCGACCCCGGCAGCCACGCCTTCGACGTGCCGCGCACCCGCCGCCGCGCCGAGTACGACGACACCGGCACCCCGGACGAGCACGCCGACCGCGCCGCACGCGAGGAGCTGGAGCGCGAGCACCCGCCGGTGCCGAAGGGCGATCCCGAACGGGCCGCCGGGCCCCGGGGCGACGGGCAGGGCGGGCCGGCCGTCGAGAAGTCCCCGGCCACCGGGCCGGCCCTGCGCAGCACGGCCTTCACCGACCACACCCTCATCCCCGACCGCCACCACGGCGCCGGCGACGCGGTCCCGCCGCCGCTGGAGTGGAGCGAGGTGCCCGACGCCGCCGCGGAGCTCGCCGTGCTGGTCGAGGACCTGGACGCCGGGGGCCGCGTCCACCGGCTCGTCGTGGGGATCCCGCCCTCGGCCGCCGGGCTCGGTGAGGACGGGCTGCCCGCCGGCGCGGCCGAGGGGCGCACCGGCGCGCACGGTCTCGGCTGGGACCCTCCGCACCCGCCCGTCGGCGAGGAGCACCGGTACGCCTTCCGCCTGCTCGTCCTCGACACCCCGCTCGGCCTCGCCGAGGGCGCGAGCGCCGAGGACCTGCACGCTGCCGCCGAGGGCCACGAGATCTGCCGCGGCACCCTGGTCGGGCTCGTGGGCCGCTGAGCCCGTACCCACGACACCTCCGCACCGGGAGCCACACCTGCGCGTGTGATTAGGTGCAGCCGGAATACGGTCACGGGAGGTGGCGATGGCGCAGGCGGACGGCGGGCGCGTGCGGGCCCTGCTGCGCAGCGGGGACAAGGTGCTGCGGCGCTGGGTCGAGGCGGCGGAGGTGCCGCTGCGTGGCCGGTTGACCACCGGCGAGCTCGGTCGGACCTGCTCGGACCTGCTGGCGGTGCTGGTCGAGGCCTCGGACGGCGGGCTCGACGTCACGTCCGACGCCTACGCCGGCGCCCGCGGCTTCCTCGCCGAGCTCTCCCGGGACTGGGCACGGCGCGGCTTCAGTCCCAGCGAGACGGCCTCGGCGGTCTTCGCGCTCAAGGAGGCGCTGTTCGCCGCGGCCGACGAGGACGGCGGGGGCGACCTCACCACCGTCCTCGAGGCCTCCCGCTGGGTCGACGCGCTGGGCCTGGTGACCTTCGAGAGCTTCGCCCGCGCCCGCGAGCAGGTGATCAGCGAGCAGGCCGAGCAGCTGCTGGAGCTGACCACGCCGGTGGTGAAGCTGTGGGAGGGCGTGGTGGCCGTCCCGCTGATCGGCACGCTGGACTCCGCGCGCACCCAGATCGTGATGGAGAAGCTGCTGCAGACCCTGGTGGACACCGGCTCCGAGCACGCGATCATCGACATCACCGGCGTCCCCGCGGTCGACACGGAGGTCGCCCAGCACCTGCTGAAGACGGTCGTCGCGGCGCGGCTCATGGGCGCCGAGTGCACGATCTCGGGCATCCGGCCGCAGATCGCGCAGACGATCGTGACCCTGGGCATCGAGTTCGGCGACATCACCACCAAGTCGTCCCTGGCCGACGCGCTGCTCCACGCCATGCGCAGCACGGGCGTCGAGGTCGTCCGCCGGGCCGGGAGCCGCTGACCGTGGAGCGGGTTCCGGTCCTGTCCCTGGGCGACGCGCTGCTCGTGTCGATCCAGGTCGACCTCCAGGACAACACGGTCCTCGCGCTCCAGGAGGACCTGGCCGAGCGGATCGTGGCCACGGGCGCGCGAGGCGTGCTCATCGACATCTCCGCGGTCGACATCGTCGACTCCTTCATCGGGCGCATGTTCGCCTCGATCGCCGCGCTGTCCCGGCTGCTCGACGCCGAGACCGTCGTCGTCGGGATGCGGCCGGCGGTGGCGATCACGCTCGTCGAGCTCGGGTTGTCGCTGCCGGGCGTGCGCACGGCGCTCGACGTCGAACGCGGGATGAGGATCCTGCGCGCGGCGTCCGAACGGCGCGGGCCACGGCCCGCCGACGAGCCGGACGACCTCGTCCCCGTCGCGGAGGGCGGCGGCGCGGCCGCCGGGGCGTGACCACCTCCACCGGCGTCGAGGAGCTGCCGATCCGCAGCGGCGACGACGTCGTGCGGGTCCGGCAGCTGGTCCGGGCCCGGGCCCAGGAGGTCCGGCTGTCGCTGGTGGACCAGACGAAGCTCGTCACGGCCGCCAGCGAGCTGGCCCGCAACACGCTCGTGCACGGCGGCTCCGGCACGGCCACGGTCGAGACCCTGCACCGCGACGGGCGGGCCGGGATCCGGGCCGTGTTCGCCGACGAGGGGCCGGGCATCCCGGACGTCGACCAGGCCCTGACCCCGGGCTGGACCAGCGGATCCGGGCTCGGCCTCGGACTCTCGGGCGCGCGCAAGCTCGTCGACGAGTTCGCGATCGACACCGCGGTCGGCCGCGGCACGACGGTCACCGTGGTCAAGTGGACCCGGTGATCCCTCCTCGGGTCGAGGACGTCGCCTGGCTGCCGCTCGACGACCCGAGCGCTCCCGGCGGGGCGCGCCGCGCGGCGGAGAAGCTGGCCGAGCAGCTCGGCTTCCCGGAGCAGCGCGTGGCCGAGGTCGGCCTGGCCGTCACCGAGATCGGGACGAACGTGCTCCGGCACGCCGGTGGCGGGACGTTGCTGCTCCGCGCGGTGCACCTGGACAAGACCGGCGGGGTGGAGGTCGTCGCCGTCGACTCCGGGCCGGGGATGAGCGACGTGCCGGCCTCGAGCCGCGACGGGCACTCCACACGCGGCACCCTCGGTGTCGGGCTGGGGACGATCGGCCGGCTGGCCGACGCCCTCGACATCGGCTCCCGCCCCGGCAGGGGCACCGTGCTCGTCGCCCGGTTCCGGCCCGAGCGCGAGGTCGGCCCGCCCGGGCCCGACGCGGCCGGCGTCACCCGCCCGCTCTCCGGCGAGCAGCTCTGCGGCGACGCGTACGCGCTGCGGGAGGAGGGCTCCCGGCTCTGGCTGATGCTCTGCGACGGCGCCGGCCACGGACCGCTCGCCGCCGCCGCGGCGCGGGAGGCGGTGCGGTCCTTCGCCGAACCCGAGCGCCCGCCGTCGACCCCGCTCGACGCGCTGCGGGCGATCCACGGGGCCATGTCCGGCACCCGCGGGGGCGCCGTCGCGGTGGCCGAGCTGGACCCCGGCGCCGGGCTCGTGCGGTTCGCCGGGGTCGGCAACGTGGCGGGCGCGGTCGCGAGCGGCACGGCGAAGCGCAGCATGATCTCGGTCGGGGGCATCGCCGGCTACCGCGTCCCCACGTTGCGCGCCTACGACTACCCGCTGCCGCCCGACGCCGTTGTCGTCCTGCACTCGGACGGCGTCCGGCCGCGGTGGCAGGCCGAGGACCTCGTCCCGCTCCCCCACCGGTCCCCGGTGCTGGTCGCCGCCGCGCTGCTGCGCGACGAGGGCGTGCGCCAGGACGACGCCTCGGTCGTGGTCGGCCGGGCCTCCGGGGCCGGCCGGTGACGACCGTGCGGGGCGAGGTGTTCCGGCTGCGGGTCCGCGGCGAGCAGGACGTGTTCGTTACCCGGCAGCGGGGCCGCGAGGTCGCGGCGCTCGCCGGGCTCGAGCACCAGGACCAGATCCGGGTCGCGACCGCGCTCAGCGAGCTCAGCCGCGAGCTCGCCACGCTGCCCGGCGAGGTCACGATCACGATCTCGCTGGGCGCGGTGCCCGCCCCGGCGCTGGTGCTCACCGCGGAGTGGACCGGGGAGGCCGGAAACCCCGAGCACCTCGAGGGCGTCCGGGCCGCCGCGCGCCTGACGGACGGCTGCGAGGTCAGCCACGCGGACACGGGCGGCGCGGTGCGGCTGGTCAAGCGGCTGCCGCCGGGCAGCCGCGTCGACCCCGACCAGGCCGAACGGATCCGCATCGCCGTACGCGAGTCCCGCGCGGCGGACGCGCTCGCCACGCTGCGCATCCAGAACCAGGACCTGCTGGAGGCGTTGGAGAGCCTGCAGGCGCGCCAGGAGGACCTGCTGCAGGTCAACGCCGAGCTCGAGGAGACCAACCGCGGGGTGCTGGCCCTGCACGCGGAGCTCTCCGAGGAGCTGGAGGAGACCAACCGCGGCGTGGTCGCCCTCTACGCGGAGCTCGACGACGCCTCCACCCGGCTGCGCGAGGCCAGCGAGGCGAAGACCCGCTTCTGGGCGAACGTGAGCCACGAGCTGCGCACCCCGCTCAACTCGGTGTTGGGCATCTCGCGGCTGCTGCTGGACCCGGAGGGCGGGTCGCTCGACTCCGAGCAGCAACACCAGGTCGAGCTGATCCGCGACGCGGGCGCCATGCTGTTGTCCCTGGTCAACGAGCTGCTCGACGTGGCGAAGGCCGAGTCGGGCCAGATCGGGTCCACCATCGTGCCCACGGACCTGGGCGCGGTGTTCGACGAGCTGCGCGCCACGTTGCGCCCCGTCGCCGGGGCCGAGGTCGAGCTCGTCGTGGAGCCGCCGGAGATCGACGTCCTGTGGACCGATCCGGTTCTCCTCGGCAGGATCCTGCGCAACCTGGTGAGCAACGGCCTGAAGTTCACCGAGCGGGGCGAGGTGCGGGTCCGGGCGGGCCTGGTCCCGGGGAGCGGGGAGGTGGAGGTCCGGGTGAGCGACACCGGGATCGGCATCCCCGCCGAGTACCAGCAGCGGGTGTTCGAGGAGTTCTACCAGGTCCGCGGGCACCTGCAGGCCGCCAGCGGCGGCACCGGCCTGGGCCTGCCGTACTCGCGGCGGCTCGCCGCGATCCTCGGCGGGTCTCTCGAGATGGCGAGCGTGCCGGGCCGCGGGACCGTGCTGACGCTGCGCCTGCCCGGGCGTCCGGCAGGCGAGGCCGCGGCCGACGTCGTGCCGCTCGGCCGCGTACTCGTCGTGGACGACGACCCGGCGGTGCGGGCGCTGCTGCGCCGGATCGTCGAGGGGCTCGAGGGCGAGGTCACGGAGGCGGGGTCCGGGCCGGCGGCGCAGCGCGCGCTCGCCGCCGCGGTCCCCGATCTCGTGCTGCTGGACCTCGACATCCCGGCCCCGACCGGCAGCGAGGTCCTCGCCGGGATACGCGCGGACCCTGCCCTCGCCGCCGTCCCGGTCGTGGTGGTCACGGCCGCGCAGCTCACCGAGGCGCGGCGGCGCGACCTGGGCCGGACCGCCGTCGTCGTCGACAAGGCGCAGCTGTCCGGGCCGGTGCTGGTCGCCGCGGTCGGCGCGGCGCGCGACCTGGTCGGGCGGACCGCGTGACCGGTCCGGAGACGGCCCCCGACGTGGTCGACGGGACCACGATCCTGGTGGTCGACGACAACGCCGGTAACCGGTACGTCGCCGCCAGCTGGCTGCGACGTGCCGGCTACCGCGTGGTGGAGGCGACGACCGGCACGGAGGCGCTGGACCGGGTGGCCCGGGACCCGATCGACGTCGTGCTGCTCGACGTCGGGCTGCCGGACATGAGCGGGTTCGAGGTGTGCGAGCGGATCAAGTCCGATCCCGTGCTCAGCCGCCCGGTGATCCACCTGTCCGCCACCGCGATCCGCGGCCAGGACCGGGCCCAGGGGCTCACCCGCGGCGCCGACGCCTACCTCGTCGAGCCGGTCGAGCCGGACGAGCTGCGCGCCACCGTGTGGTCGGTGCTGCGCTACCACCGCGCGCGGGCGGCGGCGGAGCGGCTCGCGGACCGGCTGGCCGGGCTCAGCCGCGCGACCATGGCGATGAACGCGGCCGTCGACTTCGACGAGCTGGCCACCACGATCGCGTCCGGCGCGGCGGCACTGGCGGAGGTGCCGGCGGCCGCCCTGGTCGCGGCGTCGGACCGGACCGTGCGCCGGGCCGTCGTCGACCCGGCGGATCCGGACGACACCCCGCGGTGCGACTCGGTGTCGTCGCGGCTGCTCGACCGGCTCGCCGGCACGCTGCCCGACGGTCCGGCCGCCGTGGCGTGGGCAGAGGCGGTGGACGGCGAGGCGGTGGACGGCGAGGCGGTGGACGGCGAGGCGGTGGACGGCGAGGCCGGCGAACCGGCGTCGGCCCTGCGGTTCGGGTTCCGGGCCGGCCGGGTCGCGATCGTGCTGCGGACGCCGCAGCTGGGCACCGAGCTGCGGGACCTGCTGGCCCAGCTGGGCAACGCGGCCGCGCTCGCCGTGGACTCCCTCCAGCTCTACGTCGAGGAGCACACCCTCGCCCTGACCCTGCAGCGCGCGTTCCTCCCCAGCGGGCCCGTCGCGCCGCCCGGGTTGGAGGTCGCGGTGCGGTACGTGCCGGCGGCGCAGAACACCGAGATCGGCGGGGACTTCTACGAGGTCGTCGAGCTCGGCGAGGGGCGGCTGCTGCTCGCGATCGGCGACGTGTCGGGCCACTCCATCCACGCGGCGACCGTGATGGTCGAGCTGCGGCACGCGCTGCGCGCCTACGCGGTCGAGGGGCACGGGCCGGCGGCCATCCTGCAGCGGCTCGAGGACCTGCTGCGGCGCTACCACCCGCGCGAGTTCGCGACGGTCTGCGTGATGGTCCTCGACACCGTCCGTGACGTCGTCACCGTGGCCAACGCGGGCCACCTCGCGCCGCTGCTCGCCTCGCCCGAGGGCACCGTCCCGCTCGCCGCGCGGGGTCCGATGCTGGGCCTGCGCCGCCCGCACGGGGCGGACTCGGTGCTCGCCCTGCCGCCGCGGTGGACGCTCGTGCTCTACACCGACGGGCTGGTCGAGAAGCGGGGCGTGGACCTCGACGCGGCGCTGGAGGACCTGCGCACCGCCGTGTCCGTGGACCCCGCCCCCGAGGAGCTCGGCGACCGGCTGCTTGCCCGGTTCGCCGGCGTCCGCGAGGACGACATCGCGCTGCTGATCCTGCGCGGCGGCGCCTGACGGCTACCTCAGGCGCCACCAGAGCGAGACCGTGGTCCCGCCCGCTCCGCGGTCGATCTCCGCGTGGTCACTCAGGTTCGTGATCATCGCCAGGCCACGGCCGCGGTGGCCCGGGTCCGCCGGGATCGGCCGCCAGCGCCCCTCGTCCCGTACCGTGACCAGGACGCAACCCCCGGCCGTGCACATGGCGGTCAGGTCGACCGGGCGCTCGCCGTCCGTGTAGGCGTGCTCCGCGGCGTTGACCATGGCCTCGTAGCAGGCCAGCAGCAGGTCCTCCACGGTCTCCTCGTCGAGCCCGGTCGCCGCGGCCCACGTGCCCAGATCGCGGCGCACCGCGGCCAGTCGCGCGGCCTCGCCGGGGAACCGGTGCTCGAGGAGCGGGCCGTCCACCGCGGGCTCCCGGCCCCAGGCCTGCGCATCCGGCGGATCGCCGACGGGCTGCGGATCGGGCCGGACCGGAACGGTCACCATCAGGCGTCCCCGAGCGCGGCGGCCCGGGAGGTGTACAGCGCGAGGGTCCGGTCCATGCCGGTGATCTGCAGCGGCCGCAGCACCCGCCGCGAGTCCGCCACCACCCGCAGCGCCACGCCGCGCTCCTCCGCGCCGCGGTGGGCGAGGGCGACCGCGGTCAGCCCGACCGAGGTGAAGAAGTCGACGCCGGTCAGGTCCAGGACGAGGACCGCCGGCTGCGCCTGCAGCTCCGCCTGCAGGGTCTCGTCCAGCCCGGCGGCGGTGACGAGGTCGATCTCGCCGGCGACGGCGACGACGGTGGCGCGGTCGAGGCGCTCGATGTCGACGGTCAGCGCGTCGTCCGGTCCCGCGCGCAGGAGTGGGTTGATCTCGGCCGTGCCCGAGGTGCGCCGTACCTGCATCGTCCGCCCTTCACCCGCCCGACCCGCGGGGCGATCCGTCGGCGGGCCGGGCGCGCGGCGCACGCGAGGTGATCCGGTCCCGGCCCCGGGCGGGAGGCTACGCGCCCGCTCGGCACGCCTCCAGCGGGAGCGGACCCGGCGCGCGGACGTCACGGACCGGGCTGGGTGGCGGCGCGGGCCCGGACGGCCCGCGGGATGACGGCCGGTGGCGCACCGCACCCCTCGAACGGTGGCCGACCGGCCGGCGCCGGTCTTGAACGGCGTTCAGTATCGACGCACGCCCCAACCTAGTAGCGTGCGCGCCGTCATGACGGGGAGGGTGCGGCTCGACGTCGCGACGCGGCGCGAGCAGCTGCTGGCCGCGGGCATCGCCCTGTTCGGCTCCCGCCCCTATGCCGAGGTCGAGATCGCCGACATCGCCCGGGCCGCCGGCGTCTCCCGCGGGCTGCTCTACCACTACTTCCCGGACAAGCGGAGCTTCTTCGCCGCCGTCGTCGGCCGCCAGGTCGCCGAGCTCGCCCGGGTCACCCGCACCGACCCCGCCGACCCGCCCGGCGTCCGGCTGCGCGCCGGCGTCGACGCCTACTTCGACTTCATCGAGGCCCACCCGCAGTGGTACCGCTCGCTGTACCGCAGCACCGCCAACGCCGACGACGTCGTGCGCGGCCTCCTCGACGAGGCCCACTCCCGTCAGGCCGACGGCATCGTCTCGCTCTTCCCCGGTCTCGACCCCACCCCCGTCCAGCGCCTCGCCGTCCGCAGCTGGATCGCCTTCCTCGCCAGCGCCGGCATCGGGTGGCTCGAGGGCGTGCCCGCCCCTCGGGACGAGGTGCGGGAGACGTGCTGTGCGGCGCTGCTCGCGGCGCTGGGGATCGAGGCCTGACGAGCGGGCGCCGTGCTCCACCCTGCTCGCGGCCGTCCGGCCGACCACGGACGACACCGCCGAGCTCGAGACACTGCTGCGTCGCCCGGGTGCCGAGCACTCTCTGCGTCACGGGGTCGAGGCGGGGCGACCCGAGGCACGCCCGGCGCCTCTCCCGGATCCGGGGCCGAGCGGAGCAGGGGCCACATGGCCCATGGCTCCCGGGCCCGCCGGGGTGCATCGTCGAGCGTGGCCCGCCCTCCGGCGGGGCGTCGTGCGGGCGAGGAGGCTCCGTGATCGAGCCCTACCAGGTCGTCGGTCTCGTCCCGACCATGCGGGGCATCCGCTACCGCGACGAGATCAAACGGAACATCGAGCACCTCGGCCACCTGATGAAGGCGGCGTCGTGGCTGTCGGCGATGGCCCTGCCGGTCCGCCTGATCACCATCCCCGAGGGTGCGCTGCAGGGCTTCAACGACGAGGTGCTCGACCACGACCACGAGTGGTTCGCCGCGGAGTGCGCGATCGACATCCCCGGCTCGGAGACCGACGCGCTCGGTGCCTTGGCCGCCAGGTGGGACGCCTACGTCATGGCCACCGCCAAGGCGCGGCACCCGGAGTTCCCCGGCCGCTTCTTCAACGTCGGGTTCGCGATCTCCCCGGCCGAGGAGATCGTGCTCGTCCACCACAAGGTGACGCCCCTGCAGCCGGTGGAGCACTCGGTGACCCCGCACAACGTCTGGGACCGCTGGGTCGAGCTCTACGGCGACGGGCTCGACGCCTTCTACCCCGTGGCGGACACCGAGATCGGCCGGCTCGGCGTGATGATGGCCAACGAGGCCTCGTACCCGGAGAACGCGCGCGGGCTCGCGATGAACGGCTGCGAGGTGGCCTACCGCGGCCCCTACCCGCACCCGCACGCCGGCAACGGCTTCTACGAGATCCAGAACCGGGCCAGGGCGCTGGACAACAACATGTACGTGATCGCCAACCAGGTCGGCACGTACTACCTGGACGCCGAGTCGGACATCCCCATCGACACCTTCGGCTCGGCCAGCATGGTCTGCGACTACCGCGGCGCCGTCGTGGGCCAGGTGGGCTACGCCGGGCACTCCACCTACGTCGCCGGCACGATCGACGTCCAGGCACTGCGCGACTTCCGCTCCCGCGCCCAGTTCGGCAACTGGCTGAAGGACCTCACGACCGAGCAGTACCAGGTCATCTACCGCGAGCCGATCTACCCGAAGAACCTCTACCTGGACCGGAAGCCGTACGCGCACGACGAGTACCGGCGCAAGGTGACCGAGAAACAGGTCGAGCTCCTGCACGAGCGGGACATCTGGCGCCGCCCCGACCCGGGCACCCGGGACGACGGCTGACGACGGCCCACCACGGGGTGCCGGCCGGCCTCACCGCAGCTTCTCGATCCCGGGCGCCGGGGCCTCGAGGGGCGCTCGACGGGCTCCGCCTGCGGTGTCGCCCGGGCGGTCAGGAGGCGGCGGCGACCGGCTGCCGGAGAATGGTCCGCAGGGTCGCGGGGTCGGCCCGCCGGGGGTCACCGAGGTAGATCTCGTGGTGCCGGCCGACCATGGTCAGGCCGTGCTCCGGGATGAACTCGTGGTGCATGCGCCGCAGCAGGGGCGCCTCGTCGTCGTAGGCGCCGACGTGAAGCGCCTGGACGCAGCGGCCTTCCGCCAGGGTCTCCACGCGGACGTCGTGCAGCCGGACGGGCGCCTTCCGGGCGGCGACCTGCTCGACCGCCGTGTCCACCATCTCCCCCGTGATCCAGTCCGGCGTCATGATCATGAGCGTCCAGTCCCACCGGGACTTGTCCCGGGCCGCGGTGAAGGCGTCCATGTCGTCGGCCCACCAGAGGCCTTCCAGCGGCATGACCACGTAGTCGCGGCCGAGCTCCTTCCTGCTGAGGAACTTCAGCGCGTACGCCAGGGGGTAGAGCGCCGACACCGCGGCCTCGTACACCGGGGTGTTCGGGTCGCCGTGGCCGTCGATCATCAGGTACCGGAGGTCCGGCACGTCGAGCACCTCCGGCGCGTCGCGTTTCGCCGTGTAGCACGGCAGCTCCCGCTTCAGGTCCACCTTGGTCGCCACGGGCCCCCCGATGCTGCACGTCAGGACGGCGCGGAGGCCGGATCCTCCCGCCCCCGACCCGGGACGCCGCCGCCGCGGATCATCTCAGCTCCTCCGGAGGCGGCCCGAGCAGCTCGCGCACGGCCTCGCAGCCCTCCTCGGTGATCAGCTGGTCGACGTAGAGCTCGCGGAGGATCTTGAACTCCGGCGGCTCGTCCTCGTGGACGACGATCCGGTCCGCGCCGTGCTGCGCGGCCAGCGCGTTCACGGCCTCCTTGACGTCGTGGAACGACGCGTCCAGCTCGTCGGCCAGCTCACGCATCCGCTTGATCATCCGTGCCTCCGGTTCCGCCGTCGGGCCCTGCGCCGGGGAGGTCTCACGCGCCCGTGGTCCCCCGGATAGCTCGCCGGGCCCCGTCCGACACCCGTGGAATTCTCCCCCTCCCGTCCGGCCACCGGGGCGCGAACCTGTCGATCCGCTGACGATCGCGCGCCCACCAGGGGTGGTGCCGCCGCTCGGTCGGCACGACGCCGCACCTCGGAGCACCATGTCCCCGATGACCTGGACGTCGCCACCCGACCTCCCACCCGTCGCGTCGCGGGCGGGTGCCTCCTGCCGGACCGAGGTGCGCGAGCGCGTCCTGCTGGTCGACGACGACGGCCGCATCCGCCAGGCCCTGTCCCTCGCCCTCGACGACGAGGGTTTCGCGGTCTCGACCGCACCGTCGGGCGAGGAGGCGATGGTGGCGGTCGGCCGCGGGGCCGTCGACCTCGTGCTGCTCGACCTGATGCTCCCGGGGATGGACGGCCTCGTCGTGTGCCGGCAGGTGCGGGCCCAGGGCGACCTGCCGATCATCATCATCACGGCGCGCTCCGACTCGGCCGACGTCATCGCCGGGCTGGAGGCCGGCGCCGACGACTACGTCACCAAGCCGATCGTCGCCGGCGAGCTCGCGGCGCGGATCCGCGCGCTGCTGCGCCGCAGACGACCGGGCACGCCGCCGGCGGAGCTGCGGCTCGGCGACGTCGAGATCAGGCCGGACGAAGGCCTGGTCCGCTGCCACCGGGGCCCCGAGCCGACCGAGGTGCACCTGACGCGCACGGAGTTCCGCCTGCTCGTCGAGCTGGCCGCGGCCGACGGCCGGGTCGTGACGCGGGAGGACCTGCTGCGGCGGGTCTGGGGCTACGACTACCTCGGCGACACGCGCCTCCTCGACGTCCACGTCCGCCGGCTCCGGCTCAAGATCGAGCCCGACCCGGACGCCCCCACCCTCGTCCTCACCGTGCGCGGCGCGGGCTACCGGGCCGCCGGCCGGTCCGATGGTCGCGGCTAGCTCCCCGACGGGGTCCGCCGCCCCGCCCCGCCCGCCCAACCTGCTGCGGCGCAGGCTGCCCCTGCGCTGGCGCATCGCGGTCGCCTTCGCCGTGGTCTCGCTGGCGATCACCGGCCTGCTCGCCCTGGCGACCTGGCACCTCGCGTCGGGATTCCTGCTGGCCAAGCGGGAGCAGGGCGCGACGATGCAGGCCGCGGTCGACGCGCGACTGGTACAGGAGACGCTGCACGACCCGGTCCGGGACGGGTCCGGCGACCTGCTCACCGGCCTCGCCGGGGGTGGGGACGGGGCGGTCGCCCTGCGCCGCAACGGCACCTGGACGACGAGCGGCCGGCGGTTCGACGTCGACGCGCTCCCCGACGACCTGCTCGCCCTGGCCGGCTCCGGGACGCCGGCGCGGCAGCGGATCATCGCGGGCGGGATCCCGGTGCTGGCCGTGGCGATCCCTCTGCCGGACGCGGTCTACGTCGAGCTCGCGCCCCTCAACGGGCTCGACACGACGCTGCGGTTCCTCAGCGGGGTGCTGGTGGCCGGGGTGGGTGTCAGCGGGTTGCTCGGCCTGGGGCTGGGCGGCTGGGCGGGCCGGCGCGCGCTGCGCCCGCTGACCGAGCTGCGCGACGCGGCCGCCCGGGTCGCCGCCGGCGACCTCGACGCCCGGCTCCCCGCGCAGGACGACGCCGACCTCGCGCCCCTGGCCGCGACCTTCAACCGCACCGCGGAGGATCTCCAGCGACGGGTCCGCCGCGACGCGCGCTTCGCCGGCGACGTGAGCCACGAGCTGCGCTCCCCGCTGACCACCCTGGTCAACGCCGTCGCCGTGCTGCGCCGCCGTCGCGCGGAGCTCCCGCCGACCGCCCGGCAGGCCGTCGACCTGCTCGACGCGGACGTGCACCGCTTCCGGAAGATGGTCACCGACCTGCTGGAGATCTCCCGGGACGAGCACGTCGACCCGGCCGACCTCGAGGTGTGCGACGTGGTCGACATCGTCACGCACGCCGTCGGGACCCGGACGGGCGTCGCCGTGGAGGTCGTCGGGACGCCACCCACGATCGAGGTGGACCGCCGCCGCCTCGACCGGGTCGTCGGCAACCTGCTGGACAACGCGGACCACCACGCAGGCGGGGCCGTCCGGGTCGGGGTGGCGGCGGCGGACGACGGCGTGCGGATCGAGGTGGACGACGCCGGCCCCGGGATCCCGCCCGAGTTCCGCGAGGAGGTGTTCGAGCGGTTCGCCCGCGGGGCCACGGCCGGGCGGCGCGACGAGGCCGGCGGGACGGGCCTCGGCCTGGCCCTCGTCGCCCGGCACGTCCGGGCCCACCACGGCCGGATCCGCGTCGAGGACAGTCCCGCGGGCGGTGCCCGGATCGTCGTCGAGCTGCCGGGGGACCGGCGATGACCGACCAGCACGGACACGGACACGGACGGGCGCTCGGCCGGGTCGCGGTGATCGCCGTCGTGGCAGGGATGGCAGCGGCGTGCGGGGTCGGCACCGAGGACCACCCGCAGCGCATCGACCCGACGCTGGTGGCACCCGCCCCGACGCCGACGGTGACCGTGGTGCCCGACCCGCCCTCGCCGTCCCGAGCGCCCGGTAACACCCCCGCCACGTCGAGGTCCCGGGAAACGACGACCCCGGGCCGCCACTGAGACCGCCCGTCCACCCGGACCACCCACGTGTGTTCCGCCGCGCAACGGGTACGGCCGTCCACCGGAACCGCGGGAGAGGAGCCCCTCGCGTGACCGACGAGCCGCCCACCGTGCCCCGGCTGGTGTCCGAGGTGGTCGGCCGCCTGCCGAGCGTGCTCGAGGAGGTCGCCGGGCAGCTCGCGACGCAGCACCCCGGCTACGCGGGCTTCGTCGACACCGAGTTCCGGAACGTCCTGGCGGGGGCCGAGGCGTTCACCGAGCGGGTGTTCCGCGTCGCGGCCGAGGGTCATCACAGCCGGTCGGGCTTCGTGACCGACGGGGAGCGCGCGCTGTTCATGACCATCGGGCGCGAGCACTACCACCAGCACCAGGACATCGACGCGCTGCTGGCCGCCTACCGGATCGGCGCCGCCGTGGCGTGGCGCCACATCGCCGACGTCGCACTGGGGCACCGACTGCCGTCCACGCGGTTCGCCGGCCTCGCCGCGGCCGTGTTCGCCGCCGTCGAGGAACTGTCCGCCGCGAGCCGGCAGGGCTACGTCGCCGCCGAGAGCGAACGCCGGCAGAGCGTCCGGCGGCACCGCCACGAGCTGCTCGAGCTGCTGCTCTCCGAGGGCCCCAGCCGCACCGCGATCGACGCCGTGGCGGCGCGCGCGGACTGGCCGGTGCCGGAGTGCGCGGCGGTGGTGCTGGTCGACGACACCGAACTCCGCGAGCAGCTCGACGGCCACGGCGTGGTCGGGGACGGGCCGGTCCTCGTGGTCCCCGATCCCGACCGGCCGGGCCGCAGCGAGCACCTGCGGTCCCTGCTGCACGGCCGGGGCGCCGTGCTCGGCAGCACCGTGCCGGTCGACCGCCTCCACACCGGGCTCGAGCTGGCCCGCCTGGCCGCGCGGCTGCGGGACGGGGGGCTGCTGACCGGCGATCCCCTCGTCGTCGACGACCACCTCGACGCCCTCATCGTGCACCGCGACGAGCAGCTCCTGGAGGCCCTGCGCACCCGCCTGCTGGCGCCGGTGCTCGAGCTTCCCGGCTCCTCCGCCGACCGGCTGGTGGAGACCCTGGGCAGCTGGCTGTTGCACCTGGGCAACGGCAGGGCCGTGGCCGAGGAGCTGCACGTGCACCCGCAGACCGTGCGCTACCGGCTGGGCCGGCTGCGCGAGCTGCTGGACCTCGACACCCCCCGGCACCGGGCCGCGCTGCTCCTCGCGGTCGGCTGGCCGGGCACGGACCCGGCCGAGGGGAGCGGGACCGACGTGGCCCGGTCCTGACCTGCTCGAGGGCCCGGTGCCCGGCCCGTCAGGTGCGTCCCATGAGCTGGGGCGGGGTGTGCCGGAGCACCGCGGCCGTCGATACGGGGACCAGGCCCCGACGACCCCCCCGAGGATCGAACCGAGGGCGAGCGCGAGGCCGATGAGCAGGGGTTCCCGGTCCGCGGCGTCCCATCCCTCACGGGACCCTCATGCCGCCCGGTACCCCTCGAGGTCGCGCTCCCTGACCTCGAGTCCGTGCCCGGGCCGCGACCGGTCCGGGCGCAGCACCCCGCCGTCACCGGGTTCGAGGACGCCGTCGAAGGCGAGGCGCTCGATCCGCTCGTGGTCGTGGAAGTACTCGAGGTGGCGCAGGTGCCAGACGGCCGTACCGACGTGCGCCGAGACCTGCGGCGCGCAGTGCAGCGAGAGGTCCAGGCTCCGCGCGTCGCAGAGGGCGGCGACGCGCAGCAGGGCGCTCGGCCCGCCGCACCGCGTGACGTCGGCCTGCAGGCAGTCCACGGCCCCGGCCGTGAGCATGTGGTGGAAGTAGGGCAGGTCGTAGCCGTACTCCCCCGCGGCGACGTCCATCCCGCCCGGTCCGCGGTCGCGCACCAGTCGCAGCCCCTCGAGATCGTCGGAGCTGACCGGCTCCTCGAGCCAGCGCACGTCGTGGTCGGCGAGCCGGTGGGCCCACTGGAGGGCCTGTTTGCGGGTCCAGGCCCCGTTGGCGTCGACGAAGAGCTCGACCTCGTCGCCGACGGCCTTGCGCGCCGCCCGTACCCGGTGCGGATCGGCCCTCCGATCCCGCCCGACCTTCATCTTGACCCGCGGGATGCCGGCCTCCACCCAGCCGCACAGCTGCTCGACGAGGCGGCGGTCGTCGTAGGAGGTGAACCCGCCGCTGCCGTAGACCGGTGTCGCCTCGTGCACGGCGCCGAGCACGGTGCACAGCGGCAGGCCCTGCAGCCGGGCGTGCAGGTCCCACAACGCGATGTCGACCGCGGAGATCGCCTCGGCGACCAGCCCGGGCCGGCCGAGGTTGCGCACCGCGTGCAGCATCGCCGCCCAGGACGCGGCCGGGGTGGCAGCGTCGCGGCCGTGGACGATCTGGGCGAGCTTCCCGGTGACCACCCGTGCCGCGGCCGGTCCGGCGTAGGTGTAGCCGATGCCGGTGCGTCCACCTCCGTGGGCGCGCACGAGGACGAGGGTGGTGGAGTCCCAGCTCAGGGTGCCGTCGGACTCGGGGCCGTCGGTGGGGATCGTGTAGGCGGCCGCCTCGAGCTGCTCGACGACGACGGACGCCCGGTTCTCCGTGTCGGTCATGCCTCCCGCCTACCCCCGCGCGCCGGCCTCGAGGACCCCGAAACCGTTTCGTCAGGCAATCGCAGGGTCGGATGCCGCGCCCGACACCGACCGGACGGGTAGCCGTGGAGCAGGACCCCGAGGGGCACTGCCCCGGGGCCGCCGAGACCGCACACGACGACGCTACGAGGTGGGAGCGGCAATGCCGAAGGTCGCCGACCATGTCCTGCAACGCCTGACCGAGTGGGGCATCCACCGGATCTACGGCTACCCGGGCGACGGGATCAACGGGTTCCTGGGCGCACTGGACCGCGCGGACGGGAACCCGGAGCTGATCCAGCCGCGGCACGAGGAGATGGGCGCGTTCATGGCCGGCGCGCACGCCAAGTTCACCGGCGAGCTGGGCTGCTGCCTGGCGACCTCCGGAGGTGGGGCGATCCACCTGCTCAACGGCCTGTACGACGCCAAGCTCGACCACCAGCCGGTGGTGGCGATCGTCGGGCAGCAGAAGCGCTTCTCCCTCGGTGCGGCGTTCCAACAGGAGATCGACCCGACGGTGCTGTTCACCGACGTGTCGGAGTTCGTGCAGACCTGCATGCACCCCGCCCAGGCCCGTCAGCTGGTCGACCGCGCCTGCAAGGTCGCGCTGTCCAACCGCACCGTCGCCACGATCATCTTCCCGGTCGACGTGCAGGAGGAGGACGCGCAGCCCTCGCCGCCGCGCACCCACGGCGCGGTCTACACCAGTGTCGGCTGGACCCAGCCGCGGGTCATCCCGCCGCAGACCGAGCTGGAGAAGGCCGCGGAGATCCTCAACGAGGGCTCCAAGGTCGCGATGCTCGTCGGGCAGGGTGCCGCGGAGGCGCAGGACGAGGTGGTGGCCGCGGCCGAGCTGCTCGGCGCCGGGGTGGCCAAGACGCTGCTCGGGCGCGAGGTGCTGCCCGACGACCTGCCCTACGTCACCGGCCCGATCGGCCTGCTCGGCTCGACGGCCAGCTACGAGCTCATGAAGGACGCCGACACCCTGTTCATGGTCGGCACCAGCTTCCCGTACGCCGAGTGGCTGCCCGAGGAGGGTCAGTGCAAGGCCGTCGAGATCGACATCGACGGCCGCATGATCGGCGTGCGGTACCCGGTGCAGGCCAACTTGGTCGGCGACTCGCGCGACACCCTGCAGGCCCTGCTGCCCCTGTTGCGGCGCAAGGAGGACCGGTCCTGGCGGGAGAGGATCGAGAAGGAGGTCGAGCAGTGGTGGCGGGTCCTCGACGACCGCGCCCACGAGTCCGCCGACCCGCTCAACCCGCAGCTCGTCGCCTACGAGCTCTCCCCGCGACTGCCCGAGGACGCGATCATCACCACCGACTCCGGGTCGGCCACGAACTGGTGGGCGCAGTACCTGAAGCTCGGTCAGGGGATGCGCGCCTCGCTGGCCGGCACCCTCGCGACCATGGGCGCGGGCACCCCGTACGCCATCAGCGCCAAGTTCGCCTACCCGCACCGCCCGGTGATCGCGCTGGTCGGCGACGGGGCGTTCCAGATGAACGGGATGGCCGAGCTCGTCACCGTCAAGCGCTACCGCGAACGGCTCACCCGCGAGAACCCGACGCTGGTGTTCTGCGTGTTCAACAACCAGGACCTCAACCAGGTGACCTGGGAGCAGCGCGCCGAGTCCGGCGACCCGAAGTTCAGGGGCTCGCAGTGGATCCCCGACGTGCCGTACGCCGAGTTCGCGAAGCTCCTCGGGTTCGAGGGCATCAGGGTCGACGACCCGGCCGAGATGGGCCCGGCCTGGGACCGGGCGCTGGCGGCCGGGGGGCCGGTCGTGCTGGAGGTCGTCGTCGACCCGGAGATCCCGCCGATCCCGCCGCACATCAAGAAGGAGCTGGGCACGAAGGCGGCCACCGCGATGTTCAAGGGCGACCCCGAGGAGGCCGGGGTGATCACCAAGGGGGCGAAGCAGAAGCTGCACGAGTTCACCGAGTCGGTCAAGGACGCGATCCCGGGGAGGCACGAGTGAGCACTGCGAGGACGGTCGCGGTCCCGGCCCGGCCCGACCGGCGGTTCGCCGCGGGCATGGTCGCCACCGAGACGATCAACACGCAGGGGTTGGAGCAGCACCTGCGCCGCCACGTCACCGGCGAGGTCCGCTTCGACACCGCCTCGCTGGCGATGTACTCAGGCGACGCGTCCAACTTCCGGCAGGTCCCGGTCGGCGTGGTCGTGCCCAGGACGCTCGACGACGTCGTGGCCACGATGTGCGCCTGCCACCGCTACCGCGCACCGGTGGTCTCCCGCGGCGGGGCACCAGCCTCTCGGGCGAGACGGTCAACAACGCCGTCGTGATCGACTTCTCGAAGTACCTCACCCGGGTCGAGGAGGTCGACGCGGAGAACCGGCTGGTCACCACCGAGACCGGGGTGATCAACGAGCAGCTCAACAAGGTCACCGGCGAGTACGGACTGGTGTTCGGCCCCGACCCGTCCTCGCACTCGCGGTGCACCATCGGCGGCAACATCGGAAACAACTCGTGCGGGGTCCACTCGGTGCAGGCCCGCCACTACGGGCCCGGCCCGCGGACGTCGGACAACACCCACGCCCTGGAGATCGTCACCTACGACGGCGAGCGGTTCTGGGTCGGCGTGGACGAGGAGGACCGGCTCGACGAGATCATCGCCGCCGGCGGGCGCAAGGGCGCGATCTACGCGAAGCTGCGGGACCTGCGCGACCGCTACGGCGACGACATCCGCGCCGGGTACCCGTCGGTGGACGTGTTGCCGCGCCGGGTCTCCGGCTACAACCTCGACGAGCTGTTGCCGGAGAAGGGGTTCAACGTCGCCCGCGCCCTCGTCGGCACCGAGGGCACCTGCGCGATCGCGCTGCGGGCGGTGCTGATGCTCACCCCGGCGCTGTTCCGGCGGACCACCGTGCTGGTCCAGTACCCCGAGCTGGCCGAGGCCGCCACCCACGTACCCGAGATCATGAGGTGGAAGCCGATCGGGCTCGAGGCCCTCGACGAACGGCTGATCGAGGACGAGCAGCTGAAGAAGATCAACGTGGCGGGTCTGCACGAGCTGCCCCGGCGCCAGGAGGGCGGCGCCTGGTTGATGATCCAGTTCGGTGCCGACACCACGGAGGAGTCCGTGGGCCGGTGCCGGGAGTTCGTCGACTGGCTGTGCGGGGACAAGGGCTACGCCGAGGACCGCATCCGGGTCGCGAAGAGCGTGCAGGAAGGTGGGAACAGCGAGGCCCTCTGGGCGATCCGCGAGGGCGGCCTCGGCTCGACCGCGTTCCCCGCCGAGGGGGACCACTGGCCCGGCTGGGAGGACTCCGCGGTCCCGCCGGACAAGGTCGGCGACTACATCCGCGACCTCGACGCGCTCTACGACGAGCACGGGCTGCACGGCGCGATGTACGGCCACCTTGGCGAGGGCTGCATCCACTCCCGGATCAGCTTCGACCTGCGCACCGCCGAGGGGATCCGCGACTACCGCGCGTTCATGGAGGCGGCGGGCGACCTCGTCACCCGCTACGGCGGCACCCTCTCGGGCGAGCACGGCGACGGCCAGCAACGCGCCGAGCTGCTGGAGAAGCAGTACGGGCCCCGCCTGATGCAGGCCATGCGGGAGTTCAAGGCGATCTGGGACCCGGACGCCAAGATGAACCCGGGCAAGGTCGTCGACGCCTACCGGATGGACGAGAACCTCAGGCTGGGCCCGGACTACAACCCCTGGCGGCCGAAGGTCCGCTTCTCCTACGCGCAGGACGACGGCGACTTCGCCCACGCCGCACTGCGCTGCGTCGGGGTCGGGAAGTGCCGTGACCCCGAGCCCGCGCAGACCATGTGCCCCAGCTACCAGGTGACCCGGGAGGAGAAGCACACCACCCGCGGGCGGTCCCGGCTGCTGTTCGAGATGCTGCGCGGCGAGGTCATCACCGACGGGTGGCGGTCGAAGGAGGTCGCCGACGGCCTCGAGCTGTGCCTGGCCTGCAAGGGCTGCACCAGCGACTGCCCGGTCGACGTCGACATGCCCACCTACAAGGCGGAGTTCCGCTACCACCACTACAAGTCGTGGCGGCGCCGGCGGAACCGGCACGCCTACGCCTTCGGGTTCATCGACCAGGTGGCCCGGCTGGCGTCCCGGCGACCCCGGCTGGTCAACGCGGTCACGCAGACGCCGGGGCTCGCCCACCTGGCGAAGCTCGTCGCCCGCATCGACCTGCGCCGACCGCTGCCCGCCTTCGCCCCGCGGACGCTGCAGCAGTGGTTCGCCGAACGGGGCGGCACCCGCAATCCGAACGGACGCCGGGTCGTGCTGTTCCCGGACACGTTCACCAACCACCTGCACACCGACGTCGGGGCGGCCTGCGTGGAGGCCATCGAGGCAGCCGGCTGGCAGGTCGTCCTGCCGGAGGTGCACGTCTGCTGCGGGCGGCCGCTGTACGACTACGGCTTCCTCGACGCCGCCGACCGCTACCTGCGCCGCGTCCTCGACGTGCTCCGCGACGACATCCGGGCCGGCACCCCCGTCGTCGGGATGGAACCGAGCTGCCTGGCGGTGTTCAAGGACGAGCTGGTGAAGATGCGGCCGCACGACGACGACGCGCGGCGGCTGGCCGCCAACGCCTTCCACTTCGGCGAGTTCTTCACCCGCTTCGCCGTCGACCCGCCCCGGCGGCACGGGAAGGCGGTGCTGTGGGGGCACTGCCACCAGCGCGCGACCGGCGGGGTCGACGCCGACCGGAAGGTCCTCGAACGCATGGGGCTCGAGGTCGAGCCGGTCACCGGCGGCTGCTGCGGACTCGCCGGGTCCTGGGGCTTCGAGACGGGCAAGTACGACCTGTCGATGGCCTGCGGCGAGCAGGCGCTGCTCCCGGCGGTCCGGGACGCCGAGGCCGACGCGCTGATCGTCGCCAACGGGTTCTCCTGCTCGACCCAGATCGCCGACGCCCGCACCGGGCGCCGCGCGCTGCACCTCGGCGAGGTCATGGCGCAGGCCCTCCGCCACACCACGAACCACGACCCGAGGGGAGTCGCATGAGCACGGGAAACGTCGTCGTCACCGG
The DNA here is from genome assembly GCF_021283305.1 of Pseudonocardia kujensis. Classification (GTDB taxonomy): domain Bacteria; phylum Actinomycetota; class Actinomycetes; order Mycobacteriales; family Pseudonocardiaceae; genus Pseudonocardia; species Pseudonocardia kujensis. The sequence continues at coordinate 22,420 of NZ_JAJSOK010000021.1, forward strand.
GGGCACCGCGGGCGTGGGGCGCGCCGCCGTGCGCGCGTTCGCCGACGCCGGCTACGACGTCGCGGTGCTGGCCCGCGGGGCCGCCGGGCTGAAGGCGGCCGAGGAGGACGTCCGGGCCGCCGGCGGGAGGACGCTCGCCGTCCCGACCGACGTCGCGGACCCCGAGGCCGTCGAACGCGCGGCCCAGCAGGTGGAGGACGAGCTCGGGCCGATCGACGTCTGGGTCAACAGCGCGTTCGCCGGGTCGTTGGCCTTCTTCTGGGACACCACGGACGAGGAGTACCGGCGGATGACCGAGGTCACCTACTACGGCCAGGTCAACGGCACCCGCGCAGCCCTGGCTCGGATGCGGCCGCGCGACCACGGCGTGATCGTCAACGTCGGCTCGGCCATGGCCTACCGCTCGATCCCGCTGCAGTCCGCCTACTGCGGGGCCAAGCACGCGGTGGAGGGCTTCACCGAGGCGGTCGCCACCGAGCTCGCCCACGAGAAGAGCCGCGTGCGGATCTGCATGGTGCAGCTGCCCGGGCTCAACACGCCGCAGTTCAGCTGGAACCTGAACAAGATGCCGGGGCACCCGCGTCCGGTCGCGCCGGTCCACCAGCCCGAGCTGGCCGGCCGCGCCATCCGGTTCGTGGCCGAGCATCCCCGCCGCAGCATCTGGGTCGGGATCTCCACGGCCTACACGATCCTGGGCGAGCGGGTGGCGCCCACCCTGGTCCGCGCGTACCTCGCCCGGACCGGCGTCTCCGGTCAGCAGACGGACGCCGACCTGCCGCGCCACGGCTCGAACGTCTTCGCCCCCCGCGACGACGACACCGACCGCGGCGCGCACGGCGCCTTCGACGACGAGGCGCACTCCCGCGACCCGGTCCTGTGGGCCTCGATGCACCGGGGCGCCCTGCTCGCGGGTGCGGCGGCCTCCGGCCTCGCCGGGCTCGCCGGCCTCGGGTGGCGTCGGCGCCACTAGCCCGACCGGACGGCGGCGTCGCCACCGGCTCCGGTGGCGGCGCCGCCGTTCTCCGGCGCCACCGTTCTCCGGCGCCACCGTTCTCCGGCGCCACCGTTCTCCGTGGCCGTCGGAGCAGGGAGCGGTCGTCAGGTGGCGAGCCGGACCGACGCCTCCAGCATCGCCGCGTGCACGAACGCCTGCGGCAGGTTGCCCCGCAGCTGGCGCTGCACCACGTCGTACTCCTCGGAGAACAGGCCCGGCGGCCCGCAGGCGGCCCGGTTGCGTTCGAACCAGCGGGCGGCGCCGACCCGGTCGCCCTGCTGGTGGGACGCCATGGCGGTGAGGAACCCGCACAGGAGGAAAGCGCCCTCGGCCTCGCCGAGCGGGCGCTCGTCGTGCCGGAAGCGGTAGACGTAGCCGTCGCGGCCGAGGTCGGCGCGGACCGCGTCGAGCGTCGCGATCGAGCGCGGGTCGTCCGGGGGCAGGGCGCCCCGGAGCGCCGGGAGCAGGAGCGCGGCGTCGACCCGGGGATCGTCGGGCGTGCGCTGCCAGCGTCCCGAGGGGTGCAGGCAGTCCGCCGCCGTCGCCGCAACGATGCGGTCGGCGAGGGCGTTCCACCCGGCGGCGTCGGACGCGGACGCCACGGCGGAGGCCACCTGACGCAGGCCGGCGGCACAGATCAGCCGCGAGTGCGTCCAGTGCTGCGGGTCGAGCTCCCACAACCCGGCGTCGACGTCCTGCCAGCGCTTCTCGATCGCCGCGACCGCGACGGTGGCCGCCCGGAAGGCGTCCGTGGCGAGCCGGTCGTGCCGCGCGGCGGCGGCGAAGAGGAGCAACGCCTCCCCGAAGACGTCGAGCTGGAACTGCTTGCGCACGTGGTTGCCGATCACGTCCGAGCCGCCCGGATAGCCGGGCAGGTCCAGCGAGCGCTGCGGCGGCACCGGCTCACCGGCGACCGTGTAGGCGGGCATCAGGTCGGGCCCGTCGGCCAGGATCCGGCCCGCGACGAACCCCACCGCGTCGTCGAGCAGGGGATGCGGGCCTGCGGCGGCCACGGCCTGCCCGGCGAAGCACTGGTCGCGGATCCAGACGAAGCGGTAGTCGTAGTCGCGCCCCTGGTCCGCACGCTCGGGCAGGCTCGTCGTCCCGGCCGCGACCATCCCGCCCCCGGCGCCGGTGAGCCCGCGCATGACCGCGTAGGCGTGCCGGGCGTCGCGCTCGGCGATCGTCGGCCCGAGCTCGGGAAGGGCCTCCCGCCACGCCGTCTCCGTGGCGGCCCAGGCGCGGCCGGGATCCGGCGGCGGACCCTCGAACGCGGCGTCGGAGAGCTCCAGGACCAGGTCCTGCTGTTCCCCCGGCGCCAGCCGCAGCTCGGTGCACAACCCGCCGTCGTCCGGCCGCGCCTCCGCCGCGCCGCTCCACCGCAGCCGCAACGACCCGCTCCGGCCGGTCCACACCCCGTCGTCGGAGCGGCGGACGCGCGTGAACGCCGCGTCGTCGAAGTCCGCGGTCGGCCGGAGCAACACGTCGACCCGTGCCTCACCGCGCACCGCCCGGACCCGACGCAGGATCACGGCGCGGCGCGGGTCGCCGGGGAAGGCGAGCGCCTCGCGGCACTCCACGACGGTGTTCTCATCGGTGATCCAGCGCGACCGCCAGATCAGCGAGCCGTCCTCGTAGTAGCCGCCCCACACGCTCCGCCGCCGCGGGGCCACGGCGTAGCAGCCCCGGCCCCCGAGCAGCGTGGAGAGGACTGCGGGCGAGTCCCAGTGCGGCGCGCAGAGCCAGGCGATGTCCCCGCGCGGGCCGACCAACGCGCCTCGCTCCCCGTCGGCGATCAGCGCGTACTCGCGCAGCACGTGCGGTCCCGCCGTGCGTCGTTCCACCCCGCCTCCCCGCGGTCGAACCTCCGGGCCGGGCCACGACGGCCGGCCCGGAGGGGGACTATCCGCCTCGGGGAACGCTCAGGAGGCCTCCGACCTTGCGATCGTCTGACGCCCGTGGGAGCGGGCCCGCCGGATCGTCAGCCGGGTCGTCGGCAGGGTCGTCGGCAGGGTCGTCACTGGCCCACCCGTGCCCCCGGCATGCCACCGCAGCCACGCCTTCCCGTGCAGACGACCGCGGAACTCGTCGGCGCGCGGGTGTCGCACAGGTGCCCGCGGGTCGGGCTCCTAGGCTCCGCTCGTGATCGAGTCGAGCTACCTCCGCGCCACCCGCACCGGCTACGACGCCATCGCCGTCCCGTACGACGAGACGTTCCGCTCCGAGCTGGCCGAGAGTCCGTTCGATCGCGCCATGCTCGCCGGCTTCGCCGAGCTCGTCGCCGGACGGCACCCGGACGGACAGCTGATCGAGGTCGGCAGCGGACCCGGCCACGTCACCGCACACCTGCACGGCCTCGGGCTGTCGATCCGCGGCGTCGATCTCTCGGCGGCGATGGTCGACCTGGCCCGCCGCGAGCACCCCGAGATCACCTTCGACGTCGGCCAGATGGGCGCACTCGACGTGCCCGACGGCAGCCTGGCGGGTCTCGTCGCCTGGTACTCGATCATCCACATCCCCCCGGCCCACCTGCCCGCGGTGTTCGCCGAGTTCCACCGCGTGCTCACCGACGGCGGCCTCCTGCTGGTGGGCTTCCAGGTGGGCGACGACGTCGTCCATTACGACGAGGCCTTCGGCCACCAAATCTCACTGGACTTCCACCGCCTCCAGCCGTCGGCGGTCGCCGCCCTGCTCGACGACGCCGGCTTCGACCTCGTCGTCCGGCAGGTGCGGGCCCCCGAGCCGACCAGCGCCGCCACGAAGATCCCGCAGGCAAGCCTCATCGCCTGCAAGCGTCCGTGATGCATTCCGCCGCCGGGCACGCCTCGCGCCGCCGCTCGCTCACCGCGCGCCGGCAACGAGCGCGGGTGTGTTCGCACGCGCACGACCGAGGTTGACGACTCAGAACACGAGCGCACGAACGGCGTCGTGCCTGGTCCCGACGGCCCAGCCGGGGTGGGCGGCGATCGCCTCGGCGAGGGCGCGCTGGGTGCTCACGGCGTCGGGTGCGACGGCGGTGATGAGGCTGCCGCGCCGCGAGAGGGGGCTGAGCGACCACCAGTCCCCGGTGACCGCCACCCCGTCGGCGCCCCAGATCAGCACCTCGGTGCCGAGCACCCGGCGTGCGGCGAGGTGAGCCGACGACTCTTGCAGCACCGGATCGCCCAGCTCCTGTGTCTGGTGCAGCAGCGGGACCACCGGAACCGCGCTCTGGTGCGGCGTCGGATGCTCCTCCACGCGCACGGTCCCCCGGTAGCGACCGCTCGGCTCGCCGGCCCGGCCCGCCACCAGCACCTCGCGAGCCCGAAGTCGGGAGGTGGGGGCGAGGCGGGCGTGCAGCAGCGTGTGGTGGTGCGCCCGCGCCGTGACGACGGTGGGCTCGGGCAGGTACTGCACGCTCGCGTCCTCCCCGAGGGTGAACCGCAGCGCGAGCGAGCTGGGCCGGTCGGTCCCCGGCAGGGCCACGGCCGCCGCCACGCCGGTGAGGACCAGATCGGCGCCGGGCCCGACGCGGACGTCGAGCTCGACGTCGTCGCCGGCCAGGGGCGTGCTCGCCGAGCCGACCATGTGGACCGTCACCGCCGGATCGGCCGCCGCCGCGGTGCCGCGCCGGGGCACGAGCGAGAGCGGGGACTGCGACCGCAGCTCGCGCACGACGCTGCGTCCGCCGGCTCCCCGCTCGACGGTCAGGACGGCGCGGGCGTGCATGTCAGGCGGCCACCCGAGTGGCGAGCCGATCGAGCACCCAGGCGCCGACCTCGCCGGCCGAGGGGTCCTCCACCAGCGACTGCGTGATCACCGGCAGCGCGCCCCGGATCCGGCGGGCGTCCCCGGTCATCACGTCCATGTCCGCCCCGACCAGCGGCGCGAGGTCGGTCTTGTTGATCACCAGCAGGTCGGCGGTGGTGACGCCCGGGCCGCCCTTGCGCGGCACCTTGTCCCCGCCGGCGACGTCGACCACGAAGATCTGCGCGTCGACCAGGCCGCGGCTGAACACGGCGGTGAGGTTGTCGCCGCCGCTCTCCACCAGCACGAGCTCCAGGCTCTGCCCGTCACGGGAGGCGAAGCGCTCCTCGAGGGTGTCGATGGCGTCGAGGTTGGCGGTGATGTCGTCGCGGATCGCGGTGTGCGGGCAGCAGCCGGTCTGCACGGCCTCGACCCGCTCCGGCGGGAGCACGGCGTTGCGGCGCAGGAAGTCCGCGTCCTCGGTGGTGTAGATGTCGTTCGTCACGACGGCGAGCCGGACCCGCTCGCCGAGGCTGCGCGCGAGCGCCGCGACCAGCGCGGTCTTGCCGGAGCCGACGGGTCCGCCGATCCCGATCCGCAGCGCCCGGCCCTGCGTGGGCGGGGCGGCATGGTGGTCGGGCTCGGACGCGGTGGGGTCGAAGGAGATCAGGTGGCCGTGACCGTGCTGGCCGGTGGGTCCGTGCTCATGCGTGTGGTCGCCGCTCATCGGTGTGCTCCGTTCATCGGGGTCAGGAGGCGAACAAGCGCAGGCGCCCGCGGTGCTGGTCGACGTGTGCCTGCGCCATGAGGTCGAGCACCGGGGCGCCCGGCGCAGGCAGGTCGGGAGGGGGGCCGTCGGCCGCCGACACCGCCTCCGCGACCACGGTCTCCAGCGCGGGGCCGAGTCCGACCAGCACGGCGTTGACGGCGAAGGGATCCAGCCCGAGCAGTCGCACCGCCGCGGACGCCGGCCCGGAGACGGCGAGGTACGCGACGCACCGCGCGGCCTCCCCCGGCGGCTCCCCGGCGACCCCGCACGCCGCGCCGATCAGCAGCGGATGGTGAGGGCGCGGGTGCACGGCGGCGAGGTCGTCGAGCACGGGCGACGGCCACGCGGCGCGGACCGCCCGAAGCGTCCCGCGACCCTGCGCCCGCGAGGCCTCCCGCGCAGCCGCGCTCGGGGTCCGGGCCTCCAGCTCCGCGTCCAGCTCGGCGAAACGTGCGCGGGTCGCAGCGGCGCCGTCGCAGCTCGACGAGGGTCGTGAGGGGGAAGGGCCGCTGGAGGGGCGGCAGGCACTCACGGCTGCGGAGGCCGCGGCGAACGCAGCCGCGACGAGGCCGGCGGTACGCAACCGCCCCCGAAGGAAACCCTCGAGGGAGGCGACGTCCGAGACGAGGCCGCGGGAGACCGCCTCCTCCAGTCCCCCGGAGTGCACGTGCCCGCCGCCCGGGAACCGGGCGTCGGCGAGCACGAGGGATGCGAGGCCCGGCATCAGAAGAGGAAGTACCGCTGCGCCATCGGCAGCTCGGACACCGGCGCGGGCTCCACGACGGTGCCGTCGATGCGGACCTCGAAGGAGTCCGGGTCGACCTTCACGACCGGCGTCGCGTCGTTGAGCAGCATCGACGCCTTGGTGATGGAGCGCGTGTCGTCCACCGCCACCGCGCCCTTGGCCAGTCCGGAGAGTGCGTCGGTCCCCAGCGCCACGGACGCCACGAAGTTCAGCGAGGTCGCCGACGCCACCAGCGGCGCCGCCCCGAACTGCGGGCGCGCGAACACCGGCTGCGGGGTGGGGATGGAGGCGTTGGCGTCCCCCATCTGCGACCACGCGATGAACCCGCCCTTGAGCACGACGTCCGGCCGCACGCCGAAGAACTTCGGCTCCCACAGCACCAGGTCGGCCAGCTTGCCGAGCTCGACCGACCCGATCTGCGAGGCCATGCCGTGCGCCAACGCCGGGTTGATCGTGTACTTCGCGACGTACCGCCGGGCGCGCAGGTTGTCCGCGGGCCCGGCGAGCGCGCCCTGGGACTCCTTCATCACGTGCGCGGTCTGCCAGGTCCGGATGATCACCTCGCCGATGCGGCCCATCGCCTGCGAGTCCGAGCTCATCATCGAGATGGCGCCCACGTCGTGCAACAGGTCCTCGGCGGCGATCGTCGTCGGCCGGATGCGGCTCTCGGCGAAGGCCAGGTCCTCGGGCACCGAGGGGTTGAGGTGGTGGCAGACCATCAGCATGTCGAGGTGCTCGTCGAGCGTGTTGACGGTGTGCGGCCGGGTCGGGTTGGTCGACGACGGCAGCACGTGGTCCGTCCCCACCACCTCGATGATGTCCGGTGCGTGCCCGCCGCCCGCGCCCTCGGTGTGGAAGGCGTTGATCGAGCGTCCGGCGATCGCCTCGAGCGTCGACTCGAGGAACCCGGCCTCGTTGAGCGTGTCGGTGTGGATGGCGGCCTGGACGCCGGACTCCTCGCACACCCGCAGGCAGGCGTCGATCACGGCCGGGGTGGTGCCCCAGTCCTCGTGCAGCTTGAACCCGCCCGCGCCCGCGCGCAGCTGCTCCCACAGCGCGTCGGCGCTGGTGGTGTTGCCCTTGCCCATGAGCAGCACGTTGACCGGCAGGTGGTCGAGCGCCTGCAGCATCCGCCTCAGGTTCCGTGGGCCGGGCGTGACGGTGGTGGCCTTGGTGCCCTCGGCCGGCCCGGTGCCGCCGCCGGCCAGCGTGGTGATGCCCGCGGCCAGCGCGGTGTCGACCAGGCCGGGGGTGATGAAGTGGACATGGGCGTCGATGCCGCCCGCGGTGAGGATCTTGCCGTTGCCGGCGAGGACCTCGGTCGACGGGCCGATCGCGAAGTCGACGCCGTCCATCGTGTCCGGGTTGCCGGCCTTGCCGATCCCGGTGATCCGGCCGTCCGTGATGCCGACGTCCGCCTTGACGACGCCCCAGTGGTCCAGGATCACGACGCCGGTGATCACCAGGTCCGGCGCGCCCTCGGCCGAGGTCACGGTGGACTGGCCCATCGACTCGCGGATCACCTTGCCACCGCCGAAGAGCACCTCGTCGCCGGACGCGGCGCCGCGCGAGCGGTCCTCGGTGACCTCGATCAGCAGGTTCGTGTCGGCGAGCCGGATCCGGTCCCCGGTCGTCGGGCCGAAGAGGTCGGCGTAGCGGCCCCGTTCGATCCGGGGGACGGCAGCCGACGGAGTCGGCGGGGTGGGTGGAGTACTGCTCATCCGCCGTGGTTCCTCTCGGTGGGCTCCGCGGAGCGGGAGTCGAGCTCACCGGCGTACTCGGTGCGCAGGCCCGGGACCTGCCGCTTCCCGGCCAGCGGCACGAGCACGACCTCCTTCTCGACGCCCGGCTCGAACCGCACGCTCGTCCCCGCCGGGATGTCGAGGTGGGTGCCCCAGGCCGCCTCGCGGTCGAACGCGAGGCCGGGGTTGGCCGCGGCGAAGTGGAAGTGCGAACCGACCTGTACGGGCCGGTCCCCGGTGTTCGTGACGACGAGCGTGGTCCGCTCCCGCCCGGGGTTCAGCTCCACCGGCTCGGCGCCCGGAATGATCTGGCCGGGAGCCCAGCCCCCGGACGTCGCCCCGCCCCCCATCAGACGATCGGGGAGTGGACGGTGACGAGCTTGGTGCCGTCCGGGAACGTGGCCTCGACCTGCACCGAGTCGATCATCTCGGGCACGCCCGCGAGCACCTGCTCGCGGTTCAGGACGGCCCGCCCCGAGTCCATGAGCTCGACCACGCTCCGGCCGTCCCGTGCGCCCTCCAGAACGTGCTCGGTGATCAACGCCACCGCCTCGGGGTGGTTCAGGCGCAGGCCGCGCGACTGCCGCGCCCGCGCCACGTCGGCGGCGACGTGCACGAGGAGCTTGTCGCGCTCCTGGGGGCTCAGATGCATGGCGACAGTTCTACGACCCAAATGTTTCCGCGCCGTTTCGCAGCACGAGGCCCGACCTTCCTGGCCGTACCCCGGGCTCCCCGCCGTTGATCATCTTGTGGGTTTTGCTGGTCGAGCGCTTGCCGAGGAAGTCGCCAGGCAGGCCGCCACACCGTCGGGAAGTCGGGCGGCTGCTCCGGCGTGCGATCGTCTCCCTCCGTCGGGTCCGGGACTCAACGACAAGCGAGCTCGAGGGAGCCGAGTCGGTCGATCGTGGCGGTGACGACGTCGCCGGGGCCGACCGGGACGGCGGCGGTGAGACCGCCGGAGAGCACGACCTGGCCTGCGGCGAGGCCCTCGTCCTCGGAGGCGAGGCGGCGCACGAGCCAGGCGACGGCACCGGCGGGGTGTCCGAGGGAGGCCGCACCTGACGCGGTGGCGACCACCTGGCCGTTGTGCTCCAGCACCACGCCGACGAGCCGCAGGTCGATGCCCGCGGGCGACACCGGGGTGCCGACGACGAAGCGGCTCGCCGAGGTGTTGTCGGCGACGACGTCCGCGGTGGTGAACTGGTAGTCGAGGTATCGGGAGTCGAGGACCTCGATGCCGACGGCGACCCCGGACGACGCGGTGACGACGTCGGCTGCGGTGACATGGGGCCCCGCGAGGTCACGGCCGAGGATGAACACGATCTCCGGCTCGCAGCGCGGCTGGATGTGTTCGGCGGTGTCGAGCGGCGCGCCGACGTCGAGCGCTGCTGCGGCGGGCAGGAAGCCGTGGATCGGGTCGGTCACGCCGACCTGGGCCTGCTTGGCTCGTGAGGTCAGTCCGAGCTTCCAGCCGGCGATCGGGCCCGCGGCCGCGCGCAGCTCGCGTTGCACGAGGTAGCCGGTGGGGAGGTCGAGCTCGGGGAACTCGTCGGTGAGCTTCGTGATGGCGGTGCGGTCCGCGGTCGCCTTCGCCAGGCGGGCGGCCAGTTCGGTGACGTTCACTGCGGCGACGTTCATGTAACCCTCACGGTGACCGGCCCCAGCCGGTCGAACTCGGCCCGGAACACGTCGCCCGGGGACATCGGGACGGCGGCATGCAGCGCGCCGGTCAGGATCAGGTGCCCGGGCTCCAACGCCACGCCGTGCTCGCCGAGGGTGTTGGCCGGCCAGGCGACGACGGCGACCGGGTCGCCCAGGGCCGCAGCGCCGGCTCCGGTGTCGGCCGGCTCGCCGTCGCGGGTCAGGGTCGTGCCGATCAGTCGGGTGTCGAGATCGGCGAGCGGCACGATACCCAGCGCCTTCTGCAGGGGCGCAGCGGTGAGGCCGACCTTGTGGCCGCCGCCCCGGTCGCCGTCGGCGAGCAGCAGCGCGGTCAGCTCCTGCTGGACCGCACAGCCGTCCGCCACGCCCAGCTCGGGCTCGGCATCGGTGAACGGCGGGATCGATGTACGGGTGGCGCGGGCCTCGTAGAGCGCACGGGCCTTCTCGACGGGAGTGCTCACGCCGACCACTCCTCGGGGCCGACTCGCGAAGAATTCATGTCACCGCCAGGAAGTCGTGGATCAGTGAGCCGAGCCGCGTCGGGACCTCGTACTGCAGGAGGTGCCCGCAGCCCGCGAACAGATGCAGGTCGCAGTGCCGTAGGTGCTCGGTGAGGAACAGCGACGCGTCGGCGGAGATCGTCGCGTCGTCCTTGCCGTGCACCGCCAGGACCGGGTGCGAGACGGCGGGGAGCACCGTCTCGTCGTAGGTCGGCATGGGGGCACCGCTGCTCATCGCCGCCTGGAAGGACCGCTGGACCTCCGGACGCACGGCGGTGGCCAGCCGCTCGGTGACGTACCGCTCGATCCCGGGGACCGCCCGCGACAGCTGCGCGTCGACCAGGGCGCGCATGCCCGCCTCGTCCGGGGATCCGTAGAAGTCGGTCAGCGTCGTCAGGTTGGCCTTGACCGGGGTTCCCCCGGCGGCCAGCAGCACGACCCGGTCGACGCGCGCGGGGGCGCGGAGGATCAGCTCCAGTGCCACCCGGGCGCCGTAGGAGTGCCCGACCAGGTGCACGCGGTCCAGGCCAAGTGCGTCGAGCAGCGCGAGCACGGCGTCGACCCGCCGGGCGAACCACGGGCCCGGCCCGGCGGGTACGTCCTGCGGGTGGCCGCTGCGCCCGAACCCGACGAGGTCGGGGACGAGGCAGCGGAACCCGTCGAGCGCGGGGAGGACCGGCGCGAAGCTCAGCGCGCCGGTCGCGCCCGGGCCGGTGCCGTGCAGGAGCAGCACGGGCGGCCCGTGCTCCGCGCCTGCTGTCGCCAGGTGGGTGGCGTCCGGGCCCGTGGTCACCTCCTGCGTCCTCACCCCTGCACCCTCTCGGACGTCAGGGTCCTCCCGAACAGGTCGCGGATCCGCTGCCAGGACACCGTCGCGCCGTGCTCGTGGTAGGCCGGGAGGCCCGGGAACATGAAGCCGTGGTCGGCGCCGTCGTAGATCTCGACGGTCGCGTTCGCCCGGGCCAGCTCGTCGCGCAGCGGCGTGTTCACCTCGAGCGAGGCGAGCGTGTCCGCGGCGCCGAACGCCACGAACAGCTCGGCCTTCAGGGAGCCGACGCTCAGGTGCGGCGAGTCCGGCTCGTCGGTCACGCAGAACGACGGGTGCATGGTCGCGCCGGCGACGAACTCGTCGGGCCGGGCGGCGAGCAGCCGGAAGGTGAGCCGCGCCCCCACGCAGAACCCCATGGCGCCCTTGACTCCCGAGCCCGCCACCGGGTCCTCGGCGACGGCGTCGAGCAGGGCGGCCACGTCGGCGAGCACCTCGTCGTCGTCCAGGGAGCCCACTGCGGCCATCAGGCGCTCGAACTCCGGGGAGCCCGGGCCCTGGCCGATCCCGGCCAGGTCGAAGGAGATCTTCGGCCCGATCCGGTGGTAGAGGTCGGGCAGGACCGCGTAGTAGCCGGCCTCGGCCACCTTCGCGGCAACGTCGTAGACGTCCTTCCGCAGCCCCGGCCCGTCGTGGAAGACGACGACCACCGGATGGGGGCCCGCGCCGTCGGGATGGCGGATCGCGACGGTCATCGGCCCGTCGGCGGTCTGCACGAGCAGTTCCTTCTCGATCATGTCGATCCCTCTCCCCGCGTCCGTGCGGTGGTGACCGCGAAGCCGATGATCCACTCTGGTATCGGCCGGTAGAACGACGACTCGGTCCGGTAGGGCCCGGCTGTCTGCAACGCGGCGTGGGCCGCGATCCAGGACCGGACCTCGTGGATGGAGCTGCCGCCCTGCTCGCCGAGCCACTCGACGCCGACGGTGTCGAACGACGTGAGGTCACCCTTCGCGAACCGCTGGAGGAGCTCTCGGTCCAGGTCCGGGTTCAGGTCCATGAGCGGCGACTCGCCGCGCGCGAACGACTGGCCGGCCTGGTAGATCAGCTCCTCACGGGCCTGCTGTTCGGCCGGGGTGCGGCGCTTGTCCACCAGGTAGGCCGCCGCCTCCGGAGTGGCCTCGCGCAACCGGGGGATCGGCACGTCGTGCGACAAGCCACCCGAGCCGACGAACAAGACCCGTCGCTCCAGCCGACTCGCCCACTCACCCACGGCCTCCCCGAGTCGGCGGACCCGCCGCAGCGGCCCCAGCGGCTCGGCGACCGAGTTCAGGAAGATCGGGATGACGGGCCGCGCACCGCTCGAGCCGAACAAGATCTCCAGGGGCTGGGAGATGCCGTGGTCCACGACCATCTTCTCCGACATCGCCACGTCGAGGTCGGCGTTCAGCAGATGGGCGATCAGGTCGTCCGCAAGCGCCTGGGGCACCTCGAGGTCCCCGGCGCTCGTGCCGTAGTCCCCGATCGCCGTCGCCGCCGTACCGACGCAGAACGGCGGCATCAGCTCGTACCGGAAGCCCTGATAATGGTCGGGCCCGAAGACCACGACCAGATCGGGGTCGAAGGCGTCGGTGAACGCCCGGGCCTCCCGCAAGGCCTCCGCCACCGCGCGCGCCACCGACTCGCCCGGATCGGCGGTGTGCAGCAGCGGCGAGTGCGACATGCAGCAGAGGGCGAGCTCGGACTCCATGGTCAGACGCTCAGGGAGCGCAGCGCGGGTGCGACGTGCTCACCGAAGAGCTGGTAGGAGCGCATCGTCTGCTCCTTGGTGAGGTTCCCGAACGAGCCCCAGTTGAGGAAGTTCCCGCAGCCGATCGTCTCGATCTGGTCCACGATCTGGTCGCGGACGGTCTGCGGCGTCCCGACACAGATCGCGCCCATTCCGACCAGCGCGTCGAAGGAGACGTCGTCCCCGGCGAACGGGCGGAAGAAGGACTGGTAGTGCTCGTAGCCCGCGGGCACGTTGTCCAGGTCGTGGAACACCGCGGCCTCTTTGAACGCGGCGAACAGCGCGTTGAAGGCGGGCTCCGCGAGATCGCGGGCTTCCTGCTCGGAGTCGGCGATGAAGACGTTGCGGCACACGCCCATGTCACTGGGCTGCGCCTCGCGCCCCGCGTCCGCGGCGGCCTTCTTGTAGCCGTCGAAGATCGTCCGCATCTGCTCGGTGGGGGAGAACACCGAGGTGAACCTGAAGCCCTGCTGAGCCGCCCACGCCACGGTGTTCGGGCTCAGCGCGGTGACCCAGATCGGCAGCTCCGGGCGCAGCGGGCGAGGCCAGATACCCACGTTGTCGTAGTTGTAGAACTCACCGTGGAACGACCAGGTCGGCTCCTTCCACGCGGCCTGGATGAGAGCGACCGATTCCTCGAAGCGGGCGCGGGTCTCCTCCATCTTCACGCCTTCGCGGATGAACTCTGGCTCGTCGACACCCCGCCCCAGGCCGACCTCGAGGCGGCCGCCGGTGAGGTGGTCGAGCATCGCGCCCTCCTCCGCGAGGCGGCGCGGGTTGTGGAAGGCGGTGATGTTGGCCATCACACCGATGTGCATCCGGGTGGTCCGTTGCGCCAGCGTCGCGACCAGGAGGTTCGGCGACGGGCTGATGCTGTACGGGGTGAAGTGATGCTCGGAGAAGAAGACCCCGTCGAATCCCTGGTCCTCGGCGGCGACCCACGACTCCAGCTTCCAGTCGTACAGCTCCTTGCACAGCTGCGGGTCGAACTTCGCCGGGTCCGGATCGTACGGGTAGCTGAAGATCTCGAAGAGCCACGACTTGACCACTTGATGCTCCGTCCACTCTGACATCGGTCCGTCCCGCCTCCTCGGCGCGAGGACGGACTCCTTGAGGCAGGAGCGACGCTAAAGCCGGCGTAGGGCCCCGACAATCCGCTCCTCGCTCGGGCCAGTCCGCTTCTCGCGTCGACCGCGAATCGGCCGGCGTTAGGCCGAAACGGCACGTCGAGACGCCTCTCCGAACGAACCTCCCACCTTCACGCGGTTCGCGGACGACCAGCAGCGAGAAGCGGATGGTCGACCTGTGCGGATACGGGTTGAGTCCTTCCGGACCGTGAAGTCCGTGAGACTGGAGGTGGACGATGAGGTTCGGTGTCCTCTACGACTTCCGCAATCCTGCGACCCCGCAATGGCACATCCCGTGGTCCGAGTTCTACGGGGCCACTTTCGAGCACATGGAAGAGGTCGAACGGCTCGGCTTCCACGCCATCAGCCTCTGTGAGCACCATGGCGACCCGGACGGCTACAACCCCGGCCTGCCCGTCACCTTGGCCACGGCAGCGAGCCGGACGAGCACGATCCGGATCGGGACCAACATCATCCAGGTCCCCTTCTACCACCCGGTGCTGCTCGCCGAGCAGCTCGCCGTGCTCGACGTCGTGTCCGGCGGGCGCCTCGACGTCGGCCTCGGGCAGGTCGGCCCGACCTTCGACATGGAATTTCCCATGTTCGGCGTCAACCCGCGCAACCGACCGAGCATGCTCGACGAGGGCCTCGACATCATGACCCAGGCCTGGCGCTCCCCCGAGCCGTTCTCCTACCACGGCAAGCGTTGGCATCTCGACGACGTGTGGCTGAACCCCAGGCCGCTGCAGGACCCGCTGCCGGTGTGGGTCGTGGCAGCCTTCTCCGAGAAGGCCATGGACCGCGTCGCCGGACGCGGCCTCGACGTCGGCGCCCACGGTGGCTACTTCCTCGGCCTGACCGGTGGTGAGACCTGGAAGCAGTGGCGCGCCGGGTGGCACGCGGCATGCGACAGGGCGCAGCGACCCCACGACTACGCCCAGATCTACACCTTCGGCACCTGCTACGTCACCGACGACCCCGAGAAGGCCTGGGCCGAACACCGCGAGGGTCTGTTCCACGCGTTCCACTACGAGCGGGCGGGCCTCCACCCCTACAGCTCGCTCATGATGGACAGGGTGCCGCAGGTCCCGGAGGACATGCCCGGCTGGGAGAACCTGTTCCAGACCCCGGAGCAGGCGATCGCGCAGCTCCGCGCGGACTACGCGGACGGGGGGCCGACCGAGCTGCACCTCATGGCGCACCGACCGGGAATGACGTTCGAGCAGTCCGCCCAGTACCTGCGCAACTTCGCGGAGAAGGTCATGCCCGAGGTCGCACAGCTCTGAACCCAGGACATCCGATGAGGCCGGTGGCGGGGGCGGCGCCACCGGCCTGCTCGGCCGCGGTCGGCGTAAACCGGCTCACAAGCAGCGGGAACCGGCTTTCGCTCCCCCGCCGCGGGCTTACGATGACCCGGACTCCGACCACTGGCGCCGAGTTCGGCACGGCGTCGTGACGAGCACAGGAGGACTGCGGGGTGACAGAGCCGATTCGACTCGAACGCGGCGTGCTCGCCCAGGTGGAGCCGGAGCCCCCGGCGGGCACGCTGGTGCGCACGAGCGACGTCGACGAAGCGAGCGCGGCGATCTCTCAGGCCTACGCACCCAACAAGCTGCAGATCGCAAGCCGCCCGAGCCGGTTCGAGATGCGCCTGTGGACGAACGGCATGCCCGGCCTGGACTTCGGGTACGTCGAGCTCGGCACCGACGTCAGGCTCTACGCACCTCCACCCCGGTACTACGTGGTCGTGCTCGCCGGCGTCGGGCACGTCCGAGTCGGCCAACGACAGGACTCGGTCCTCGCCACGGGCAGTCGCGCCGTCGTGGTGTCCCCCGACGAATCGGTGTACTTCGAGGACTGGAGCCAGGACTGCCGCTTGATCACCGCTCGCTTCGAGCCCGCGGCACTGGAGAACATGCTCGCCTCGCTGCTCGGGCGCGTCCCCGTCACTCCCCTGCGCTTCGCCATCCAACTGGACCTCGACGGGCCGCGCGCGGGCTCGTTCCTCCGGACCCTGCAGCTGCTGCGGTCCGAGTCGGCTCGGCCGGACGGGATGATGACCGACCCGGTCATGGCAGGCAGCCTCGCCGGCCTGGCCATGACGGGCCTGCTGCGCGGACAGCCGCACAACTATTCGGACGAGCTGTCGGGACCGGAACGGAGAGTGGCGCCCGCGAGCATCCGCAACGCCCTCGATCTCATCGAGGAGAAAGCCGCGGACATCGTGTCGGTCGCCGATCTCGCCACTGCGGCCGGGCTGAGTGTGCGGGCTCTCGAGGAGGGATTCCGCCGACACGTCGGCAAGCCCCCTATGACGTACCTGCGCGAGTTCCGCCTGGCGCAGATTCACGCCGAGCTGACGGCCTCGGACCCCGAGTCCACGACGGCCTCCGCAATCGCGCGACGCTGGGGCTGGCACCACTACGGACGCTTTGCGGCGAGCTACAGCGCCCGTTACGGAGCGAGCCCCGCGGAGACCCTACGCAGATCGGGCGGCATAGTCGTCTAGCGCGAGTCCCGTGAGTCCCGGCGGAGCCAGAGGATCGTTGCTGCGAGAGTGATCTCGGCTCGACACCGCCGTGGACAGGACGGTGCGGTTCGAGGAGACCAAGCCCATCAACGCTCCGCCGCTGTCTCCTGCCTGAGCAGCACGTCGACCGCCCAACTCACGCAGTGGTGACCGGATCACCGGCCCGGCCGCCGCACGGGAAGGGCCAGGTCAGCGGGTCGAGCGATAAAGTTCGGCTACCTCGTCGACAAGATCTGTCAGCCCTGGTGGCGGACTGAGCCGCCACCAGGCCAGGTGCACCGGGATCGGGGGCCCGTCCGCGACCGGCCGGAACACCACGCCTGGCCTCGAGTGGTGAGCTGCGGTGGCCTCGGCGGTGACTCCCACTCCCTGGCCGGCAGCGATCGCATCCAGCCACTCGTCGACATCCCCGGAGTGGACGAAACGCTTCGGGGGCGAGCCGTCCTGCCACAGCTCACTCGTCGTGGTTCCCGTTCGGGGATCGATGACCACCGTCCGCTTGGCGATCTCGGCCATCTTCAGGGCACGGCGCCGGCGCCACTGGGGGTCGTCGGCGGCGAAGGCGACCAGCCTGCGTTCGAGCCCGACGACCACCGAGTCGAGCCGCGACCCGGCGACCGGCGTCCGGACCACGGCCGCGTCGACGTGCCCTTCGATCAGACCTGAGCTCGGAGTGTTGTGCCGCACGAGCTGAAGTTCGATGTCGGGGTGGCGACCGGACCAGCTGCGCAGCAGGGGCGTGGTGTGACGGCCGATCGCCGCCCAGGCGTAGCCCAGGCGCAGTACCCGGTGGTGGTTGCGGGCGAGCTCATCGAGCCGGTCGACCTCGGCGAGCACCCGACGGGCCTGGGCGGAGAGCTCGACGCCGAGCGGGGTCGGTTCGCAGGCGTGTGGTGCCCGGACGAGCACCCGCTCGCCGAGGCGCCGCTCGAGCTTCCCCACCGCCCGCGAGACCGCCGCTTGCGACACGCCCAGCTCACCGGCGGCGTCGGTGAAGGAGCGGGCGTCCACCACCGCCAGGAGGTAGCGCAGCTCCGTCAGCGTCCACTCCATGACTTCAGGTTATGCCACCGCCACACATTGCATTTGCTTATCGCTGCGCGAGATTCATAGCGTCGAGTTGTGACGCTCAAGGAGGAACAGCGAGCGGCCGTCGCAGCGCCCCAGCAGCTGACGGCACGGACAGCGACGCCTCGCCAACGCGCTGCCGGTGTAGCCACGGCAATGGGCAGCGCGATCGCCAACCAGACCGGGGCGGCGATCGGTGCTCTGGCGTTCCCGGCACTGGGGCCGGTCGGGGTGGTCGCGGTGCGCCAGTTGATCGCCGCGCTCGTCCTGGCCCCGATCGCACGGCCGCGCTTCCGGGCGATGTCCTGGCAGCAGTGGCGCCCGGTGCTCGGCCTGGCCGCGACGTTCAGCGTCATGAATCTCAGCCTCTACACCGCCGTCGACCGCATCGGACTCGGCCTCGCCGTCACGCTCGAGTTCCTCGGCCCGCTCACGGTCGCGATCAGCACATCCCGACGAGCCACCGACATCGCGGCGGCATCGGCCGCCGTCGTCGGGGTCGTGGTGCTGACCCACCCGAGCGCCTCGAGCGACTTCCTCGGCATCGGTTCGGCCTTGGTCGCCGCCGTCGCCTGGGGCTGCTACATCCTGCTCAATCGCACGCTGGGGCAGCGAATGCCAGGCGTGCAGGGCACGGCCGCCGCGAGCACGGTTTCCGCCGTCGTCTGGCTGCCGACCGCGGCCATCCTGTTCGTGAGCAACCCACCCGCGGTCACCGCCCTCCTGTTCTCCGTGGGCTGCGCCCTGCTGTCGTCGGTCGTGCCGTTCACCTGCGACCTGCTCGCCCTGCGCCGAGTCCCGGCAAACATCTTCGGCATCCTGACCAGCCTCAACCCGGTCTGGGCAGCGCTCGTCGGCCGGCTCGTTCTCGACCAGTCGCTCGCCGCCCCGGAATGGCTCGGGATCAGCCTGATCGTCGTCAGCAACGCCGTCGTGACCGCATCCGGACTCCTGCGCCGGGCCCGGTCACCGCGCCACGTGCGACCCATGATTCGACACCGCCTCGGATCAGCAGTGCTGCCGAGCGAGCAGGCCACCTCCCGCGAGTACCGGAGGGCCCCGGGCTGGTCGAGGGTGCGCCACCCGCTCCGAGTGGCCTGGGGCGATCCGCCTGAGAAGATCCAGCGCCGCGTCGAGATCCGCGGTCTCCGCCTCGAAAGGATGCGCGTGCCGTCCGAACTTCACCCGTCCACGCTGGCGATCCACGCCGGTCGTGGGGACCGCGTCCTCGGCGAGCCCCTGAATCCGCCGGTCGTGCTCGCCTCGAACTTCCATGGTGGCGCCTACGCCCGCGAGCAGGGCTCCCCCGCCTGGGGAGCCCTCGAAGAGGCAGTCGGCACCCTCGAGGTGGCACGGCCACCGCGTTCGCCTCCGGAATCGGCGCAGCAGCCGCGATCATGGAGACACTGCCCGCGGGCGCAAAGGTGGTCGGACCGGCAGCCGGCTACGCCTGGACGCGCAGCCTGCTCCATGAACGGGCCGAGAAGGGGCGGATCGTCCTGTCCGAGGTCGACACCACCGACACCGCGGCGACCCTCGCCGCGGCGAAGGACGCTGCACTGCTGTGGCTCGAGAGCCCCAGCAACCCGCTGATCGAGATCACCGAGCTGGACCGGATCCTGCCCGCGCTACGCGACGAGCCGGTCAAGGTCATCGTCGACTCGACCTTCGCCACGCCCCTGCTGCAGCAGCCGCTGACGATGGGCGCGGACTTCTCACTCCACAGCGCGACGAAGTTCATTGGCGGACACAGCGACCTCATGCTCGGAATCGTCAGCACCCGCGACACCGACGACGAGGCCCACCTCACCCACGCAGGAGCCCAATCCGGCGCCACCCCCGGCGCCCTCGAGGCATGGCTCGCCCTGCGCGGACTACGCAGCCTGCCCGTGTGTTCACCCACGCCAAGAGCCTGGGCGGAATCGAGAGCCTCATCGACCGCCGCGCCCGCTACGCCGGCTCCAGCGCCCCCGGAAACCTGCTACGACTGAGCATCGGATGTGAGCACGTCGACGATCTCTGGGCCGACCTGCGCACCGCTCTCGACAGCGTGAACTGACGGGGCGCGCTCAGGCTGCTGAGAGCTCGCTTCAGAATGATCTCGGTGTGTCTGCTGTAGACGAACGCTGACCTCGACCGGGCTGTCGGGCCGTGGGGGAGGATCTCGTTCCGGACTCGTTGTGGGAGCGGGTCGCTCCGCTGCTGCCCGCGCGAGCGGCCCATATGTCCGGCGGGCATCGTGTCGTGAGCCGCGTCTCCACCCGTGTTTCGGCGGCATGTCGAGACGTAAAGACGCCATTCCGAAGGGCAGGAGAGTCTGGCACTCACCCCGATCGGATCCTTACGGTCCTGTTGGTCGGGCCAATCAGGCCAGATCGGCACCCTCAGGGACGGGGACACTGTGAACTCGAGCGCGCGTGGTCGCGACGCCGTGCCGGCGTCGGCGGCGGAGCTGTTGGCCCCACTCGGCGGGTCGCCGCTCTACCGCAGCCGCAGCGTCAGCACCGAGATCACGGCCCGCCTGGAGAAGATGATCGCGGTCGGCGAGCTGCGCGCAGGTGACCGACTGCCCTCCGAGCGCGACCTGGCGAACTCCCTCGGGGTGGCCAGGGCAACGCTCCGTGAGGCGATGCACGAGCTGGAGGCGAAGAACCTGATCGAGCGCCGACCCGGACGGGGAACCACCGTCCTGCCCGCCCCGGACCGGGTCGAGGCGCTCTACCACCGCTTCTCCGACGAGGAGCACCAACTGCGCGACGTCGCCGAGCTGCGGGAAACCATCGAGCCGCGGCTGGCCGCCCTCGCGGCCGCCCGCGCCACCCCCGCGAACCTGGTCGAGCTCGAGGAGGTCCTGCGGGGCCCGGTCTCGGACCTCACCCCCGAGGAGTCCCTCAAGCTCGACCTGGAGTTCCACACCCTGGTCGCCGCGGCGGCGCAGAACCCCCTGATGAGCGCGATCAACACGCTGGCCTGCTCGTGGACCTCGGCGACCCGAGTCATGTCGCACGCGAGCCGCTACGCGCGAGAGGTGTCCTATCTCGGCCACCGCGCGATCCTGATCGCGATCGCGGCCGGGGACGCCGACGAGGCCAGGGACGCCATGATCCGCCACCTGAACGACGTCCAGGAGCTCACCCGGGCCTCCTACGAGGGGTCCCGGTCCGCCGGGGCCCAGAAGGGCGATGCCTGATGTCCACCGTCGAGCTCCCCACCGCACTCCCCGTCCTCCAGCCGCTCGACCCGGCTGCGGCGCCCCCCGCCTACCTGCCCGCCACCGTCGAGACCACGCTGTGGGGCCGGCTGCCCGCCGAGTCGGACGATCCGGTCCTCACAGTCGATCCCGGCACCACCGTCGTGATCGACACCGTGAGCCACGAGGGCATCCTCGAGGACCAGGGCCGCGACCCCGTCAGGTTCTTCGGCGACCACGGAATCGACCCGGCCCGCGTCCTGGAGGATGCGATCGCGATCGCGGCACACGGCTCCCACGATCCCCAGGCGGGCCCGCACGTGGTCAGCGGCCCGATCGCGGTTCGCGGCGCCCAGCCCGGCGATCTGCTGGCGGTCCACATCGGCGACCTGGTCCCCCGCGCCCCCTACGGCGTGATCTCGAGCAGGCACGGCAAGGGTCTGCTGCCCGGCAGGTTCCCCGCCGGCGGCCGCCCGATGACCAGTGTCTTCTGCCCCGTCGAGGGTGTCGATCCCGCGTTCGGCACGCTCCCCGTCCGGCCTGGTGAGGTCGACCGGCCGATCCGGTTCCCGCTCGCACCGTTCCTCGGCCTGATCGGGGTGGCGACCGCGGGCACGGACCGTGTCCGATCGACTCCGCCGGGTCCGTACGGAGGCAACCTCGACATCACCCTGCTGGTCGGCGGCACCGTCCTGTACCTCCCGGTCCAGGTCCCCGGCGCGGGGTTCTATGTCGGCGACCCCCATTTCGCCCAGGGCAATGGCGAGATCGCACTGACCGCCCTGGAGGCTCCGCTGCGCGCCTCGGTCACCCTCGACCTGATCCCGGCCGCCAAGGCCGCTGCGCGGTTCGGCGGGGTGCGCGGGCCGTTCGCCGAGACCCCCACGCTCCTGGTTCCGACGGGGCTCGACACCGATCTCGACCTCGCGGTGGCGGCGTGCGCGGAGAACGCGCTGGAGCTGCTGGCCGCCCGGTTCGGCATCGATCCCGAGCTTGGCTACGCCTACCTCAGCGCCGCGACCGACTTCGACATCTCCCAGGTCGTCGACGAGGTCAAGGGCGTGCATGCCCGGATCCGGCTCGCCGACTTCGCGGCGCTGGCCCGACGGCTCCCGGGGAGCGGCCGATGACCGGCGCCTGATCCCCCGACCCGACCCACGACCCGACCCACGACCCGAACGGTGTGCCGCGGCGGCGCGCCCCGCGACACCGCTGTCGGCCGGTCCCCGCCGCACTCCCCCTGTCCGGACGGATGGTGCTGACAGTGCTCTTACTCCGCCACGCCCTCGCCAAGTCGCTGTGGGCGCTACCGGTCGCGTTCGGCGTCGTGACCGTGACGTTCTTTGTCTCCCGCGTGTTCGCGGGCGACCCGACCAACCTGTACGTGCCGGTCGACGCCGACGAGTCCGTCCGGCAGGCCATCCGTGAGCGGCTCGGCCTCAACGACCCGTTGGTGGTGCAGTTCGGCCACTTCCTGGCCGGGCTGCTCCACGGCAGCCTGGGCGAGTCCTTCTCCACCGGGCGTGACGTCACCGTGGACCTGTGGGACCGGATGCCCGCCAGTCTCGAGCTGGGCCTGCTGGGCCTGGTGCTGGCGGTGGCGCTCGGGGTGCCGGGCGGGGTGATCGCCGCGGTGCACGGCGAGCGTGTCCCCGACTTCCTGGTCCGCGGCGTGTCGCTGGCCGGGCTCGCGCTGCCGCAGTTCTGGCTGGGACTGATCCTGGTCTGGCTGTTCGCCGTGCAGCTCGGGTGGCTGCCCGGGCCGCAGGGCCAGCTCCCGACGGGGATGGCGCCGCCACCCCGGATCACCGGGATGATCCTGCTCGACTCGGCGTTGACCGGGAACTGGGCCACATGGTGGGCGGGAGCCCAACAGCTCGTCCTGCCGGTGGTGACGCTCGGCTTCACCACCGCGGCGCCGCTGGCCCGCATCACCCGCACGGCGATGGTGGAGGCGCTCGGCTCCGAGTACGTGCGGACCGCCGTCGCGATGGGACACCACGGCTGGGTCATTCCCTTCAAGTACGCGCTCCGCAACGCCCTGCTCCCCATCGTGACAACCCTCGGCGGCACTGTCGGCTTCGTGTTCTCCGGGGTGATCCTGCTGGAGAGCATCTTCGCCTGGCCCGGGATGGGCCAGTACGCGCTGCAGGCGATCCAGATGTCCGACTTCACCGGGCTGCAGGGCTTCGTGATCTACGCGGCGATCCTGCACGTCATCGCCTACGTCGTCGTCGACGTCCTGTACCTGTTCATCGACCCGAGGACCCGCTCGTGACGACCACCGTCGCCCAGGCGCCCGCCCCCGCGGCGCCACCCGCCCGCGCCCGGCGGCGGGCCCGGTTCGCCCGGTTCAGCGGCCCCCTGGGCGTGCGGATCGGCCTGGCGATCGTCGCGGCCTACCTGCTCGTCGCCGTCCTGTCCTGGTTCTGGACCCCCTACGACCCGCTCGCGCTCGCCGTCGGCGACCCGTACGGCGCGCCGTCCGCGGCACACTGGCTCGGCACCGACCGGCTCGGCGCCGACGTGCTCTCCCGCCTCATGGCAGCCACCCGCGTCAACCTGGTCGTGATGTTGTTCGCCGTCGCGACCGGCCTGGCCGTCGGCACCGCGCTCGGCACGCTCGCCGGCTACTTCGGGGGCGTCACCGACACGGTGATCATGCGGATCCTGGAGGTCTTCCAGGCCTTCCCGACGCTCCTGCTGGCGATGCTGGTCGTGCAGGCCGTCGGTCCCGGCACGGTCAACCTCATCCTCATCATGGCGTTCGTCGGAATGCCGCCCTACCTGCGTCTGGTCCGAGCCGAGGTCATGTCGCGGCGGAGCTGGCAGTTCGCCGAGGCCGCCCGGATGGTCGGCGCCCGCCCGATGCGGGTGGCCTTCGGGCACCTGCTGCCCAACAGCATCGGCCCCGTCCTGGCCTACATCGCGGTCAACGCCGCGTGGGTCTCGTTGCTCACCGCGGCGCTCGGCTTCCTCGGCCTCGGCCTGCCGCCCGGCACCCCCGAGTGGGGGAGCATGGTCGCCCGCGGTCAGGACGCGATCATGACCGGCCAGTGGTGGGTCTCGTTCTTCCCCGGCCTGGCGATCGTCGGCATCGCCGGCGCCTGTTACCTGCTCGGCGACGGACTCGCGGACTTCCTCGACCCCCGGAGGAGCTCATGACCAGCACCCACGCGATCGAGCAGGAAGCGCCGGCGGCCACCGCCGCGCCCTCGCCGATCCTGACCGTCGACGGGTACAGCGGCGGGTTCGGGCGCGGCGAGGACTACCGCCCGGTGCTGCACGAGGTGTCCTTCACGGTCGCCCGCGGCGAGCTGACCGCCGTGGTCGGCGAGACCGGCAGCGGCAAGTCGCTGACCGCCATGTCGATCCTCGGCATTCAGCCGCCCGCGTTCGTCCGCACCGGTGGCCGGATGGAGTTCGCGGGCCGCGACCTGCTGGGGTGCGGCGACCAGGAGATGCGCACGGTTCGCGGCCGCCGGATCAGCATGGTGTTCCAGGACGCGCGCGCTGCACTCAACCCGGTGTTCCCGGTCGGCACGCAGCTCGCGGACGTCGCCAAGCGGCACCACGGGATGTCCCGCGCCCTGGCTCGGGAGGCCGCAGTCGAGGCGCTGCGTTCGGTGCGGATCCCCGAACCCGGCCGCCGGGCGCGCCAGTACCCGCACGAGTTCTCCGGAGGCATGGCCCAGCGCGTGATGATCGCGATGGCGCTGCTCTGCGAGCCGGAGCTGCTCATCCTCGACGAGCCCACGACCGGCCTCGACGTGACCATCCAGGCGGAGATCATGGACCTGATCACCGAGCTCGGCCGCAGCAGGGGCCTGTCCACCCTGCTCATCACCCACGACCTCGGGGTCGTCGCCGAGACCGCCCAGCACGTCGTCGTGATGCGGCAGGGGCGCGTCGTCGAGACGGGCACCACCGCCGGGTTGTTCCTCACCCCGACCGACTCCTACACCCGCACCCTGCTGGCGGCGAGCAGGCTGGAGGCGAAGTCGTGACCGCGCTCGAACCCGCCGGGGCGGCCACCGCCCTGCACTACCCCATCGTCGACATCCGCGGGCTGACCAAGCACTTCCGGGTGGGCAGGCCGCGGCGCGACCTCGTGGCCCTCGACGGCGTCGACCTGGCCGTCGAGGCGGGCCAGACCACCGCGCTGGTCGGCGAGAGCGGCTCGGGCAAGTCCACCCTGGCCCGCTGCCTAGTCGGCCTGCTCCCCGTCACCGCGGGTGAGGTCCTGCTCGACGGGATCGATCTTGCCGGGCTCGGTTCGGTGGCGCTCTCGCGCACCTACCGCGACATCCAGATGGTGTTCCAGGACCCGCACTCCTCGCTCAACCCCCGGCGCAGCGTGTACCAGGCCGTGACCGAGCCGCTGCGGCTGCACCTCGGCCTGGACCGGGCGGCGCAGCGAGCGCGGGCGCGCGAGCTCATGTCGCTGGTCGGCCTGGAGGACCAGCACCTGGAGCGCATGCCGCACGAGCTGTCCGGCGGACAGCGCCAGCGCGTGGGCATCGCCCGGGCGATCGCGGTGGGCCCCAAGGTCGTCGTGCTCGACGAGCCCACCTCCTCGCTCGACGTGTCCGTGCGCGGCCAGATCCTCGACCTGCTGCTGGGCCTGCAGCAGCGGCTCGGCATGACGTACCTGTTCATCAGCCACGACCTGCAGGCCGTCCGCCGGGTGGCCGACCGGGTGTGCGTGATGTACCTGGGCTCGATCGTCGAGGACGGACCCGCCGACGAGGTGCTCGACCGGCCCCGCCACCCCTACACCCGCGCCCTGATGTCCGCGGCGCCCGTTGCCGAGTACGGCGTGCGCCGCGAGCGGCTGCGCCTGGCCGGGGAGATCCCCAGCCCGGTCGACCTGCCAGCGGAGTGCCGGCTCGCCGGCCGCTGCCCGTACGTCCGGGACAGCTGCCGCACCGCGGTCCCGCCGCTCGTCACGGTCGAGGGCACGCACCGGTCGGCCTGCCCGGTCCCCCTGCCCTCCTGACCCGCCCCACCCCCTGGCCCCGGCCCGCACGCGGCCGGTTCCACCCCTTCCCCCGGAGGTTCTCGTGTTCGCAGTCCGGCGACGCTCCCGCGTCGCGACCGTCGTCGGGGCGGTCGTGCTCGCCCTGACCATGGCGGCGTGTGGTTCCGGCACGTCGAGTACGGGCACGACCGACCAGTCCCAGGTCGTCGTCGGCATCCCGTCCGACGTCAACAGCCTGGACCCCGCCAACACCCTGGGTTCGCAGGACCAGGAGCTGGTGCTCAACCTCTACGACCGGCTGGTCAACCTCAAGATGCACCCGGGCCCCGACGGCACGCAGGTGTGGGACGGCCTCGAGGTCACCCCCGGCCTCGCGACCTCGTGGGACGTCGCAGGCCCGACGATCACCTTCCACCTCCGCGACGACGTCACCTTCCCCGGTTCGGGCAACAAGATGACCGCGAACGACGTGAAGTGGAGCTTCGAGCGCCTGCCCGCCGTCGGCGGCAACGGCAAGAACCAGGCGGGCGTCGCCGGTCTACGCGACGGCAACCAGATCCAGGTGATCGACGACCACACCGTGTCGATCACCTTCACCGACCCGTCCGGCGCGCCGGCCCAGCTCCCGGTCTCGCTGCCCAACCTGCGGTTCCTGCAGTTCGGCGTGATCGACTCCCAGGTCGCCAAGCAGCACGTCACCGCCGAGGACCCGTGGGCGAGCGACTGGCTGAGCAAGAACGTCGCGGGCACCGGCCCCTACACGATCGAGTCCCGCCAGCCGGGCCAGCAGATCGTGCTGAAGGCCGTAACCCCGCGCTGGAACGGCACCGACCCGGCCTACAAGACCGTGGTGCTACGGATCACCGGTGACGCCGACCCGGTCGGCCTGATGAAGACCGGTGTGGTCGACTACGTCTCCACCGGCGTGACCGGCCGCCAGTTCGACGACCTGGCCGCCAACGGGTTCACCGTGGTCAACCAGCAGGTGGCCGACATCCTCCGGATGGACGTCAGCACGGAGACCGGGCCGACCGCCGACCCGCGGGTCCGGCAGGCCATCGCCTACGCCACCCCGTACGACCAGATCATCTCCTCGGCGTTCTCCGGCCGCGGCCAGCGGGCACACACCGTGCTCAACCCGCAGGACCCCTTCGGCACCAAGGACTGGGACCGCTACCAGACCGACCTGGACAAGGCGCGTGCGCTGCTGGCCGAGGCCGGGACCGGCCCGGTCACGGTCAAGCTCTGGTACAACGCCGACGTCGCGTACAACGAGGACACCGCGCTGCTCATGCAGCAGTCCTTCGCCCAGGCGGGCATCACCCTGGACCTTCAGGCCCGCCCCGGCTCCCAGCTGCAGACCATGTGGAAGGGCCACATCAACGGCGGCAACCCGGAGATGACCGGCATCTACCTGTCGAACGCCACCATCTGGCTCGACGACCCGGACACCTTCATGCAGCAGTGGGCCACCACGCAGGGCGCGTCGAACTGGGCGCGCTACTCCGACCCCGAGGTCGACGCCCTGCAGCAGCAGTTCCGGTTCTCGTCGGACGAGGCGGGCCGCAAGGCCGCCTACGCCACCATCCAGGGCAAGATCGCCGAGAGCGCGCACCAGATCCCGATCGCGGTGCTCGGCCGGACGGTCGCGGTGTCCCCCGACGTCACCGGCGTGGCCTTCGGCCCCGAGCCCTACGCCCGGCTCGAGTACCTCTCGCCCAAGCCCGCCACCTCCTGAGGTCACCGCCGGGGCTCGGCCCTCCCCGGGCCCCGGCGCCCTCCACCCGCACGCACGCACCCTCCCCGGAAGGACGCCTCATGTCGGATCCGAAGTTCCACCTCGGCTGGTTCCACAGCAGCGGGTTCTCCCCCGCCGGGTGGAACGCCGAGTGGGCGGGCCACGTCGCCCGGGACTGGGCGGACCCCGGCTACTACGTCGACATGGTCCGGTCCCTCGAACGGGCCCGCTTCGACTGCCTGGTCATGGAGGACTCCTCCTTCGTCCCCGAGGACTACGGCTCCTCCCCCGACTACTACCTGCGCAACGCGTTCCGCGCACCGAAGAACGACCCGGTCCCGCTGATGGCGATCCTGGGCCAGCACACCTCCCGGCTCGGGCTGCTCCCGACCATGTCGACCTCCTTCTACCCGCCCTTCCTGGCCGCCCGGCTGATCGCCACGATGGACCACCTCAACGGCGGACGGGCCGGGGCCAACCTGGTGACCTCGACCAGCGACACGGCCGCCCAGAACTACGGGCTGGACACCCACTTCCTGCACGACGAGCGGTACCGGATGGCCGAGGAGTTCGTGAAGCTCGTCGACGAGCTGTGGGCATCCTGGGACGCCGACGCGATCGTGAACGACCGTGAGGCCGGGATGTTCGCCGACCCCACGAAGGTCCGGCGCGTCGACTTCGCCGGGAAGTACTTCCGCTCCCGCGGACCGCTCAACACGCCGCGGCCGCCGCAGGGCAGGCCGGTGATCAGCCAGGCGGGCGGCTCGCCGCAGGGCCGGGACTTCGCCGCCCGCACGGCGGACATCATGCTCGGCTCCGCCGGTTCGCTCGAGGACATGAAGGCGCTCCGCGACGACATGCGCTCCCGCGTGGCCGCGGCGGGCAGGCCGTCGGACGCGCTGAAGGTGCTGTTCGTGATCGGCGTCAAGATCGTCGAGACCGAGGCGGGCGCCACCGAGCTGCGGGCCCGCGCCGCGGACCTGAGCGACGAGCGGATCGTCGCGATGCTGGCAGGCATGTCGAGCATCACCGGCATCGACTTCGCACAGTTCGACCTGGACGAGCCGCTCGGCGAGCTCACCACGAACGGCCAGCAGGGCACGCTCGCCCAGTTCCTGCGCGGCAAGGACGGTCGGACGCTGCGTGAGATCGTGAAGGGCTACACCCGCACCGAGGACTTCATCGGCACCCCCGGTCAGGTCGCCCGCCGGCTCGCGGAGATCAACGAGGAGTGCCGCGGGGACGGGTTCCTGATCTCCACCGACAACGGGGCGCTGCGTAAGCACCTGTTCGATGTCACCGAGGGTCTCGCGCCGGAGCTGCAGCGGCTCGGCCTGACGCGCACCGACTACGCGAGCGAGCGGTTCCGCGACAACCTGTTCGCGTTCTGACCGCCGTGGAACGGTCCCTCGCACGCTCACCGGCGCCCCTGCACGCGCTGTCGGTGATGTTCTTCGCGGTCCTCACCGAGACCGTCTTCCAGACCCTCGTCCCCGTCGTCCTCACCGAGGCGCGTGGGGCCGGGGGGCTGACGCTCGGGATCGCCATCGCAGTGGCCCAGGGCGTCGGCATTGTGGTCGCCGCGCCCGCCGCGCGGGCCTGTGAGCTGCGCGGCCCCGCGGGTGTCGCCGTCTGGTCCGGGCTGCTGGCGCTCGGCTCGCTGGTCGCGCTCGCGCTGCTGACCTTCGTCCCGGGCGAGGCATGGGTGCTCGCCCTCGTCGGCTACGGCGTGGCGAAGGCCGGCATGACCTCGGCCGCGCTCACCCAGATCGGGATGCTGCGGGACCCGGTGCGCACCCAGGGCCGCAACGCCGCCGGCCAGCGCCTGGCCGCCATCCTCGGCACCGGTGTCGCGGGCGGCGTGGTGGCGCTGGGGGTGTGGCACACCGGGATGTGGGCGCTCGTCGGGGTCGCCGCGGCGGGGCTCGTCGTCTGCCTACTGCTGCCGCGCGCGGCCGGGCGCGCGCCCACGCTGCGGGAGCTGCGGGGCAGCTACGTCGACCAGGTCCGCACGCTGGCCCGGCACCCGGAGCTGCGGGCGTCGACGCTGGTGAACGTGAACACCGCGGCCGTGTTCATCCTCGGCAACTCGTTCCTGCCCGTTGTGCTGCTCGACCGGGTGGACCGGCCCGCGCTGTGGATCACCGCGCTGATCGTGGGACGGGACCTCGTCGCGGTCGCGGTCGGGCTGACCTTCGCCCGGGTGGTCCGCAGGCTGGCGCTGCCCGGGGCGGTCGCCGCCGTCGTGGCCTCGACCGTCGTCTCGTTCGCAGTACCCGCCCTCTTCCCGGCGCCCGCGCTGTTGACGGTCGCCTCCCTCGCGGGCGGGCTGGCGCTGGGACTGGGCATCGGCTCCACGAACGTGCTCGCGGTGGGCAACCCGTCGGGGCCGAGCCCGGCGATGCGACTGGCGGCGACCTTCCCCGGCGCGGCCGCCGCGTCGCTCGTGCTCGGTCTGCTCGCGGGCGCCGCCCTCGACGCAGTCGGGCCCCGGGCCATGTTCGGCATCGCCGCCGCCGTGACCGCCGCCCTCGGGGTGCTGTGCGTCGGCCAGGCCCGACGCGCGCCTGGGCCGGGTCTGAGCGTCTCCTTTCCGCTGTCGACCTCCAAGGGAGAACCGTCATGACCGTCCTGCGCAACGCCCGGCTGCTGGGCCGGACCGGGCTCCACGACGTCCACCGGTCCGACGGGGTGATCACCGCCGTCGAGCGGGCCGCTGGCCGGGTCGACGGGACCGACGGCGTGGACGCGGGGGGCCGGGTCGTCCTCGCCGGCCTGGTCGACGCCCACGTCCACCTGGACAAGGCGTACGTACTGCCGGCATTGGAGGCGCGCGGGGCATTCGAGGGCGGAGACGTGGCCGCGGCGATGGCCGCGACCCGCGCACTGCGCGCCGAGCTCGGCACGGCCATCATCGAGCCCGGGATGGAGCGAGTTCTCCGCTCGATGCGCCGGCAGGGCACCGTCGCCGCGCGGGCGCACGTCGAGATCGACGTCGGCATCGACCCCGCGGTGGTCGAGCTGCACCGGAAGGTGGCCACCGACCATCCGGACGTCGCCGTCCAGCTGGTGGCGTTCCCGCAGAACGGGACGTCCCACGACCCCGGGGCCGGCGCGCGGCTCGCCCGGGCCCTCGACGACGGCTGCACCGTCGTCGGCGGCTGTCCCTACGCCGACGACGACCCGGAGGGCCACCTGGACCTCGTGTTCGGGCTCGCCGCCGACCGCGGCCTGCCCGTCGACCTGCACCTGGACCTCACCGACGACGCCGCCGCGGCGCAGGTCGACCTCGTGCTGCCGCGGGTCGCCCGGTCCGGCCTGGAGGGCCGGGTCACCGTCGGCCATATGACGGCGCTGTCGGCGCTCTCCCCCGAGCGGCGGGCGAGCGTGCTGGCCGGGCTGCGCGATCTCGGCATCTCGCTCGTCGCGATCCCCACCACCGACCTGTGGCTGTCCGGCCGCACCGCCGAGCGGCCGGGGGCGCGTGGTCTGGCGCCGCTGCGCGCACTGCTCGACGCGGGCGTCTCCACCGCGCTGGCCAGCAACAACCACCAGAACGCGTTCACCCCCGTCGGCGGCGGCGGGCTGCTGCGCGTGGCCTGGCTGGCGGCCCTGGTCGCCCAGATCGGCGACTCGCCGGGACTGGCCCGGCTCCTGTCCGCGGTGTCCGACGTCCCGGCGCGGATCCTCGGGCTGGGGCCATGGGGCATCGAGCCCGGCTCGGTCGCCCCGCTGCTGGTCCTCGACGCCGAGGAGCCACTCGACGCGGTCCGCGAGGCGCCCGCCGTGGTGGAGCGGGTCGGATGACCGCCCCGACCCGGTCATCGCCCTTCCTGCGCGGGGGCGTCCGGCGGCTCAGCACAGGTGCCGCGCAGGGCCCGTTGCAGGACCTCGAGTACGTGGTGAAGGACCTCATCGACGTCGCCGGCAGCCGAACCGGGGCGGGCAACCCGACCTGGTTGGCCGGACAGGCGCCCGCGCCCCGGTCCGCCCCGGTCGTCGCCGCGCTCGCCGCGGCAGGTGCGGACTGTGTCGGCAAGGCGCACACGGACGAGTTCGCGTTCAGCCTGGCCGGGGTGAACGCCCACTACGGCCCCTCGACGAACCCCGCCGTGCCAGGGGCGACCGCCGGGGGCTCGTCCAGCGGGTCCGCCGCGGCAGTGGCGGCGGGTCTCGTCCCGTTCGCGCTCGGAACCGACACAGGCGGCTCGGTGCGGGTACCCGCCTCGTACTGCGGAACGGTCGGGGTCCGACCCACCCACGGCCGGGTGAGCCTGCGCGGCGTGACCGCCCTGGCCCCCAGCTTCGACACCGTGGGCTGGTTCACCCGCGACGCCGACCTGGCGGCCACAGTCGGGTCCGTGCTGCTGGACGGCGCGCCCCGGACGGCGCGGCCGCGTCGGCTGGTGGTGCTGCACGAGGTGCTCGCCGGGCTGCCCGCCGCCGTCGCGGACGCGGTGCTCGGCAGCGCCGCCGCCGCGGCGGCGGACCTCGGCCTCGACATCAGCCGCACCGGACTGGGCGTGCCGCTCGACGAGTACGCCACCGTCTTCACCACCATCCAGGCCGCCGAGGCGTGGCGGGTCCGCGGGGCCTGGCTGCGGGCGCACCCCGAACGGGTGTCACCGGACGTCCTCACCCGCTTCCGGGCAGGCGCCGACGTCGACGACCGGCGCCTCGCCCAGGCCCGGCGGGACCGCGCGCGGCTCGCCGCGGTCCTGCACCAGACCTGGGACGACGGCACCACAATCGTCGTGGTCCCGAGCACCGCGAGCCCGGCCCCGGACCACGAGGACCTGGCCGGACCCGGGGCGGCCGCGATCCGGGCCGCGACACTGCGGCTGACGAGCCTCGCCGGCATCGCCGGCGCCCCGGTCGTCGGGTTGCCGTTGGCGAAGGTGGCGGGCCGCCCGCTGGGCATCGGTCTGCTGGGCCCACCCGGGACGGACGAGATCCTGCTCCGCCTGGCCACCGTCCTCGAAGGCAGGTGACGATAGTGAGTTGCGGGGATAGGAGCTCACCTCTTCCCACACAACTAAAGGTCCGCTGGTGAGGTCAACGGGTTCGAGCTGAGACCCCGCAGTCTCCGAGTCCGGACAGCTGGCGAAGGCTGGCCTCCCATTCGGGTCGGGCCTTCGCCTGGTACGTATGGTGCGTCGCGAAGCTGCGCAGCCCGCGGCGAAGACCGTCGACGTCCACCGGCCACCACTGACTGTCGATGTCAGCAATACCGCGGCGCCCGATCGTGGAAGCGGGCGACGCCACGATCGCCCACGTGGACTGCCCAACTACTCCGCTTCGCCCTACTACACAACCACCCGCCATGGATTGCCTATTCGGCCCACGGATGAAGCGTGACCGAGTGCCCGGCCTGCTCGCTGGCGTCGCTGCGCAGCTGCGGGAGGTCCACGCTGAACGAGACGCCCCCTGGCCTCCCACCCATGACAGACGCTCCGCACCTCGGTCAGGCGGGGATTCGCGAAAGCCAGCGGGGCTGCCCACCGTCGCAGATCGCTACAACCTCAACGACCTCCGAGATGCGATGCTCCGCTGCGATGATTGAACAGCCAGAACTTGCGGTACGGCGCAGAACGCTGGGCCATGAATCCTCACGTTGACCGCCGATTAGACACACATGTCGCACTGAAGTGCAAGCGCGGTTGAACGCATCCGACTAGCAACCGGCTCACATTTGCATGACTGTTACACGCCCTTCCGGCACTGCGTCCACGTCGCCCACCCCATCGCTAAGCGCCGACGATCGCCCCAATTCTTCTACACGTAAGACCTTCCAACCAGATGCCACGCCCTTCGCGGGCGAGTTCATTCATCGAGTGATGCAAGAGGAGAAAGATCATGGCTGGACGAGTTGAGGGCAAAGTCGCCTTCATCACTGGCGCTGCACGCGGCCAGGGGCGCTCGCACGCGCTCCGGCTGGCCCAGGAGGGTGCCGACATCATTGCGGTTGACATCTGCGAGGGCGTTCCCTACGAGGTGAGCCCGCCTGCAACCGAGGCCGACCTCGCCGAGACGGTGCGCCAGGTCGAGGCCCTCGACCGACGAATCGTGGCCAAGAAGGCGGACGTGCGAGACTTCGACGCGGTCAAGACCGCGGTCGAGGAAGGCGTCGGCCAGCTCGGGCGACTCGACATCGTCAGCGCGAACGCCGGTGTCGTCGGCACCCCCACGCCCGCGGAGTCGCTACCCGAGGACGAGTGGCGCACGATGATCGACATCAACCTGAGCGGTGTGTGGCACACGGTCAAAGCAGCGATTCCCCACATCAAGGCCGCCGGCAACGGTGGCTCGCTCGTCCTCACCAGCTCGGTGGCGGGCGTGCGCGGATATGCCAACATGGCGCACTACGTGTCGGCCAAGCACGGTGTCGTCGGACTGACCCGCACCCTGGCGATGGAGCTGGCACCCGCCAACATCCGGGTGAACAGTGTCCACCCCACCCAGGTCAATACCGACATGATCCACAATCAGCCCATCTACGACCTGTTCGCAGGTAAGTCGGGTGCTACCCGCGATGAGTTCGCCGAGGCGTCGAGCGGGCTGCAGTTGCTGCCGATCCCTTGGGTCGAACCGATCGACATCTCCAACGCTGTGCTGTTCCTCGCCAGCGACGAGGCTCGGTACATCACCGGTGCGGCGCTGTCGGTCGACGCCGGCAGCTACCTGCTCTGATCGACCGCTAGGTTCCCCAGCGTCGCAACGGCGACGGGGGCAAGGATTCTCCGACGCCCCTCGGTGGGCCAAGTATCCTTGCACCCCGTCGCCGGGGCGGCGCGTCGCCGGTCTGCAGCGACCAGCAACATTGAGCTGGTGAGCCACGAATAGGCGGCCAGACGCGTGCAAAGCTCGGAGAACGCCGACGTACTCGACCCTGACCATAGGCGGGGACGGCTGGGTGACGCGGTGCTCAGTCGAGCCCGGCTGCCGCCGAGGTGTACGGCGGCACCATCCGGGTGCATGTGGCCCGGTCCTCCGCACCTCGGCCGAGGGTGGGCGATCCCGTCAATAGACGGCGGACGAGAGGTCCAGACCAAGAGCTCGGACCTTCCGATAGAGCGTCGACCTGGCTATCCCGAGCGACAGCGCGGCTTGGTTCTTGTTGCCGCCCGCAGCCTGCAGGGCATTCATGATCGCCTGGGCTTCGGTCTGCTCCAGGCTCGCGAGCGGGCGTCGGGCCCCTCGAGCGAGGTACTCGGGCGGCAGGTGCTCCACACCGATTCGGCGTCCGCTCGACCGCCCCACGACGAGCCTACGGACAAGTGCGTTGAGCGAGTTCAGGTTCCCCGGCCAGTCCAGACGGCTGAGGGTCTGAATCGCCTCGGGTGTCCACTGCACCTGTGCAGCACCACCGGTAACCCGCTCCGTCAGGTGAGCAACCAGGTCGTTGAAGTCCTCGAGTCGATCTCGCAGAGGCGGTACCTCGAGCACAGCGGTGAACGAGTCGAGCAACGCGTTGTGGCTCGTCGAGTCGAACGCCAGCTTCTCCGCGGTGGCCAGAAGCCTGTGCGGGGGCCGTCGGCGAAGGGTCGCCAGGGCCGCCAGGGCGGACGACGCACCGAGCATCTCGACATGTCTGATCACCACTGACACGTCCGGAGCGTCGAGGAGGGCCTCGAGGTCCCGACACCATCTCGCATCTCCACGCGACGACGCGTCGGCGGCGTCGATGACGCGCACGTCCCGCCAGCCCTGAAGAGCTTGTGCAACGGCGAGCCGCCCCGAGCCGGCTTCGCCGGTCACGAGGATCGGTGTCCGGCTGCCCCTGTGCTCCGCCGCGTCACGACAGAACGCCCGCCAGGCCGCGCTCCGACCGACCAGGCGCGGGAGCTGGGCGAACCCGCTCGCCGTCGTGGTGCCCTCGACGGCCCGACGAGGCTGGGTCTGCTTCTTGATCATCAGCACCGCGCCTGCGTCGTCGGTCTCGTGGGAGACCGCCCGACAGTCCACCGTCAGGACCTGCCCGTCCGGCAGGGTGAGCGTGGTCGGGCCCTGCAGACGGTCGACGAGGCTGCGGCGGGCGTGTTCCCACAGCAAGCTCTGGTCGACTCCGCCGAGGAGCCGGGCCGCCGCGGCATTGGTGATGATCGTCTTCGAGTCGAGTGCGACCACGGGGTGACGAGCGTCCCGGTTGTGTGCGGTGTAGGCATCGAGGAGCTGTTGCTCGCGGTGTGAGGCCCTGATCCGCAACGCCTCCGTGACCGCGGCGACGAAGTCGATGATCCACGGCAGCATGATCGGAGCTGTGTCCCACAGCCGACAGATGAGGGAGACGCTTCCGAGGAGCCGGCGGTTCACGGGGTGGATGATCGGCGCGGTCGAGCAGCTGAAGTCACGGAACTTCTCGGAGAAGTGCTCGGGACCTTTGATCATCTCGGGCCGGCCGGTCAGCATGGCTATGAGGCTTGTGGTCCCGACCGTCGACTCGTCCATGTTCGTGCCGGGGGCGACGCCGAGGTTGTCCATCACAGCGGCCAGCGCCGGGTCCTTGACCCAGCGACTGAGCAGCCGGCCGTCTCGGTCGGTGAGTACGAGGGCGTAGGCGCCGTGCTCCAGCGCCGCCTCGTACTTGTCCACGATCGGCGCGACGGCGCGAGCCAGGTAGTTGTCGGCTTCCGACTCCAGCAGATGGCGAGGCTCGACCCGTTCTGGATGCAGCCCCTGCAGTCGTGACCGCCGCCAGGAGTCGTAGACCGTGGGACGGATGAGTCTCGGGGGCGACGGCACCTGCGCCACGGAGGACGAGAGGACGTCGTCACGGGCCTGTGAGAACTCGCGGAGCCAACTCATGAGAGGGACCCGTTGCCAGGACGCCGGGAACCTGCGGGGAGGGCCGGCGTTCCCCACGACAATGCCTTCCACGGCCGCAACAGCATGAGCTAGAGCCTCCGTCCGCCTCCGTTGGCAGCGTGCGAAGCGGGTTGCCTCCGCGCCGGAGGAGGCTACCTGTATCCATCTGCGACGGATTGTAGCGAAATGGGACGGTGCCCATCGGGGCGATCGAGCGAGACCCAGCCGTCCTGTCCGCCCGGTCGCGCCGACGTCGAACGAGGGATCGCGGCCGAGGAGTCGGCGGGCCGTGGAGCGGCCTCGCGCCTGCTCTCCGACCGGCGAAGGTGGGCCGGCCGACCATCCGGCCCACCTTCGGGAGCGGCGCGGTCGACAGCGGTCGACCGGCCCCTCCGGATTGCCGTGCCCTACAGCGCCTTGAGCTCCGGCAGCACCTTCTCGCTGAAGAGGCGCATACTGGCCTCGGCCTTCTCGATGGGCATGCCCGCGTAGTAGAAGGCGCAGTTCAGGTCGTAGTCACCGATGACCGCGCGGCGCGCCTTGATCTTCTCGATGATCTGGTCCGGAGTGCCCCAGGTCTGGGCGTTGACGTAGCCCTCCGCGGCCGCTTCCTGGCCGGCCTCGCGGATCATGGCTGCGACGGCGTCGTAGGACTTGTACCCCTTCGTGTCGCCGAAGTGCACCCCGGCGAACTCGTAGTGGCGCATGACCGTGGTGAAGTACCGGGAGATGTACTCAGTGGCCAGCTGCTTGGCCTCCTCCTCGTCCTCGGTGCACACCACGAACTCGGTCAGCGTGGGCGGCGGCGCATCGACGCCCTGCTCCTTGCGGTACTCCTCCTGGTAGGTGGAGATCAGCGGCGCGTGCTGCTCGATCGGGAACTGGACGAACGTCGCCATGGCCGCGCCCAACTTGGCCGCGACGCTCAGCGAGTCGGGAGACATCGCGATGCACACCATCCGGTCCCGGAAGCCCCTGGGCGGGGCCGGGGCGAGGGTGGCCTCGGGCTGCTTGAAGAAGCGGCCGTCGCCGACCGCGACACCCGTGTCGAGCGCGTTCAGCACCAGCTCGGCAGCCTCGTCGAACCGCTCGCGCGACTCGCTCATGTCGATGCCCATGGTCGCGTACTCGCTGCGAGCCAGACCGCGGCCCAAGCCGAGACGGACGCGACCGTTGGCGAGGATGTCGAGAAGGGCGACCTTCTCGGCCACCCGCAGCGGCTGGGTCCACCACGGCAGGATGATCGCGCCGGGCACCAGCTCGATGCTCTCGGTCCGGGCGGCCAGGTACGAGAGCAGCTGGGTGTTGTCCGGGCACATCGAGTAGTCACCGTCGAAGTGGTGCTCGATGCACCAGATCGCGGAGTAGCCGAGCGACTCGGCCAGCTCGGCGAGGCGCAGCTCCGCGGCGTAGAGCTCCGCGTCCGACATGCCGGTGTCGTGGTTCTGGAAGAGAAGCTGAAGGCTCGCCTTCACGGCAGATCTCCGTTCTTGTGATGGGTTGATCGGGCGAAACTGTGTTGCTCCGCGAGGTCCTCACGGCCTTCCACGAGGTCGTCGGGGTCGACGTGACGACGGCTTCACCGGGAGAACGTCATGCACTCACCACGGTCGTGGCGATTCCCGCAGCGGGGGCAGAGGGTCGGAACCGTGGTCGGCGGACGCCGCTCGACCAACGGCCTCGGTGTGGATCGCGCAGTGGACATCGGTCCGGGGGCACACCTGCCGACGATCGACGCCGGGGACTCGACTGCACCTCACGACCACGTCGACGAGGCGCGCTGCGGGTGTCGAGGTCGTGCCGTCCGTCCGACTCGACGGACGGATCGCTACTCCCCGGGACGGCCCATCAGGAGTCCGGCTGGGTGCGTGACCGGGGAGCGGAGAGACGAAACTCGCCCACGAGAGACCTCACGGTGTCAACTCCTTTGTCCTATCGCCTTCGAGAAAGGCGACCACCATTCGTCCGACTGCCTCGACCAACGAGGCTACGGACAGGTGCCGCAACAGCGATGTAGCGATGCGCTACACCTGAAACGCACACCCTCCCGGGGGACCGTCGCAGGATGCTACAACCCGTTCCGCCCGTCGAGTGGGACAGTGCGAGAGTCGTGACCCGATCCATCGAACCCCAGGGCTCGCTCGTCGGTCACACCATACGGAGGAATGCCGCAGCGACGCCGCACCCCTAGCGCCGCTGTCGGCGGTACGCAGCAGGTCGGTGACCCCCGTCCGTGCGTGCAGGCGAGAGAGGGATGACCGATGCGGCATATCGGAACTGCGACGGCGACATTCACCCGCCATTGCCATGCCGGAACCTGCCGGCCGTTCCCGACGTCGACGATCGCCTTTTCCGAGATGCTTCCCGCGGTGGCTCGCTTGCGCTGATCCCGGTGGCATGGCGGCTTCGCGCACAGAAAACGGACTCGTCGATCGTGCGACCCGTCGGGCGGAGCCGAGGGCCAGCGTGCCCTGCACTGGCAACACTGAGAGAGGACCTCGCACATGAGAGAACTGACCACCATCGTCAGCGGTATGTCCTTCACGGAGTGCCCGCGGTGGCACGAAGGCCGGATCTGGTTTTCTGACTTCTACACGAACAGGGTCCTTTCCGCGGCCGCCGACGGGTCGGACCTGCGGACCGAGCTCGATGTCCCGAACCAGCCGGGCGGTCTGGGCTGGCTGCCCGACGGACAGCTGCTCGTCGTCTCGGCGCGCGACCACACCCTGCTCCGACGCGAGCACGACGGCCGCGTCGTCGTACACGCGAACCTGAAGGACCACGTCGGCGGAAACCTCAACGACATGGTCGTCGACGCCGCCGGGCGGGCCTACGTGGGGAACTTCGGCTTCGACCTGGGCGCCGGGGCGGACCCGGCTCCGACGACGCTGACCAGGGTCGACCCCGACGGCACGGTCAGTGTGGCCGCGGAGGGTCTGCATTTCCCGAACGGCAGCGTGGTCACCGACGACAACGTGCTCATCGTCGATGAGACCTTCGCCAACCGGGTGACGGCATTCGACATCGACGACAGTGGACAGCTGCAGAACCGGCGGGTCTGGGCCCAGTTCGGGGAGGTGCCGGTCGGGCCGGACTTCGGCACCATGCTGAGCCAGGTCAAGGTGGCGCCGGACGGCTGCTGTCTCGACGCCGAGGGAGCGCTGTGGATCGCCGATGCGCTCAGCGGCAAGGTGATCCGGGTCAAGGAGGGCGGAAACGTCGTCGACGAGATCCAGGTCGACAGCGGCGTCTTCGCCTGCATGCTCGGCGGTGACGACGGTCGAACCCTGTTCCTCTGCGCCGCCCCGGACTTCGATCCCACCGCCCGTGCGGCGACGCACGAGTCCCGGCTGCTGACCGTGCGGGTGGACGTGCCCCACGGCGGCCGTCCGTAACCCCTTCCCCCACGCTCGGCACGAGATCTCCATCGACGCCGAGCGTGGCTCCACCGACCTGAGAGGCGCGCGACCGATGTTCACGAGCCGCCCGGCCGACGCCACACCTACGGTGCGGGAACGTCTCCCCGGGACCAGTGGGCTCCTCGTCGACGGGAACTCCGCTGAGCCGGCTGAGTTCAACGCTGAGCCGGCTGAGAACGCCGCCGTGAACGGCGTTCGGCCGGGCGGCTCGTGCGACCCACCCCGGGTCACCGTTCCGACTGCCTCGACACAGGAGGGTGCAGGTCGCTCCGGGTCTCGCCCGGACGGCCTGGGGAGCCCACCCGATCGACCGGCACAACACACTCTCAGCGATGGTCAAGCCGCCTCGTTCCACGCGAGCCACACACGAATGGACTTCCCCTTGTTCGATCCGGTAGTCGACGAGGCACAGCTGAGGCGCGCCTTCAGTTCCTTTCCCTCCGGAGTCGCCGCGGTCTGCACCCGGGTCGACGACCTCCCCGTGGGTGTGGCGGCCAGTTCCTTCACGACCGTGTCCGTCGAACCCCCGCTCGTCTCGGTCAACATGCGGCACGAGTCGACGACCTGGCCACTTCTGCGTACGGGTAGGCGCCTCGGCCTCAGTGTCCTGGCCCTCGGCCAGGAGGACATCTGCCGACGGCTCGCCGGCGACGCGGCTCATCGTTTCGACGGGACCGACTGGATGGGGCACGCCGACGGCGGCGTCTTCATCGAGGGGGCGACGATGTGGCTCGACTGCAGCCTTCACGCGGAGATCCCAGCCGGTGACCACGACGTGGTCCTCCTCCGGATCCACGGAATCCGCGTGAGCCCAGAGACCGAGCCGCTCGTCTTCCACGCGAGTCGATTCCGTCGACTCGCCACGACCTGAGAACACGGCCTTTCCGCAGCAAGAACAGAGACCTCCGGTGACCAGACGCTTTCCGACGACCACATCGGCACAACGCATGCGCGCCGCCCTGGCAGCCCTGAAGGCGGGCGAGGCCGTCGTCGTGACCGACGACGAACAGCGTGAGAACGAGGGAGACCTCATCTTCGCCGCCGAGCTCGCGACCGCGGAGCTGGTCGCCTTCACGGTCAGACACACTTCCGGCTTCCTGTGCGTCGCCCTCCCCGGCGAGGCGTGCGACAGACTCGGCCTCACCCCGATGACGCACGACAACCGGGACCACTACCGGACCGCCTATCAGGTGACGGTCGACCTGCACGGGACCGGCACGGGCATCTCCGCCGCGTCGCGCGCCGCGACGATCGCCGCTCTGGGTTCTGCCGATGCAGGCCCCCAGGACTTCGCCCGCCCCGGTCACGTCGTACCGCTGCGCGCACGTCCGAACGGGGTGCTCGAACGACCCGGCCACACGGAGTCGGCGGTGGACCTGGCCCGCCTGGCCGGACTGGCTCCCGCCGGGGCGTTGTGCGAGATCGTCTCCAGGGAGCGACCGGGTGAGATGGCGCGAGGCGACGAACTCGTGCGCTTCGCGGACGAGCACGGCCTCGTCCTTCTCTCCGTCGCCGACATCGTCGAGTACCGGACACAGCACGAAGCCCGGCTCGTCCGTGTCGCGGAGACCGCCATGCCGACGTCGTTCGGCACCTTCCGCGCCCTGGGCTACCGAGAGCGGCTGACCGAAACCGAGCACATGGTGCTCACGGCGGGTCGGGTCGATCCCGACGTCCCGGTCCACATTCACCACGAATGCCTGCTCGGGGACGTCTTCGGAGCCGCCACGTGCCCCTGCCACGGCGAGCTGAGCGAGGCCCTGCGTACGTTCGGAGAATCCGGCCGCGGCGTCATCATCTACCTGCGAGGTCTGGGCGGGAGCTCGTCATGTGGGCTCCTGCGTCCGGACCCGGTGCCGGCACGGGGACCGGAGATCATCGCTTCCGGCATCTTCGACGATCTCTGCCGCCACGACTCGGCGGCGGCGAACCCTCCTCGTGGAGCGAGTGCGGCACATGTCCTCGCCGCGCAGTCGCCGCGAACCGACGTCCGGCTTTCTCCAGCGATGAACGTCGCGCGGACGATCGCAGCATCGGCGACGCGTTCCGTCGCAGTCGCCGGCGACTGACCCGATGGCCCGCGTCGAGAGTAGGCGGCATACCGAGCTTGGGGGTTCCCCGATGACCACGGCACTTCAGGACACGAGAGCAACAATCGCACGGGCGGTGGTCGGGCGGGAGCGGGAGCTGACGCTGGTGCTGGCGGCTGTGGCCGCGGGCCGGGACGTCCTGTTGGAGGGCCCACCCGGCACCTCGAAGTCCACCATGCTGCGGGCGGTCACCGAGCATTGGGGCGTGCCGTTCGTGCTGGTGGAGGGCAACGCCGAGCTCACCCCGGCCCGGCTGGTCGGGCACCACAACCCCGCCCGGGTCCTGGCCGAGGACTACTCCGCCGAGAACTTCGTACCCGGCCCGCTGGTCGAGGCCATGCGCGCCGGCGGGTTCCTCTACATCGAAGAACTCAACCGCGCCCCCGAGGACACCCTCAACGTGCTGCTGGGCGCGATGGCCGAGCGGGCGGTGACCGTGCCGCGGGTCGGGACGATGGCCGCCGAGTCCACGTTCCGGGTGCTGGCCAGCATGAACCCGTTCGACAACGTGGGCACCGCGCGGATCTCCGACTCCGTCTACGACCGCTGGAACCGCCTCGCCGTCGGCTACCAGACCGCGCAGGAGGAGAGCGACATCGTCGCCCGCCGCACCGGCTGCACCGACGCCCAGCTGATCACCGACGGCGTCGAGCTCACCCGCGCGACCCGCAGCCACCCCGAGCTGCGGCGCGGCTCGTCGGTGCGCGGGGCGATCGACCTGGTCGCCATCGCCGTGGAGCTGCAGAAGATCACGCCCGACGCCGCGTCGGATCACTCGGGGCGCGCCCAGGTCGTGCTCGACGCCGCGCTGCTCGCGCTGTCCGCACGCGTCGGGGTCGACGAGGCCTCCGACGTCACGCCGGAACAGGTGATCACCGAGATCTGGGAGAACCATTTTTTCTCCGCCCCCGGCGGGCAGCGCCGGGCCCGCACCGCCTGACCGTCCCGAACGCCGTCGCGCTGCCCACCGCCGAACCCGGTGAGCGACGAACCCTACGACCGTTACGCCGCAAACCCAAGAAACTCGACCAAGCCCCCGACCTCTTCCAGAACGGGAAGGGCACCCCGGTCGTCGCCGAGCTGAACCCCGACCGCGGGGAGGGCGACACCGAGCTGCCCGCGGGCGGGCAGGAGGTGCTGGTCACCGCG
Source organism: Pseudonocardia kujensis (assembly GCF_021283305.1). Taxonomy (GTDB): domain Bacteria; phylum Actinomycetota; class Actinomycetes; order Mycobacteriales; family Pseudonocardiaceae; genus Pseudonocardia; species Pseudonocardia kujensis. The sequence goes on from NZ_JAJSOK010000021.1 coordinate 65,210, forward strand.
CAGCAGGCGACCCAGAAGGAGCTCTCGGAGCTGCTGGAGGAGACCGCGCCCGATCCTGCGGTGGCGTCGATGGCGCAGGCCATCGCGCGTCGGTTGTCGGTGCGCCGCCGCCCGCGGGACGCCCGCGCCGAACGCGGCACCGGCGCCCTCGCCTCGGTGCCCTACGCCTACCGCTCCGACGACATCGACCTCGACAAGACCATCGAGATGCTCGCCGAACATCCGGTCCCCGAGGACACCGACGTCATCGTGCGCGAACGGATGAGCTCCCGCCGCGCGGCAGTCCTGATCGTGGACGTGTCCGGCTCCATGCGCGGGGAGAAGGTCCGCATCGCCGCCGCCACCGTCGCCGCCCTCAGTGCGGACCTCTCCGGCGCCGGGGACCAACTCGCGCTGGTCGCCTTCTGGTCCGACGCCGCCGTCATCAAGAGGCTGACCGAATCCGCTCCCCCGTCTCGTCTGCTCGACACCCTGCTGCGGATCCCCGCTCGCGGCCTGACCAACGTCGGGTTCGGGCTCTCGGTCGCCCATACCGAGCTCGCCCGCTCCGCCGCCCGCCGGCGCACCGCCATCCTGCTCACCGACGCCGTGCACAACGCCGGCCCCGACCCCCGCGACCTCGCCCGCCAGTTCCCCGAGCTGCACGTCCTGCTCGAGACCGACGGCGAACACGACCTCCCCCTCGGCCGCGACCTCGCCCGCCTCGGCCACGGCATCCTCTCGCCCGTCGCGACCCATCGCGACGTCGCACCCGCGCTCAACCGCATCCTCAACCGATAGAACAGCTCTGTCGTGGGCGGCGCCGCGCTAAGCGGTCGGAAACGGCTGCGAGGGGACCTACGGCGTGTTTCCCTTCTCCGGCCGAACCGCCTGTACGACGGTTTGCTCTCGACGCATCCGGTGGCGAAGCGGTGCCAACTCTCGACCGGGCTCACGCGGTGGGTGTGCAGAATCTTCACGCCCCACAGGGCCGCTGATCGCGCATGATGACCTGTGTCACGCCGCTGCAGCCGTGGGAGGGCACATGACGTCGGTGATCCGCGCATGGGAGTCCTTTCTCGAAGGCAACCCCGCACCCACCGGGGTGCGTGACGAGGTCCTGCTCTCGTGGCGCCGCTCGCGCTGGAGCGGGGTCGATCCCGAACGACCGGATCTGCCGGAGATCCCGGTGGCCTCGGACAGCCGCTTCCAGCGCACGGCGGCGCCGGTGTTGGAGAGCATCGCGGAGCCCTTGGTCGGGGACCGGACGGCGATGCACCTCCTCGATCCCGACGGGGTGGTGATGTGGCGGTGGGTGACCGACGCGCAGCTGGCGCGCGAGCTCGACGCCGCCGACGCCCGCGTGGGCGTCCGCTGGGCCGAGGACGCGGTCGGGACCAGCGGCGGCGGCACGACCGTGGAGACCGACCGTCCCGCGACCGTCGTCGGCGCCGAGCACTTCGCCACCAAGCTGCACGGCTGGGCCTGCTCGGCCGCACCGGTGGTGCACCCGCTGACGCGGCGGGTCTGCGGGATCGTCAACGTCAGCGTCCGGGCCGCCGACGCGAACCCGCACCTGCCACTGGTCGTCCGTTCCATGGTCGCGGCCGTCACCATGGAGCTGCGCAACCAGGCCGGGGCCCAGCAGCGGAGACTGCTGGAAACCTACCTCGCGTGGAGGCACCGCACCCGCAAGCCGCTCGTCGCGGTGGACGACCGGATCGCCATCTCGGATGAGATCGCGGTCGAGCACGACGACCTGTGGGACCGGCTCGTGGCGGCCGGACCGCTCGCGACGGTGATCGACATCGACGCGCTCACCCTCGCGCGCATCCACCCGGTCACCCCCGGAACCCTCGCCGACGGCGCCGTGCTGGTAGTCGACCCCTCACCCGACGCGACGGCTCCCACCCCGATTGTCGTGTCGGCCGACGACCCGTGGACACCACTGGAGAGGGCGGAACGCGACGTCATCGTCGCCGCGCTGGACCGACACGGCGGGAACAAGTCCCGAGCCGCCGACGAGATCGGCCTGTCCCGCCGCGCCCTCTACGACAAACTCGCCCGCTACCGCATCCGGCGCTGACCGCCGTATCGACTCGTGACCGGTGACCACCGGTCACGCGATTCCTGCTGCCCACAGCTCACTCGAGGAGACCCATGACCGTCACCGAACCCGTCGTCGACTCCGTTCCCTCGGCCGTGCTCGACCCCGCCGTCCTGGCCGGCGGATGGCTCGACGACCTCACCCAGGCCATCGACAGCAGCGACCGCGACCGACTGATCGATCTGCTCGGGCCCGAGATCTGGTGGCGCGACCAGCTGGTCCTGGACCAGGACGTGCACACCACCCGCGGTCCCGGCGCCGTGGCCGACCTCGTCCTCGCCCGCGCCGGAGCAGCCGGGTTCGGCGGCCTCGCCCTGCCCGACGGCGCGAAGCTGGTCGACACCGGCGACGGCTCGCAGCTCGTGGAGGCCATCTTCGAGTTCGACACCGCGCTCGGTCGCGGGCGCGGGGTGGTGCGCCTGACCTCCGGCGAGGACGGGATCTGGCGGGCCTGGACCGTGCTGACCGCGCTGCACGAGCTGACCGGGTTCGAGGAGCGGGTGGGCAGGCGTCGCCCGGTCGGCAACCCGCACGGCCGCTCCGGCCCCTCGTGGCCCGAGCTGCGCGACCGTGAGCGCGAGTTCGCCGACCGCGATCCCGAGGTGCTCGTCATCGGCGCCGGTCAGAGCGGCCTGGCCATCGGCGCCCGCCTGGTGCAGATGGGTGTCGACGCGCTCGTCATCGACAGCCACCCGCGGGTCGGCGACGCGTGGCGCAACCGCTACCGGTCCCTGTCCCTGCACGACCCGGTCTGGTTCGACCACATGCCGTACCTGAACTTCCCGGACACGTGGCCGATCTACATGCCCAAGGACAAGATCGCCGGCTGGCTCGAGTACTACGCCGACGCGATGGAGATCAACGTCTGGAACTCCACCACACTGCTCTCGGCCGACTACGACGAGCAGGAGCGCATCTGGACGGCCGTCGTCCGCCGGGCCGACGGCAGCGAGCGGCGGTTCCGCACCCCGCACATCGTCATGGCGACAGGGCTGAACGGGCGGCCGCGCCAGCCGAGGTTCCCTGGGCAGGACACCTTCCGCGGGACGGTCGTCCACTCCAGCGGCTATCGGGGCACCGAGGACGTCGAGGGCCGCACAGCCGTCGTCGTGGGCGCGGCGACGTCCGGCCATGACATCTCGCAGGACCTGTACCACCGCGGCGCGCGGGTCACCATGGTCCAGCGATCCTCGACCTGTGTGATCAGCACCGAGCACGGCATCCCGGGGCTGTTCGACCCGCTCTTCGTGGAGGGTGGCCCGAAGACCGAGGACGCCGACCTCCTGTTCGCGTCCTACCCGTTCCTGCTGCTGGGGGAGTTGCACGTCGGCCTCACCGACCGGCTCCGTGAGCTGGACGCCGACCTGCTCGGTGGGCTGGAGAAGGCCGGGTTCGCGCTCGACTACGGCCCCAACGGCAGCGGGCTGTTCATGAAGGTGCTGCAGACCGCCAGCGGCTACTACATCGACGTCGGCGGCTCGGAGCTGATCGCGACGGGCAAGGTCAAGGTCGCCCAGGGCGCCGGGATCGACCGGTTCGAACCCGACGGTGTGGTGCTGACCGACGGCCGCAAGCTGGCGGCCGACCTGGTGGTGCTCGCCACCGGCTACGACACGCTGCGCGACCAGGTCACCTCGCTGTTCGGCCCGGCGGTCTCCGGCCAGGTCAAGGACGCCTGGGGGCTCGACGAGGAGGGCGAGCTCAACGGCACCTGGCGGCCCACCGGACACCCCGGGCTGTGGTTCCTGATCGGGAACCTGGCGATGGCCCGCTACTACTCGCGGATCCTCGCGCTCCAGCTGACCGCGCGCCTGCGCGGCCTCGTCCCGGCCTGACGGTCGGCACATCCCCCTCCGGTTCTCCCATCGCAGTCGCTGAGGAGCTCACATGACGACAGACAGGAACGTCGAAGGCCAGGTGGCCCTGGTCACCGGCGCCGCCCGGGGAATCGGCCGGGCCATCGCCCTGCGCCTCGCCCGCGACGGGTTCAGCGTCGGGGTCGCCGATCTCGCCGTCCAGGCCGAGGCGGTCGGCCAGGTGGTCACCGAGATCGCCGAGATCGGTGGCAAGGCGATCGCCCTGGAGACCGACGTCTCCGACCGCGATCAGGTCTTCCGCGCGGTGGAGCAGACCTCGGCCGCGCTAGGCGGGTTCGACGTGATGGTCAGCAACGCCGGCATCGCCCAGGTCCAGCAGATCACCGAGGTCACCGAGGCCGAGCTGGACCAGATCCTCCGCGTCAACGTGAACGGCGTGGTCTGGGGCATCCAGGCTGCCGCGGCGGAGCTGACCCGGCTCGGCCGGCCCGGACGGATCATCTCCGCGGCCTCCGTCGCGGGGATCCGGGGAGCGGGTCTGCTGGGCGTCTACTCGGGCACGAAGTTCGCCGTGCGAGGGATCACGCAGGCGGCAGCGCAGGAGCTCGCGCCACACGGGATCACGGTGAACGCCTACGCCCCGGGCATCGTCGACACCCCGATGTGGGACGAGGTCGACCTGGGTCTGCACAAGATCAACGGGAAGCCGATCGGCGCGAACCGGCAGGCCTACGTGGACCAGATCCTGCTCGGGCGCATCGAGACCCCCGACGACGTGGCCAAGGTGGTCTCGTTCCTGGCCGGTCCCGACGCCGACTACGTCACCGGTCAGGTGCTGATCGTCGACGGCGGGATGCAGTTCAACTGACGCGGTCCGCGGTGCGCGGGTCGACCTCGGCCCGCGCACCGCACCGCCTCCCCGGTCGGACATGCCGACCGTCGCCCATCCCCCTCCCAGAACCGAGGCTCGTCATGTACCGACCCCGAGACACCCGGCTGGCCGTGGTGGCCGTCGCGGTCCTCGCGATGCTTCTGACTGCCTGTGGCGGCACGGCCGCGTCCCAGAACGTCGACCCGGCGGCCCGCACCGCGGCGGTCCAGAAGGCCCAGGCAGGCGCCAACAAGCTGATGGACGCGGCGACCCAGCCGAACACGTGGCAGGGCCCGGAGTCCAGCCCGCGCCCGAAGCCGGGCCTGCGCCTGGCCATCATCCCCACGACCATGGCCTCGACCGGCGCGAGCAGCCCGGCCAACGCGATGGCCAAGGCCGCCCAGGCGATCGGCTGGACCGCCAAGATCTCCGACGGACAGGGCAAGCCCGAGGTCGCCCTCAACGCCATCCAGGCCGCCGTCGACGAGAAGGTCGACGCCATCGTCACGATGTTCGTCGACAACGCCCGTGTCCAGGCCGGCATCGACCGGGCTCTCGCGGCAGGCATCCCGGTGTTCACGCTGGGCAACCTCAAGGAGACGCCGTCGGTGCCCGACGTCGCGTGGGACGTCTACGGGGAGGGCCAGGTGATGGCCCAGTACATGGTCTGGAAGTCCGGCGGCGACCTGAAGCTGCTCCAGATGAAGAACACCGACATCTACGCGGCGATCGTCGGTCAGTACCAGGGCAGCCAGGACTACCTCTCCGACCCGGCGAACTGCCCGGGGTGCACCACGAAGACCGTCGAGTGGAGCCTCGCCAACTTCGAGGACCCCAACCTCGGTCCCGCGGCGCAGGCCTCGGCGGCGCTGCAGGCGGACCCGTCGCTGAACTGGGTCAGCTGCTTCGACGCCTGCATGTTCCGGGTCTCCCAGGCGGCCGACCGCGCGGGGTTGACCAAGCGCGGTGTGCAGGGAGCCGGCTACGACTGCAGCGCCGAGAACGTCGCGGTCATCCAGCGCGACGGCCTGCAGAAGGCCTGCTTCGCCGATCCCCGCGAATGGCTCAGCCTGGCCGTGCTCGACAACGTCGTCCGGGTCACCAGCGGTGAACAGCCCTTCGACTACGCCGGCAAGATCCCGACGGCGTTGTTCGACAAGGACAACCTCGCGAAGCTCCCCCCGGACAAGCTCAACGAGCTGGTCAGCGTCGGCTGGCGGGGCAACTACGACTTCACCGCCAAGTTCTACCAGCTGTGGGGCGTGGCGGCGTCGTGACCACAGTGGCGAAGCAGGTCGGGACCGACGCCACCGGCCCGGTCGCGTCCGCGGTCGAGTTCACCGGCCTGGTCAAGGACTTCGGGGTCAACCGGGTGCTCGACGACGTCTCCGTGGCCTTCCGGTCGGGCTCGATCCACGCACTGCTCGGCGCGAACGGCTCGGGCAAGTCGACCCTGATCAAGATCCTGGCCGGCTACCACGAGCCGACCGCGGGTGCCCTGCGGGTGCACGGCGAGGACGTGGCGATGCCGCTGACCCCGCACCAGCTGCACGCGATGGGCATCCGCTTCGTCCACCAGGACCTCGGGCTCGTCGACTCGATGTCGGTCGCCGACAACCTCGCACTGGCGGCCGGCTTCGAGACCCGCGGCCCGGCCATCGACTGGCGCGCCCAGCACCGGGCCGCCGGACGTGACCTGGCGGCGGTGGGGCTGCACGACATCGACACGACGGCACTGATCAGGGACCTGGGCCCGGTCCAGCGCACGCTGGTGGCGATGGCCCGGGCCCTGCGGGGCCTCGACCCCGACCACGGTGTGCTGGTCCTCGACGAACCCACCGCGCGGCTGCCGCACGCCCAGGTCGAGCAGCTGCTCGAGCGCTGCCGACTGCTGCGCGACGGGGGGATCGCCCTGGTCTACGTCTCCCACCGGCTCGACGAGGTGTTCGCGATGGCGGACCGGCTGACGGTGCTGCGCAATGGGCGGGTCGTGTTCGACGACGCGGTGGCCGCGACGGACCCGGACCGCCTCGCCGACCTGATCACCGGCGTCACCGCCCACGCCTCACCCGCCGAGCGGAGGTCGATGGCCGCCCGCACGGCGGGGGCGGGCGAGGTGCCCCGGCTGTCGGTCTCCGGGCTGTCCGGCGCGCGTACGTCGGGGGTGAGCTTCGACGTCGCCGGCGGTGAGATCCTGGCCGTGACCGGGCTCATCGGGTCGGGCCGCAGCGAGCTGGGACGGCTGATCTTCGGCGAGCAGCGCGCCACGGCCGGCCAGGTCCGACTCGACGGCGAGCTCGTCGAGCGGGCCACACCGGCGGCGGGCGTAGCCCGCGGCATCGGTTACGTGCCGCAGGACCGGGCTCAGGGCGGGGTCGCCTCGATGACCCTGGTGGAGAACCTGACCCAGCCCCGGCTGCGCAGCTTCCTCCGCCGAGGTGCGCTGTCGGCTGCGCTGCGCAGGCGCGCGGCGCAGCAGGCCATCGTGACGATGGACGTGCAGCCCCCGCACCCGACCAAGCTGCTGCGCGAGCTGTCGGGCGGCAACCAGCAGAAGGTCATCCTCGCCAAGTGGCTGGACCTCCCGCTGCGCCTGCTCATCCTCGACGAGCCCACCTACGGCGTGGACATCGGGGCCCGGCGCCGGATCCTGGACTCGGTCCGCGAGCGCGCGCACGGCTCGGGCCTGTCGGTGCTGCTGATCGACTCGGACATCGACGTCGTGGCCGAGTATGCCGACCGCGTCCTGGTCATGCGGTCCGGCGCGATCGTTCAGGAGCTCACGGGGGACGCCATCACACCCGACCGGATCGCCGCCGCCAGCTATGCCATCGACTGAAAGGGACCGTCCATGACCGCCACCACCCCGGCGGCGGGGCATCGGCCCGGGCGTCGCTCGCTCGGGTCGCTGCTCGCCGGCAACGCGCTGATCCTGGCCCTGCTCGTGATCATCGTCGTCTTCTCCGTGCTGCGTCCTTCGACCTTCCCCACGCTCGGCAACTTCGGTTCCATCCTGCAGGCCAACGCGGCGATCGCCTTCGTCGCGCTCGGTCTGATGATCCCGCTCATCCTCGGGCGCTTCGACCTCTCGGTCGCGGCGGTCGCGGCCTTCAGCGGGATGACGGTCGCGCGGCTGATGTCCGACGGGCTGGTCACGGCCTGGCCCGTCGCCCTGCTGCTGATCCTCGCGGCGTGCGCGATCATCGGTCTGATCAACGGGCTGCTCGTCGCCTACGTCCGGCTGCACTCCCTGGTGGTCACCCTCGGCGTGCAGTCGGTTCTCTACGGCGGCGTGCTCTTCTACTCGAAGGGCATGGTCATCTACGACGGCCTGACCCCGGGCTTCCTGGCACTGGGCCAGTCCCGCCCGCTGGAGATACCGCTGCCCTTCATCTTCGTGCTCGTCACCGCCGTGGTCCTCTGGTTCGTCCTCTACTACCGCCCGCTGGGCCGGCGCCTGTACGCGATCGGCGGCAGCGAGGACGCCGCCCGGCTGACCGGCATCAAGGTCAACCCGATGATCGTCGGCTCGTTCGTCGCCAGCGCACTGCTCGCAGGCATCGGCGGCTTCCTGCAGGTCGCGCAGGTCGGATCGGCCTCCCCCGGCAACGGTGGGGAGTTCCTGCTGCCGGCCATCGCGGCCTGTTTCCTGGGCGAGACCTCGATCCGCCGCGGCTTCTACAACGTGTGGGGCACGGTCGTCGCCGTTTATCTCGTCGCCGTCGGCACCACGGGGCTGTTCATGATCGGCGTGGCGGCCTGGGTGCAGCCGGTGTTCAACGGGCTGGTGCTGGTCGGCGCGATCACCGCCGCCCGCTTCACCGGGCAACGTGTCGGCAGGTCCGCCCGGCGGGCGGCCGCAGGCTCCGCTCCCCCGACGACACCGACGACACCGGCGGCACCGGCAGGCAGCGCCCGTGCCCACTCGCCCGTCTGACCTGGTACGCCGTCACCCCATCACCCTCTCGCCCGAAGCGTTCGGAGGAGACGCGATGACCGTTCCCGCTACCTGCTCGACCACGACGGCGTGGCCGAACCCTGCCCGTTCCATCAGCTCGTCGACGGGGAGGCCGTCGACGCTGCCGCGACCGTGGACGTGATCGACCCAGCCACCGGGAGGTCGGTCGCGCAGGCAGCGGTGGCCGACGCCGCCGAGGTCGACCGGGCGGTGGCCGCGGCACTCGCCACGTTCCCCGCCTGGGCGGCCCGCAGCGCCGACGAGCGCGGCGCCCTGCCGCACCGGCTCGCCGACGCGATCGACGCCCACGCCGAGGAGATCGCCCGGTTGGTGTGCCGCGAGCAGAGCAAGCCGCTGACCGAAGCCGAGGGCGACATCGGTGCCGCGCTCGCCTACCTGCGCTACTTCGCCGAATGGCGCCCCGAGCGGGACATCCTCCGCGACGACGACGAGGCGTTCGTCGAGATCGTCCGCAGGCCGCTCGGCGTCGGGCCGGGCCTCGAGCCGGGGGCAGATGGGTTAGATCAGCACGTCGCGCTGTCCCCGAGGTCCCGTCCGGCGGCCGCAAGCAGTCCGGGATGGGCTCGGAGTTCGGCCGCGACGGGATCCTCGCGTTCACCGGTGTCCAGGTCGTGAACATCTCCCGGATCTGACCCGACCTGGAGGAGGCGCCCCCTCCCGCAATACGTGCCGGCCGTGCGCCGGCGTCATCGTCACTCATCATCGAGGAAAGGACCATCATGGGACGTCTGGACGGCAAGGTCGCGCTGATCACCGGAGCGGCGCGGGGGCAGGGCCGCTCGCACGCGGTCACCCTGGCCCGGGAGGGTGCCGAGATCATCGCGGTAGACCTCGCGGGGCAGGTCGAGTCGGTGCCCTACGAGATGGCCACCCCGGCCGACCTGGCCCAGACCGTCAAGCTGGTCGAGGCGGAGGACCGGCGGATCGTCAGCCTGGAGGCCGACGTCCGCGACCCGGAGGCGATGCAGGCGGCCACCGAACGCGGTCTGGCCGAGTTCGGGCACATCGACATCATCTGCGCCAACGCCGGCATCAGCAGCTGGGACCCGGCCCCGGACATGTCGCCGCAGCGCTGGCGGGACATGATCGACATCAACCTGAGCGGTGTCTGGTACTCCGTGCAGCCCGCACTGACGTCGATGATCGAACGCGGCGCGGGAGGGTCCATCATCCTCACCAGCTCGGTGTACGGGCTCGAGGGCGGCGTCGGCCGGGTCCACCACTACGTCGCGGCCAAGCACGGCGTGGTCGGGCTGGCGAAGTCCCTGGCCAACGAGCTCGCCCCGCACCGGATCCGGGTCAACACGGTCAACCCGACGTTCGTCGCAACCGGCATGATCCAGAACGACGCGATCTACAAGCTGTTCGTGCCGGACCTGCCCAACCCCACGCAGGAGGACTTCAAGGAGGTCCTGCTGGGAATGAACAAGCTGCCCATTCCGTGGGTCGAGCCGCAGGACATCAGCAACGCGGTGCTGTTCCTGGCGTCGGACGACGCTCGGTACATCACCGGCACCACACTCGTCGTCGACGCCGGACACCTGGCCTGAGCGTGACCGGGACGTCGGGTGCCGACGGCGGTCGACGTCCCGGTCCGCCTGACAACGGCGGTGGGAGGGTCCCGGAATCGTGGGGAACGGGGGCCACGACTCCAGGAAGGCCTCCGCGCCGCCCGGGGCGGCGAAGCGCTCGTCGTCGGCCGATGACCGTCGCGCTCTCAATCAACACATTGCGCAACGTCCGAAGGAATGCGCGGCCAGCATTCGTGTAGCGGATCGCTACATCACCGAGGCCTCCGTCCCCATAATGTCAGGAGGCCCCAGAAAAGTCCCGGAGACGGCGATGACGTGGGTCTCCGGCACAACAAAGGAGTTGTCACCGTGGGTCGTCTCGACGGCAAGGTCGCATTCATCACGGGGGCCGCCCGTGGTCAAGGTCGGTCGCACGCCATACGACTGGCCGAAGAGGGCGCGGACATCGTGGCGCTGGACCTCTGCGCAGAGGTGGAGACCGCGCCCTACGCCGGCAGCACGCCCGAAGACCTCGCCCAGACCGTGAAGGCGGTCGAACAGCTCGACCGTCGGATCCTGGCCCGGCGGGGCGACGTCCGAGACTCCGATGCACTGAACCAGCTGGTCGCTGACGCGGTCAGCGAGTTCGGTGGGATCGACATCGTGGTGGCCAACGCCGGCATCGTCGGCTTCGACCCGCTGTGGGAGGTGACCGACGAGCAGTGGCAGGAGATGCTCGACATCAACCTGACGGGCGTCTGGAAGACCGCCAAGGCCGTCATCCCGTCGATGCTCGAACGGGGCCGCGGCGGTTCGATCATCCTGATCAGCTCGCTGGCCGGGCTGATCGCGTACCCCCAGCTGGGCCACTACAACGTCGCGAAGCACGGGGTCACCGGCCTCATGCGCAGCTTCTCCGTCGAGCTCGCACCCCACAACATCCGCGTCAACTCGGTCCACCCGACCTCGGTCGACACGCCGATGATGAACAACCCGGCCTTCCACAAGGTCTTCGTCCCGGACGTGGAGACGCCGACCCAGGAGCAGGTCAAGGACACCTTGATCTACCTCAACGGCCTCAGGATCCCCTGGGTCGACCCGATCGACATCTCCAACGCGGTGCTCTACCTGGCGTCCGACGAGTCCCGGTACGTCACCGGTACGACCCAGCTGGTCGACGCCGGTGGCATCGCCCCGTACAAGATCCGGCACAGCTGACGCCGCGCGGTCCGAACGGCACACGTTGAGAGCAACGATCTCGTGAACCACCGGAGGTGGGCCACACAGCCCACCTCCGGTCGGTTCCAGCGCACGTCCCCGCCGAGGCGCCGCCGTTCGGCGGTGCTGCGGCCACGACGGCGCCGCCCGGCTCGTGGCCCGGGGTTGGAGGGGTGGAGGTACATCGTCGTGGACACACCGGTACAACCGCGAAGCGACGAGCTCCTGCGGGTCGCGGCCTACCTGCTGGAGCTCCTCGCGAGCGAGAGCGACGTGTCGCAGGTGTCGGCCGCCATCGACTCGCTGGCACGGCAGGCCTCCGCGGAGGCGATCGTGCACCGGCTGATCGTGCAGACCATGCGCGTCAAGGATCTCCTGGGCAGGAGGGAGCGCCGGGGCCGCGACCTGACCGCGCTTTTCGACACCGCCAAGGATCTCGCCTCCCTCAATGACCTGACAGCAGTTCTGAATTCCATCACGAACCGATGTCGACGGTTACTGGGATCAGATGTGGCCTATCTGAGCCTCGTCGACCATTCGGCCACGGAGACCTACGTCCGGGTCACCGACGGCACTATTTCGCGCATGATGGGAAATCTCAGACTCCCCATCGACGTCGGCATCGGCGAAGTCGTGGTGCGGTCCGGCCTGCCCCATCAGTGCCAGGACTACTTCCTCGACCCGTCGATCGCGCACCGGGCTCGTCGACGAGGCGATCCGGGCCGAGAAGATCAAGGCCATCCTCGGCGTTCCCATGAAGGTGTCGGGCCGGCTCATCGGCATCGTCTTCGCCGCGGATCGGGTCGAGCGGGTGTTCACCGCCGAAGAGGTCGAGCTGCTGTCCTCGCTGGCGACCCTTGCCGCGCTCGCCATCGAGAAGGCCAAGCTGCTGGACCAGACCCAGCGTGCGCTCGTCGACGTCGAGACCGCCCACTCGAAGGCGCTCGAGCAGCAGCAGGCGCTCGACCGGGCGGCGGCAGCACACGAGCTGTTCACCCAGATCATCCTCGGTGGTGGCGGCCTCGACGACCTCGTGTCGGCGGTCTTCGACGTCCTCGAGGTGCCCGGAGTGATCGTCGGGCCCTGGCGGAACGGTCCTCGCCTCGATCGGCGTCCCGGAGGGACAGGATCTCCCGAAGATCCAGCTCGAGAAGGTGTCGGACGGCCGGGAGGGCGACTGGGTACTCGTGCCGATCGATGCGCTCAGCGACAGCCTCGGCGTGCTCCTCCTGCTTCATCCACAACCGCTCTCGGACGTCAACAAACGCATCGCCGAGCGTGCCGCGATGGTGGCCGCAGTCCTGCTGTACTGGTCGAGGACCCGAACCGAGGAGGGGCGGCCGTCACCGACCGGACGCGAACCCGCGCGGTGGTGGTCGCAGAACCGGCTGGGTCGCACGCCCACCTGAGCGGAGTGGGCTCTTGCGGCGAACGACCGGGCAGCTCGGCGGCCGACCGCATCGGGCGGTAGCGACGGAAACGTTGTCGCAGAATGCTACAAGGCGCTTGCTCGAGTACGTGCCATACTCGACTGACCCAATCAGCTGCAGTCGTATCGATGGAACGCAGGCACAACTCGGCATCAATCCGGAGAGGAGTGCCGCGCCTCATCCGACGGCAGCGATGAATCAAGAACCGCGACAACCGAACTACCCGCCTCGAATCGGCTCGGTGGATGAGCGAGAAGGGCCTCCACCCGGCGTGCACCGCAAACGCCCTCACGCCGAAGTGAGACGACCCCCGGCAGCGGGTGCAGACCGCCCATCGCCCGCTGTCGGGGGTATCCAGCGGACCAAGGAGCAATCTTGTACCAGGCGCAGAGCCCTCCCCGGACGAAGCCTCTGCACACGGGCGTGGCCGACCAGGTGGCGTTCCTGCCGCTCCTCACCCGCCGACAGCGGCAGGTCCTGCAGGCCGTCGCCCGCGGGCTCACCAACCAGCAGATCGCTGATCGTCTCGGCATCGCACACACCACTGTGAAATGGCACCTCGGGGCACTCATGGCGAAGTTCTCCGTCTCCAACCGCACGGAACTCGCATATGTGGCGGCGAAATGCGGACTAGCGTGAACAGATGTATTTCGAGGGGCGGACCGGCCTCTGACCGACTGCCCCGGACCGACTTCTCAGGCACTTCTCTGACCTGAATGTCAAGGCGGATCCGCAGAGAAGTGGTTCACTCACACCGCCTCGTGCGAGCGAGGACATCAGTAACGAACCCGACCTTCTCGGTGTCGCAGCGACGCGGCCACGGCCGCGCACGAGACGCGTGAGTCGACGGGATGGACGGAGGAGAACCGACATGGCTGACCTGACCGGGCGCACCGCGCTCGTGACCGGGGCCGGCGGCGGCATCGGAGCCGCGTGCGCTCGGGCGCTCGCGGCCCAGGGGGCGAAGGTCACTGTCGCCGACCTGGACGGGGACCGCGCACGCGACGTCGCGGCGTCGATCGGCGGCGAGCCGTGGGAGGTCGACCTCCTCGACGTGACACCCCTGGAGTCCCTCGACCTCTCGGTGGACATCCTCGTCAACAATGCGGGGATCCAGACCGTCAGCCCCATCGAGCAGTTCCCTCCAGAACGGTTCCGGGCGATGATCCGGCTGATGCTCGAAGCCCCCTTCCTGCTCGTCCGCGCCGCCCTCCCCCACATGTACGCGCAGCGCTTCGGCCGGGTCATCAACATCTCGTCGGTCCACGGTCTGCGGGCCTCGCCCTTCAAGGTCGCCTACGTCGCCGCCAAGCACGCCCTCGAGGGCATGTCGAAGGTCGTGGCTGCCGAGGGCGGACCCCACAACGTGACCAGCAACTGCGTCAACCCCGGCTACGTCCGTACTCCACTCGTCGAAGGCCAGATCGCCGACCAAGCCGCTGTGCACAAGATCTCGGCCGACGAAGTACTGCAAACCGTGCTGCTGGAGCGAAGCGCCATCAAGCGCTTGATCGAGCCGGACGACATCGCGGAACTCGTGACGTGGCTCGCTTCGGACGCGGCCGGGATGGCCACGGGTTCGTCCTGGGTCATGGACGGCGGCTGGAGCGCGCAGTAGCGCGAACGCGATCCGACGACCGTGCACGATCCAAGGAACGATTGATGCTGTCACATACTGTGCTGTTCCGTCTGCCCCGGCCGCTCGACCCCGCGCAGCAGGCCGAGTTCGTCGCCGCCCTGCACGAGTTCGCGGCTGACGCCCCACCGACCGCCGGCCCAGTCACGATCACGACCGACCTGGGGCTTCGCGATCCTGCGAGCCCTCGCGTGGCCGACGCCTCCCTCTCCACAACCTTCTCCGACATCGACGCGTTCACGGCGTACCTCGACCATCCCCGCCACCAGGCGATAGTGACTGAGGTCCTTGAACCGAGCGGTGTGACCTGGCTGTCCATGCAGGCGCAGGGCGAGACCTCCCCGACCTGACGGAAGTCGGCGAGAAGCGGACGACGCTGCAGCCGCCGGCGACACCCCGGCTCTCGACCTCGGTGAGCATCGGGAGCCAGAGTTCGGGTAGGGCGCCGTGCCCCCGAAGATGCCTGAGGAAAGGCGTAGCTGCCGCTGCCAGCTGCGATCAGCGCAGGTCAGAGCTTACAATGGGTAGATACGGCTGCGCTCGATCCCTCCCGGTGCGACCCTTGAGGAGATCCGGGAGACACCGGGTTCCCGGTGTAGCACATGGTCGACGCCAGGTGGGGCGGAGCAAACAGGTGGCCCGCTCGCCGGTGACCAATCCGGTGAGGACGGTGTGCAGGCGAGCACCCGGAAGCGCGGTCGCCGAGCAGCAGCCGGAGGACCGGCATGGCATGCGGGTGATGCCTGGGGGCGAGCCGATCAGGACGGGCGGTGGCGCTGCACGCCCCCACAGGCCTTCGCCGGTGCGCGGGGTGTCGACGGCGCCTTCCCCTACGTCGGCGCCCGCCGGGGGCACCCGCCGGTGGTCGGCCGAGGACTACCCGAGCGAGCCGGTATGCGGATGCACGGGGGCAGCGAGGACGGCGGCAACGGGCTCACCGATGAGTGGGCGCTGTTCGCGCACGCGCACCGGATCGGGCCCTGCCTGGCCGTCGTCACGGGCTGGTCGACGACGAGTTCCGGGACGACCCGCTCGCGCGGGCGTGAGTGTCTGACGCCACGGCAGCGCCGCCGGCACCCGACGGGAGGCGGATCGACAAGCCCCGCACCGCGGGTCCGACCGGCCTCGATCACTTCGAGGCTGCGGTGAGCTCGGTCGGCGCCATCACGTCTCTCCCACTGCGTGGCCCCGGCCTCCCGCACCTCGCCACGCGACGACCCGGTAGCCCCTGGCCCCCGCCACCCCCTATGCCGTCCTCCGCGAGCTCGCGACACTCCCGGACATCTGGCCCGGCTCGTGCCACACCTGGGGCCACGGCGCGGCTCGAACCGATGACGCCCTGTCAGGCAGGTGTCGACAGGCGGAGCGGCGCATCGGTGGCGGCGCGGACCTCGTCCTCGGTGACGCCGGGGGCGGTCTCGACCAAGACCAGGCCCTCCTCGGTGACGTCGATGACGGCGAGATCGGTGATGATCCGGTTCACCACCCGCATGCCGGTGTAGGGCAACGTGTTCTCGCGCAGGATCTTCGGCGAGCCGTCCTTGGCGGTGTGCTCCATGAGCACGATGACCCGCCGCGCGCCGTGGACCAGGTCCATCGCCCCACCCATGCCCTTCACCATCTTCCCGGGCACCGCCCAGTTCGACAGGTCGCCACGCTCGGAGACCTGCATGGCGCCCAGGACGGCGACGTCGAGGTGGCCGCCGCGGATGATCCCGAAGGACAGCGCGGAGTCGAAGAACGAGGCCCCGGGGCGGACGGTGACGGTCTCCTTGCCCGCGTTGATGAGGTCGGGGTCGACGGCGTCGGGCGTGGGGTAGGGCCCGGTGCCGAGGATGCCGTTCTCGCTGTGCAGCACCACGTGCACGTCATCGGGCAGGAAGCTCGGGATCAGCGTGGGCAGGCCGATGCCGAGGTTGACGTACTCACCGTCGCGCAGCTCCGCCGCGGCGCGGGCCGCCATCTCGTGACGGGACAGGCTCATGCCGACACCTCCGTGACGGTGATCTTCTCGATCCGCTTCTCGACATCCGGGGCGTGTACCACGTGCTGGACGAACACTCCGGGCAGGTGGATGCCCGCCGGGTCCAGCTCCCCGGGCTCGACGAGCTCCTGCACCTCGGCGATCGTGACCCGGCCCGCCATCGCACAGAGCGGGTTGAAGTTCTGCGCGGTCTGGTCGAACACCAGGTTGCCGTGTCGATCCCCCTTGGCCGCCGCGACCAGCGCGAAGTCGGTGCGGATGGCCTCCTCCAGCACGTGCGGCACCCCGCCGAACTCCCGAACCTCCTTGGCCGGGGACGCCACGGCGACGGATCCGTCGGCAGCGTAACGCCAGGGCAGGCCGCCGTCGGCGATCTGGGAACCGACGCCGGCCGGAGTGAAGAACGCGGGGATGCCGCAACCTCCTGCGCGCAGTCGTTCAGCCAGTGTGCCCTGAGGGCACAGCTCGACCTCGAGCTCGCCGGAGAGGTACTGGCGGGCGAACTCCTTGTTCTCCCCGACATAGGAGCCGGTGACCCGGACGATGCGCCGGTCGGAGAGCAGGATGCCGAGCCCCCAGTCGTCGACGCCGCAGTTGTTGGACACGACCTGCAGGCCGGTCACTCCTGCGGCGTGCAGGGTGGCAATCAGTGTGGACGGGATGCCGCAGAGCCCGAACCCGCCCACCGCAAGGGTCGCGCCGTCTCTGATATCGCTGATCGCCTGTTCGGCGCTGATCACCTTGTCCATGGAACCTCCTGTACTGCGTCGAGTGGGAGCAAGTCAGCTCGTCAGGGCGGTGACGGTGCGAGAGGGACTGGGACGGCCGAGCCGCTCGGCGAGCCAGGTGCTGGTGTCGACCATCCTTTGCAGGTCGATCCCCGTGTCGATGCCAAGGCCATGCAGCTGCCAGAGCAGATCTTCGGTGGCGAGGTTGCCGGTCGCCGAGCCCGTGTAGGGACAGCCGCCTACTCCTCCGGCGGAAGCGTCGAAGGTGGTGACGCCGCGCCGTAGTGCGGTCAGGGCGTTGGC
Source organism: Pseudonocardia kujensis (assembly GCF_021283305.1). Taxonomy (GTDB): domain Bacteria; phylum Actinomycetota; class Actinomycetes; order Mycobacteriales; family Pseudonocardiaceae; genus Pseudonocardia; species Pseudonocardia kujensis. The sequence continues at coordinate 82,773 of NZ_JAJSOK010000021.1, forward strand.
CAGTGCCTGACCGTATGTGTCGTGGAAGTGCACAGCGATCTCGTCGATCCCGATGCCGGCGGCGACCAGGGCGTCGAGGACCGCGGCGACCTGTCCAGGGGTGGCGATGCCGATGGTGTCGCCAAGGCTGAGCTCGGTACAGCCCAGTGCCTTCATCCTTGTCGCTGCCGCAACGACGTGTCGGGTCGAGACCTGGCCGTCCCAGGGGTCGCCGAAGCACCCCGAGAGGTGGCCACGGACCCCCAGCCCCGCCTCCCGGGCGCGCGCGACGACCGCGGCGAGCATCTCGAACGGTTCTCTCACAGACGGGTGGGGGTTGCAGCGGGGGAAGGTCTCCGCGACGCTGCCGAGCACTGCGATGTCGGTGACGCCGAGGTCGAGCGCGCGGTCCAGCCCGCGCTCGTCGGGCACCAGGACCGGATAACGCACCCCGGACGCAGGTGTGATCGCTCTCAGCAGGTCGTCGGCATCCGCGAGCTGGGGCACCCACACCGGGTTCTCGAAGCTCGCTGTCTCCACGACCGTGTTCCCTGCGTCCACCAGACGGTGCACGAACTCTGCCTTGACGCCGAACGGCAGGATCCTGGACTCGTTCTGCAACCCGTCCCTGGGACCGACCTCACAGATGGTGACGCGCGGGGGCAGCGGCAGCCCATCGAGGGGCGTGACTCCGAAATCCATCAGACGCCTGCCCGAAGTACGGCCGAAGTGGCGCTCGACGGCCGTGGGGCCAGGTCATACATGGCGATCATCGACGGACGCCACCGGCGGCCCTGGAGGTGGCACGGCGAGCACCAGCTACGAAGGGCGTCGAACACGCACTGTCCGAAACCATGTTCCAAGAAGACAGGTGGCCGGCCCACAGATCCAAGCGAGTGTCCACTCAGCGAACACCTCGACGAAGAGGCTTCCATCCAGTGAACGTAAGATGGAGGAATGGGGTCACCTCTCGCACCTGCTTCGAATGGCGGGGTCTCGGTGGTCGCGAAGGTCGGACTCGTGCTGCGGACCCTTGGGGCAGCGGAGGCGGAGGGGGCGACGACCACTGCCGTTGCCCGTCACTGCGGCTTGCCCCGCCCGACAGCGCACCGCCTGCTCACCGACCTCACCGAGCAAGGTCTCGTCGACCGCAATCGCGACACAGGGCGGTGGCAGCTCGGCCCTGAGCTGTTCTTGCTCGGAGCCCTGGCAGCTGCCAGGTACAACGTCACCGATCACGCCCGCGATGTCCTCGCCGACCTCGCAGAGCAGACCGGTGAGAGCGCCTACCTGTCCGCGTTGCGGGGCCGGGAGACCGTTTGCCTCGCCGAGTGCGAGGGCAGCTTCCCCCTTCGCTCGCACGTCCTTCACGAAGGCATCCGGTTCCCGCTCGGTGTGGCATCCGCAGGCCTGGCCATTCTCGCGCATCTGCCGCCCTCCGAGGCCGAGGACTACCTCGCGACCACCGACCTCACGATCCGTTGGGGCGAGGCACATTCCGAACACGCCGTGCGTTCCCGGCTCGCCGCGGCCCGGGACAGTGGGTACGCCGTGAATCCCGGCCTCGTCGTCGAGGGCAGCTGGGGCATGGCCGCCGCCGTCTTCGACGGAGCGGGCCGGCCGCGCTCAGCACTGAGTCTTACCGGCGTGCGATCTCGTTTCCCCGACGAGCGGATTCCCATGTTGGGGCGGCTACTGCTCGATCGGGCTCACGCCCTCAGCAAGCTGGACCGGTAGGCGCGCGCGAAAGCTCGTCCTGACTCGCCGTGCTGCCGCGCGCGCAACCGATCGACGGACCGCCCGCCGCTAGTTCTTTCGGAGCACCGGCCGCAGCGCGTCGAGGACGTCGATGCTCTCGATGGTGGAGGGCACGGGTTCGTTGGTGCCGTCGGCGATGCCGCGCATGGTTTTGCGGAGGATTTTCCCGGAGCGGGTTTTGGGCAGTGCCGCCACGATGGCGACGTCTTTGAGGGCGGCGACGGCGCCGACCTGGTCGCGCACCATCTGCACCAGCTCGGCGCGCAGCGTGTCCTCATAGCCCTCGGCGGAGGCGTCCACGCCGGCTTTGAGGACCACGAACCCGCGCGGGATCTGACCCTTGAGTTGGTCGGCGACGCCGATGACCGCGCACTCGGCCACGTCGGGGTGGGAGGCGAGGACTTCTTCCATCCCGCCGGTCGACAGCCGGTGCCCGGCGACGTTGATGACGTCGTCGGTGCGGCCCATCACGAACACGTACCCGTCGTCGTCGATCCGGCCGCCGTCGCCGGTGAGGTAGTAGCCCTCGAAGGCCGACATGTAGGACTTGACGAACCGCTCGTCGTCGTTCCACAGCGTCGGGAACGCCCCCGGCGGGAGCGGCAGCTTGGCGACGATCGCGCCGTCCTGCCCGGCCGGCACGGGCTTGCCGTCGGTGTCGAGGACCTGGATGTCCCAGCCCGGCAGCGGCCGGGTCGGGGAGCCGGGCTTGATCTCCAGCAGCTCGATCCCGGCCGGGTTGGCCACGATCGGCCAGCCGGTCTCGGTCTGCCACCAGTGGTCGATCACCGGGATCTCCAGCAGTGCCGAGGCCCAGCGGTAGGTCTCCGGGTCCAGGCGCTCCCCGGCCAGGAACAGGTACTTCAGCGAGGACAGGTCGTACTTGCGGGCGTACTCGCCGTTCGGGTCCTCCTTCTTCAACGCCCGAAACGCCGTCGGCGCGGTGAACATCGACCGCACCCCGTACTCGGCCATCACCCGCCAGAACTGCCCGGCATCCGGGGTGCCGACCGGCTTGCCCTCGTAGAGCACGGTGGTCGCCCCGGCCAGCAGTGGGGCGTAGACGATGTAGGAGTGCCCGACCACCCAGCCCACGTCCGACGCGGTGAAGATCGTCTGCCCGGCCGAGACGTCGTAGACGTTGGGCATGCTCCACGCCAGTGCGGTGGCGTAGCCGCCGCCATCACGCACCACGCCCTTGGGTTTGCCGGTCGTGCCCGAGGTGTAGAGGATGTAGAGCGGATCGGTCGAACGCACCGGCACCGGATCCGCCGGCGACGCCTTCGCCACCGCCTCGGCCCAGTCCACGTCGTTCGGGCCCATAGCCGCCTCGGCCTGCGGGCGCTGCAGGATCACCTGGCGCTCGGGCTTGTGCGCCGACAGCTCGATCGCGCGGTCCAGCAGCGGCTTGTACGCGATGACCCGGGAGCCCTCGATCCCGCACGAGGCCGAGACCACGACCTTCGGGGCGGCGTCGTCGATGCGCACCGCGAGCTCCTTGGCCGCGAACCCGCCGAACACCACCGAATGCACCGCACCCAGCCGGGCGCAGGCCAGCATCGCGACCACCGCCTCCGGGACCATCGGCATGTAGACCACCACCCGGTCCCCACGCCCCACCCCCAGCCCGCGCAGCACCCCCGCGAACAGGGCGACCTCGTCACGCAGCCGCGCGTAGGTGTAGGTCCGCTTGGTGTCGGTGACCGGCGAGTCGTAGACCAACGCCGCCTGCTCGCCCCGCCCGGCGGCGACGTGGCGATCCAACGCATTGTGCGCCACGTTGAGCTCCCCGTCGGGGAACCACCGGTAGAACGGCGGATTCGACTCATCCAGGGCCCGCGTCGGCGCCCGGTGCCAATCCAACGCCCCCGCCGCCCGCAACCAGAACCCCTCCCGGTCCTCCACACTGGCCCGGAAAACGTCCTCGTAAACACCCACACCGGCCTCCCGACCTCGACACCCTGCTGACGACCTTAGGATGCTCCGCGCCTACGAAGGCTGGCCTGATGGAGAGGCCCAGGCAGAAACAGCCGTCCAGGGGACGACTGCGCACGGTGGTCAGGGGTGCGGACGGAGGGCCTGCTCGTGCTCCTCCGACACCTCGACCACCAGAGCAGTGACACCAGGCCGGTGAACGGGCACGCGATTCTGATCAGAGCGGCTCCAGGATGTCCGGAACACCCATCCCGGTCAGGATGTGGAACTCCCACAGGCGCACGGCCTCCCGCGGATCGCCCGTGCGCACCGCGTCGACGAGGGCCTCGTACAACACCGTGTGCGAGTCGACGAGCACACCTCCCGAGCCCCAGGACACGTCTCCGGTGAGCAGCACGAGGCGCATCTGGTCGGTGAGCCCCGAGTAGCGCGAGCCCAGGCGTGGCATCCCCGCGAGGCGCACGACCTCCGAGTGGAAGGCGGCGTCCGCGGCAGCCCCGGCCTCCGGATCCCCGTCGACGCGCCGGAGCTCCTCGATCCACTCGGCGAGCGACTCGACCGGGGTGCCTCGTTGAACGATGGTCCGGACCGCCATCACCTCGTCGGCACAGCGGAGCTTGGCCAGCTCAGGCACCTCGCCAGGATCGAGGACGGAGATGCGGTAGGAGCGGTTCACCGACTTCTCGACCAGCCCGGAGTGCTCCAGTAGTCGGAGCGCCTCGCGAACGGGCGAGCGACTGATGCCCATCTCGTCGGCGAGTACGGAGTCCTTCAGCCGGGTCCCGGGCTTGAGCTGGCCCCGGAGGATGAGCCCTCTGATCTGCCGGTATGCCTCATCGACGAGCGACGAGGTCCGGATGAGGGACAGTCCGGGAGCGGGGTCGGCGGCGGCCATGGGCACATCGTACTTGAACTGCAGACTGTCGACAGAACTCAAAACGCAGTAGACGATGTACGGTGTCGCGACACCTCTGAGCAAGGGAGCTCGCATGTCAACAACGCCCCCTGACGCCCATCCCACCCTGCCGACGGCCCCGACCCGGCGCGGTGCGAGATCCACGACGCTCGCCGCGAGCGCCGGCACCATCATCGAGTGGTACGACTACGGCCTCTACGGGATCGTGGCCGGCCTGGTCATCGCTCCCCTGTTCTTCCCGGCCGCCACCGGCACGGTCGGCCTGCTGGCGACGTTCGCGACGTTCGCCGTCGGGTTCGTCGCCCGGCCCGTCGGCGGCATCGTGCTGGGCGCGCTCGCCGATCGCATCGGCCGGCGACCCGTCCTCATGCTGTCGATCGTCCTCATCGGCGTGCCCACCGTGCTCATCGGCGCCCTGCCCACCTACTCGGTGATGGGCGTCTGGGCACCGATCTTGCTGGTCGTGCTGCGGATCGCCCAGGGCTTCGGCGCGGGGGCCGAGCTCGCGGGCGCGATCACGCTCCTCAACGAGTCCGCGACACCCAGGCGGAAGGGCTACTACGCGTCGTTCGCCATGGCGACCGGGCTCGTCGGCATGATCGTCGCGACGGTCCTCTACACCGCGATCACGGCGTCGATCTCGTCCGAGGCCTTCCTGTCCTGGGGCTGGCGGCTGCCCTTCCTGCTCAGCGCCGTGCTGACGATCGTCGCGATCCTCCTGCGCCGCAGGATGGACGAGTCCCCGGAGTTCACCCGGGTGCAGCTCGAGCGCGAGGCGGGGAGGGCCCGGCAGGCGCGGACCAACCCGCTCCGGGCCGTCTGGGAGTCGTTCGTGGCCAGCCCGCGGAACTGGTTCGCCGGCTTCCTCATCCCCGCGGGCCTCAACGGCACGGCGTACGTGATGCTGACCTTCGGGATCGGCTACCTCACCAGCACGGTCGGCCTGCCCCGCTCGCAGTCGCTCGTGGTGAACCTCTCCATGCTCGTCACCGGCAGCATCCTCTGTGTCGTGTGGGGCCAGGTGTGCGACCGCATCGGGGCCAAGCGCGTCATGTACATCGGCATCGTCGGAGCGGTACTGCTCGCCTTCCCGTACTTCGCGGTGCTCGAGACGGGCAACCTCGCGCTCATCATCGCGACCAGCGTGGTGATGTTCGCGTTCGCCTGGAGCGCAGGATCGGCCGGTCACACGGTGCTCATGCCGGCCCTGTTCAAGACCGAGTACCGCACCTCCGGCCTGTTCTCCTCGCGCGAGATCCACAGCGCCCTCATCGCAGGGCCCGCGCCGTTCCTGGCCGCCGCACTGGTGGTCGCCCTCGGCGGCCAGCCCTGGCTCGTCGCCGGCCTCGTCATCGTGACGCAGCTGCTCACCGCGCTAGCGCTCGTGCTCGGCAGGCCGTTCGTCAGCCGCGAAGAACTCGACCAGACCCCCGCGCTGCGGGGCGTCGCCGTAAGGGACTGAGGCATGACTCTGCACGACTCCCGTCACCACGACCTCCGCAACCGGGTAGGCGGTGAGGTCCTCATCGGTGCGACCATCGGCATCCCGTCGCCAGTGGTCGTTGAGACTCTGTCGACCGGCCCCTTCGCAGTGCTCTGCATCGACGCCGAGCACGGGCCGCTCGGCGTCGAGCGGCTCGAGGGGATGCTGCGCGCCGCGGACGTCGGCCCGATCCCCGCCATGGTGCGGGTCCCGGAGGTGGGCTCCTACATCGCGCGCGTGCTCGACCTCGGCGCAGCGGGCATCGTCGTCCCCCGGATCGAGACGGCCGCCGAGGCCGCCGACGTCGTCGCCCGGGCGCGGTACGCACCCGAGGGTCGCCGCGGCGCGGGCCCCGGCCGGGGCCAGGGCTACGGCGCCGGCCTCGCCGCCCACGTGGCGCGCGCCAACGCCGAGGTGCTCGTCGCGATCCAGATCGAGACCGCGGCCGGGCTCGCCGCCGCCGACGAGATCCTCGCCGTCCCGGGCATCGACGCCATCGTCATCGGCCCGTTCGACCTGGCGACCTCGCTCGGGGTCCCCATGTGGTCCGACGAGCACGTCGCGGCGATCGACGCGATCTTCGCCGCCGCCGACCACCACGGTGTCGCGAAGGGTGCCTTCGTCCTCACCCCGGAGGAGATGCCGCGCTACCGCAGTGCCGGCGCCACACTGCTCTTCGCCGGGATCGACCTCGGCTGGATCGCCGAGGGCGCCCGGCGCACCTGGGAGGAGGTGAACGGATGACGGCGTCGTTCCGCGTGGTCCAGACCTCGACGCAAATTCCCGTCGGGCCGTCCGACCTCACCGTGTTCGACGGCCTCGACGTCGACTTCGAGGCCGTTCACGCCCCGGACGAGAGGACCGTCCTGGAGGCGACCCGCGACGCCGACGCGGTGCTCGTCCTGGTCGAGGACTTCCCGAGGCACGTCATCGAGAACCTGCGGGCCGCCCGCTCGATCACCCGCTACGGGATCGGCTACGACACGATCGACGTCGCCGCGGCCACCGACCGGGGCATCTGGGTGACCAACGTGCCCGACGCGAACTACCGCGAGGTGGCCGTGCACGCGATCGCGCTCGCCCTCGCGGTCACCCGGCGGCTGCCCGCGCTCGACCGGGGCATCCGGTCCGAGGGCTGGGCCTCGGCGCTCGCGCCGGGCGTGCACCGCCCGGACGTGCAGACCTTCGGGCTGCTCGGTCTCGGTCGGATCGGCAGGCGCACCGCCGAGGTGGCCCGCGCGCTCGGCTACACCGTCGTCGCCCACGACCCGGCCGTCGACCCGGGGCCGGAGGGTGTCGAGCTGGTCGGTTTCGACGAGCTCGTCGCGCGGTCGGACGTGCTGTCGCTGCACGTGCCGCTGTCGGAGTCGACGCGCGACGTGATCGACGCCGCGGTGCTCGCGCGCATGCGGCCCGGCTCGGTGCTGGTCAACGTCTCGCGCGGGGGTCTCGTCGACGAGCACGCGTTGGCCGACGCGCTCGTCGACGGTCACCTGTTCGGGGCGGGGCTCGACGCGTTCGCCCACGAGCCGCTCGAGGACGGCAGCCCGCTGCGCGGTCTGGACTCCGTGATCCTCACCCCGCACGCCGCGCACTGGAGCGAGGAGTCCTGGGCGGAGGTGCGGTCGAGTGCGCTGGCCGACGTGGCCCGGGTCCTGCGTGGCGAGGAACCGCGCAGTCCCGTCAACCGGCCGCAACCGCTCCGCCGCGTCCCGTGACCGGTGCGGCCGGCCCGGGTGCATCCCACGGCCGGCCGCACCGCCCCGCGGTCAGGAAGCGTCCACCACCGTCCGCCCGGTGGACGGCTCGGCGCCGTCGGCGAGCGGGTCGCCCGCGTAAGCGTGGCTGCGCGGCATCAGGAACACCAGCAGGACGCCGATCGCCGTCGGCACCAGCAGGGCGTAGAACGTCCAGGCCACCGGCAGTCCCGCGGCGATGATCCATCCACCGGCGATCGGGCCGAGGATGCCGCCCAGACGGGCGATGGTGAAGTAGGTGCCCAGAGCCGAGGCCTGCATCGTCGTCGGGAACCAGGTCGCGACGTAGCCGTTGAGGATCGCAGCCGTGCCGCTGCCGCCGACCCCAGCCAGGGCGACCGCGACGTAGAGCACGGCGGTGGACGGTCCCGAGGCGAGGACCACCAGCGCCACCACCCCGATGCCGAAGCCGAGGAGCACCAGCAACCGGGGGTGCGATCGGTCCGCCGCCCACGACATGACCAGGCCACCCGCGATGGCGCCCAGGGACATCGTCGCGAGGAAGCTCAACGCGGAACCGAGCGGGTAGCCCGCCATCCTCATCAGCTGCGGCAGCCAGGTGTTGAGGCCGTACATGAGCAGCTGCACGACCAGACCGCCGATGCCGAAGACGATCAGGAACCCCAACAACGGACGACGGGCGAGACTGCGCAGCGGCGAGCGCCGCACCGCGTCCGGCCGAGGGCTCTCGGCGACCTCGACGCCGTAGCGCGCAGCCACCGCCCGGGCCTCGTCCAAGCGGCCCTTCGACACCAGGTACTGGATCGACTCGGGCAGCGCGAGCCACGCTACGGGCAGCAACAGCAGTGGCAGCGCGGCGATGACGTACATCGGCCGGAAGCCGTACGCCTCGATGATCACGATGCCGAGCAGCGCCGCGACGAGCGTGCCCACCATGAAGCCGGCGGTGAGCACCATGTTGACCACGTTGCGCCGGGCCTTCGGCGCGAACTCCACGGCCAGTGCGATGGCGGTCGGCATGACGCCCCCGAGGCCGAGCCCGGCCAGGAAGCGGAAGATCCCGAACACGGTGGCGGTGGGCGCGAGGGCGCACACGGCCATGCAGACCGAGAACCAGCCGGAGCTGGCCATCAGCATGAGCTTGCGGCCGAGCACGTCGGTGGCGAAGCCGCACAGCAGGGAGCCGATCAGCATGCCGATCAGGGCCAGGCTGGCGATGAACCCCAACTCGGCGGCGTTGAGGCCCCATGGCTCGTACTGCAGCAGGGCCGGGATGGTCGTGGCGAAGACGGAGACGTCGTAGCCGTCGAACACCAGGACCAGCGCGCAGAACGCGGCGATCATGGGTGCGGGCAGCCTTCCGGCTGACGGCGGTGTGAGTGCTCCCATCGGGGCTCCTCGTCGTTGAGGCGGAGCATGCGCTCCGTGCGGGGGTTGCGGCGGAAGTGGTATCGGGAGTGCGACCGGGCCATCGGCGAGGGCCCGGTGACGTGCCTTGGTCCGGTGGCGAGCACGCTGCCGTCGAGCGCGGGTCGCCCGGGCCCGGTGGCTAGCGGGACGCGGGTGCCGGGTCCTCGACGCGGCGCCACGCGACGGAGCCGCTTTCCGGTCCGAGGTCGTCGAACACGGCCTCCATGCGCTGGCCGCACTCGAGCGACTCCGGGTCGGGACCGGCGTAGCGGCCGATGAAGCGCACCCCGTCGGCCACCTCGACGACCACGACGCCGTAGGGCAGCTTGTCGGCGAACGCCCGGTGGAACGCGCGGTACATGACGCTGTAGGTGTAGACGACCCCCTCGGTGGGGACGTCGACCGGCTCGAAGGTCGAGCTCTGGCAGTGCCCGCATAGCTCACGCGGCGGCCACTGCAGCTGGCCGCACCCGGTGCAGATCTCGGCGACCAGGCGCCCGTCGCGCAGACCCTTGAAGTAGTCGGCGTACAGCGGGCTGTCCGGCATCAGCGGGACCGGGCTGAGGTTGGCGGTCGTCATGGGTCGGAGCTCCTTCGGGCAGGTGTCGTGGATGGCAGGGTGCTCAGTTGTGCAGGATCACGACGGAGCCGTCGCTGAAGTCGCCGTACCCGGTGACCAGCCCGATGTGGGCGTCCTCCACCTGGGCCGGGCCAGCTTCGCCGCGCAGCTGGATGACGGCCTCGATCACGTGGTTCATGCCGATGCCGTGGGCTTGGGAGAGCAGGCCGCCGTGGGTGTTGACGGGCATGTCGCCGCCGAGGGCGATCCGGCCGCCGCTGACGAAGTCCGACGCCTCGCCGCGGTCGCAGAAGCCCATCTCCTCGAGCTGGCGCAGGACGATGAAGGTGAAGCAGTCGTAGATCTCGGCGAAGTCGATGTCGTCGTGCCGGACGCCCGCCATGTCGAAGGCGCGGCTCGCGGCCTTGGTGATGCCCATGTCGAGGATGTTCGGCCGGGTGGACAGGTCGTCGGGGCACTCGGCGTGGCCCTCCGCGCCCCCGGCGATGGCGACGGCCCGCCCGTTCATGTGCCGGGCCTCCTCCTCCGACACGACCAGGACCGCGGCCGCCCCGTCGGTCTCCAGGCAGATGTCGAAGAGGTGGAACGGCTTGACCAGTACCGGCGAAGCCCGGTACTGGTCGCTGGTCAGCTCGCGGTCCCGCATGTAGGCCTTGCTGTTGAGGTGCGCGTGCCTGCGGGTGGTGAGGGCGACCGTCTCCATGCCCGCCGGGTCCGCCTTGGTCTCGTGGAACCAGCGGTTCGCGTGCAGGCTGTACCACTGCATCGCCGCGAGCAGGCCGGCCGGGTTCTCCAGGTTGTTGCGGATTTCGGCCCCGGGTACGTTCCCCACCCCACCCGGGGTCTGCTCCATCGAGCTGAGTCGGACGGGCCGGGAGAACCAGTTGTGCCCGGTGGGCACGAGGACCCGGGTGGCCAGGCTGGCCGCGATGGCGGCAGCCGCCTGCACGACGGCTGCGACCGGGGAGGCGCCTCCGATGTGCACATGGGAGTGGAAGCGCAGGTCCTTGATGCCGAGGGCGGCGATGAAGTCCTCGTTGGTAGGGACGTCCTTCCACGCCATGACGATGCCGTCGACGGTCGAGGGGTCGATCCCGGCGTCGCGACAGGCGGCGGCCGAGGCCTCCAGGATCAGCTGGCGTTCGCTCTTGGGCGTGCCGCGGACGTACTCGGTCTCGGCCACTCCGGCGATGTAGGCCTTGTCGGTGAGGGTGGCGACCATCGGACGACTCCTTGTCGGTGAGGGAACTCAGGCCTGCTGACGGGCGGGGGTGTCGGCGGTGTACTCGTCCTCGAGCACGGCGCCGAGGACGTCGCGGGTGTGCTCGCCGAGGCGGGGCGCCGGGCGGATCGACGTCCCGTGGCCGATCAGGAAGGGCGGTTGGGCGTAGAGGTGGACGCCCCCGTGGGCGGCGACGCTCACGAACGTGTCCCGGTGCTCGGTGAAGTGTGGGTCCGCGAGCAGCTCGTCGGGTGAGTTGACCGGCGCCCACGGCAGCCGGCGGGCCTGGGCCTCGCGAAACAGGTAGTCCGAGTCGTGCCGGGCGCAGAACCGGCCGATCACGTCGACCACGTGGAACATGTGGTCCTCGCGCTGCAGTGACCTTCGGTACATCTCGTCGGCCAGGTCCTCGGCCATGCCCTCGGAGTCGAACCACTCGACCAGCTCGGCGAACCGCGCGTCGTCGATGTAGAGCGGCAGCGCCAGGAGGTACTTGCCGTCGGCGCACCGGTGCTGCCACCGGGGTGTGCGGGCGGGCATCGCGTGCCGGGCGGTGTGCCGGTGCACCTCGCGCTGCTGGTACAGCCAGAACGGGACGGCCATCTCGGTGGAGACCGCGGTGGCCTCGTGCGCCGAGACGTCCACGAACTGCCCCCGGCCCGAGGTGCCCCGCTCGAGCACCGCGGCGAGCGTGGCCATCACCGCCATCATCCCGACAAGGTGTTTGACGTGACCGCCGGTGGGGGCGACCGGGGCGCCGCTGTAACCGGTGCCGTCCGCGTCGCCGGCGCCGTCGTCGTAGCCGCAGGAGGCCATGACGCCACCCAGGGCGAGCTGGGTCAGGTCGGTGGCCGCGAAACCCGCCCAGGGACCGTCGCAGCCGAACGGGGTGACGGCGCAGTAGATCAGCGCCGGGTTGACCGCGGAGAGCTCCGTGTGGCCCACCCCGAGCGAGTCGGCGACGCCGGCGCCCAGGCCGTCGAGCACCACGTCCGCCCGTGCGGCCAGCCTGGTGAGCAGGATTCGGTCCGCCTCGGACGTCAGGTCCAGCACCACCGACTGCTTGGAGGTGTTGTAGTGCTCGAACTGCAGGCTCGTCCGGTCCGGCGTCGAGCCGACGAACGGTCCGACGGCCCGGCCCAGGGCCCCCCGGGGCGGCTCGATCTTGATCACCTCGGCACCGGAGTCGGCGAGCAGCTTGCCGGCGAACTCGGCCAGACCGTCGTCGAGCTCGAGAACGGTCAGGCCCTCCAGCATCGTGCTCCTGTTCACGTTCACCACAGCGACCTCTCGACGACGGGGTTGGCCGGCACGCCATCCGGCCACAGGACGTGCTGCTCGTGCAGTCGGGAGACGGTCTCGGCGCTGTAGCCGAGCACCTCGGTCAGGACGTAGTCGTTGTCCGCCCCCAGCAGCGGCCAGCGCGGTTCCAGCTCGTAGTCCGACGTCGACGACCGGAACGGCACGCCCTCGAAGGCCTGGGTGCCGAGGTGGGGGTGCTCCAGCTCGGCGAAGATTCCGCGGCTGCGCAGCTGCGGGTCGTTCTCGACCCGGTCCCGGCCGCTCTGCACGGCGCCCGCGGGTACCCCGTACCGCTGCAGGGTGTCCATGGCCTCGTACTTGTCCCGGCCGGCCATCCAGGCGGCGAGCTCGGTGTCGATGGCGTCCTGGTGCTCGGCCCGACCGCCCGGCTCGTCGTAGCGCGGGTCCTCGGCCCAGGCCGGGTTCCCCAGGGCGTCCTTGAGCGAGCGCCAGTGCCCGTCGTCGGCGACCGACACGGTGCAGTAGTCGTTCTCACCGCCGCCGCGCGTCCGGTAGACGCCGCTCGGTGCGGCTGTGTCGCCGCGGTACCCCACCACCGACCCGTCGGTGGCCACGGACCGGTTCCCTCCGGGTACGCCACGACGGCGCAGCGGGCCACCGGTGACGGCGGACTCGAGCAGACCGGGTCCGGCCAGGGAGATGCCGACCTCGACCTGCGACATGTCCAGGCGGGCGCCCTCCCCCGTGCGCTGCCGCCGGATCAGGGCGGTGAGTACCCCGAGTGCGGCCATGTAGCCGCTGGTGACGTCGAGGTAGGACCAGCCCCAGCCGGCCGGGGGCGCTCCGGCCTCGCCGGACATGGCGCTGATGCCGGACATGGCCTGCGCGGTGGGCCCCCAGGTGTTCTTGTCCCGGTGCGGGCCGTTGTGCCCGAACCCGCTGACGCTGGCGTAGACGATCGAGGGATTGAGATGCTGCAGCGTGGCGTGGTCCAGACCCCAGCGCTCCAGCACGGTGGCCGAGAAGGACTCGGCCACCACGTCGCATTCACGGACGAGGTCGCGGACGACGGCGAGGCCCTCCTCCGTGCGGAGGTTGACGGTCAGGCTCCGCTTGCCGACGTTGAGGTTGGCGAAGAACGACCCGTTGTTCAGCGTCTTGTGCTGTTCGTTGCCCAGGTACATCGCCGACCGCATGGGATCGGCGTTGCGGGGCCACTCGACCTTGATCACCTCGGCACCGAGCGAGGCGAGATAGCGGGTCATCGTGGGCCCGGCCACGCTCCAGGTGAAGTCGAGGACGCGGGTGCCGGCGAGGGGACGCGGTGACGTCGATGCCATGACGCTTCTCCTTTGAGGCCTCATTGGGATGCTTTCGACTCGGGCGCCGACGAAAGAGCGGAGATTCGTGAGCGGCTCCTGTCGGCAGCAGCTCCTCGGTTCGTAAAAGGTAGGTCCGATTCCGAGAATGCTGCTATATGCCGACGGGATACATCGCAGCCGGTTCAGGTGTCCCGATCGCGGGCGTCGGCCGAGGTACCCGGGTCGCGTCGTGCCCGTTCCCCGTGCCGCATGGCCACCTCGCGAAGTGCTACCTGCCCGACGGGCCGTTGACGATAATGACGCGGATGACAGCGTTGTCCTTCCTCAAGCTCCTCGCCGAGGACGCGCCCGCGCAGGACTTCGATGGTCCCGTGCAGCAGGCGCGCCGGGCCGCCGCCCCGGCGTCCACCGTGGCAGAGCTCGAAGAAGCCCGAGAGCTCGCGTTGCACGTCCGGCACATCCTCGAGACGAGCAGACGACGAGAGGCGGAGCTCGCCGCGCTGTACGAGACCGCCGGCGACCTTGCTGCCCGCACCGAGCTCCGCTCAGTGCTCGAGGCCATCGTGACGCGAGCTCGCCGCCTCCTCGGCTCTGACCTGTCGTACATGACCTTGGTGGACGAGGAGGTCGGCGACACCTACTACACCACCATCACCGACGGCGGCACGTCCGCGCTCTTCCGCAGGCTTCGCGTGCCGATGGGGGACGGACTGGGTGGCCTAGTGGCCCAGACCGGGGTCCCGTACGCGACTGCGTCGTACTTCACCGATGACGGGTTCCGCCACACCGCTGCCGCCGACGCCGCGGCTCGCGAGGAGGGTCTGGTGGCGATCCTGGGTGTCCCGCTGCTCGTCGAGCAGCGGGTCATCGGTGTGCTCTTCGCCGGATACCGCGCGGAGCGTCCCTTCCCGCCCACCGACGTGGCCCTCCTCTCCTCTTTCGCGGCGCACGCCGCGGTCGCCGTCGAGAAGGCCCGCATGCGGAGCCAGATGCAGACGGCCCTCGACGAGCTGGAGATCGCGGGCGGCCTCCTCAAGGACCGCAACGCCGACGTCGAACGGGCCGCCCAGGCGCACGACCGGCTGGCGGCCCTCGTGTTGCAAGGCGGGGACCTGACCGAGGTGGCAGACGAGGTCCGCAACCTGCTGGGCGGCGAGGTGGCGGTCGTCGACGACAGCGAGACACTCGTCGTGGCGACCAGTTCCGAGGCGATCTCCGCGGCTGCCCTCGCCGAGGTCCTCGCGGCGAGCCGTTCGTCGCCCAGGACGTATGTCGGTGACGGCGTATGCAGCACGTCCGTGACGGCGGGCACGGACCTGCTCAGCCACCTCATCCTCGTGCGGCCCGAGCCTGCGGACGAGGTCGACCAGCAGATCCTCGAACGCGCAGCCCTGGTCACGGGCCTGCTGCTGCTCTTCCGTCGGTCGCTGGCGGAGACGGAGAGCCGAGTCCGCGGCGAGCTGTTCGAGGACATCCTGCTCGACCACGCCCGGCACGGCATGAGCGAGCGTGCCCGACATCTCGGTGTGGATCTCGACGCGTGCTACACCGTGCTGGTCGCCGAGCTCCCCGGGGAGCGCAACCGCCTGGCCCGGACCGCGGCCGAGCTCGCCTCGACACACCACGGTCTCTCGACCGTCCACGGCGGTCGTCTCGTTCTCGCGCTTCCTCGTCGGAACGTGCTGGAGACCGCGGAGCTCGTCAGCGCGACCCTCCACCGCGCCGGTGGACGGCGGCCGACCATCGGCGTGGCCGGGCCCGTCGTGGGCCCGAACGAGATCCGTTCGGCCCATGCCGAGGCGGAGACGTGTCTGAATGCGCTGCTCGCCCTGGGCAGCAGCGGACGGTACGCGCAGACGTCAGACCTTGGCTTCGTGGGACTGCTGCTGGCCAAGGAACGGAGCGTGGAAGGTTTCGTCCGGTCAGTGCTGGGACCCGTGCTCGACTACGATGCCAGGCGTCGGACCGAGCTCGAGGCGACGCTTCGGACCTTCTACGAGTGCAACGGGAACACCAACCAGACCGCTGCTGTGCTCCAGCTGCATCCCAAGACCGTCTCCCAGCGTCTGGACCGCATCAACCGGCTCCTCGAGGGCGGGACGGGTGATTCCGCCTCCCGGCTGCAGGTCGAGCTCGCCCTTCACCTGCGGCTGGTCTGCACACACTTGGACCTTGGGGCGAGCTGAGGCCGGCGACCGACTGAGGTGGTGGTGCCACCACCGGCCCGAAGAATCGGGGTTGGTGTCAGGACTCGTTCTGCGTGCGTGCCGCCAGCAGGCGAGCGAGCAGCCCTGGAGCGAAGTAGTCGAGCACCTCGCGCTGCAGCTCGTAGTGGAAGAAGCGCCCCTCCCGTCGGACCTTGACCAGCCCGGCCTGGGTCAGGACCTTGACGTGGTACGAGATGGTCGATTTGCTGATCGGCAGCTGCTGCTCCAAGGCGGTACAGGGGAATTCCCCCGTCTCTCCGATGAGCACGAGCATGTCCAGTCGCGTGGGGTCGGCAATGGCTTTGCCGAACGCGACATAGGAGTCCAGCAGCGAGTGTGAGACCGGCGGTCCGGGCTGGGAGTCCATGCTCATCGACGTCCATGCTCGCACGACGCTCGCGTGCTCCCGCCCACGCCGGGCGTGGGCGTCGTCACCACCACGTTGTCAGCCGGGTTCGAAGTCCCTACGTTTCTAACATCATCGAACTCTGGAGGTGCCAATGTTCGCCGTCTATGCCGCCGAGCCGAACCCTACCGATCCCCTTGCCGCCCTCGTCGTGGGCGAACGCCCGGAGCCCGAGGTGCCCTCGGGCTGGGTGGCGGTCCGTACCAAGGCCGCCAGCTTGAACATGCACGACCTCTGGACTCTTCGCGGCGTCGGCCTCAAGCCCGACCAGTACCCGATGATCCTCGGCGGTGACGCGACCGGGACCCTGCCCGACGGTACCGACGTCGTGGTCTACCCGGTCATCGGCGATCCCGGATGGTCCGGAGACGAGACCCTCGACCCGCGGCGCACCCTGCTCACCGAGAAGTACCAGGGCACGTTCGCCGACACCGTGGTCGTGCCCGAGCGCAACGTCATCCCCCTGCCGACGGGAGTCTCCCTGCAGGCGGCGTCCGTCCTCGGGACCGCCTGGCTCACCGCCTACCGCATGCTGTTCACCAAGTCCGGCCTACGTCCCGGTCAGACCATGCTTGTCCAGGGTGCCGCCGGCGGGGTGTCCACCGCCCTGGTCCAGCTCGGGGCCGCTGCCGGGATGCAGGTATGGGTCACCGGACGCAGCGCGGAGAAACGAGCGCTGGCCGAGCGGCTCGGCGCGCACGCGACCTTCGAGTCGGGCGCCAGGCTGCCCGGCAAGGTCGACGCGGTCTTCGAGTCGGTCGGCGAGGCCACCTGGGCCCACTCCATGCGCTCGGTCCGCCCGGGCGGAGCCGTGATCTGCTGCGGCGCCACCAGCGGGCCCGCCCCGTCGGCCGACCTCCAGCGGCTGTTCTTCCTGCAGATCCGGGTCGAGGGCTCCACCATGGGCACTCGCCAGGAACTGGTCGACCTTCTCGCCTTCGTGGACCGAGCGGGGATTTCCCCCGAGATCGGCCTCGAGCTCCCCATGGAGAAGGCCCCCGACGGCTTCCGTGCGATGAACGAGGGCGAAGTAGCCGGGAAAATCGTCTTCACCCGGTGACGACCTGATCGAGGTCCCGGTCGACGGCGCTGTTCAGCCTGACCAGCGGACAGCGTAGGAAACCCGGCTGGCTTCGAGGAAGCCGCGTTGAACGAGCCGCACAGTCCAGACAGCCGGCCCCCTAGTCGCGCTGCCCAACGGTGTCCTTATCCGAGTGCGACGCCAGGCCGGCTCTCCCCGCTGCCCCGGTATCAGGCGCGGAGCAGCGGGGTGCGAGCCTAAGGAAGAGCCGGCGACAGATCCATAAAGACCCGGTAGTCCACGATCTTCCCCTCGTCACCGAGCGTGATGACGGTCATGCAGGGGAGCGCCAGGGCCTCGCCGGTGCGGGAACCGCTCTTGATCGTGTACCGACAGAAGAGCCGGTCGCCGGCGTCGGTCACCTCCTCGACCACGTGCTCGAGCCACGGCAGCGAGCCGACCGCACCCGCGGTCGCGGCGACCACGGCCTCCCGGCCGACGATCGTCGGGGAGTTCCCGAAGGTGTAGGTGGCGTCGTCGGCGAACCACGCCCCGAAGTCCTCGGCCCGACCCGCGTCCGCAGCCGCACACATCAGGTGCGGCAGCTCGAGGCGTTCGGCGGCGGTGAGCGCGGTGCTCACGGGCCCGGCGGAGGACCGGCCAACGACAGGCCGTGCCGGCTCATGACCTCACCGACGAGCTTCATGTCCCGCCCGGGCGGCAGCTCGCTGAGCTCCTTGTAGTAGACCTCGAGCCCGGGCGGCGAGACCACGGCGACGATCCGGGTCTCCTCGTCGAAGGGGTTGTAGAACACGTGCGGCACCCCCCGAGGCATGAGCAGCGAGTCGCCCTCGCCCAGCACATGCTTCTCCCCGTCGAGTTCGACGGTCACCTTGTTCTGCACGCAGGTGAACAGCTCGTCCTCACGCGAGTGGATGTGCGTGGGCGGGCCGCCGAGGCCCGGGGGGACGACGTACTCGAACAGCGAGTAGGCGCCCTTGGTGTCGGCACCGGTCAAGCGGGTGTAGATCCCCAGACCGATGGCACCGAGATTGGTGCCGTCGCCGCCGCGAAGCACGCGGTGCTTCGTGAGCTCAGGTTCGGTCGTCACTTCATCCTCCTCAAACGCTGCGAACTCGGGATGATCTCCCCTGCTTCGGGGCGGTCTCCTCCGGAGAGGCAACC
This sequence comes from Pseudonocardia kujensis, assembly GCF_021283305.1. Lineage (GTDB taxonomy): Bacteria > Actinomycetota > Actinomycetes > Mycobacteriales > Pseudonocardiaceae > Pseudonocardia > Pseudonocardia kujensis. Next base: position 101,178 of record NZ_JAJSOK010000021.1, read on the forward strand.
TCCTCGACAGCAGACAGGGGGCTTGTGGGCGGCAACGCTGCCAGCCGGCGCAGGAGAACCGGTGCGACCTTGCGGTATGCCGTCGGGTCGACGGGAGCGAGCCAGTGCACGGCGCGCGTCAGCTTGCTGATCTGCAGGTCGAGGTCGACCAGCACCTCGTCGGCGTTGTGCATCGAGAACGGGATGATCTTCGTGCCGCGGCAGTGGTGGCGGTCGAGCGCCTCGTCCAAGAACGCCAGCTGCGCGACGACCTCCTGCCGCCGGCTCTCGAGCGTCGGCAGCGGCAGGGCACCGGCAAGGTCGGCGGCGATCCACAGGGCGGCGAGCTCGGCGTTGAGCGGGCTGAAGAACGACGAGTTGTACCCGTTGAAGTACAGCCCGGGGACCCCGAGCGGCTGGATCTGCCGATACAGCATGAAGTTGCCGCGCTCGTCGAACAGCTGCTTCTGCACCACGGCGTCGAGGAACGGGACCTCCTGCTTGAAGCCCGTCGCGCACACCACGAGGTCGGCCCGCAGCCGGGACCCGTCCGCCAGCTCGGCGTGGGTGTGGCCGTCCTCGACGAACAGCCGCGTGATGACCTGGTCGCGGTGCACGGCGATGGTGCCGGACTCCACGCCCTCGAAGAACCCTTCGCTGGCCAGGCCGATCGCGCCCTTGACGATGTCCTCCATCGTGCCGCCCGGGACCAGGCCGAGGCGCTCGAGACCGAACTGCTTGACCGACACGTCGCCGATCGAGTTCAGCATCGACCGACGCAGGCCGTTGCCCGGACCGTGCAGGAACTTCTCGAAGCCGCGCACGTAGCGGTAGCGGAACAGCGCCTCGCCCATCCGGGTCATCAGCAGCATCTTGAAGTTGAGCTTGCCGGCGACCTTGCGGGGGATCTTCCACAGCAGCTGCCGGGCGATGACGTCCGTGCGCGCGGCCACCTCGCTGATCGCCACGGCGACGTCGCAGGCGGACTTGCCGTAGCCGACGACCAGTACGTTCTTGTCGCGCGCGTCCTCGAGCTCCAGGAACTCGGTACCCGCCTGGACCGTCCCGCCCGCGGCGGTGAACTCCTCCACGCCGGGGTACTGAGGCACGGCGGGCTCGCAGAAGACACCGTTGGCCACGATCACCCGGTCGTAGCTTTCGGTGACCGACCCGGCGCCGGCCCGGCTGCTGGTGACCGACCACCCCGGACCGTCCGGGACCACTGCGTCGACGGTCGTCTCCAGACGCAGGACACGGTCGACACCGAAGGCCGCCGCGTAGGACGCCAGATACTCCTGGACCTGCGCGCCGGTCGGCCACTCGGGGTAGCTCTTCGGCATCGGGTAGTCCGAGAACGAGTACTGGCGCCCTGGGCTCTGCGTCGTGACGCCCGGGTACCGGCGGCTCCTGCTCCACACCCCGCCCACGTCAGGGGCCTTGTCGAACACGTCGACCTGGTGGCCGGCTTGGAGCAGCACCTTTGCTGTGGTCAACCCGGCGATCCCGGCGCCAACGATCGCGACACGCATTTCCGCTCCTTCGGCCTCGGCACTGTCGGTGTGCCATGGTCCGGGATCGTGCGGGTGCCGGGTTTTCCCTCCAACGCCGAGTCCCGCCGGATGGGACATCTCGTTGGGTCTGCGGAGGGGGCCGGTCAGAGTCGGTTCATCATGAGTACTCCTCCTCACACGCCCGGAATCGCGCTCGTCGGCGGAGGTTCCGGAGGCATCGGTGCCGCCGCCGCCGCGGCACTGCTCAAGGCGGGCCATCGCATCGTCCTCGCGGGCCGCACCCCCTCGTCCCTGGACGCTGCCGTCGAACGGCTGGGAGGGCCCGGCCAGGTCGACCGGGTCGTGTTCGACCTGGCCGATCCCACTGCCGCCGCCGCGGCGGTCACCGAGGTCCGGGAACGCCACGGCAGCCTCGACGTCCTCGTGGTCAACGCCGGCGGTCCGCCGCCCGGCGGGCTCCTGGCGGTCTCCGAGGAGCAGTGGCGCGCCGGCGTCGACCTGCTGCTGCTGGGCCCGCTCGCGCTGCTGCGCAGCGCGCTGCCGGGGATGGCGGAGAACGGCTTCGGCCGCGTCGTGGTGGTGACCTCGAGCGCCGTGCGCCAGCCGCAGCCCGGGCTCGCGATCTCCACGGTGCTGCGGTCGGCGATGACCGCCGCGGCGAAGCTGGCTTCGCGCGAGTACGCGGACCGGGGCGTGACGGTGAACTGCGTGGCCCCTGGCGCCACCCTGACGCCCCGGATGCAGCAGATCCTGGCCAGCCGGGCCGCGGCCAGGGGCGTCGACGTGGCCGCGGTGGCGGCGGAGGACCGGGCCGACATCCCGGCGGCCCGCCCGGGCGACCCGGCCGAGATCGGCGCTGCCATCGCCTTCCTGGCGTCGGCCGAGGCGAGCTACGTCAACGGCACGGTGCTCACGGTCGACGGCGGCCGCACCGAGACGGTCTGAGGAGGGGACCCGTGGCAGCGTCCGGAGCAGACTTCACCCTGGCGGACTTCTTCGCGGGCTTCGGGCCCGTGGTGCGCCCGGGGACCCAGCGGCCCCTCGTCGTCCACGACGACGAGCTCGCCACCCTCCCGTCCGGGTCGGTGCCCAACCCGACCACCCTGCGGGTCGCGGGCACCTTGCCCACGACGACCTTCGAGCTCTTCCGCCAGACCATTCCGGCGGGCGAGAGCTCGGACATGCAGCGCCACTACCACGAGACGGTCCACTTCGTGGTCAGCGGGGTCGGCCACTCCGAGGTCGAGGATGCCGAGGGGGCCGCCGAGACCGTCCACTGGTCGGCGGGCTCGTTCGTCTACACCCCACCCTGGGCCTGGCACCGCCACTACAACGACTCGTCCGGGCAGTCCGTCGAGTTCCTCACCATCGAGAACTCGCGACTGCTCGGGCTTTTCGGCCTGGTTCGCAGACAGAGCGCAGGCCTGGCCTCCCTCGACGAGGCCCGGGCACGATTTCCGGAGGAGACATGAGCGCGACACCGATCCCCGAGCACGTCAGCATCTGGGGCGAGCTGGCCGACCTGGACCACACGCTGTCCCACGTGGACGTGCCGCTGGGTGACACGACCGTCCGCACCCGCGTGCTGCAGGCAGGATCGGGGCCGGAGCTGGTCCTGCTGCACGGCACCGGCGGCCACCTCGAGGCCTACGCCCGGGACCTCGCGGGACTCGCCGCGGACTTCCACGTCACCGCCTACGACATGGTCGGGCACGGTTGGTCGGACCTGCCGGACCGGCCGTACACCATCGACGTGCTGTCCGAGCACCTCGTCTCGCTGCTCGACATGCTGGGCATCGAGCGCGCCCACCTCTCCGGTGAGTCGCTGGGCGGCTGGGTCGTGGCCTGGACCGCCGCGCACCACCCGGGGCGGGTCGACCGGCTGGTGCTCAACACGCCGGGCAACATCGCCAACAAGCCCGAGGTGATGGCCCGCATGCGGGACAGCACCATGGCGGCCGTGCAGGACCCGAGCGACGAGACCGTGCGCAAGCGCGTGGAGTTCCTGTTCCACCACAAGGAGATGGTCACCGACGAGCTGGTGAACCTGCGCCGTCAGGTGTACTCGCGGCCGGGCTTCGTGCAGGCCATCACCAACACGCTGGTGCTGCAGGACCCGGAGGTCCGCAAGGACTTCACGTGGGATCCGTCCTGGGTCTCGAAGGTCACGACGCCGACCCTCCTGCTGTGGACCGACAACGACCCCACCGGTGGGCTCGACGAGGCCGAGGTCCTCCTCGGGTGGCTGCCCGATGCGCGCCTGCACGTCATCACCGACGCCGGGCACTGGCCGCAGTGGGAGAAGGTCGACGCCTACCTCGAGACCCACCGCACCTGGCTGATCGACGGGAAGGACCCGGTCTGATGGCGGAGATCGTCGGCTTCGTGGGCATGTCGCACAGCCCGTTCGCGACGATGTCGCCGCCCGCGGACCGGAGCGAGCCGGGCGGCAGGTTCATCGCGGACGCCGAGCGCGTGCGACGGGCTGTGGAGAAGCTCGACCCCGACGCCGTCGTCGTCATCGGACCGGACCACTTCCACGCCAACTTCTACGACGTGATGCCGTCGTTCATCGTCGGCGTCGAGCGGGCCGTGGCGTTCGGCGACTTCGACACCTCGTCGGGGCCGGTGCCGGTCGCGGCCCCACTGGCGTGGTCGGTGTACGACGGACTGGTCGACGCCGGATTCGACCCGGCCCTTTCCTACTCGCTCACGCTCGACCACGGTGTCGCCCAGAGCTACGAGATGATCACCGGAGGCATCGGGCTGCCGCTGGCCCCGATCGTGGTGAACACCGCCGCACCGCCGCTGCCGTCGCTGGACCGGTGCCTCGCGCTGGGCCATGCGTTGGGCAAGGCGCTGCGGTCGGCAGACTTCCCGGGGCGGGTGCTGGTCGCCGCGAGCGGCGGCCTCTCGCACTGGCTGCCGTCGAACGACCCCCGGGACCCGGCGCTGGTCGGCGAGCGTCGCGACGCCCTGATCAACGGACGGGCCGACGTGGAGGCCTTCGCCAAGGCCCGCGAGCCGCGGGTGCGCGCGATGGGCGGAAACGCGGACGCCCCGGTCAACGCGGAGTGGGACGGCTGGTTCCTCGACCAGCTGGTGATCGGCGACCCCGCCGCGGTGGCGCGGATCGGCCACGACGCCCTCGAGAAGAACGCCGGCACCGGCGGTCATGAGATCCGGTGCTGGTTGATCGGTCAGGCTGCCGTCGGACTCCCGCTGGTGTGGACGAGTTACGAGGCGGTCCCCGAGTGGATCACCGGCATGGGGAGCGGCACCACATTCCCAGTGGGTTGACCCGCCCACCGGGTATGCTGTTCTGACCGCACGCATCGACGGCCGGACGAGGACGCAGGCCGCCACGGCTTGCCCGCCTCCTCGTCCGCCGCGGTGCCACCGCAGCGGGGCCGGGCGGATCGGACGGGGGTGGCGATGTCGGACTCGCTCCGCCCTACAGACCACGAGCGGCTCGCGGCCTTCCGCGCTGTGCGCACCCGCGACGTGACCGAGGCCGAGACCAGGTTGGCTCGGGTGTTCAGTCCGCACAGCCTGCGACCCAACGGGCCGGCGGGCCGGTTCCACGCCCGGGCGAACACCGTGGGGCTGAGCAGGCTCCGTTTGGTCTACCTCGCGCTCGGCACCGCGATGACGATCAACCCGGACCCGTTGAGCTACTACGCCGCGAACATCGTCCTTCGCGGCGGGGCGGAGTACCGGCAGCCATCGTCCTCCGCTCGCAGTGGTGGGTACAGCGTGGGTGCGGTCCTCGGCCCCGGCGTCCCGACGGAGATGCGCCTGGACGACGACTGCGAGCAGCTGTCGGTCCTGGTGGACCGCCAGGCTCTCGAGTCGTGTGCGGGCTTGCCGCGCGCGAGACATGCGCAGGTTCGCCTGGCCATGTCGCTGGACCTGCGGTCGGCCGCCACCCGGAGCTGGATCGATCTCGTCCGGTGGACCATCCGGGACGCAGAGGGTGGCCGCCTGCTCGACAACCCGCTCGCCGCCGCTCGGGTCGAGGACCTGATCATGATGGGTCTGCTGACCGCGCAACGCCTCGATGACCACGACGACGAGGCGCTCGACAGCCGACTCCCCGCCCAGCTCGCCCGCGCCGTCGAGCTGATCCACGAACACGCGGACCGACCGCTCACCCTCACCGACCTCGCCGAGGCCGCCGGGACCAGCGTGCGGACCCTGCAAGCGGGATTCCGTCGCCATTTGGACACCAGTCCGAGCGCCTACCTGCGCAACCTTCGCCTCGACCGCACCCGGGAGGATCTCGAAGGTCGCGCCGAGGACGATCCGGCCGGCGTCACGACCGTCGCGCTCCGCTGGGGTTTCACCCACGTCCCGCGCTTCGCGGCCCTGTACCGGCAGCGGTTCGGCGAGCTGCCCTCGGAGACCTTGCGACGTCGTCGACGCGGCTGAGGTTGGCGCGAGACCCGGGCGTCCGCTGCCGTTGCGCAGAACGGATCCCCTGCGCCATGTGGATCGCGGGCACACCGAAGATCCGCCTAAATTCTGGGCAGTCGCAATGTTGCGGACGGACAGGAGCAAGACGATGGCACCACACTCGTTGTTGCCGACCGACCACGCCGACGGCATCCTCGAGCGGGCTGCAGCCATCCTGCAGGCCTTCGACGAGGATCACCGTCAGCTCACGCTGATGGGGCTCGTACGGCGCAGCGGGCTTCCCCGATCGACCGTGCACCGGGTTGCCGGCCGCATGGTCGACCTGGGCTGGCTGGTTCGCCACGACGGCCGCTACCACGTCGGCAACGACTTCGTCCGGCTCTCCGGTTTGACCCCGGTGCGCCGAGAGCTGCGCGAAGCGGTGCAACCGTTCATGCAGGACCTCTACGAGACGACTCGGCTGACCGTCCAGCTCGGTGTCCTCGAGGACAACCGGATCTTGATCGTCGACACGGTCACCGGACATCGGGAGCTGCCGATGCTGTCCAAGGTCGGGGGCACCATCCCCGCCCACTGCTCCAGCCTGGGACGGGCGATCCTCGCCCACAGCCCGTCCACTCGCGTCGACGACGTCGTCGGGGACGGACTGTGGAGCCGCACCGCACGCACGATCACCGATCCGGGGGCCCTGCGCCAGGAGCTCGTCACCTCGGCCCGGCGAGGCTGGGCCGTGGACGACGAGGAGGGCAACGTCGGGATCCGGTGTGTCGGCGCGGCCCTCTGCTCCTCACTCGGCGAAGTCGTCGGCGCACTGTCGGTGACGGGGCCGGCCGCGCTGGTGCAACCCGCCCGGCTGGGGCCGGTGCTCCGAGCGACCGCGGCGGCGGCGTCGCGCAGGTACGCAAAGCTGCCGCCGCGGATCGCCTGAATCCGGACCCGTCAGTCCCAGATCACGTCGAGCCGCTGCGGCCCGCGGAACAGCCAGCCCCACACCGGGACCTCGTGCTCGGGATCGAGCCGGATGGACGGGCAGGCTGCGTAGAGCTCCTCCAACGCGATCCGCGCCACCTGCGGCGCGAACGCCATGCCCGAGCAGATGTGCCGGCCCGCGCCGAAGGCGAGATGGCTGTGCACCGGCCGCTCGAGGTCGAACACGTCCGGGTTCTCGAACACCGCCTCGTCCCGGTTCGCCGAGCCGTAGGACAGCCACACCGTCTGTCCCGGCAGCATCGTCCCGCCACCCTCGACCGGCACCTCGTGCAGCGGAAGCCGGCTGGACGCGCTGAAGACCGGCGCCATCCAACGCAGCCCCTCGACGAGCGCCCGCGGGATCAGGTTCGGGTTCTCGATCACCTGCTCGAGCTGGTCCGGCCTGGTCGTCAGCCCCAGGAACGTCGCCGCGCACTGGTGCCCCGGCTCCTGCAGCCCGCCCAGGATGATCACCTTGAGCGATGGGAGGAGCTCGTCGAGAGTGCGCGGGCTGCCCTCGGGGCGCCCGTGGTGGAGGTAGTGCGACAGCGCCGAGTCGTCGGGCTCGGCGGACAGCTTGGCGACCAGCGGCTCGAGGACCTCACGGATCTCCGCACCCGCCTGGTCGGCCGGCTCGAACCCCTCGGGGTTGGTGAAGTTGCCCTCGGCGTCCATCGCGGTGTTGGCGATGCCGCGGGCCAACGCGTGGAACCACCGGCGCAAGGTGACCGAGTCGACGTTGCCGAGTCCGATGACGTCACCGACGCAGCGGACGCTGATCGGCTCGAAGTAGTCCGCCATCAGTTCCGCGCGACCCTTCGCGAGGATCTCTGCGAGGTAGGAACGGACCGTAGGCCGCACCGAGGTTTCGAGCTGGTCGCGGAACGCGCGCGGCTTCAGGGGCGGATCGACAGCCGCCCGCAGGTCCTGGTGAATCTGCCCCTCCGAGCCCAGGATGTGGTTGCTCCCGAGCACCCGCTCGTGCATCGGGCTGGTGCCGCCCCGGAAGTTCTCCGCGTCGGTGGAGATGGCCTGACACTGCTCCCATGTCGACGCGACCCAGGACCGTGCCGCCGGAATCCACGCGATCGGCGCCTCACGGCGAAGCCGCTCGAAGATCGGGTACGGATCGTTTTCGAGCTGTTCGACCGTGAGGCTCGCGAGCCACTCCTGCGCCTGGTCCTTCTCCAGCGTGTCGTTCGGTTCCACTGCAACTCCTTCGTCGTGAACGGGAAGTCAAAGATCGAGAGCGAGGGTCGGAGAGTTCGATCGGGACACGCAGAGCATGATCAGCTTTCCGTTCGTTCGCTCCTCGCCGGTGAGGATCTCGTCGCGGTGGTCCGGCTCCCCCGCGAGCACCGAGGCTTCGCAGGTGCCACAGGTCCCGGTTCGACAGGAGGACAGGATCGAGACCCCTGCCGCTTCGAGGACCTCCAGTAGCGTCTTGTCGGCGGGCACCTCGAGCGTGAGCCCGGACCGGCGCAGCTCGACCGTGAACGAGCCCGCGCCCTCGTCGACCCCGGCGGGCTCGAAACGCTCGAAGTGCAGGCTTCCGACCGGGCGCTCCACACACAACCTGGACACGGCCTCGATCAGCGGCCCGGGACCGCAGCAGTACACGGCTGTGTCGTCCGTGACCTGCTCGAGCAGCGTGGCCAGCGGCAGGAGCCCGCGCTCGTCCTCCGGCCAGAGCGTCACGCGCGGGCTGTCCAGCTCGGCGAGGAAACCCATGTGGGCACGGGAGCGTCCGCCGTACACCAGGCGCCAGTCCTTCCCCTCCTTCTCGGCCTGCGCGATCATCGGCAGGAACGGGGTGATCCCGATGCCGCCCGCGATGAAGAGGTACCGCTCGGCCTCGACCAGCGGGAACTGGTTGCGGGGGGCGTCGACCTGCAGCCGCTGCCCGACGGAGACCTGGTCGTGAAGGTCGCGGGAGACCTTGCCCTCGGGGTCGCGACGCACGGCAATCCGCCAGCTGAGCCGATCCGAAGGCTCTCCACAGAGCGAGTACTGACGAATCGCCCCTTTCACCGTGACACCAACGTGGGCACCGGGCTCCCACTCGGGGAGCTCCCCGCCGTCGGCTCGCCGCATACGGAAGACAGCGACGTCCTCGGCCGTCATGTCTTTCGACGTCACGACCAACTCCAGACCCATGACGATCCCTTCCCGCTTCCTTGCCGAGGTCGCTGCGATCCGGGTGCGAATGTTCAACGGGTTCGCGGTGGTTGGCCACCAGGGGTCCCGGTGGGCGGGAGACCGGACCGAGAGGCCTCGACGGCCGCCGGCGTCCGCTCACGGGCGCGGCGGCGACCGCGGGCGGACCCGACGACGTCGGCCGCGAGCCTCGCGCAGGCGGCCGGTAGCCCGTCGTCGTGACGTGCCGGTGTCGCGGCGGGGTGGCTCAGGCCGTGGCACCGATCCGCTACGGAGTCCCAGCCGACGGGACTCCGTGTTGGAGCGTCAGGCCGCCGACCGCACGATTCGACCAGGAGTACACCGACAGTTCCGAGGCCGGCGAGCCGGATGCACATCACGAACATCGGCACTGCCCGTCTGCCTTGAATCGCAGAACCCGGGCGTTCCGCGGCTCTCGTTTGTGTCCACCGGAGAGAGCCGCAACGCGCCACGCAGCTAGCTTCCGCACGTTCCCGCACCTGACTGCCGCGAACAAACAGACAGGGAGTGCACAATGACGAGCACCACCGACGTACACGAGTTCAACCCCATGGTCTCGCCTCATCGCGAGAATCCGCATCTGTTCTACAAGTGGTCCCGGGCGGAGAGCCCGATCACCTTCGCGCCCCCGCTCAACGCCTACATGGTCACCCGGTACGACGACATCAAGGCCGTCGTCGACGACCCGGAGACGTACTCCTCGGCCAACTCCGTGCCGGTGATGTGGTCGAACCCGCCGGAGGTCGTCGAGGCGCTCGACGGCCTGATCCCGGAGGCCGAGACCATCGTCAACACCGACGAGCCCGCCCACGGCCCGTTGCGCGACGTCCTCAACCACGCGTTCTCCGGCCGTCGGGTGCGTCAGCAAATACCGGCGATGACGGCGAGGTCGAACGAGCTCGTCGACGCCTTCCTGTCCGGCGACCGGGCCGACCTCGTCGGGCAGTACGCCGATCCCTACGTCCAGCTCGTCGTCAGCCTGGTGTTCGGCATCCCGCGCGAGGACGTCGAGAAGGTCCAGGGCTGGACCGACGACTACATGCTCCTGATGAACCCGCTGGCGCCCGTCGACGGAAAGGTCGCCGCCGCCCGACGGCTGCACGACTACCAGCACTACATCGACCAGATGGCCGACGACCGCCGCGCGCACCCGCGTGAGGACTTCATGTCCGACCTGGTCCACGGGGGCGAGAACTTCCCGCCGGTCAGCCACGCCGACCTGCACTACATCTTCCGCGGGCTGCGGTTCGCCGGCCACGACACGACGCGGGACCTGATCACCAGCACCCTGCTCCTGATGCTCGCCGACGACCGGAAGCTGTGGGAGAAGGCACAGGCCGACCGCCGGTCCCTGCCCCGCATCATCGAGGAGACCCTGCGCCGCGACGCCCCCCACCGTGGCCTGATGCGGATCACCACGCGCGAGGTGACGCTCGGCGGCACCACCCTGCCCGCCGGCGCGTCGCTCCTGCTGTTGTTCGGGTCGGCCAACCGGGACGAAACACACTTCCCGAACCCCGACGTCGCTGACCTCGACCGCCCGAACGTCCGCGAGCACCTCGCCTTCGGCAGCGGCATCCACCAGTGCCCCGGTGCCCAGCTGGCCCGCACCGAGGTCCGGATCGCCCTCGAGACGCTGCTCGACCGTCTGCCGGACCTGCACCTGGTCCCGGGCTTCACGCCGACCTACATCGCGAGCTACTTCTTCCGCGGCCTCGAGCGACTCGATGTGAACTGGTGACTACGGGGGAGACGGCGTCGGCGACGCCCCGGCCGTCGCCGTCTCCCCGGCGGCCGACTCCAGCACGACCTCGTCGACCGGTCCGCGCCGAACGGGCATCGCGGTCCACCGGCAGCCAGGAGCAAGCTTCGTGAACTCGTCGGAACGTGTCCTCCGCGTCGAACATCTGACCCGTGAGACGGACTCGATCATCTCCTTCACTCTCGTGGACCCCCAGGGCGGAGAACTCCCCGCCTGGGAGCCGGGCGCCCACATCGACGTGGTGGTGCCAGGCCTCGGCACACGCCAGTACTCACTGTGCGGCGACCCGCGCAACCGCCACAGCTACCGCATCGGTGTTCTCCTCGAACCCGGCGGCCGAGGTGGCTCTCGCTACCTCCACACCGAGGTGAGAGTGGGCGACCTGCTCACCTGCCGAGGTCCCCGGAACAACTTCATGCTCGACGAGGCGAAGCACTACGTGTTCCTCGCCGGCGGCATCGGCGTGACCCCGATCCTGCCCATGGTCGTGGAGGCGCAGCGGCGAGGTGCGTCGTGGACGATGGTCTACGGCGCACGGACCCGCTCGGCCATGGCGTTCGTCAGCGAGCTGCACGAGCGCGTGCAGCTGATGCCCGAGGACGAGCTGGGCAGGATCGACGTCGGGAAGGCGCTCGCCGACCTCCCGGAGGGCAGCCTCGTCTACTGCTGCGGGCCCGCCGCCATGATCGAAGCCGTCCGGGGTCATCGCAGCGACTGGCCGGACCCGGACACGGTGCGTTTCGAGCTGTTTTCCGCCCCTGTGCAGGACACCGCGACGGAGACGGACCGCGCCTTCGAGGTCGAGCTGGTCCACACGGGCGCGACGTTCACCGTGCAGCCCGGGGAGTCGATCCTCCAGAAGGCCATGGACGCCGGCGCCGACATCGGCTTCGACTGCCAGGAAGGCATCTGCGGCAGTTGCGAGACCCCGATCCTCGAGGGGGTGGCCGACCACCGAGACCAGGTCCTCACGGCCAAGGAGAAGGTCGCGAACACCTGCATGATGATCTGCGTTTCCCGTGCCGCGAGCCCGCGAATCGTCCTCGACCTGTAGACGGCGCCGCTCATCAGACAGTCAGCGCACTACCCGACCATTGACTCCTCACCGGGAGAACAAGATGCCCATCCTCACGATCGCCTACGCAAATCCGACGGACACCGAGAAGTTCGACCGCCATTACACCGAGGTCCATCGCCCCCTCGCCGAGAAACTCCCGGCCCTGAAGGAGCTGCGGGTCCGACGATGCACGTCGCTCGACGAGGCCCCGGCGCCCAACTACGTTCTGGTCGAGCCCAGCTTCGAGTCCCCGAGGCGTTGTACCAGGAGGCGCGTCAGCCACCCTCGGCAGTGATGGTCTGGACGCCCGCTCAGCTCGGAGCGTTTCCTCGACAACGCTCACCACGACCGCCTCTACGCCCTCTGGCACCTCATCGCTCACCGCAGCCTCCGCCGCGGTGAGGCATTCGGCGTTTTGGGAAGAGGTGGACCTGATGGCGAGTCTCGTGGTGATCCGCCTTCAGCTGGTACAGAACGGGTGGCAGGTCATCGAGAGCAAGCCGAAGTCCGAAGCCGGAACAGGTTCAGCGCCCTCGACGCCGGCACCGTGTCCGCACTGCGGGCCCAGAAGGAACGGCAAGACCGCGAGCGGGGAGATCTGGGGCGAAGCTTGCCAAGAGTCCGGCCGCGTCTTCCCACGGAGAACGGCGAGGCCCTGCACCCCGCCTCCGTCACAGCACGCTTCCATCACCTCGCCGAGGAGATCGGCCCGCCGCCCGTGCGGCTACACGACCCTTCGTCACGGCGATGCCTCGCTGATGCTTGCGGCGGGAGAGCCGACGAAGGTGGTCCAGGAGACACTCGGTCACAGTTCGGTGACGCTCACCACGACACCTACACGTCGGTATTCCACGACCTGGCAGCGGGCCGAGGCGGTCGCCGCGTTGATCCCACGAGCCCGAGCCGGATCCGCCACGCCCAGACCACGCACACACTCACCCGAAGACGATCACCCCGAGGTGCAATCTCCACAGGTAGAAGGGGGTGGGCCCCGGAGGATCGAACTCACAACCCGCGGAGACAAGATCCACTACTTTCGTGGGGTCCTGACGTCTGTCGTCACCCCTCGTACGCTGCGCAGATTCCCGAGCGTTGGTGTTGCAGGCGCCTGTTCGTCGTGGGCTTCTGCCGTTGATATCCGGGGGTACTCCGGGGGCTGCTGCTCCCCCGCGCCCACTGAGTGCCATCCCGTCGACCTGTCGCCAGACCGACCGCGCGGACGCCCGTGGGCGGCCCTCGACGCAACCGCACCCGACTTTGCCACGCTCCGCCCACGGGCGGCCGTGCGGTACGCCCTCCGGGAGGTCGGCGGGATGGCACGGGCCGCCATCCTGTTGATCTGCCGCCCGGCGAGGGCTCGCTCACCCTATGTCCCCGTGGGGTAGAGCAACGGGCGGCTTGCCCCTTTCCAGGAGCAACCTAAGCAGCTCATCTTCCCAGCGCGCTGCAGCATTCTCCGCCTGACTGCCAGCAGCTGCCGCCCCAGAGTGCGGCTGAGGTACCTCCACTGCGTCCACTCGAAGGTAACGTTTGACGCTCCGTGACCGAACGACTACTGGAGATCTGCTCGCAACGATTCAGCCCGACTGGGACGTAAAGGTACGAGGAAGTCAATGCGCATATCGCGACTGTCAGTTCGCAATCACAGCCGCCTTAAGGACTTCGAGATTGAAGTTCGTTCCCATCTGGTACTTGTCGGGCCGAACGATGTTGGAAAATCTTCGGTGCTTCGTTGCGTCGACCTGCTGCTAGGCGCTAGCACGGCACAACTATACCAACAAATTACCTCAAGCGATTTTCGAGACGCAGGCGAGACGCTGGTTATCGAAGCAGACCTGGTCGATTTCCAAGAATCCGACAAGGCGAACTTCCCTGATGAAATCCAGGTTATTGCTGAGACCGGAGCTAGTCTTTTAACACTCAGACTCGCCGCATCGATTGATGAGGACCAGACGATCACCGTTGAGCGCACCGCGCCCGGCGGAGGCACCGGCCGCCAGGTATCCCGGTCGCAAATGGCCAGCATAGGATGGAAGAAGCTCGGCGCCACGGTTCAGGCACGTGACCTCCGTGGAGACCGGAAGAACATCTTCCATGAAATCCTGCAAGCTGTGGATCTTGGCGATGAGCTGGACGGGTTCACCACCCTGACGTCGCAGCTCAAAGATATGCTCGAGGCGTCGAATGTGCTTGAAGGACTACGTGGCGATCTAGCAGGCCATCTGTCCAAAGCCCTGCCCGAAGAAATACGTAAGGAAGACCTCGCACTAGTCCCCGGAGCGACTGCAGAAAATGATGTTCTGAATGATGTCAGACTACAGATAGTCCGCGATGGGACTAATCGCGACATCAGCGATCAATCTGATGGAACCAAGGCGCTATTCGCAATCGCCTTCTACGACCTTGCTAGCCAAGGCGCTAACGTCGTAGCTATCGACGAGCCCGAGATTCATTTGCACCCAACTAGTCAACGCAGCCTAGCCCGGCTACTAGTCAATAGTCCAAATCAAAAGATTCTGTCCACACATTCGACCGATATTGTTGGCTCTTTCGATCCAGAATGTATCGTCGCTGTTCGGGCAGGTGGCGCGCTGGTGCAGCCACAGAGCGGCTTCCTCACCAAGGAAGAGCGCGTCGTTGTTGAGTGGTGGGTGCACGACAAACTGGAGCCGCTGACGTCACTTCGCGTGATTGCAGTCGAAGGCATTTCGGACAGAATAATCCTTCAACGCGTTGCGGAGCTGACGGACCGAAACCTAGATCGACTAGGAATATCGATCTTAGAGACTGGCGGCGCTGGCAATATGGGCGCCATCATGAAGGTATTCGGGAAAAGCGGCTTCGATATTCCGTTATCGATCCTAATTGATGACGACGCGAAGGCGGATACAGCGAGCAAGCTCGGCGTTGAAGAAGCGTACCTGAAGAACAATTCAGTTTGGATCTCCAATCCGGATCTTGAAGGCGAGTATGTGGAGGCGTTTGGTGCGGCCAATGAGCCTTTCTCAGTAGCGGCGCGGTGGTGGCGGGGCGACACGCCGACGACGGTGAGTTGACCCGGAACGGGCGCAGGACCCCGGTAGAGAAGTTGGTCCTTCCACAGATCAACACTCACACCGAGG
>NZ_JAJSOK010000022.1 GCF_021283305.1 Pseudonocardia kujensis
GAACACCACCACCCCAACCCGCCTCGCCATCACACACGCCCGACCCCGAAGGCATAAACGGCGTTTACAGCCACCACCACGAGCAGCACCGCCACCCTCGCAACGTCCTATTTCAGCGGACTCCTAGTCGGGGACCAGGACCGCTCGGCCGGTCAGCCTGCCGCCGCGCACCTCGTCGAAGGCCCGGTCGGCGTCGGCGAGCGGGAACACGGTGGTGTGCGGGGCGAGGCCCCCCTGGCGCGCCAGGTCCACCACAGCCGCGAGCTCGGCCCGCGAGCCCCAGAACGGCAACTGCAGGCGGAACCCCGTGCGCAGCACCCCGGGCTTGGCGACCCGCAGCACTCCCCCGCCGCTCCCGACGAGGACGAGCACCCCCGCCGTCCGCAGCAGCGCCGCGGCCAGGTCGATGCTCGTCTGCGCGCCCGCGAAGTCGAGGACGACGTCGGCGCCCCGCCCGGCCACCGTGCCCACCGCGGCGGCGGCCTCGTCCGGCGCCACCGCGACATCCGCGCCACAGTCCCGCGCCAGCTGCCGGGCCGCCTCCCGGGTGTCGACCGCGACGACCCGGGCCGGACACAGCGCGTGCAGCAGCCCGATGGCGAGGTGCCCCAGCCCGCCGACCCCGATCACGACGGCGACCGAACCCGGATCCGCCAGCTCCGCAGCGCAGCCCCCGATCGCGTGGAACGACGTGAGCCCGGCGTCGGTGAAGGTCGCCGCCGCCACCGGATCGAGATCGTCGGCGGGCACCAGCCGCTCCTGGGGGACGACGACGGCGTCGGCCATGCCGCCGTCGACCCCGAGGCCGACGCCGGCGACGGACAGCCAATCCCGCTCGTCGCAGTAGTTCGTCCGCCCCTGGACGCAGCGGTCGCAGCGTCCGCAGCCGAGCGGGGCGTGCACGAGGACCTGGGAGCCGATCTCGAGCCCCTCCACCCCGGCGCCCAGCGCCGCCACCCGCCCGCAGATCTCGTGCCCGAGCGTCATCGGCAGCGGCCAGCCCGCGCCGACGCCGTGGTCGAGCACGTTCAGGTCCGAGTGGCATATCCCGGCCGCCAGGACGTCGAGCCGCACCTCGCCGGGCCCCGGCTCCGGGTCGGGCGCCGACACCAGAGCGGCCCGGCCGGACCCGATCATCCTGTACGCGCGCACCCGTGCCTCCCGTCGTCGACACCGGACACTATATAACCGAGATGAGTTCAGTTAGGTTTCGCAGATCCCCGTCCGACTCGCCGAGGAGCCCACGATGTCGTTCGTCCTCGTCCACGGCGCCGGCTGCGGCGCATCCTGCTGGGACGAGCTCGTCCCGCTGCTGGAGCACGACACCCTCGCGGTCGACCTTCCCGGGCGCGGATCGCGCGCCGGCGCCGACCTCACCAGGGTCACGTTGCAGGACTGCGCCGACGCCGTGGTCGCCGACGTCGAGTCCCGCGACCTGACCGACGTCGTGCTGGTCGGCCACTCGTTCGCCGGGGTGACCGTGCCGCGCGTCATGGCCGCGCTCGGCGGGCGGATCCGCCGCGTCGTCCTGCTCTCCGCGGTCGTCCCGCCCGACGGCACCCGGGTGCTGGACCAGATCGACCCGGGCGTCCGCGGACTCGTGGAGCAGTCGCTCGTCGGCGGGATCTACCACCAGGAAAGGGCCGCCGCACACACCATGCTGTGCAACGACATGGACGAGGCCACCGCCACCGCTGCCCTCGACCGCCTCGTCGACGACTCCGCCGCCCTACTGTCCGAGCCCGTCGACCTGGCCGGGTACGCGAGCCCCGTCCCCCGCACCTACATCCGGCTGACCGCCGACCAGTGCTACACCCCGGACCTGCAGGAACGCTCGGTCGCCCTGACCTCCGCCGACGTCGAGTGGCTGCGCGCGGGCCATCTCGCGATGATCAGCGCCCCGACCGAACTCGCCACGCTGGTCAACCGCCTGCACGGATAGCCCGCGCAGCCCGATGCGCCGTTCATGTCGAGTCAGAATCGCTCCGCCGCGGACGTCGACGAGGTGGTGTCCGGGCTGCGGTCGGCCACCGACCATGTCAGCGCCGACGCCGTCGCAGCCCGTTGCTCCTGACATCCAGCCGGCACGGCCCGGCCGTCGGCCGGTCACCGTTCTGGTCATGCGCACAGACCGGTCCGGGTTCTCGGCCAGATACACCGCGAGCTTGCGCACGCTCCAGTGTGTGAACGGTCGCCCGAGCGTGCCCGGGCGAGTCTTGGCCGTCGCGACGATGAACGCGATGTCCTCATCGCTGATCAAGCTGGACGACCTCCCCCCGCTGAGGGTCCAGCGCGGCCAACCCCCGCTCATTGAACGCGTGAATCACGTCCCGCACGGTGTCCTCGTCCGCGGCGACAAGCCGGGCGATCGTGGGAACCGGGTTCAGGATGTCCACGGAGAGCTCGAGCGTCTCGAGCGGTCCGACGTCGAGGAGGTCCACCTGCCAGGCCCGGCTGCCGATCGCCGTCGCGACCTCCTCGGCACGGTTCATCCCGGCTACGTCCGCACCCCGCTGGTCGAGGGGCAGACCGCCGACCAGGCCGCCGTCCACGAGATCTCTCGTGCCGTTGTGGAGCCCGCCCTCGGCAGCGACCACCTTGGACACGCCTTCCAGCGCGTGCTTCGCGGTCACGTCGCCGGGAGGAGCTCGCCGTCAGCAGCGACACCTGGCCAGGGATCCACCGTGCCCGGGTCCGCTGCTGGTCCTGGGGCAGGTCACGTCGAGGCCCCGGTCGGTCGTGCCGGCGGCGGGTTGCGGAAGACCGCGGAGGCGGTGAGCACGGTCTCGCCCGCGCTGTGCAGCCGTGCGGTCACGAAGGTCACCGTGCGCGTGGACCGGTCGACCGTTGCCTCGCCGAACAACAGCTCGCCGCCCTTGGCGGCCGCCATCATCGACGCCGACAGCTGGAGCGTGACGGGATGGCGGTCGGCGTCCACCCCCAGGTACGACTCGACCGTCGCCCCGAGGGTGATGTCGAGGACGGTGAGCAGGAACCCGCCGTGGGCGGTCCCGTTCGGATTCAGGTGGTGCGGTTCGAGGAGCACGCAGACGTCCGTGCGGTCCGCCCGGCGGCGCCAGGTCAGTCCGCCGACGTGGCCGAGGAAGGTACCCTCCTGGCCGAGCGGGACGAATCCCTCCGGGATCACGGTCACGAGTCCTCCACCAGGACGATCCAGGTCGCGACGAGCGCGGGCCGACCCCCGCGCCGTCGTTCCAGCGTGCAGCCGAGGTCGAGCCTCGCGGTCCCGCCCGGACCGGGGCCCAGGGCGTCGAGCGTCAGCCGCAGGCGCAGCTCGTCGCCCGGGAAGACCGGCGCGGTGAACCGCAGCCGTTCCATGCCGTAGTTCGTCCACCGCCGTGCGGCGCGCACCGTGTAGCACTGGTTGCCGAGCTCGGTCACCAGGGCCAGGGCGAGGAACCCGTGGACCAGGACCCCGGGCAGCCCGGCCTCGGAGCGGGCCCGATCGGGGTCGGTGTGGACCCAGTGCCGATCGCGGCTCAGCTCGGCGAAGGCGAGGACGTCCGCCTCCTCCAGCGCGATCCAGCCGCTGGTCCCGAGCTCGGCGCCCACGTACGGAGCCAGGTCCGCGGCCCGGTCCACGACCAGCCCGGTGGCAGGTTCGGCGATCTTCACAGCGCGGCCCCCTGCCGCTCGTAGAGCTCCTCGACCAGCGCGGCGCGCCGCCGGAGCACCGCGTGGCGCACGAGGGCACCCTTGGCGCCGAGCTCATCGGGTTCGGGATCGAGCAGGGCACCGTCGAGCAGCCTGGTGCTCGGACGGGCCTGGTCGCGGTTGTGGTCGTCGATCAGCACGCGGAGGTCCTCCTCCTGGAACGGTTCGGGACTGCGGGTGTCCGGCCACGCGAGCACGCAGAGTGCGGGGCGATCGGCGCCGATCACGACGAGGTCCCGCAGCCGGCCGCCGCTGCGGGACAGCAGCGCTGCGCGGATCCCGGCGCAGTCGACCCAGGTGCCGTTGGCCAGCTTGAAGTCCTCGGCGATCCGGCCGGCGAACCGCAGCCCGCGGGACGGGTCGGCGGGGTCGACCAGCTCACCGGCGTCGCCGGACCGGTACCACCCGTCGGGGGTGAACGCGGCCCGGGTCTGCTCGGGCAGGTTCCAGTAGCCCGCGGCGACGCAGGGGCCACGCACGAGCAGCTCCTGCTTGCCGCCCGCCGGACGCAACGCGATCTCGACCCCCGGCAGCGGGGTGCCGATGCAGTCCGGGTCGACGCCGTGGCTGTGCACCATCGTCGCGCCGGGTCCGACCTCGGTCGATCCCCATCCGGTGACGATCGGGACGGCGGTCCCGCGCACGCTCGCCGACAGCTCGGTCAGCCTGCGGAACACGGTGGGGTGCATGGCCGCACCCGCGCTGAACAGCACGTCGAGCCGCCCGAAGAACGCGGCGCGCAGGTCGGGATCGGATTCCAGCGCCGGGAGGAGCGCGGCGAACCCCGCGGGCACGGCCCCGTGGAAGGTCGGGCGGAACCGCCGGAGGTTCGTCAGCGTCGTCCCGAGTCGCTCTGGTCGGCCCGCCGCCTCGTCGACGTGCAGCGTGCCGCCGAGCGCGAGGACGAGGTGGACGTTGGCGTTGCCGCCGAACGCGTGGTTCCAGGGCAGCCAGTCGACGAGAACCGGCGGGTGATCGCGGAGGAACGGCCACACGTCGATGGTCATCCGGACGTTGGTCGTCATCATCGTCTGGGTGTAGGCGACCGGCTTGGGCCTGCCGGTGGAGCCGGAGGTCAGCAGGATCTTCGACGGCGCCGCGGGATCGAGATCCTCGGGGCGCGGCGGGGTGTCCCCGGTGAGCGCGGCGAGCCCGCCCGTGCCGACGAGAACCTGCGGAGTCCCGGTCGAGGCGGCGGCCACCACGGCCTTCTGCGCCGCGGTGTCGACCCAGACCATCGCGGGGTCGAGGACCGAGAGCAGGCCCGAGAGCTTGTCGTGCTCGGCGGCCGGGCCCGCGTACTGCGGCGCGACCGGCACGGCCACTCCCCCGGCCAGCATCGTGGCGAGCGTCGCCGTGAGGTGCTCGACGGAGTTGGCGCCCAGCACCAGCACCCGCTCACCGGCCCGCAGCCCGCGCGCACGGAGGCCCGCGGCGACCGCTCCCGCGGCGACGCGACCCCGTTCCGCGCCGCGGCCGAGCGCCTCGGCATCCCGCTGACCGTGCTCGAGCTCGACGAGCCCGTCGTCACCGAGGAGCCGCTCGGCCTGGTCCTCGTCCGCCCCGACCTCTTCGTCGGGTGGAGCGGCGACGTCGCCCCCGGAGATGTCGACCGGCTGTTCCGCACCCTGGTCGGCGCCGAGAGCCGTCGCCCGCTCTCCAGCGCCGCGTCCTGATCCCGACACCACCACGGCTTCAGCGAGGAATGCCATGACGGACCATCTGACCACTCTGTACAGCGGCTTCGCCGCGCGCCTCGCCCGGACGCCGGACATGGGCGTGGACGCGATGCGGGACCTCTTCGAGGGTTGGCACCGGGGGACGACGGAGCCCGCCGGGGTGCAGTACGCCGAGGCGGAGGGTGCGCCGGTCCCCGCCACCTGGTGCCGCGCGGTCGGCGGTTCCGGTCAGCTCGGCGGCTCCGGGCGGGTCGTCGTCCACGCGCACGGCGGCGGCTTCGTCGTCGGCTCCCGGCACAGCCATCGCAAGCTCGCCGGGCACCTCGCGGCACGGGCCGGCGCCTCGGCGCTGGTCGTGGACTACCGCCGGGCTCCCGAGCACCCGTTCCCCGCGGCGCTCGACGACCTCGTGTCCACGGTGGGCTGGCTGGTCGACGCAGGCCACCGGCCCGCCGGCATCGTCCTGTCCGGCGATTCCGCGGGCGGCAACCTGGCGCTGAGCGCTGCACTCCGGCTGGCCGAGCGTGGAACGCCACCCGCCGGGGTCGTCGCCCTCTCCCCGTGGTTCGACCTGGCGAACACCGGGGAGTCGCTGGCCGAGAACGCCGACCTCGACGCCATGGTCGACCGGCCCACCCTGCAGCTGATGGCGCAGCTGTACCTGGCGGGCGAGTCGCCGGAGGCGGCGTCGGTGAACCCGCTGCACGCGGACCTCGCTCCCCTGCCGCCCCTGTACCTGGCCGCGAGCAGGCACGAGACCCTGCGGGACGACACGACGCGCCTCGCCGAGCGCGCCCGCGCAGCCGGGGTTGCCGTGACGGTGGAGCTCGAGGACGGGCAGCAGCACGTCTACCAGATGGGCGCCGGACGGCTCGCTGTCGCCGACGAGTCGCTGACCCGGATCGGCCGGTGGATCTCGGCTCTGCCCCGTGTCGCGGAACCCGCCGCACGACCGACGGCCGCGGGAGCTGTCCGATGAGGTTCGGGGTCGTCCTCGCTCCCCGGATCGACGACTGGGAGGTCTTCCGGTACGCGGAAGAGCTGGGCTCCGACTCGGCGTGGGCCTGCGACTCCCAGATGTTGTGGTCCGACTGCTACGCGACGCTCGCCCTCGCCGCGGCCCACACCGAACGCATCGCTCGCGGCCCGGGTGTCGCCGCGGCCGGCACCCGGCTCGCACCCGTCACGGCCCACTCCATCGCGTCGGTGGCGAAGCTGGCGCCGGGCCGGACCTTCCTCGGCATCGGCACGGGCCACACGTCGATGCGGGTCATGGGCCGCAAACCCATGCCCGTCGGTGAGTTCAGGACCTACGTCCGCGCGGTTCGCGGCCTGCTGGCGGGCGAGGAGGTGGACCTCGGCGGGGGCACGCACACCCGCTTCCTCAACCGCGACCACGGGTTCGTCGACCTCGACCACCCCATCCCGGTCGTCGTGGGCGCCAACGGCCCGCGCGCGCTGCGCCTCGCGGGCGCGGAGGGCGACGGTGTAGTCACGATCGCCGTGACCCGCCCGGACGAGGTCAAGGGCGTCACGGAGCTGGTGGCCGACGGCGCCGCTCGGTCGGGCCGCGCCCTTCCCCCGGGCTTCACGACGACGTCGATGACGAACGTCGTCGTGCTGGCACAGGGCGAGTCGGCGACCTCGCCACGCGTGCTCGCAATGACCGACTCCTGGGTGGGCGCCGCGATCCACTTCGCCTACGAGATGTGGTCGACCCGGGAGGACGAGGACGCCGTCCCCCCGCCCTTCCGACCCTTCTGGGAGCAGTACTGCACGCACGTCGCCGCGATGGCGACCCCCGCCGACCGCCGCTACCTCGAACTGCACGACGGCCACGCCACCTGGCTGTCCGCCGCCGAACGCAGGTTCCTGACCGAAGACGCCGTCCGCGCGGTCACGATCGTGGGCACCGTCGACGAGGTCGTGGAACAGATCCGGCAGGCCGAACGGGCCGGCGTGACCGAGCTGGCGCTGCAGAGCCCGCTGGCCACCGCCCGAGACGTGATGCGGGAGTTCGCCGAACGGGTCCGGCCAGCGCTCTGAGCGCCATTCGGGGAGCACCGAGGTCGGGCGACCGGGCACCGTGTCGGTCACCGTTCATCCCGGATCATCGCGTCGTTGACGACAACTCGTACGACGTCACCCACTTCCGCCCGAGGTCAGTCGGCGGAGGCCGGGGTACGTGTCGAGGCACGGGCATCGGTCAGGATTCGAGAAGCGTCGACCGCCGGGCCCTTCCTAGCATCGCCGACATGGGAATCATCGACTCCGTCACCGTCGAGGCCACCGACACCGCGGCCGCCGAGATGTTCTACGCCACCGCCTTCGACGTGGTGAGCAGCAGGGTTCGGGTGCGTGCGGCGCAGGAGCCGTCGACCGGGTTCCGCGGATTCACCCTCTCCCTGATCGTGTCCCAGCCGGCCGATGCCGACAGCCTCGTCGACGCCGCCCGCCAGGCCGGCGCGACGGTGGTCAAGCCGGCCACGAGGTCCCTGTGGGGATACGGAGGAGCCATCCAGGCCCCCGACGGCACCGTCTGGACGATCGCGTCGTCCAAGAAGAAGAACGTCGGCCCGGCAGCCCGAGCGGTCGACGCGATCGTGCTCCAGCTGGGTGTCACCGACGTCTCCGCGACCAGGCAGTTCTACGTCGACCACGGGCTGACCGTGACCAGGAGCTACGGGAGCCGGTACGTCGAGCTCGACACCGGTCCCGTCACGTTGGCGCTCAACAAGCGCGGCGCGGTCGCCAAGAACGCCGGCATCTCCCCGGACGGCACAGGTTCACACCGGCTCTCGATCGGCAGCGACGCCGGCACCTTCACCGACCCGGACGGATTCGTCTGGGAGGCACCGACGGCCTGACCGCCACCTGCGGACTCCGTAGAGCCCACCGTCGACCCGCGCTGTGCGCACCGGTCACGAACGACGCGTCGTCGCCGACGAGGAAGGCGATGATCTCGCCGACGTCCGGCGGAGCCACCTAGCCATCGAGAGCGTCCCGCATCGGCCGCGTGCCCTCTCGGACACCGAACTTGGCACGCGCCACCGCCGTGACCGGCGTGAACAGGTTGACCAGGTTGCCGTCGGGATCGCGGAACAGCAGCGCGCGGTTGCCCCACGGCATCTCGGTGGGTGGGGTGACGACCTCGCTCAGCGTGCTGCGCAGCCGGGCGAAGTCGGCGTCCACGTCGTCGACGAGGAACTCGACGATCACCGTGCGGTTCGCGGCGGGCTCCGCGCTGCCCGCACCGAACAGCGCCACGGTCTGCTCGCCGCCGATGGCGAGCGTCCCACCCGCCGTCGGGATCTCGGCGAACACCTCGTTGCCCCACACCGCGGTCGCACCCGTCACCTGCTCGTAGAACGCGACGAGGCGCGGGACGTCGGCGGTGATGATCCGAACGGACACGAACTTCATGACTGACTCCTCCGTCGTCGATCGAGACCGAGACGACGCTAGGTCCGATACCGGGCGGATCCCGCCCGGTATGAGGCAGAATCTCGCACCATGGCCCGACCGACCGGCCGTGTGCTCGCCCTGCTGGAGATCCTCCAGGCCGGCGGCATCCGCACCGCCGCGGAGCTGGCGGGCACGCTCGGCGTGGACGAGCGCACCGTGCGCCGCGACATCGAACACCTCATGGAGCTCGACGTCCCGGTGCGCGCCCGACGTGGCCGTCACGGTGGATACCGCCTGGCCCGCGGCTATCGGATGCCCCCACTGATGCTCACCGACGAGGAGGCGGTTGCCCTGCTGGTCGGCGTCGCCGCCGCCGACCGCGCCGGGCTCGTCCCCGCCACGGCCGCCGCCGTCCGTACCGCCGCGGCGAAGGTCCGCCGGGTCCTCCCCCAGCGCCTCGGCACCCGACTCGACACGCTGGTCGACGGCGTCGACCTTCCCGTCGCCGCCTCCCAGGACGTGCCCGAGACCGCGACCCTGCTGCTGATGGCCCAGGCCGCGCGCGAGCGGCGGGCGGTCGCGGTGGACTACCGCTCCGCCGACGGCCGCAGGAGCGAGCGAACGCTGCACCCGTACGCGGTCGTCGCGCACGCCGGCCGCTGGTACGTCACCGGCGCCGACTCCGCCCGCGGGGAGGACCGGACGTTCCGCCTCGACCGGGTGGTCACCGCGGCGCTGCTCCCGCACACCTTCCGCGCACCCGACGAGCGGGACCCCCGCGACCGCCTGCTCGTCGCCTTGGCCACCGCACCGCGCCGGCACACCGTCACCGTCCTCGTCGACGCCGACCCGGAGCACCTGGCCCGCCGTGTCCCGGCGGGGCTCGCCACGATCGAACCGACGGAGGGCGGCGTCCGGCTTCGGCTGCAGGTCGAGGAGCTGGGCTGGGTGCCCTCGCTGCTGGCGTGGATCGACCGGCCCTTCGTCGTCGAGGAACCCGAGGCCCTCCGGGACCACGTTCGCGCCCTCGCCACACGGCTCGTCCACGCAGCCGACCGGGCGGGATGAGCGCGACGACCTCGTCGCCCCCGGCCGCGCGCTCCCGCAGCTCCCGGTCGGCAGCCCGAGGTCGTGTACGGAGCCTCTTCCCCGGACTCCGTCCGAACGAAGTCCGGACGCCGGGGCGCACAGCAGCTTCGCGTCAGGAGGCGCGGTCGGCCGCCGAGCACCGCCGGAGCGGTCGCCGCGGGCGGCTCCTGACAGGCGTGCCGCGCATCCCCGCCGGGGCCGCCGTCGCCAGCGCTCGGACGGGGTGTGGTCCGATCTTTCGAGGACACGCTCCTCGCTGGCAGGATTCCCGGTGATGGGCCCAGAGGGCATCTCGGCGACCGGGGGGACTCCGCTTCATGACCTACACCGTTGACTTCCACACCGTGTCGACCGTCGGCCTGGAGTCGTCGCCGGTCGCGGAGGCGCTCGCGGGCCTGCGGGCGAACGAGGCCCGCTACTTCAAGAACAAGTACGACCACGAGTTCACGGTGGAGCCCGCGGCCGACGCCGAGGAGACCGTCGAATGGGTGCACCGGATCCTGCAGGAGGAACGGGACATCGTCATCACGTCCCCGCCCCTCGAGGCGACCGCCTTCCAGGTCGACAACATCCGGATGGCCTACGTCTTCTACGAGAGCGGCCTGTCGGTCAACGTCATGTACGCCCTCGACGACACCGGCAAGCGGGCGGTCGGGTTCAAGCTGTCGGACGGGATGGAGGTCCCCGAGGAGCTCGCCACGCGCTTCAAGTTCGCGCGCCAGCGGTCGAAGCTGGCCGGGACCATCCGCGGTTCGTACTTCACCATCAAGAAGGAGTACTAGGAGACCAGCGCCGCGGTGCACCGGCCCGTGCAGCTCCGTCGGGCGAACCCGCCGCGTTCGGCGTATACCACCTGCCGTGGTGTGCACGGCGTTCGTTCTCGGAGGCGGCGGCGTGCTCGGTGCCGCGGAGGCCGGGATGGCCCGCGCGCTGCTGGAGGCCGGCGTCGTGCCGGACCTGGTCCACGGCACGTCGATCGGGGCGATCAACGGGGCCGCCATCGCCGCCGACCCGACACCGCAGGGTGCCCGCAACCTGATCCGCACCTGGGACGTGCTCGCGACCGACGGGGTGCTCGGCGGCTCGCTGCTGGGCAGGGTCGGACAGGTCGTGCGCAGCGGGACGTCGTTGCACGACAGCGAGGACCTGCGCCGCCTCCTGCGTGAGCATCTCCCGGTGGCGACGTTCGACGATCTCGTCGTCCCGTTCGAGTGCGTGGCGGCGAGCATCGAACGGGCCCGCGAGCACTGGTTCAGCGACGGCGACCTGATCGAAGCCGTCCTCGCCTCCTGCGCGCTGCCGGGCGTCTTCCCGCCCGTGCGCATCGGCGACGAGCACTTCATCGACGGGGGGCTCGTGAACAGCATCCCGCTCGCCCGCGCCGTGGCCGAGGGCGCGGACACGGTCTGGGTGCTGCACGTCGGACGCATCGAGGAGCAGCTGCGCGTTCCGCGTCGGCCGTGGGAGGTGGGTTTCGTGTCGTTCGAGATCGCCCGGCGGCACCGCTTCCACGCCGACCTCGCCCGCGTCCCCGACGGCGTCACGGTGCACGTCCTGCCGACCGGCCTCCCGGCCCGACCGGCCGCGACGTGGTCCAACCTGCGCTACCGCGACACGGGGCGGATCACCTCGGGCGCCGGCCGCGCCTACGACGCCACGCGCGCCTACCTGGCCGGGCTCCGATGAGGGTCGGCGCGGCCCTGCGCCGCACCGTGACCGTCCCGACGGTGACCCTGCTGGACCTGCTCGTCCTCGCCACCGCTCCGCTCACGCTCGCCGTCGCCGCACTGGTCTGCCTCCCGGCGAGGTCGAGCCTGCCGCTGCGCACCGTGGCACTGTTCGTCGCCTACGCGGCCATCGAGCTCTCGGTCCTGCCCCGGCTGGTCTCCGCCGAGGAGCAGAACTGGAACGTGCTGCTGCACGACGTGCTCGACCGCGGCTACCGCGCCCTGCGGACCGTCCTCGACGTCACCGTCGTCGAACAGGACGGCTCGGTCCCGCCGGCCGGTCTGCGTGGTGAGGGCGGCGTGATCGTCCTCGCCCGCCACTGCGGACCCGGGGACTCGCTGTTCATCGCGTGGCTCCTGGCCGTGCACCACCGGATGCGCCTGCGGGTCGTCCTCACCGCGCTGCTGCGGCTCGAACCGAGCGTCGATCTCGCCGGCGACCACCTGCCGCTGTGCTTCATCGGCCCCCGACGCGCGCGCTCCCGGGCGTGCGTCGAGGACGTCGCCGGGTCGATGACGGCCGGCGAC
The DNA here is from genome assembly GCF_021283305.1 of Pseudonocardia kujensis. Taxonomy (GTDB): domain Bacteria; phylum Actinomycetota; class Actinomycetes; order Mycobacteriales; family Pseudonocardiaceae; genus Pseudonocardia; species Pseudonocardia kujensis. Next base: position 12,104 of record NZ_JAJSOK010000022.1, read on the forward strand.
GCGCTCCTGCTGTTCCCCGAGGGCCAGAACTTCAGCCGGGCCCGCCGGCTCCGCGCGCTCACCGCCCTGCGTGACTCGGGCGCGGCAAAACGGCTGAAGAACCTGCGCCGCAACACCTACACGCTGCCGCCCCGGCTCGGCGGGACGTTCGCCGCGCTCAGTGCCGCGCCCGGCGCCGACGTCGTCCTGCTCGCGCACTCCGGCTTCACCGACGACGGCCGCGACCGCCCCCTGTGGCGCCTCCCGACCCATCGCACGTTCCTGGTGCACACCGTCCGCGTGGCCGCCGCCGACATCCCGCGCCACGACCACGCCGCACTGTCCGCCTGGCTCGACGACGCCTGGACCGGGGTCGACGAGTGGATCGCGTCGACGGTCGCCGCCAATCGACGCCGTGCCGGGCCCGACACGACATCGGCGGCAGGGGTGAGGAGCACTCCCCTCGAGGATCGCCGGGCCGCACCCGTGTCCGCACAGCGAAGAGGCCGGTACCGGCACGGGTCGTCGGGTGGCTCGTCGGGTTCGACCGCTCGACCATATTGACCGAAAGTTCGGTAATCTTGGCTCATGGCGCGCCCACCCTCCATCGAGGACGACAAGCTGACCGACCTGATCGTGGCGGTCTTCCGCGAGCGGGGGTTCGTCGGGACGGCGATCGGCGACCTGTCGACGGCCTCCGGGCTCCGGCGGGCGAGCCTCTACCACCGCTTTCCCGCAGGGAAGGAACAGATGGCCGAGGTCGCGCTCGACACGGTCGGGAGGCGCTTCCGCCGGATCCTCGAGCCCATGCGGGAGGACGCCGACGTCGCCGCCGGGATCGCCGAGACCGCGCGGCGGCTCGGCGAGTTCTACGGAGCCGGCGCACTCTCCTGCGTCCTGGACACCATGACGCTGGCCGGGGCCCCCGCGGAGATCCGCGACCGCGCCCGGTCGCTCGCCACGGCATGGATCGACGCGATGACGGACGCCGCCCGCCGCGCCGGCCACCGGCCCGACGCCGCGCTGCGCGCGGCCAAGGACGCGTTCGTGCGGATCGAAGGGGCACTCGTCCTGGGCCGCGTGACGGGCGACACCGGCGCGTTCGCCGAGGCGGTCGCACTCCTGCCGACCCTGCTCATGCCGGAGGCGGCGGACGAGCGGTCCGGCGCGAGCCTCGGTGCCGAGCTTCACCCTTGAAAATTACCGATCATTCGGTAACTTTGGCGGCGACCCATGGGCGAAGGAGAACCCGATGAGCGAGAAGACCGTGGTGGAGCAGGTCGACCAGAACTCCGCGCCGGGGACCCCCGGCGTCGCGAGCCGCCGGGAGCCGGGACGGCCCGGCTACCGTGTCCTGGTCTTCTGACGTCATGGCCGACCTGAGCGACCGCCTCGCCTTCCACGACGGCGAGCTCCTCGCGCAGCGGGAGGCCGGGACCTCCGAGAGGGCCGAGCGGGTCCGGCCGATCATCGCGAGCACGATCCCCCGCGGGGCGTCGGAGTTCCTGCAGCGGCAACGCCTGCTGGTGCTGGGCGCCCGGGACCAGGACGGGCGGGTGTGGGCCACGAGCCTGAACGGCCCGGAGGGGTTCCTGTCCGCCGTCGACCCGTCCACGCTGCGGGTGACCGCGGACGTGCCCTCGACGGATCCCCTCGCCGACGTCCTGCGGGACGAGGTGGACGTCGGGACCCTGGTCATCGACCTCGTACTGCGCAAGCGGTTGCGGATCAACGGTCGCTGGCGGCGCGTGGACGGGGGCGCCGAGGTGGAGGTGCACCAGGCCTTCGGCAACTGCCCCAAGTACATCCAGGCCCGCGACCTGCGGGACGCACCGCCTCCGGACCGCCGACCCGTGGCGACGCGGGGTGCGGTGCTCGACCCCCGTCAGGTGGCCCTGGTGGCCGCCGCCGACACCTTCTTCGTCGCCACGGCCGCAGCCGGCGGTGTGGACGTCTCGCACCGCGGCGGCGACCCCGGCTTCGTCAGGGTCGTCTCGCCGACCGAGCTGACCTGGCCGGACTACGTCGGCAACGGGATGATGATGACGGCGGGGAACCTCCACGTGGACCCCGCGGCGGGCCTGCTCCTCCCGGACTGGCGGTCAGGGGCGACCCTCCAGCTGACCGGCACCGCCGAGGTGCGCCCGTCGTCGGGTGGTGGGGCCTCGCGCGCCACCACGGGACGGGAGACGGTCTTCCGGATCACCGAGGCGGTCTGGACCGAGAACGCCTTCCCCTCCGGCTGGTCGGGGCCCGCGTACTCCCGCTTCACCTGAGCGAGGCCGGCACGTCGTCCGGCGCGGTCGCCGCCGGGACTCCTGGGGTCCAGGACCTCCGGCGGCGGGCCGGCTCGTCTCGGGGGTACGACGGCGAGCGCTCAGCGCTCGGTGTGCCCCGCCTGCCCGTGCCGCACCTGGTGGCGGAGCTCGCGGAAGCGGTGGGTCTCGTAGCCGACGAGGCCGCAGAGGACGACGGCCAGGATCAGCAGCGCGACGACGGCCGGGACCATCGCGACCAGCGGCGTGATCGCGAGCAGCACGACGCCGACCACGATGCGCTCGACGTTCAGCGTGCCGATCATGAAGCGCTTGAACCAGACGTGCGCGAAGAGGTAGATCGCCGCGCCGCCGTAGAGCGCGGCGAGCGGGATGCCGTAGAGCGGGTCGGTGAGCGCGTGCCCCTCACCCCCGCCGATGTAGCTGAGCGCCTTCTTGAGCCCGAGCGACATCAGGATGATCCCGATGACCATCGGCAGGTGCAGGAAGGTGTAGCCGCCGCGGGCCAGCCTGATCTGCCGCTCGCCGGTCGCCTCGGCGAGGGCGTGCTCGGTGAGGATCGAGGTGACGTCGAAGTAGGCCCACCACATCGCGCCCGCGACCGCGAGTCCGAGCACGCTCCCGACGATGATCGGCCAGGAGATCGGCAACGCGGCCACGCCGATGCCGATCGACACGATCGACTCGCCGAGCGCCACGATGATGATCAACCCGTGCCGCTCGGCGAAGTGGCTCGCGGAGTTCAGCCGCCAGGAGGCGCCGGCCAGCGCGGTGCCGACGTAGTCGCCGAGCAGGGCGCCCGCCCAGAGCGCGGTCTGCACCCAGCCCTCGGCCTGCGACGCGAGGAGCAGCAGCACCGTGCCCAGCACCACGGAGGGGATCCACCGCACGACCTGGCCGCGCAGCTGGGGGTCGTCGCGGCTGCAGATCCAGAACATGCCGAGGTGCACGATCCGGACGAGGAAGTACGCGACCGCGAACACGACCGGCCCGGACAGCCCGCCGGGCAGGTCGTCGAACGCCTCGGGGATGGTGATCGAGGCGAGGAACACCCCGGCCATGGCGACGAGCATGCCGACCCTGATCAGGCCCTCGTCGGCCTTGGCGACGTTGCCGAGCCAGGAGTAGCCGACCCACGCCCACCACATGACGACGAGGATCAGCACGCCCCGGAGCACGACCTCGGCCGTCGGGTCCTCGGCCATCCAGTCGGTGGCGCGGGTGAGCGCGAACACGAACACGAGGTCGAAGAAGAGCTCGAGGGTGGTGACCGCCGCGCCCTCGCCGACCGTCTCCACCCTCGTCCGCCGCGGCGTGACCATGCGAGGCATCGTGCCAGGCGCGGCGAATGGCCGACAGGTCCGGAATGATCACTTGATCATCGAGAGGCTTTGCCGTCGAGCGGGTAGCGTGAGGACCATGAGCGCGACGACACCGGTCCGCGTGGTCGGCGGCGGGCCCGGCGAGATGCTCCTGGCCTACCTGCTGGCCCGGGCCGGGGTGCCGGTGACGCTGCTGGAGGCGCGCCGCGACTTCGACCGCCGGTTCCGAGGGGACTCGCTGCATCCCTGGACCCTCGAGCTGCTCGACGAGCTGGGGCTGGCCGACGAGCTGCTCCGGCTCCCGCACTTCCCCGCCCGGTACTTCCGCTTCCACACCCCCGCCGGCACGCTCACCCCGGCCGACTACGGCGCGCTCGACAGCCGCTTCCCGTATGTCGCGCTCATGCCGCAGGCCCGGTTCCTCGACTTCCTCGCGGCGAAGGCCGCCGCGCTGCCGGCGTTCGAGCTGCGCACCTCGGCGCGGGTCTCGGCGCTGGTCGAGGAGCACGGGGTGGTGACGGGCGTGCAGGTAGGCGGGGAGGAGCTCCCGGCGAGCCTGGTCGTCGGCGCCGACGGCCGCTTCTCCAAGGTGCGGGCCCTGGCCGGGTTGCCGGCGCGCTCGCTCGGCGCCCAGACGGACATCCTGTGGTTCACGCTGCCCCGCCGCTCGGACGACCCGCCCGAGGCCGACGTCGACCTCTACTTCGGCGCCGACCACTACGTCGGGCTGCTCGGCGGGCCGACGGACTGGCAGGTCGGCTGGTCGCTGCCCAAGGGCGGCTTCCCGGCCGCGCGGGAGGTCGGCGTCGAGCCCATCCGTGCGTTCCTGCGCACGCACGTGTCGTGGCTGGCCGACCGTGCCGACCTGCTCACCGACCTGCGGCAGACGACCCTGCTCTCGGTCGACATCGCCCGGGTGGAGCGCTGGTGGCGGCCGGGCCTGCTGCTGGTCGGCGACGCCGCGCACGTCATCTCCCCGGTCGGCGGCAACGGCATCCTCATGGCCCTGCAGGACGCCGTCGCCGCGGCGAACCGGCTGGTCCCGGCCCTGCGCGCGGGCGGTCTGCACGAGAGCGACCTGATCGCGGTGCAGGGCGATCGGGAGCCCGCGATCCGCACGGTGCAGGCCCAGCAGGTCCGCACCGAGCGGCGGGTGGTGCAGGCGCGCGAGCGGGACCGCGCGATCGCCCCGCCGGCCGCCCTCCGGTGGGTCTTCGGGCTGCCCGGTGTGCGCGCCCGGGCCGCGCGCGGCAACGCCTACGGGCCGAACCCGCCGAGGCTGGCCCCGGGCGTCGTCGGCGCGTGACCGCCATCGTGACGGGCGGCGGGCCCGGCGGGCGGCGGCTAGCGTGCCCGTCCGTGGGTGAGGCGAGCAGTGTCGCGACCGGGGCCGGGACCCTGGCCACCGTCGTCCGGTCCGGGGTGGTCGAGTCCGTGCACCTGGGGCACCTGGCGACGATCGGCGGCCCGCAGGTCGGCCGGCCCGGCGCCACCTTCTTCCCGCGCTCGGCGCTCAAGCCGGTGCAGGCGGCGGCGATGCTGCGCGCCGGTCTGGATCTCGACGGCGAGCTGCTCGCGCTGGCGGCCGCCAGTCACGCCGGCCTGCCGAGGCACCGGGAGGGCGCGGCCCGGATCCTCGCTGCGGCCGGGCTCGACACGGGCGCGCTGCGCAACACCCCGGACCTGCCGCTCGACCCCGACGCCGCCGCGGCCTGGCGCGCCGCCGGCTCGGTGCCGGAGCCGGTCGCCCAGAACTGCTCGGGCAAGCACGCGGCCATGCTCGCGACCTGCGTGGCCGCGGGCTGGGACACGGCCGGGTACCTCGACCCCGCGCACGCCTTGCAGCAGGCGATCCGCCGGCACGTCGAGGCGCTGACCGGCGACGAGGTGCGCCACGTGGCGGTCGACGGCTGCGGCGCACCGCTGTTCTCCTGCACCGTCGCGGGGCTGGCCCGGGCCTTCTCCGTGATCGCGACCGCCGACCCGGGAAGTCCCGAGGGCCGTGTCGCCGCGGCGGTCCGGGCGCACCCGGAGTGGCTCGGCGGGCCCGCCCGCCCGGTGACGCGCATCCTGCGGGCCGTGCCCGGGCTCGTCGCGAAGGACGGGGCGGAGGGCGTGTTCGCCGCCGCGCTACCCGACGGGCGCGCGCTGGCCCTCACCGTGCTCGACGGCGCCGCGCGGCCCGTACCGGCCGTGGTCGCGGCGACGCTGCGCGCCCTCGGGGTGCGGTCCCCGGAGCTCGACGCGACCGGGCACGTGCCGGTGCTGGGTCACGGGGCCGAGGTGGGCGCCGTGGAACCGGCGGTGCCAGGGGCGCCCGTCGGGTCGTCGCCCGCCGACACCGGCGCGGCCTGATCCGGCAGCTCGACCTCGTCGAGCATCCGGTGGGTGCGCCGCCGCACCACCAGCGCGACGGCGAGGCCCACGACGACCGCCACGCCGAGCCCCGCCCAGGAGAACCGGGACAGCCACTTCTCGGCCACGATCCCCAGGTAGTAGACCGCCGCGGTGGTCCCGCCGGCCCACGCGATCGCCCCGCCGACGTTCGCGACGAGGAAGCGCGGGTAGTGCATCCGCAGCGCCCCGGCGAGCGGGCCCGCGAAGATCCGCAACAGGGCCACGAACCGGCCGAAGAACACCGCCCACATCCCCCAGCGGCCGAAGAACCGCTCGGCGAGCGCCACGTGCCGCGGCCCGAAGTGCTTCGGGAAGCGCCGGCCGAGCCGGTCGAACAGCGGGAGACCGTAGCGGCGGCCGATCAGGTAGCCGATCGAGTCGCCGATCACGGCCCCGACGATCGCGGCGGCCCCCACGCCGACCGGGTCGACCGCCACCTCGTGGTGCGACGCCAGCAGCGCCGCGCTGACCAGGACGATCTCGCCGGGCAGGGGGATGCCGAGGCTCTCCACACCCACGACGAGCCCCACGATCAGGTACACCGCCAGCGGCGGGATCGCCAGCAGGATGTGGTCCACGGTCATGCCCTCCAGGGTGCCCGACGCCCGTGCGCGGCGGAGCGGGGCCACCCACCGGCCCGGTCCGGGTGCAGACCCCACCCGGCTGTCGCTTTCCTCCTGCTCCGTCGGGTTCGTCGCGCCTGGGCAGGGATGGGCGGCTAGGCCGTGTCTCTCGATCCGGTGCCCCCGGGCCCGGTGATCCACGTCGTTCCCGGCAAGGCAGCCGGGCCGCCCTCATACCGGGCGTATTCGCGTGGCCCGGCAACGCCGGCGGGGACGGCGTGGGCGCCGGGAGCGGTGGTGGCGGGTTGGGAGACACGGCCTAGGTTCGGCCCGTGCGCTCCCCCCTCTCCCTCCCCTCCGGACCGGCGCCGCGCTGCTGCTCGCGGGCGCGCTGGCCCTCGCCACGGCCTGTGCCGGGCCCGCCCCCGCACCCACGGCGGCCACCCCCTCGCGCACCCCGTCCGCCTCACCCCAGGGCGCACCGGCGGCCGGCGAGCCGCGGGTTCTGGCGTCGGGCCTCGAGGTGCCGTGGGGCATCGCCTTCCTCCCGGACGGTTCCGCGCTGGTCACCGAACGGATCCCGGCGACGATCTCCCGCGTCGCGCCGGACGGCACGGTGACCCGGTCGGGCACGGTCGAGGGCGTCACCCGACCGGCGAGGGCGGCCTCCTCGGGATCGCGCTCTCCCCCGACCACGCCACGGACCGCGGCGTCTACGTCATGGTCACGACCTCGGACGACAACCGCGTCGTCCGGCTCACGGCGAACCCGGACGGCACGATCGACGGGTCGCGACAGCAGGAGATCCTCACCGGGATCCCCAAGGGCGGCAACCACGACGGCGGCCGGATCGCGTTCGGCCCGGACGGTTTCCTGTACGTCGCGGCCGGCGAGGCCGGTCGCGGCGGGCCCGCCCAGGACCGGGACGACCTGGGCGGGAAGATCCTGCGGCTCACGAAGGACGGGCAGCCCGCGCCGGGCAACCCGTTCGGCACCGCGGTCTACAGCCTCGGCCACCGCAACCCGCAGGGTCTGGCCTGGGACCGGTCCGGCCGGCTGTACTCGGCGGAGTTCGGCCAGAGCACCTGGGACGAGATCAACCTGATCACCCCGGGTGCCAACTACGGCTGGCCGGAGGTCGAGGGCCGCGAGGGCCGCGAGGGGTTCGTCGACCCGCTGGCCCAGCAGGGCACCGACGACGCCTCGTGGAGCGGCCTGGCGTACGCCGACGGCGCGCTCTACGTCGGCGCGCTGGGCGGCGAGCGGCTGTTCCGCTACCCGGTGAACCCGGACGGGTCCCTGGGCGAGCCGCGGGTGCTGTTCCAGGGCACCTACGGCCGCCTCCGCACGGTCGCGCCGACCCCGGACGGGACGTCGCTGTGGTTCACCACCAGCAACCGGGACGGCCGCGGCGACCCCGGTCCCGACGACGACCGCATCCTCGTGCTTCCGCTGCCGTGATCCGGTAGACCGGAGGGCGTGCAGGCGAGCGAGCGGTCGGTTCAGGGGTCGGGCGGCCAGGCGCCGGAGGCGGTCACCGCCGCGGGGCGGGTCAGGGGCGTCGAGAAGGACGGGGTGGCCCGGTTCCTGGGCGTGCCTTACGCGGCACCGCCCGTCGGCCCGCTCCGGTTCGCCGCGCCCGCGCCGGCGCCCGCCTGGCAGGGTGTGCGGGACTGCACCGCTCCGGGTCCGAACGCCCCGCAGCCGCCCCGCGCCTTCGGTGCCCTGGACCTCTGCCCCGTCGTCGGGCAGGGCTGGCGGCCGGGCGACGACTACCTGACGGTCGATGTCTGGACGCCGGACCCCGGCGGCTCCGGGCTGCCCGTGATGGTGTTCGTGCACGGCGGCGCGTTCGTCGCCGGAGAGCCGGGCGCCCCGGTCTACGACGGGACCGCGCTCGCCCGCGCCGGCGTCGTGCTCGTGTCGGTGACGTACCGGCTGGGGATCGAGGGCTTCCTCCCGCTCGCCGGCGGCGCCACCAACATCGGGCTGCGCGACCAGCTCGCGGCCCTGGCCTGGGTGCAGGAGAACGCGGCCGCGTTCGGCGGCGATCCCGCGCAGGTCACGGTGTTCGGCGAGTCCGCGGGTGCGATGAGCGTCGGCAGCCTGCTCGGCTCGCCGCTCGCCTCCGGGCTGTTCCGCCGCGCGATCGTGCAGAGCGGCGGCGCGGAGATGGTGCACAGCGAGGGGCCGCTGCGCGGGTTCGCCGCGCGTGTGGCCGCCGAGCTGGGTGTGGAACCTTCCGCCGAGGCGTTCTGCGGGCGCTCCCTGGCCGACACCCTGGCCGCCCAGGAGCGGATGGCCGATCCGGTGAGGCGCGGGGACCTGCGGGAGCCCGACGGCGTCGACCCCGGCTTCGGGCTCGGCAGCTTCTGCCCGGTGGTGGGCGACGACGTCCTGCCGCGCTCCCCGCTCTCCGCCGTGGCCGAGGGCTCCGCCGCGGCCGTCGACGTGGTCACCGGGTTCAACGCCGAGGAGATGAACCTCTACCTGGTGCCGACGGGGGTGCTCGGCGCGCTGACGGACACCCGGGCCCTCGCCGGGCTCGGCGCGGTGCACCCGCGGGCCTCGGAGCTGCTGGCCGCCCGCACCGAGGCCACGCCGGGCGAGCGCTACGGCGCCGTGCTCACCGATCTCGTGTTCCGCGGCCCGGCGCTGCGCCTCGCCCTCGCGCACGCGGGGACCGGCACCGGCGCCACCCACGTCTACGAGTTCGGCTGGCGTTCCCCGGCCTTCGGCGGCGCGCTGGGCGCCTGCCACGCCCTGGAGCTGCCGTTCGTGTTCGGCACGCCGGAGCGCGCCGCCGGGCCCGACGCGCTGGTCGGCGAGGACCCGCCCCGCGCGCTGGCCGACGAGATGGTCGCGGCCTGGGCCGCCTTCGCCCGGACGGGCGACCCGGGCTGGCCGGCCTTCACCGCCGGGGGCCGGGCGCTGCGCCGCTTCGGCACCCCGTCGGTCGACACCGCCGCGGACCCGGTCACCGCCGCCTGACCCCGGCGCGGCTACCGTCGCCGCATGAGCGCCCGCGTCGGCAGGTACGTCCGCATGATCGCGACCCCCGGGGACGGGGCCGCGCTGGCCGAGGGGATGCTCCGGGTGGCCGAGGGCATGCGGTCGGCGCCGGGCTGCGAGCTGTACATCGTGAACCGCGCACCGGACGAGGAGGACGCCGTGTGGGTCACCGAGGTGTGGGCCGACGAGGCGGCGTCCGAGGCGGCGCTGGAGCGCGACCTCGGCGAGGCCGGGCTCGGCGCGGTGCTGCCGCTGCTCGCGGGCCCGCCCGAGTACATCGAGCTGACGCCGGTGGGCGGGCCCGGCCTGCGCTGAGTCCGGCCGACGCTCAGCCGACGGCCGCGTGCAGCACGGCGGGCAGCCGGTACAGGCGCGCCACCAGCAGCTGGGCCTCCTCGGCCGTCAACGGCAGACGCACCCCGAGGGCGCCGGTGTCGTCGTCGGCGAGGTCGGCGGTGAGGCCGCGGACCGGGTAGCCGCGGCCGCGGAGCAGGGTCACGACGCGCTGGACGCCGTCGAGGCCGCCGGTCACGGCGACGCGGACGGACACGGCGTCGTGCACCTCGGGCGCGACGGGCTGGGATGCGGGCCGGGACGCGGGCCGGGATGCGGGCAGCAGGGCGGCGGTCATCGGATCTCCTTCACGAGGTGGGGGGATCCGGGCCAGGTCCCGGGCGGGCGCACAGCAGCAGCGCGCCGGCGACCTGGCTCAGCCGGCGCGCCGGATAATGATCTCCCGCCGGGAGGTCAGCGCGTGGCGCACGCCACCATGCTAGCGGTCCCGCTCCTGTTCCGAGGCCCCCACCGCACCGGGGGCCTTCCGGCTGGCCCGCAGCGAGCCCGCGTGCGCCCGCTGACCGGGGTCGTTGCGTGTCTTGACCAGGCTCGCCACCGTGACGATCACCAGGATGCCGACGATCACGCCCAGGCTCAGCGTGGTGGGGATCTCCGGCACCGACGGGCTGATGTCGACGTGCAGCCAGTGCAGGATCAGCTTCACGCCGATGAACGCGAGGATGACCGACAGCCCGGTCGACAGGTACACCAGCCGGTCGAGCAGGCCCTTGACCAGGAAGAACAGCGCGCGCAGGCCCAGCAGCGCGAAGGCGTTGGCCGCGAAGACGATGTAGGCCTCACTGGTCACGCCGAACACGGCGGGGATGGAGTCGAGCGCGAACAGCAGGTCGATGCCGCCGATCGCGACCAACACGATGAACAGCGGGGTGACCAGGCGCCTGCCGTCGACCTTCGCGAACAACCGGCCGCCGTGGTACTCGTCGCTGACCGGGAAGAGCCGCCGCGCGCCCTTGACCACGGCGTTGTCCTCGACGTCCGGGTCCTCGTCGCGGTGTCGGAAGAGCTGGACCGCGGTGTAGAGCAGCAGCAGGCCGAACACCAGGAACATGAACGAGAACGCGTTGAGCAGCGTGGCACCGACGGCGATGAAGATGCCGCGCATGATCAGCGCGAGCACGATCCCGAAGGTCAGGACCTTGTGCTGATGTTCCTCGGGGACCGCGAACGTCGTCATGATGATCACGAAGACGAACAGGTTGTCGACCGAGAGGCTCTTCTCGACGATGTAGCCGCTGAAGTACTCGATGCCGAACTGGCTGCCGGCGTAGGCCCAGAAGATCACGCCGAACAGCACGGCCACCGCGATGTAGAACACCGACCAGAGCGCGGCCTCCCGGAAGCCCACCCGGTGGGGTCGCAGCGCCGCCACGACCAGGTCCACCGCGAGCAGCAGGAGGACCGCCCCGATCGTCACGGCCCACGCCAGCCCGCTGACCTCGAGCACCCGTCCTCCTGAAGTCGATGTCGCCGTTGCCGCCCCTCGGGAGCAGGCTACCGACGGCCGGGACAGTTCGCCCGAATCCGGGCGAAAGCGACAGACGTCACGGCGGAGTCAGCGGGTGCGTGCGACCCGGCAGGTCCCGGAGACGACGTCGGCACCCGGCGGCAGCGACCCGTGCTCCTGTGCCCAGCTGTTGTCACCGTCGTGCTGGTAGCTCTCCCGGAGCCACTGTCCCGCACCGGCGTCGGCCTCCACCACGAACAGGTCGCGGACCGACCCGATCGGGGAGTCGGAGGCGAGCACGAACGAGGCGGGCCCGGAGTCGGTCCGCACCGGCGCCTTCGCGGAGGACGGCAGCCCCTCGGTGAACAGCCGGAGCATCAGCCAGTACGTGTGGTCCGGGTCGGCGGGCCTGACGACCTCGAGGTCCACGCGGATCCGGCTCGGGATCCCCGGCTGCCCTTCGTCCGAGGCCACGGAGAGGAACCGGACGTCGCCGCCCGCCACACCGAGGTCGCAGTTCACACCGCTCGGACCGGCCGATTCGGTGGTCGCCGCGCCGGGCAGGGCGAGCGGCGAGACCGCCCCCGCCCGCGGCTCGGCGGATCCGCGGCCGAGGACGAGGCCGAAGGCCGTGCCCGCCGCGAAGAGCGCGAGCCCGGCGAGCGCGAGCGCCACGAACCGCGAGCGGCGCGGCAGGGGCCGGGCGCCGGTCGGGTCGCCGGGGTCCTGTGGCGCGGCAGGGACCCGTGCGGCGGGGGCCGGTGCGACGGGGGCCGGTGCGGCCACCGCAGGCTCGGCGGTCTCGGCGGTCTCGGCGGTCTCGGCGGTGTCGGCGGTGTCGGCGGTGTCGGCGGTGTCGGCGGTGTCGGCGGTGTCGGCCGCGACCTCCGTGCCCTCCGCGTCCCCCCGGCCCTCCCCGGCCGTCCACGCGTCCCGGGCTGCCGTCCAGTGCGCCTCGTAGGGGCCCGGGTCCTCACCGTGCACCACCAGGAAGGCCCGCACCGAGGGCCAGCGCGGCAGGGCGCTGCGGCCGTCGGCGGTGCGCCGCGGGCCGAGCATCCGGGAGCAGGTGGCCGACGAGACCGTGACCAGGTCGGGACGGTCGGCGCGGGTCCGCACGACGGCCTCCTCGACCTGCCGGAGCCGGTCGAAGGGCCCGTCGGTGTAGATCGTCCGCAGCGCCGTGACGACCTCGCGCACCGGCTCCGGCAGATCCTCCTGCAGGGGGTCCAGCCCCTTCTGCGGCATCGCCGCCCGCCTCCTCCGCCGCCGGTGTCCCGCCGACGACCTTGCTGATGTCCCGGCTGATGTCCCGCCGATCACCACCGATCAGGTCGCTGCAACGTTGCCGTTGGTTACACCCGGCCGACGCACGTCCACGGAACGCGCCCACGTCCCCGAGCATCGACCGATCGACGACACTGGGAACGGCGACCGAGCGGGAGGTGATCACGGGGTGGGCGGACCCGCAGGCCGCGCCGGGCGGCTGACCCTGCGCCTCGACGCCCCCGTCGGCACCGCCGTCCAGGTCGGCACGGTGGCCGTCCCACTGGGCGGGGGCGCGGGGGCCGGCCCCGTGGCGGACGCCCGGCCGGGCACGGTGCCCTGTGCCCTACCGCCCCGCCCGCACGGTTTCGTCGGGCGGCGCCGCGAGCTCGCGGAGATCGTCCGGGCCGTCCGCGGACCCGTCCGGACGGTCCTGCTGACCGGCCGCCCGGGCGCGGGGACCACGGCACTGGCCGTCGAGGCCGCGCACCGGCTCGCCCCGCTCTTCCCCGACGGCGTCCTCACCGAGGACCTGGGCGACCACCGGTCCGGGACGGAGGGCCCTGCGGCCGGCCTGCTCGCCGGGCTGGGCCTGCCCGTCCCCGCCCACGCCGCCGACGCCCGGGCCGAGCTGCGGGCCGCTCTCGCCGAACGGCGCGTCCTCCTCCTGCTCGACGACGTCGCCGACGCCGGCCTGGTCGCCGGGCTCCTGCCCGCCCGGACCGCCTCGTTCGCCCTGCTCACCTCGGCCTGCCCGGCCACGATGCCCGAGGGCACGGCAGTCCGCGTCGAGGTCGGCGATCTGAGCCCCGACGAGGCCCGCGCCCTCCTCGGCGGCCCCGGCCCGGGCGTCGACGAGCTCGCCGCGGTCTGCGACGGTCTGCCGCTCGCGCTGCGCATCGCCGCCGCCCGCCTCGCCGCCGACCCGGACCTGACGCCGGAGCGGCTCGCCGCCGCGCTGCTCGACCGGCACCGCACGCTCACCGGGCTCCGTATCGGGGACCGGACGCTGCGGGCGTCGTACGCCGCGGCCTACGCCCACCTCGGGCCGACCGAGCGTCGCGTGCTGCGCACGCTCGGGGCGCTGCCGCTCGCCGACATCACGCCCGCGACGGCGGCGGCGCTGGCGGGCGTGGACGCCGAGTACGTCGGTCCGGCGCTGGCCGTGCTCGCGGCGGCCCACCTCGTCGACCGGCGGCCGGGCACGCCACCGCGGTACGCGCTGCGCGACCCCGCCCGACGCTTCGCGGAGGAGGCCCTGCGCGACACGGGCGGGGAGCGGATGGCCACGGCGGGCCGGCAGCGGGTCGCCCGCACCTACCTCCGCGCGCTCGACCGTGCCCGGCCCACCCCGGGCCGGCCCGCGGACCACGGCTGGTTCGCGGCCGAGTGGGACAACCTGGTCGTCGTCGCCGAGGACCTCGAGCAGTCCGACCGGGCGGGGCTCGACCAGGTCGCCGACGTCCTCGCGGACCGGGACCTGCTACGGGCGCCCTGGGCGCCCTGGTACCGGATCCAGGCCGCGGCACTGCGGTGCGCGGTGGCCGAGGGACCGCCGGAGCGGCGGGCCGAGCTGCAGGTGCGGATCGCGGTCGCACAGCGCGACCGCGGCCGCCCCGACCTCGCCGTCGGCGCACTCGACGGGGCGGAGCAACGCTTCCTCGCCGCCGGCGACCCGGTCGGGGCGGCCGGGGCCGTGCTGGCGCGGGCCGAGGTGCACCGCGAGCTGGGTGAGCCGGGCCGCGCCGAACAGCTCTACCTGCGCGTGATCGCGCTGCTGCGCGCGCACCGCGGCGCGGAGGCGGTGGAGACCACGGCGTGGGCCCTGCACGGGCTCGGGGTGGTCGCGTGCTCACGCGGCCGCACGGACCGCGCCCTGCAGTGCGGGGCGGGGGCACTCGAACGGTTCCGGGTGCTGGACCACGGGCCGGGACAGGCCGCGGTGTGGCAGGGCCTCGGCGCCGCGCGCCGCGCCGCGGGCGACCTCACCGGGGCCGTCGAGGCGTACCGCCGCAGCTGCGCGCTGCTCGCGGACCTCGGCGGGCCGGAGCCGGCGGCCCCGCGACAGGGGCTGGCCGAGGCACTGGCCGCGGCCGGGCGGTCGGATGCGGGGCGGTCGGATGCGGGGCGGTCGGATGGGGCGGCGGGCGGGCCGGGGGCGGCGCTGCGGGCCGCGGTGGCCGCGAGCGACCGGACGGGCGGGGCGAGGGCACGCCGCCGGACGGCCGCCGTGGGTCACCAGGAGTCGAAAGGGAGCTCCGTCGGCAGCGCCGCGCCGTCGTGGCCGAGCAGCGCGAGCACGTCCTCGTCGACGGCGAAACCGGACGGGGCCGGTACCGGTCCCTCGTCGGGATCGGGTTCGGCGCTCACCGCGGCTCCTTCCCGTGGCCGGTCGTCGGACCTCGATGATCGCCGGGATCCGGCCCGGTGATGTCGCACCGGTGCCACCTGCCGGGCTCAGCCCGCGGGCTCGCCCAACCTGCGGCGCAGGCCCTCGGGATCGAGGACCCGCAGCTTCCGCGGCGACGACCGGTAGCCCGTGTCGACCAGCCCGGCCTCCTGCAGCCGGGCCAGCTCCAGCCCCACGATCCGCGACCGGGCGCCCACCAGGTCGGCGATGCGCGGGTGGACCAGCGGCACGTCGATCACCACCGCGCGGCCGGGGCCGGGGACGCCGAACTCGCGGGCGTGGTCGAGGAGCACCCGCCCGATCCGGACGCCGATGCGGCCCTGCGTGTACCGGACCCGGCGGTCGGTGACGGCGCGCATCTTGGCGACGACGGCGGCCGTCACGGCCCGCTGGGCCTCCGGGTCGGCGCCGAGGAACCGGTCGAGCGCCGGGCGGGGCAGCACCCGGCAGCGGGTGGGCACGGCGGCGCGCACCATGGCGGAGCGCGGCCTGCGGTCGACATAGCCGAACTCACCGAGCAGGGAGCCCGGCCCGCGGAAGGCGAGGAACACCTCGGCCCCGTCCGCGGCGGCGACGCTCACCGTGGCGAGCCCCTCCTCCAGCAGCAGCATCGACTCCGAGGGGGAGCCCTGGAAGAGGATCGTGCCGCCGGCGGCGAAGTCGACGGGGTGCCCGAGGGCGCGCAACGCGCCCCACAGCGCGGGATCGAGGGCAGGGTCGGGCCCGGCGCCGGCCCACGGGCCGTCCGTCCGCTCCTGGGTCGTCACCGACCGGTCCCCCCGGGTGCCGAGCGGACCGGGCGGCCCGCAGGCCGAACCTACCCGCAGGGCGCCCCCACCTCGTAGGCTCCCCGTCGGCGGCGGATCGTGGTACGGGGGGACGAGTGGTCGGACGCCGGGGGGACGCGGGCGACCGGTTGTGCGTCGCGGTCGACCTGGAGGGCTACGGCAGGCGCTCGGACGCGGGCCAGGAACGGGCCCAGGAGGCCCTCGCCGGGGTGCTCGACCGGGCGTGGCGGGCGGCGCGGACGGACGCCCTGCGCCAGGCCAACGGCGACGGCGAGGTGGCCCTGCTCGGGCCGGCGGCGGAGCCCACGGCCGTGGTGGCGATGCTGGTGGCGCTGCGCGCCGGGCTGGAGGCGCTCAACCGCTCCAGCCCGCGCGACCGGCTCCGGCTGCGCGCGGCCGCCCACCGCGGACCGGGCCGCCCGGCGCGCAACGGCTTCGCCGGCAGCGGCGTGGTGCGCACCTGCCGCTTCCTCGGGTCCCGCGCGCTGCGGGCCGACCTGGCCCGCCGGCCCGGCGCCGACCTCGCGGTCGCGCTGTCCGATCCGCTCTTCGCCGAGCTGCGCGGCGTGCTGCGGGTGCGGGACTTCCGGCGCGTGCTCGTCCTCGAGCCGGCCAAGGTCTTCTCCGGCCACGCCTGGCTGCACACCGGCGGCCCGCTGCCGGCGCTGCCCGGCGCGGCCGGGTCCGCCGACGCCCCGGCCGACCTCGCGGCCGACGAGCCCGGGCCCGACACCCCCGGCATGCGGATCGAGATCGCCGACGGCGGCCAGGCCGGGACGGTCGTCCAGGCGCGGGAGCTGCACGGGGGCCTCACGATCGGACCGCCGGACCGCCGGGGCGGCGTGTGAGGGACCCGGAGCTGGACCTGCGGGTGGCCGCGCCCGTCGGGACCGTCGTGCAGGTGGGTCGGGTCCTCCTCGAGCCGGCCGCCGCGCCCCCGGTCGACGGGGTCGCCCTCACGGGACTCGTCGGTCGGGAGGGCGAGCTGGGCGCCGTGCTGCGGGCGCTCGCCGCAGGTGCGCCGGGGGTCGTGCTGACCGGCGGGCCCGGCGTCGGGACGACCGCGGTGGCCCTCGCCGCGGCCGCCCGCCTGTCCGGGCGGTACCCGGGTGGGGTCCGCTTCGTGCCGCTGACCGGTCCCGATCCGGGCCCGGCGCTGCGCGAGCTGCTGCGTGACCTCGGCGTGCGCGCCGGCGAGATCCCGCCCGCGACACCGCACCGGACCGTCCTGCTGCGCGCCGTCCTCGCCGCCGCGCCCACCCTGCTCGTGCTCGACGACGCCCGCTCGGCCGCCCAGGTCCGCGCGCTGCTCCCCGGCGGGGGTTCGGCCGTACTGGTGACCTCGGCCGGGCCGCTCGACGAGCTGCACCTGGACGGTCTGGCCCCGGTCGTGGTGCCGGGCCTGCCGCCCGCCGCGGCCGCCGCGCTGCTGCCGGGCGCGGACCACGACGTGCCCGCCCGCCCCCCGGCACCGGGTCGTCCGGGGCACGCGGCCGCGCTGCTCGAGACCTGTCACGGGTCGCCGCTCGCGGTGCGCCTGCTCGCGGGCGCCTGTCCGACGCCGGCCGCCGCGGTGCGCGCGCTGACCGGCTCGGCCCCGCCGCGCGACGCCGCGGCGGCCGCCCGTGCCGCGGCCCGGATCGCGCTGGCCGCCCTGCCCGCCGCCGAGCGCGAGGTGCTGGAGGCGGTCCGCGCCACCGGACTGCCGCTGGTCGATCCGGCCCGGTGCGCCGCGGTGCTCCCGGACGGGCTCGCCGGTGGCGCCCCGGTCGACCCGCTGCTGCGCGCCCTGCTCCGGCGCGGTCTGCTCAGCCCACGCCCGGGGCCCGGCACCGGGCCGTGGTGCGCCCTGCCCAGGGCCGTCGCCGAGGTGCTGCCGGCGGATCCGGCGTGGGCCGCCCTCCCGGCCTCACGACCGGCGGCGCTCGATCCCCCGACACCGGCCGACCACCCGGGTGTGGCACCGGACGACCGTCCCGGGCCGCCCGCGTACCCGCCGCATGCCGTTCCGGCCGCCGACTCCGCCACGCTCCTCCAGCGGCTGGTCCACCACGCCGCGGCGCACGCCGATCCCGTCGTGGGGGCCGACGCCCTGGTCCACCTCGCCGCCGCCCGCACCCGCCGGGGCGACGACACGGCCGCGCTGGCCGCCGCCACCGCCGGCCTCGATCTCGCCGACCGCGCGGGCGACCCGGTGCTCCTCGGCCGCGCCGCCCACCGACTCGCCGCCGCGCTCGCCGGGGCCGCGGAACCCGCACCGACCGCACCGACCGCGGCACCCCCACCCCCCGCACCTCCGGCGACCCCCACGACGCCGACCGGACCGGCGACAGCGACGCCGACGGGACCGCAGGTCGCGCCGGCACCGGCCGTCCCTCCCCCTCCGGTCACGCCGGCGGCGCCGGCCGTCGGAGCCGCCTACCCCGCCGGCCTCCGGGACGCCCGCGCGGCCTTCGACCTGGCCGTCGACCTGCTCGCCGGCCGCGACGACGCGGCCCACGCCCACGCCCTCCTCGACCGCGCGCACCTCGCCCGCCGGCGCGACCGTCCCGCGGAGGCGCTGGCCGACCTGCACGCCGCGCTCGCGCTGTTCCGCACGCTCGGTCGGCCCGCCGACGTCGCCGCGGCGTGGCAGGAGGTCGCGGCCGTCGAGCGGGCGGCCGGCCACCCCTGCCGGGCCGTCGCCGCCCACCGGTCCGCCCTCGCCGCCCTGGCGGAGGCCGGCGACCCCGCCGCGACCGGGTGGTCACGGCTCGCCGCAGGCCTGGTCCAGGTCGGCGAGGCCCCGGGGTGCCCTGATCTCGTCGCCGCCCGCCTCGCCGACTCCCCCGCCGCCCGGTCCGTCCGGGAGCTGCGCGAGCTGGACCCCGCCGCCCCGGACTGGGCGCTCGTCGCTGCGCTGACCGGGGGATTCTCCGGCGGCCAGTGATCCGCAGCACAGCGGACCCGTCCCGGTCAAGGTGTCCCCGGAACGAACCCGCGCGCCGACTGCGTCGCCGTGGACGTCGCAACTGTGCCAAACGATCGGTTGACTGGGTCCCACGTCACCAACCGTCTGCAGAGTCGCAGCCTGGAGGTAGCACGCGTGACCAACGACAGAGCCGTCGACGCCGTCATCGTCGGGGCCGGGTTCTCCGGCCTCTACCAGCTCCACCGCTTCCGCGGGCTGGGCCTGTCCACCCGGGTGTTCGAGGCCGCCTCCGGCGTCGGCGGCACCTGGTGGTGGAACCGGTACCCCGGCGCCCGGTGCGACGTCGAGAGCCTCGCCTACTCCTACTCCTTCTCCCCCGAGCTGGAGCAGGAGTGGACCTGGAGCGAGAAGTACGCCACCCAACCCGAGATCCTGACCTACGCCCAGCACGTCGCCGAGCGCTTCGACCTCGTCCGCGACATCACGTTCGACACCCGCGTCGAGAGCGCGGTCTACGACGCCGAGCGCGCCCGCTGGACGATCACCACCGACACCGGCGAGGTCGTCGACTGCCGCTGGTTCGTGATGGCCACCGGCTGCCTCTCGGTGTCGAAGGCACCCGAGATCCCCGGCGCCGAGCGCTTCCAGGGCCCGACCTACCACACCGGACACTGGCCGCACGAGGGCGTCGACTTCACCGGCAAGCGGATCGCGGTGATCGGCACCGGGTCGTCGGGCATCCAGTCGATCCCGATCATGGCCGGCCAGGCGGCGGACACCGTCGTCTTCCAGCGGACGCCCAACTTCTCGATGCCCGCGGGCAACCGGCCCCTCACCGAGGAGGAGGTCGCCGCCCGCAAGGCGACGTACCGGGAGTACCGCAAGGAGCAGCAGCTCTCCGCGTTCGGCGTCCCGGTCCCGCTGCCCACGCAGTCCGCGCTCGAGGTCGACGAGGCAGAGCGCACCGCCACCTACGAGTCGGCCTGGGAGCAGGGCAACCTCGTCGCCGTGCTCACCTCGTACACCGACACCCTGGTGGACAAGGACGCCAACGAGACGGCCGCCGAGTTCGTCCGGTCCAAGATCCGCGAGACCGTGCACGACCCGGAGCTGGCCGAGCTGCTGTCCCCGCGGAGCTTCCCGTACGGCACCAAGCGGCCGTGTCTGGACAGCGGCTACTACGAGACCTTCAACAAGGACAACGTCCACCTCGTCGACATCCGCAAGACCCCGCTGGTGGAGATCACCGAGAAGGGCGTGCGGACGTCGGAGCAGGAGTACGAGGTCGACGCGATCGTCTTCGCCACCGGCTTCGACGCGATGACCGGCGCCATCACCCGGGTCGACATCCGCGGGAAGAACGGGGTGTCGCTCCGGGAGAAGTGGGGCGAGGGCCCGCGTTCGTACCTGGGGCTGTCGGTCGCCGGCTTCCCCAACATGTTCACGATCACCGGCCCGTCGAGCCCGTCGGTGCTGTCGAACATGATGGTCTCGATCGAGCAGCACGTGGACTGGGTCACCGACTGCGTGCAGTGGATGCGCGACAACGGCGTGGCGGAGCTCGACGCGACCCCCGAGGCCGAGGACGAGTGGGTGCGCCACGTCGAGGAGGTCGGCGACACGACCCTCTACCCGACCGCGGACTCCTGGTACATGGGCTCCAACGTGCCCGGCAAGCCGCGGGTCTTCATGGCCTACATCGGCGGAGTCGGTGTGTACCGCGAGAAGTGCGACGACGTCGCCGCCAAGGGCTACGAGGGCTACACCAAGTCACCCGAGGTCGAGGTGGCCCGCTCCGCGTAGACCCGCGGGCCGGCACTCCTGAACCACCGGACCGCACATCCCGGGAGCTCCCGGGATGTGCGGTCCGGTGTACGGAGACCGCCGACTCGCGGGAAGGGAACTGTCAGACGCTCAGACCCGCGTCGGCGCCGGCGTTGACCGCGCGGACGAAGTCGGCCGGGGAGTCGGCGTCGCCCAGCACCCGCACCTCGATCCCCTCGCCGAGCTCCAGCCCGGCGGTGACGTCGGAACCGGTCGGGCGCCAGCCGATCGCCAGGGCGACGAGGTCGGCGTCGAGCGCGTGCGCGGTGCCGTCGGTCTCCTGCCAGTGCACGACCCCGGGCTCGATCCCGACGACGGTGGCCCGGGTCAGCACCTCCACGCCGGCCTTCTTCAGCTGCCGCACCAGCTGCCGCCGCGTGATCGCCTCGATCCCGCGGCCGATGCTGCCGCGCATCTCGACGATCGTGACCTCGGCACCCCGCGCCCGCACGAGCTCCGCGGTCTCGCAGCCGGTGGCGCTGCCGCCGACCACGACCAGTCGCGTCCCGGCCCCGACCTCGATCTCCCCGCGCAGCAGCCGCTGGGCGTCGTGCACCGTGGGTCCGTCGATGCCGGGGATCGGCGGGACCAGCGGGTCGGCGCCCGTCGCGACGACGACGACGTCCGGCCGCTCGGCCGCGACCGTCCCGGCCGACACCGGCGCGGACGTGTGGATCTCCACCCCGAGCACGGCGAGCCGCCGCGCCTGGTGCTCGCGGAACCGCAGCACCTCGCGCTTGCTCGGCGCGAGGCCCGCGACCTCCAGCTTCCCGCCGAGCTCGGCGTCGCGCTCCCAGAGCGAGACCTCGTGCCCGCGCAGCCGGGCGAGCCGCGCGGCCTCCAGCCCGGCCGGTCCGGACCCGACGACCATCACCCGCCGCGGCCGCGCCGCGGGCTCGACCTCCCAGGTCAGCTCGCGGCCGACCTCGGGGTTGACCGAGCAGCGCGCCCGCTCGCCGCGCCCGACCAGGTCGACGCAGGCATTGCACGCGATGCAGGGGCGCAGCTCGTCCCGCCGACCTTCGCGGACGAGCAGCGGCCAGTCCGGCTCGGCGATCAGCCCGCGGCCGAGCAGCACGAGGTCGGCCTCGCCGCGTTCGACGACGCTCTCGGCCAGCTCGGGGTCGTCGAGCCGCCCGACGGCCATCACCGGCAGCGAGACGGCCTGCTTGACGGCCCGGACGAGCGGGCGCATGTGCCCGCGTGGCACCGACATCGGGGCGAGCGTCTCCTGCAGCGTCAGCCAGGTTCCCGACGACACGGAGATCGACGCGACCCCCGCCGCCTCCAGCATCCGCGCGACGGCCACCGCCGACTCCGGGTCGAACCCGCCGGGCTCGGCGTCGGTCCCATTGAGCCGCCACACGAGCGGCAGGTCGCAGGCCGCGACGATCGCCCGCGCGACCTCCACCGAGAACCGCGCCCGGTTCTCCAGGGAGCCGCCGTAGGCGTCCGTGCGGTGGTTGTGCTGCGGGGACAGGAAGTTCGACGGCAGGTACCCGTGCGCGCCGTGCACCTCCAGATAGTCGTAGCCGGCCTCCTGGGCGTAGCGGGCCGCCCGGGCGTAGTCGGCGACGATCCGCTCGATCTCGGGCACCGTCAGCGCGTGCGGGACCGGCGAGGCCGAGTTCAGCGGCACCGGCGACGGCGCCACCGACGGTCCGTCGACGACCTGCCGGCCGGGGTGCATGAGCTGCACGCCGACCGTGACGTCGTACGGCCGGAGCGCCTCGACGACCCGGCGCAGCCCCGGCAGGTACTCCGGTCCGCTGATCCGCGGCTCCGGCCCGACGGTGTCCGACGAGACGAGGCAGCCCTCCACCGTGATCGCGCCGACCCCTCCTTCGGCGCGGCGGCGGTAGTAGGCCACGGTGTCGTCGGTGATGAACCCGCCGTTGTCCAGGCACGTGCCCATCGGGGCCATGACCAGGCGGTTCTTCAGCGTGAGCGGACCCAGCCGAACCGGCGTGAACAGCACGCTCACGAGAGGATCCTGAGCGCCCGCACCGGGCAGGCGTCGACGCCCAGCTTCGCCGCGTCCTCCTCGCCCTCGGGCACCTCACGGTCCGGCCCGACGGCGGAGTACCCGTCGTCGTCGAGCGGGAAGAGGTCCATGTCGACGATCGAGCACTGGCCGTGCGCCTCGCAGACCTCCGGGTCGACGCTGATCCTCATCGGTCGGTCCTCACGTGTGGGTCACCACCAGCTTCTCCATGGAGCGGGAGGCCAGCACGTCCTTCCACGCCGGCTCTTCGGCGAGCGCCAGCCCCGGCAGCCGCTCGACGATGCGCGCCACCGCGATCCGGGTCTCCATCCGGGCCAGCTGGGCGCCGATGCAGGCGTGGATGCCCTTGCCGAAGGCGACGTGCGGGTTCGGGCTCCGGCCGAGGTCGAGCGTGTCCGGGCCGGCGAACTTCTCCGGGTCCCGGTTGGCGGAGGCGAGCACGAGGTGCACCCGCTCCCCCGGCCGGATCGTCCTCCCGCGGACCTCGGTCTCGGCGACCACCCACCGGTTGAGCACCTTGATCGGGCCGTCGAAGCGCAGCAGCTCCTCGACGGCCGGGCCGATCAGGGCCGGGTCGCGGCGCAGGCGGTCGAGCTGGTCGGGGTGCCGCAGCAGGGCCAGGACCGCGTTCGCGATCGAGTTCGTGGTGGTCTCGTGGCCGGCGAAGAGCAGCAGCGCGCACATGCCGACGAGCTCGTCGTCGGTCAGCCGGTCGTCGCCTTCTTCGGCCATGAGGGCGGACAGCATGTCCTCGCCCGGCTCCGTGCGCCGCTTCTCGATCAGCGTGTGGAAGTAGGACTCCATCTCCCGCAACCCACGCAACGCCCGCTCGTGCCGGTCCGCTCGCGCGGCGCCGCCGGTGCCGAAGGCGACCAGGGCGAGCTCGTCCGACCACTCGCGGAACCGGTCCCGGTCCTCGGGCGGCGCGCCGAGCATCGTCGCGATCACCGTGGCGGGCAGCGGGTAGGCGACCTCGGAGATCAGGTCCTGCGGGCCGGAGCCGCGCACGAACGCGTCGAGGTGCGCGTCGACGATCCCGGTGATCATCGCGTCCATCGCCGCGATCCGCTGGCCCTTGAACGCGCCGGCCGCGAGCTTGCGCAGCCGGGTGTGCACGGGCGGGTCGTTGACGACCATCCAGCCCGTCATCAGGCCGAGGACGCCGGTGGCGGCGGACTCCGCCCCGGCCTGCCGCTTGCGCTCCAGCACCGGGCGGACCCGGTCGTTGGAGAAGGCCTTGTTCTGGAAAGCGGCCGAGACGTCGTCGTAGCGCGTGATCAGCCAGGCCCGGTGCGCCTTGCTCCAGTGCACCGGGTCGCTCTCGCGCAGCGCCCGGAAGACCGCGAACGGATCGGCGCTGGCCGCCGGGGTGGTGAGGTCGACGGAGTCGGTGCGGGGCACGGTCACGACGCACTCCCCACGGTCGGCCGGGACAAGCTGCGCGCGAGCCCCAGACGGTCCCGCACGATCCGGCCGCCGGTCACCCGGCCGTCTGCCACGGTGACCAGCCCGACGAGGTGCAGGGTGCCGGGCGCGCCGGTCAGCGCGGCGTCGTCGATCCCGGCGTCGGGGCCGAGCCCGCCCCCGTACGTGCCGGTGCGGGTGACCCGGAAGGCGACGTGCGGGCCTGCGGAGAACAGGTCGTCGACCTGCGACGACGCGTCGTCGAGCAGGATTTCCGGCGCCCCGTCGTCGAGGATCGCGGGCCCCGCGCCCGCACCGGACGAGATCCACGCCCGGACCACCGCCTCGGCCTCCCGGTCCGGGGCGAGCGCCACCGTGTCCCACGGCGCCAGCGCCGGCGGCTCGACGGCCGCGGGCACCCCCGAGGCGAGCTGCCGCCGCCGGGCCAGGTAGTCCTGCTCCACGAAGTTCTCGACGAGCTTGCGGCCGTTCCACCGGTACAGCCCCAGCCCGGTCCACGCCGCGCCGCGCCCGTCGTGCCTGACCGAGCGGCCGTGCTCGGAGAACCGCATGGCCAGCCGGTCGCCGTTGGTCACGATCTCGTGCACGGTCAGGCACAGGCCCGGGAACTGCGCGAACTGCTTCTGCGACGCCGGGATGTACAGCTCGTCGCGGCCCGCCACCTCGTGCGGGCCCATCCGCAGCGTGTAGCCCGGCTCCATGATCTCGGGGCAGACCGAGACGTCGTGCCGGTTGGTGTAGTCGTTGACGTAGCGCCGCATGAGCGCGACGAAAGGCTCCATTACCGCCCCTCGAACTTCGGCGCCCGCTTCCCGACGAACGCCGCGATCCCCTCGGCGGCGTCGGCGGTGGCGTGCAGGGTGGTCAGCGCAGCCGTGGAGTGGTCGAACTCCCCGCGGTCCACACCCCGGTTGACCAGGTTCTTCCCGGTGGCCAGCGCGAGCGGGGCCATCCCCGCGACCCGCGCCGCGATCTCCCGCGCGGTGTCCATCAGCGCGCCCGCCGGCACCACCTTCTGCGCCAGCCCGATCCGCAGCGCGGTCTCGGCGTCGACCCGCTCCCCGGAGAACATCATCAGCTTCGTCCAGTGCCGGCCGATCACCGACGGCGCCCGCAGCACCCCGAACCCGGGTACCAGCCCGACCGCGCTCTCCGGCATCCCGAACGTCGCGTTCTCCGCGGCCACCACGACGTCGCAGGCCAGGGCCAGCTCGCAGCCCCCGCCCATCGCGAAGCCGTTCACCGCGGCGAGCACCGGCAGCGGGGTCTCCTCGACCGCGGCGAAGGTGCGCATGCAGTCCTGCTGGAACGCCCGCTTGGCCGCGACGTCGGTCAGCTCGGCGAAGCTCGCGATGTCCCCGCCGGCGGAGAACGCCTTCTCCCCCGCCCCGGTGATGATCACCGCGCGGGTACGGCCGTCGGTCTCCAGCGTGGCCAGCGCCTCGCGCATCTCCGCCCAGAAGGTGCGGCCCATGGCGTTCAGCTTCGCCGGGTCGTCGATCGTCAGCACGGCGATGGCCACGCGGCCGTCCCCGACCTCCTCGACCTCCACCCGGACGTTGCGGGTGGTGGCCCCGTTCCTGCTGGTCAAAGCCGCCCTCCGAGCGCGATGTCGATGCTCGCCGCGACGACCTCCCGGGTCCGGCCCGGTTCGACGACGTCGTCGAGCGAGAGGTGCGCGGCGGCCTCCCAGGGCTCCGCCTCGCTGATCCATTCCGCCGTGAGCTCCGCGACCAGCGCCGCGTGCGCCTCCGGGCCCTGCTCGGCGAGCACCTTCTCCAGCCGCCGGCGGTGGATGGTGCGGATCCCGGTCTCCGGCGCCATGAACCCGAGCTCGGCACTCGGCCAGGCGTAGAGGAAGTCCGGCCTGGTCGGGCGCCCGCCCATCGCGAAGTGCCCGCCGCCGTAGGCCTTGCGCAGCACCACGCCGACCTTCGGGACCGTGGCCTCGGCGATCGCCGAGACCAGCGCCTCGTAGCCGTGCAGGATCCCGCCCCGCTCGGCCTGGGTGCCGATCATCAGCCCCGGCACGTCGTGCAGGAACACCAGCGGCAGCCCGAAGGTGTCGCACAGCTGCACGAACACCTTCTCCTTCTCCAGCGCCGCCGGGTCCAGCGCGCCCGCCCGCACGATCGGCTGGTTGCCGACCAGCCCCACCGGGCGGCCCTCGATCCGGGCCAGCGCGCACAGCAGGCTCGAGCCCCAGCCGTCCGCCCAGGGCAGGATGCTGGCCTCGTCGGCCAGGCAGGCGAAGACGTCGCGCATGTCGTAGCCCGACCGCGCCCCCAGCGGGACGATGCTCTCCAGCTCCTTCGGGTCCCGCCCCGGTGGCAGCGGCGGCGCGAGCGGCGGGCGCTGCGTGGAGTTCTGCGGCAGGTAGGACAGGAAGGCGGCGACGGCGTCCATCGCGTCGGCCTCGGTGTCGACGACCAGGTGGGCGTTGCCCGCCTCGGTCGCCGCCGCCGGGCCGCCCAGCTCGGAGTCGGTCACCTTCTCGCCGATCGCGGGCTCCACGACCGACGGCCCGGACAGCGCGATCGAGCCGCTGCGCACCATCACCACGTAGTGGGCCGTGGAGGCGTGCAGGGCGGAGTCGCCGTAGCTCGGACCCAGCACCGCCGCCGCGCGCGGCACCACCGGCCGACCCGGCGGCGGCTTGAGGAACGTGGTGAAGTCCAGGGGCAGGCCGGAGAACCGCCAGCCCGAGACGTCCGGCATCCGGCCGCCGTCGGCGTCGCAGAGCAGGACCAGGGGGAAGCCGTGCCGCTGCGCGTGCTCGATCAGCCGGCCCTGCTTGCGCATGCTGATCGGGGCCGTGGTGCCCGCGACCACGCTGGAGTCGATGCCGATGACGCCGATGCGCCGCCCGTCGAGCAGGCCGAACCCGGTCACGACGGCGTCGCCCGGGATGGGCTTCTCGCGCCGCAGCTCGGGCAGCGCCAGCGCGCCGATCTCGAACCAGGTGTCCGGGTCGACGAGCATGTCGATCCGCTCGCGCACCGGCAGCCGGCCGGACTCGCGGTGTCGCCGCAGGCCCTCGGGGCCGCCGCTGGCGTGGGCGGCCTCCTGCTTCTCGCGCAGGAGCGCGATCCTGTCCGCCATGGTGTGCGCACCGCCGTCTCCGTGGGGAGCGCTGGGGGCGCTGGGGGCGCTGGGGGCGCTGGGGGCGCTGGGAGCGCTGGGAGCGCTGGGAGCACTGCCGGGGGCGCCTGCTGGCGCCGTGGGGCTGTCCGTTGCCGTCACGGGACCTCCGCTCGTACCGGTGTCCGTCGGGTCTCGCCGACGGACGCTAGACTACCAGACGGCCGATTGGTAGACAGACCCCGTCGACCCCCCGAGTAGAGCGGAGCGGCTCGTGTCGATCCAGACCGTCCTGGTGGCGAACCGTGGCGAGATCGCCGTGCGGATCATCCGGTCGTGCCGGGAGCTCGGCCTGCGGGCCGTGGCCGTGTACTCCGACGCCGACGCCGACGCGCTGCACGTCCGGCTGGCCGACGAGGCGCACCGGATCGGGCCGGCCCCGGCGCGGGCGTCGTACCTGGACGTCGACGCGATCCTGGGCGCCGCCAAGGCCTCCGGCGCCGACGCCGTGCACCCCGGCTACGGGCTGCTCAGTGAGGACGCCGGGTTCGCCGAGGCCGTCACGGGCGCCGGACTGACGTTCGTGGGACCGCCGGCCGAGGTCATCGCCCGGATGGGCGACAAGGTCGCGGCGCGTGCCCTGGCCGACGAGTGCGGGGTGCCGGTGCCGCCGGGGACCGGGGACCTCACGCCGGCCGAGGCCTCGTCGGCCGCGGCACGGCTGGGGTTCCCGCTCGTCGTCAAGGCGTCGTTCGGGGGCGGTGGGCGCGGGATGCGGGTGGTGCACTCGGCGGGCGAGCTGGCCGACGCCATGGCCGCCGCCGGGCGTGAGGCGGGCGCGGCGTTCGGGCGGTCCGAGGTGCATCTCGAGCGGTACCTGGAACGCCCGCGGCACGTCGAGGTGCAGGTGGTCGGCGACGCGCAGGGCACCGTCGTGCACCTGTTCGACCGGGACTGCTCGGTGCAGCGGCGGCACCAGAAGCTGATCGAGGAGGCGCCGGCGTTCGGGCTGTCGGACGTGCTGCGCGCACGACTGCTCGACGCCGCCGTGACCCTCGCGAGGAAGGTGGGCTACGTCGGGGCGGGGACCGTCGAGTTCCTCGTGCTGCCGGGCACAGCGCAGACCGAGGGGGAGTTCTTCTTCCTCGAGATGAACACCCGGCTGCAGGTCGAGCACGGGGTGACCGAGCTGGTCACCGGGCTGGACGTCGTCGCCACGCAGCTGCGGGTGGCCGACGGCGTGCCGCTGCCCTTCACCCAGGACGACGTCCGGATCTCCGGCCATGCGATCCAGGCCCGCATCGCCGCCGAGGACCCGTGGGCGGACTTCCGGCCCGCGCCCGGCGCGATCACCGAGCTCGCGCTCCCGCTGGGACCGGGGGTGCGCAACGACTTCGGCGTGGAGCCGGGCGGTGGCCCGGGGAGCCGGGTCGCGCCGGAGTACGACTCGATGTTCGGCAAGGTGCTCGCGCACGGCGCCGACCGCGACGCCGCCCGGCGCCGGCTGATCGCCGCGCTCGGCGAGCTGCGGGTCGAGGGCGTGCCAACGACCGCACCCTACCTGCGCGAGGTGCTGGCCTCGGAGTCCTTCGCCGCCGGCGCCCACGACACCGGCTCGGTGCAGCGGGAGTGGGCGCCGGACCCGGCCGGGCGAGCGGCAGCCGCCGGCGGCTCCGCGGCCGGCGGGGTGGCCCCGGGCGCGGTCGCAGGCGGCACGGTCGGGTCCGGCACGGTCGGGTCCGGCACGGTCGGGTCCGGGGCCGGCGCGGTCGTCCCCACCCGCCGGGTCCGCATCGCGACGGACCGCGGCCCGGTGGAGGTGGCGGTGTACGGCCGCGCCGTCCGGCCCGGCGCCGCGGCCACGGCGTCGTCCCGCCCGCCCCGCCGGTCGGCCGGTACCGCGGCAGGAGGGACCGCCGCCGCCGGCACCGTCCCCGTCGCACCGATGGACGCGACCGTCGTCGAGGTCCGGGTGCGGCCCGGCCAGGAACTGGCGCCGGGCGACGTCGTCGCGGTGCTCGAGGCCATGAAGATGGAGATGGAGATCCGCACGGAGGTCGGCGGCACCGTCGGCCAGGTCCTCGCCGGCGCCGGCAGCCCCGTCACCGCCGGCTCCCCCTTGGTCACTCTGGCCTGAGCGGCACGCACGGGCTGCAGCCGCACGCTCCGAGATCCAGCCTCCGGCACGGGGAACACTCGGAATCCGAAGGTCCCGCCGCCCGGAGATGGATCTTGGACCGCTCAGGGGAACGGGCTCCGGTCCGGCCCACCCCCGTCGACCTCGATGCGCTGGCCGGTGAGGTACTCCCCGTCCTGCGACGCCAGGAACGCGACGACGCCGGCGACGTCGGCCGGGCGGGCGACGCGGCCGAAGGGGTAGGCGGCGTCGAGGTCGGCGATGCTCCCGCCCGCGGTCGCGGCGACCAACCGCTCCCCCATGTCCGTGGCGACGAGCCCGGGCGCGACGACGTTGACCCGGATCCCGTGCGCGCGCTCCTCGCGGGCCAGGGTGAACGCGGCCGCCTCCATCGCCGCCTTGGCCAGCGAGTACGCCGCACCCCCTTTGGGCAGCTCCCCGGTGGTGGTGCTCGAGACGACCACGACGTCCGCCCGGCCCGCGGCCCGCATCCCGGGCAGCAGCGCGCGCACGAGGTCGAGCGGGCCGAGCAGGTGCACGTCGAGCAGCCGCTGGTACTCGGACCGCTCCGTGTCGGCGATCGCGGTGCCGCGCGAGGCCGGCCCCGCGTTGCTCACCATCAGGTCCACCGGACCGAGGTCCGCGGTGACCGCCTCGAGCATCTCCTGCACCGCCGCCGGGTCGCTCACGGACGCCGGGTACGCCACCGCCCGGCCGCCGTCGGCGGTGACCTCCTCCACCACCTCCTGGGCGGCGTCGGCGTCCCGCCGGTAGTTCACGGCGACGGCGGCACCCTCGGGGCGAGCCGCAGCGCGACCCCGCGCCCGACTCCGCGGGACCCGCCCGTCACCAGGGCGGTACGGCCGCTCAGCGGACCGGGCATCGTGATCCTCCTGAGGGTCAGCGGGAGGCGCGGTCCTGCAACGCCTCCTCGGTGGCGATCCCCCGGATCGCCATCTCGGCCATCTCGGCCCCGATCTGCTCCGGGGTGAAGGTGCCGCCGGGACGGAACCAGCGGTACACCCAGTTCGTCGAGCCCAGGATCGACAGGGCCGCGAGCCGCGGGTCGAGGTCGGCCCGCACCAGCCCGCCGGCCTGCCCCTGCTCGACGAGGTCGCGGAACACGCCCTGGTAGGCGTGCTCGGACCCGAGGATCTCCTTGCGGCGCTCGGCCGGGAGCGCCGACAGCTCGTGCAGGAAGACCGCGGTGGGCACGAGGTTGCGGCAGGTGTGCTCCACGTGCCCGCGGATCACGCTCTCCAGCCGGTCCAGCGGCCCGCCGGGCACCTCCGACCGGGATCGCACGACGGCCAGGCCCTCCTTGTGCACGGCGCTGATCACGTCGAAGAGCAGGTCCTCCTTGGACTGGATGTAGTAGTACAGGCTGCCCTTGAGCATCCCGAGCCGGTCGGCGATGTCCTGCAGGGACGCGCCGTCGTAGCCCTTCTCGTAGAACACCTGGGTGGCGACCTCGATGAGCTCGGCCCAGCGCTCCTCGCGGGGTTTACGCTCTCCCCCGGAACGCCGCGCACTCCGCCCGGCCGGCTGCCGCATCCCCGCTCCCCTCGACGCGCTCGAATCGGAGGAGCCTACCAAACGGTCGACAGTCACAGGCGGGTCGCCGCGTCCAGCCGGACCACCTCGCCGTTGAGCAGCTCGTTCTCCATGAACGCGGCGACCAGGTGCGCGAAGTCGGCGGGCCGGCCGAGCCGCCTGGGGAACACGTGCAGGTCCATCAGGGCGGCGCGGCGCTTCTCGTCCGTGCCGGCCGGACATGGCCGCCACGGCGTGCCGCAGCACGTCGAAGGTGCCGACGAGGTTGACCTCCAGGGTGCGCCGGAAGACGTCGAGCGGGTGCAGGTCGCCCTTGCGCGACAGCACCCGGGCGGCCGGGCTGATGCCCGCGGCGTTGACGCAGACGTCGACCCGCCCGAACCGGTCCGCGACGGCCGCGACCGCCTTCTCGACCTGCCCCACGTCGCTCACGTCCGCCGGCACGAAGAAGGCCGCGTCGCCCAGCTCGGCCGCGAACGACTCCCCGTCCGACGACGGCAGGTCCAGGATCCCGACCTTCCCGCCGCGCTCGACCAGCATCCGGGCCGTACCGGCGCCGAGCCCGGAGGCCCCGCCGGTGACCAGCCCGACCGCGTCCGTGATCCGCACCGCGCCTCCTACCTGACGTTCGCGCCGGCGTCGACGGGCAGCGTGACGCCGGTGATGTACCGGGCCTCGTCGCTGCCCAGGAAGAGCACGGCGTTGCTGATGTCGATCGGCTCCACCCAGGGGACCTCCAGCGCGTTGAGCGACAGGAAGCCGGGCAGCGCCTTCTCCTGGCTGGGCGCCGGGTCGTCCGGCGCGAAGAGCTTCCAGGTGCCGGGGTTCTGGATCATGTCGGTGTCGACGTTGGTCGGGTGGATCGTGTTGACCCGGATGCGGTGCGGCGCCAGCTCGTTGGCCAGCGTGCGCATCAGCCCGACGATCCCGTGCTTGGTCGAGACGTAGTGCCCGACGTTCTGGATCCCCTTCAGCCCGCCGATGGAACTGGTGAACATCAGCGACCCGCCGCCGCGCTCGATCAGGTGCGGCACGGCCGCGCGGGCGGTGTTCCAGACGCCGGTGAGGTTGACGTCGAGCATCTCCTGCCACATCTCGTCGGTGATCTCGAACGCGGCGCCGAAGCTGGCGATCCCCGCGTTCGCCACCGCGACGTCGAGCCCGCCGAGCTCGGTGACGCCCTCGTTGACCGCGGCGGTGAGCGCGGCCCGGTCGCGGACGTCGGCGACCCGCGCCACGATCCGCCGGTCGAGCTTCTCCACCTCGGCGACCGTCTCGTCGAGGTCGGCGCGGGTGGCCGGCGGGTACTTGTCCACGGTGGCCAGCGGCCCGCAGAGGTCGACGGCGATGATGTCGGCCCCTTCCTGCGCCAGCCGGACCGCGTGGCTGCGGCCCTGCCCGCGCGCGGCGCCGGTGATCAGTGCGACCTTGCCCTCGACCCGTCCCGCCATGGCACGCCTCCTCGCGTCGTCGCCCGGCTATTGTCTACCAAACGACTGTCAGATGGGGAAGCTCAGTAGCGCATGGTCCCGGCGAAGGCCTCGAGCCGCCGGCCCAGCACCGCCTCGGCGGTGGTGATGCCGGAGCGCGCGGCCTTGTCGATGCCGATCCCGCGGGCGCGGGTGGTGTCCCCGGTGAGCCAGAGCCCCTCGACGCCGCGGACCTCGGCGTCCGGCCGCACCGGCCCGACCAGCCCCGGCTTGGTGATCACCCCGTAGCTCGTGACGACGTGCGGTTTCGTCCACAGTGCCCCGCGCGCGGCCGGCATCATCTCCTCGATGTCCTCCCACAGCTCGGCGAACTTCCGGTCGAGCCAGGCCCGGTCGCCGTAGTGCTCCGTGGCGTCGAACGAGGCGCCGACGC
The DNA here is from genome assembly GCF_021283305.1 of Pseudonocardia kujensis. GTDB lineage: Bacteria > Actinomycetota > Actinomycetes > Mycobacteriales > Pseudonocardiaceae > Pseudonocardia > Pseudonocardia kujensis. The sequence goes on from NZ_JAJSOK010000022.1 coordinate 44,718, forward strand.
AGGTCAGGTACTCGCCGTCGGGCGAGACGCCGGGGTCGTAGCCGGTGAAGTTGAGCGTGAAGCCGGGCAGCCCGCACCGCGGCGTCGACAGGAAGGACGCCATCTCCCGCTCGCTCATCGCGATCACCGGCTCCCTCGCGGCGATCCAGTAGCCGATCCAGCAGGCGCGGTTGCGGTTCGCGGCCAGCATCCCGATCCGGGACCGGAGCTCCCAGGGCAGCGCGCCGTCGTCGAACAGCCGCAGCAGGTCCCACACCGGCGCGGACACCACGACCTGCGGCGCGGGGATCTCCTCGCCGTCGCGCAGGGTCACGCCCTGCACGGCCCCGTCCCGGACGTCGACCCGCCGCACCGGCGCCGACAGCCGGATCTCCCCACCCTTCGCCTCGAACGCGGCGACCATGGCGTGCCACAGCGCGTCCCACCCGCCCATCGGCCAGAACGAGTAGCCCGCCATCCGTTGCGTCGTGTAGTGCAGCTTGCGGGTGTAGAGGTTCTCCGAGGCCGAGTGCTCCCACGGCCGCAGCGTGATCTGCTCGAGGACCGAGATGGCCTCCCACACCGTGTAGACACCCTCGTCCGCGGTGTACTGCGCCATCCACTCCCGCAGCGACGCGTGGTTCCAGGTCTCCAGCTCGTCGTACGAGACGTCGTTCAGGGCCTGGATGCAGCGCTTGAGCCCCTGCTTCGCCACGCCGGAGTACTGCTCCTGGATCGGCGCCCAGCCCTTGCCGTTGGTCCAGAACGGCATCGCGTCGCTGCGCTCGGAGTGCACCAGGTCGAGCCCCATCACCGAGCAGACCCGGGTCAGCGAGTCGCCGGGGTCCTCGACGAGATGGCTGCCGAGGCCCAGCTGGTGCCCCTTGTACCGGTACTCCCGCGCCCGCCCGCCCAGGTACGCGTGCTTCTCCAGCAGCAGCACCCGCTTGCCCTGCTCCGCCAGCAGCGCGGCGGTGACCAGGCCGGACGTGCCCGCCCCGACCACGACGACGTCGTACGACACGGGCGCCTCCCAGCGTCTACCGTTCGTTTGGTAGTGACGCTAGCGGCGCGATCCGCACCCGGCAACCGGCTCGCGGGTCGTCCGCGCGGGACCGAGCCCTCCGCCGTTCACCCGCGGCGGATGACGACCGGACCGGAGGGCCGGATCACCCTGCAGTCCGGGGACGGACCCGAGGAGGACCGACGTGGCAGGAGACCTCACCGCCGGCGAGCCGCGCGCACCCCGGCGGACCCGATGGGTCGTGGTGGTGCGGCTGGCCGCGGTGCTGCTGTTCCTGCTCGGGTGTTGGAACGTGTGGGACGGGATCAGCGCGCTCGCCCGCGGCGGGTTCGTGGCCGCCGACGCCGAACAGGTCCTGTTGCTGGAGGTCACCAAGTGGGGCTGGGTGCTGCTGGCCCTCGGGGTGGTGGAGCTGGCGGCCGCGCCGGCCCTGCTCCGCGGAGCCGGCTGGGCACGGGTGGTGGCGGTCCTCGTGGCGGGCTTCAACGGGATCGTCCAGCTGGCCTTCCTCGTCGCCTACCCGGTGGGGGCGGTCCTGATCCTGGTCCTGTCCGCCCTGGTCGTGTGGGCGGTCGTGCGGCACGGCCAGGAAGTGGGTCGCTGAGCGCAGCGGTCCGGCGGGCACACGGGCGGCGCTCCGGGGAGCGCCGCCCGTGACCGCCGCTAGGCGTGCGGGATCTTGAACGGCGCCAGCGCTCCCGCATCGACGACGTGGGTCGTGCCCGTGACGTACCGTGCCTCCTCCGAGGCCAGGTAGAGCACGGCGTTGCTGATGTCGACCGGGTCCACCCACGGGATCGGGATGGCGTTGAGCGCGGTGAAGCCGGCCTCCGCGTCGGCCCGGGTCGCGCCGCGCTGCCCCCCGAGGAAGAGCGAGTACATCGACTCGTTGTTGACCATGTCGGTGTCGACGGTCGTCGGGTGCACGGAGTTGCACCGGATCCGGTGGGGCGCCAGCTCCACGGCGAGCGTGCGCATCAGGCCCGTCACGCCGTGCTTCGCCGCCGTGTAGTGCGCGAGGTTGCCGAACGCGATGAGCCCGGCGATCGAGCTGGTCAGGATGATGGAGCCGCCGGTCCCCTGCTCCAGCATCGCCGGGATCGCCGCCTTGGTCGTCTTCCACACGCCGGTCAGGTTGATGTCGAGCATCTCCTGCCAGGAGTCCTCGGTGATCTCCCACGCCGGGGCGAAGGACCCGATGCCGGCGTTGGCGACCACCACGTCGAGGTGCCCGAACTCCGCGATCCCGTCCGCGACCGTGGCCTCCAGCGCCCGCAGGTCGCGGACGTCCGCGACCCGGCTCAGCACCCGCCGGTCCAGGTCCTCGACCTGCTTGACCGTCTCGGCCAGGTCGGCCTCGGTCGCCCCGTCGTACGGCGCCGACGCCACGTCGGCGCAGAGGTCCACGGCGATGATGTCCGCGCCCTCCTGCGCGAGCCGCAGCGCGTGGCTGCGTCCCTGCCCGCGCGCCGCCCCGGTGACCAGCGCGACCTTGCCCTCGACCCGTCCCGCCATGGGGAACCTCCCGCGTCCTGTGCGGGCCCCGTTGCCCGCGCTCCCACTCTCCGGACGCGGCGAGGGCGGGTCAACGGCGCGGGACGATCACCTTGGCGACGTCGACGAGGGACCCGTCGAGCAGCACCTCAGCCGGCCGCCGGTTCGGCCGCGATCGGCGCGTCCGACCGCGTGTCGTCCGGGTGCCGCCCGAGCGCCAGCACCAGCAGCATCGCGACCAGCGCGAACGCGGCGAAGAACCAGAAGTTCCACTGGAACGCGACGCCCGCCCCGATCAGCAGCCCGACCGCGTACGGGCCGAGGATCCCGCCGAGCCGCCCGACGCCCATCGCGAACCCGAGCCCGGTCGCCCGGATCCGGGTCGGGTACGAGGCGGCGACGAACCCGTTCACCAGGATCTGCGAGCCCATCGCGCCGAAGCCGAGGAACGCGACGAGCACGTACAGCACGGCCTGCGGCAGCAGGAAGGACAGCAACACCAGACACACCGTGCCGACGCCGAGCGCGAGGGGGATGACCCGCTTCGAGCCGACCCGGTCGGCGACCGTGGCGATCACGAGCGTGCCGATGACGTTGCCGAGGTTCAGCACCAGCAGGAACGCGATCGCCGAGCCCAGCGGGTAGCCGGCCTGCCGCATGATCTGCGGCAGCCAGGTGCCGACGCCGTAGCTCAGCAGCAGCCCGCAGAAGCTGATCAGCGCGAACAGGAGCGTCCAGCGGCGGTAGCGGCCGAAGATCTCCGCGGTCCGCACCTTCGGCGCCGGCCCCGCGGGCGCCGGCTCGAGCGCGATCCCGTGCCGCGCGGCGAGGGCGGCCGCCTCCGCGTCCCGCCCGCGGGCCCGCAGCCACGCCGGCGACTCCGGCAGCCACTTGAGCGCGATCGGGAAGAGGAGCAGCCACGGCGCCGCGCCCACGGCGAACATCACCCGGAACCCGCCGACCGGCAGCAGCGCGATGGCCAGAGCCGCGCAGATCACCCCGCCCGACGAGTATCCGGCGTGGACCACGGAGTTGTAGAGCTGCCGGCGGTCCCGCGGCGCGTACTCCACGGCCAGCGCGATCGCCGAGGGCAGCACGCCGCCGAGCCCGACGCCGGCCACGAACCGCAGCAGCCCGAAGACCTCCGGGTTCGGCGCGGCCGCGCACAGCCCGGTGGCCACGCTGAACCAGGTGATCGCGATCAGCACCAGGCGCCGCCGGCCGAGCCGGTCGGTCAGCCAGCCGGACGACAGCGCGCCGACCGCCATGCCGACCAGGGCGAGGCTGCCGATCAGGCCCGCCTCCGCGGCCGTCAGCCCCCACGGCGTGTACTGCAGCAGCGAGGGGACGACGGTCCCGTAGACGACCAGGTCGTACCCGTCGAGGATGACGACCGCGAAACAGATCGCGACGACGGCGGCGCCGGGCGCGCGCATCAGATGCCGAAGCCCTTGTCGAAGGAGCGCACCGGCGAGTCGGCGGCGAGGGTCATGCGACTGTCCTTCCACTGTGGAGTGTCGGAGCGAGCGGCGCCCTCGCTCACCGGCGGTGAGCGGGAGCGCCGTTCGCCTGGGCGAGGGTCAGGGGACGGTGACGGTGGCGCCCTGGGCCTGCAGGAACACGAGCGGGTCGACGATCTCGGCGAAGGCCGCGAGCCTGCCGTCCCGCACCGTGACGGTGCTGATGGAGGAGTTCCGATACGGCTCGCCGGTGGCGAGCTCGTTCACGATCTCGATGCAGCGCTCGACGACCTCGGCACCCGCAGCGGTGCTCATGCGTCGAACCCCTCCATCTGCGGTGTCGTGAGCGGCGAGATCGCCCGGCCCGAGATCTTCCACGTGTCGCCGACCCGCCGGTACTCGTCCCGGTTCAACGCGATCGCCTTGATCGAGGCCCCGGACTTCGTCTTCCCCTCGGAGAACACGTAGTTGGTGCCGTGGGCGGTGTCCGGGCCGTCGAACTCCACGATGTGGTTGGTCATGATGTGGAACTGCTCGGCCATGGCCTCGGCGTCGGCCTCGAAGAAGCCGTGGATCTCGTCGCGGCCCTCGAACCTCTTGAGGCCCACCGCCGTGGCGTCCCAGTACGCGTCGTCGGTGTAGGCGGAGAGCGCCTCGTCCGGGTCGAACAGGTCCAACCCGCGGGCGTACAGGAGCGTGGCGTCGATGATCTGCCGAACGTCGTCTGCGCGTCCCATGCCTCAGTCCTCGTACATGATCACGCCGCGGAGGTTCATGCCCTTCTGCATGTCCGCGAACGCCTGGTTGATGTCCTCGAGCGCGTAGGTCCGGGTGATCAGCTCGTCGAGCTTCAGCTCACCGGTCCGGTACAGGTCCGCGAGCAGCGGGATGTCGTTGCGGGACTGGGTGGTCCCGTACAGCGAGCCCTGCAGCCGCTTGCCGGACATGGCGAAGGTGAACAGGTCGAACTCGACGTCGCGCTGCAGGATCGGCGCGGCCGAGGTGAGCACGATGACGCCGCCGCGGCGGGTCATCTCCTGCGCCGGGTTGAGCAGGTTCCCGTAGGCGATGCCCACCGTGATGATCACGCGGTCGGCGCCCTGCCCGTTGGTCAACTGCCCGACGAGCTTCGCCGCCTCCTCGTAGTTCGACACCGCGTGCGTGGCGCCGAACTCCTGGGCCTGCTCCTGCTTGAAGGGCACCGGGTCGACGGCGATGATGTTCTTGGCGCCCATGTGCCGCGCACCCTGCACCGCGTTGATCCCGACGCCCCCGATCCCCACGATCACGACCGTGTCGCCGAGCTGCATGTCCGCGGCGTAGACCGACGAGCCCCACCCCGTGGGCACGCCGCAGCCGATCAGCGCGGCCTTGTCCAGCGGGATGTCCTCGTCGATCTTGACGACGGCGTCGACCGGCGCGCAGACGTAGGGCGCGAACGTGCCCAGGAAGGACATGCAGCCGACGCCGGCCTCCCTGCCGTCCTTGCCGCGCGCGTGCACGCGGTGCGTGCCGTCGGGTGCGTAGCCGGCGAGCACACCGGCGCCCAGCTCGCACATGTTCGAGCGGCCGGAGACACACATCCTGCACTTGCCGCAGGAGGGCAGGAAGGAGAGGACGACGTGGTCGCCGACCTCCAGGTCGTGCACCTCCGGACCGACCTCGGTGACCACGCCGGCGCCCTCGTGGCCGCCGAGCACGGGCGCCCAGGGCAGCGGGATCACGCCGTCGTCGAGGTGGTTGTCGGAGTGGCAGATGCCGGACGCGGCCAGCTTCACCATCACCTCGCGGCGCTTCGGGGGATCGATCTCGATCTCCTCGACGCTCCATCCGGAGTTGGTGCCGGGCTCCCAGAGCAGGGCTCCCTTGGTCTTCATGAATGCTCCCCTTCGAGCAGGCACGGGCAGGAAGGCACGGACAGGAAGGCACGGGCGGGAAACGGGGGCGGTCGGTGGTCAGACGGACCGGTCGCGGTCCGCCCAGTAGGGGGCGCGGAGGTCGCGCTTGAGGATCTTCCCGGTGGGGGCCTTGGGCAGGGCGTCGACGAACTCGACGGACCGGGGCTTCTGGTAGGAGGCCAGGTGCTGCCGCGCGGTCTCGATGATCTCCGCCTCGGTCGCCGTGGTCTCGGGCTTGAGCACGACGAAGGCCTTGACGGTCTCGCCCCACTCGTCGTCGGGCACGCCGATCACGGCGCACTCGAGCACCGACGGGTGCTGGTTGACGGCCTCCTCGACCTGGATCGAGTAGATGTTCTCGCCGCCGGAGATGATCATGTCCTTGGCGCGGTCGACGATGAAGACGTACGAGTCGGCGTCCCAGGTGGCGACGTCGCCGGTCCACATCCAGCCGTCCCGCAGCGTGGCCGCGGTGAGGTCCGGCCGGTTCAGGTAGCCGAGCATGTTCGCCTCGGACCGCACCACGATCTGTCCGGCGGTCCGCCCGTCCTTCGGGACCTCGTTGCCGTCGGGATCGACCACGCGGACCGTGGTCACGAACCCCTCGCGCCCGCAGGACATGAGGCGTTCGGGATGGATGCCGCGCACCGCGTCGAGGTGGTCCTCCTGGGAGAGGAAGCACATCGTGGTGCCCTCGGTCTGCCCGTAGCCCTGGACCAGGGTGCACGGGAAGTTGTCCAGGGCCGCCTTGACCACGGACGACGGCATGGGCCCGCCGCCGTACTGGATGTTCCGGAGCGAGGAGATGTCGTAGGAGGAGAAACCGGGCACGGCCATCATCCAGTTGAGCATCGTGGTGATGCCCAGGAAGGCCGAGACCTTCTCCTCCTGGATGAGCTCCAGGGCGGTGCGGGCCTCGAAGTTCATCAGCACGAGCGGGCAGCCGTGCCGGTGGTAGTTCATCGAGAGCACGACCGGGATGTGGTACATCTGCCCGGTCAGCATGTAGACGTCCGTGGCGACGATCCGCTCGGCCACCGTCTGGTTGAGCATCCCGAACGACGTGCTGGTGTGGCTGTGCAGCGCGCCCTTCGACTCCCCGGTGGTGCCGCCGGTGTAGAGGATGAAGAAGGGATCGGCGTCGCCGGTCGAGGCGGCGCGCTCCGGCTCCGCCGTGCTGCTGCGGGCCAGCAGGTCCTCGTAGCTGCCGTCGCCGCCGCGGCCGTACTGCAGCCAGTGCGGCACGTCGACCGCCGCCTGCAGCTGCTTGGCGGTGTCGAGCCACTCGTCCGAGGCGACGAGCGCCTTGGGCCCCGCGTCGGTGACGATCTTCGTGAGCTCGGGGACGCCGAGCCGCCAGTTCAGCGGCTGCGCGACCAGTCCGGCGCGGCCGGCCGCGTAGTACAGCTCCTGGTACTCGATCGAGTTCTTGGCCAGGATCGCGACCCGGTCGCCCTTGGCGAGCCCGAGCCCCCCGTCGCCCGTACCGGCGAGCCCGTTGGCCAGCCGCCGGACCCGCTCGTCGAGCGTGCGCCAGTCCGTCCGACGCCCGTTCGGGGCGTCGACGATCGCGTCCCGGGTGGGGGTGAGCGCCGCCCACTTCTCCGGGATCCGTCCGACGTTGACCATCAGTAGGGCAGGTCGAGGTAGATGTGCCGGGAGGTGATCAGCCAGGCGTCGCCCTGCTTGACCAGCTCGTCGCGGTACCAGCCGCTGGAGAGCACGCGGATCGCGCCGTCCTCGATCGACAGCAGCGTGAGGTTCGACGTCGTCGACGCGCTGTCGGCCGTCTCCTTGACGACCACCAGGTTCGAGATGTTGTGCCGGCGCTGGTCGGTCTGCCCCGCGAGCGAGTCGGCGTGCAGCTTCCGGATGGCCTCGCGGCCGTCGAACGGGCCGATCGTCTCGCCGTCGCGGCCGATCTGCATGGTCATGGTCGCGGTCTCGGCGAACTGCGCCGCGATGAGGTCGACGTCGTTCTCGTCGTAGCCCCAGGCCGCGCGGCCCAGGGTGTTCTCGATCTCCGCACGAGCGGTCATGGGGGCCTCCGGCAACGCTGGTCGTCATCGTCTAACGGCCGTTTGGTAGCGGTGAGGCTAGCACTCGTCCCGAGTGGCCCACAACACTCCCGGCCGCCGACGGGGAACGGGCGCGCGGACGCGCTCAGCGCACCCAGTCGTAGCTGCGGGCCACCGCGCGGGCCCAGTTCTCGCGCTCGCGCTCGCGGACCGCGGCGTCCATCTCCGGCTCCCACCTCGCGGCCCGGTGCCAGTTGCCCCGCAGCACCTCCAGGCCGGGCCAGTGCCCCACCGCGAGCCCCGCGGCGTAGGCCGCCCCGAGGGAGACCGCCTCGGACCCGAGCGGCCGCTCCACCGGAACGTCGAGCACGTCCGCGACGTACTGCATGAGCAGGTGGTCGGCGGTCATACCGCCGTCGGCCTTGAGCCGGGTGACCGGGATGCCGGACTCGGCGTTCATGGCGTCGACGACCTCGCGGGTCTGCCACGCGGTCGCCTCCAGCACCGCCCTGGCCAGGTGCCCGCGGGTGATGTAGCTCGTGAGGCCGACGATGACGCCGCGCGCGTTGGCCTGCCAGTGCGGCGCGTAGAGGCCGGAGAAGGCGGGCACGACGTAGCAGCCGCCGTTGTCCGGCACCGTCATCGCGAGGGTCTCGATCTGCGCGGCCGTGCCGATCATGCCGAGCGAGTCCCGGAACCACTGCACCAGCGAGCCCGTGACCGCGATCGAGCCCTCCAGCGCGTAGACCGGCCGCTCCCCGACGAGGTAGCCGACCGTCGGGATCAGCCCCTGCGCGGAGCCGCCGATCCGGGCGCCGGTGTTCTTGAGCAGGAAGGCGCCGGTGCCATAGGTGCACTTGACCTCGCCGGGGGCGAAGCAGGTCTGCCCGACGAGCGCGGCCTGTTGGTCGCCCAGCGCCCCGGCCACCGGCACCCCGGGCAGCACCTCCGCGCACACGCCGTAGACCTCGGCGTTCGACCGGATCTCCGGCAGCATCCGCTCGGGGACGCGCAGCGCCTCGAGGAGCTTCGGCGACCATTCGAGGGTGCGCAGGTCCATGAGCATGGTCCGGCTGGCGTTGGTCACGTCCGTGACGTGCACGCCGCGGCCCGGGCCGCCGGTGAGTCGCCAGATCAGCCAGCTCTCCATGGTCCCGAACAGGACGTCGCCCGCCTCGGCGCCCGCGCGGGCGCCCGGCACGTGGTCGAGCAACCAGCGCAGCCGCGGGCCGGCGAAGTAGGTCGCGGGACCGAAGCCGCTGGTCGACGCGTAGAGCGGGCCGAGGCCCTCCTCCACCAGGCGCGCGACGATCGGCCCGGTGCGGGTGTCCTGCCAGGTGATCGCGCGGGCCAGCGGGGCACCGGTGTGCCGGTTCCAGATCACCGTGGTCTCGCGCTGGTTGGCGATCCCCAGCGCCACGATGTTCTCCGGCTCCAACCCGGCCCGGCGCAGCGCCTCCGGGACCACCCGCGCGACGTTGCGCCAGATCTCCTCGGCGTCGTGCTCCACCCGCCCGGGCTCGGGATAGTGCTGGCGGTGCTCGCGCTGGGCCACGGCGAGCATCCGGCCCGAGCGGGAGAACAGCAGGCATCGCGTCGAGGTCGTGCCCTGGTCGATGGCCGCGACCACCCGCTCGCGCGACGCCGAGGTCCGTGGCTCGCTCACCGGGGCGTCACCAGCAGTGCGGAGATCTCCCGGCCCGCGTGCAGCAGCTGCTCGGCGAGGTGCCGGCGCGGCTCCCCGCCCCCACCGAACAGCTCCTCGACGGGTGCGGCGATGCCGAGGGCGGCCACCGTGAGCCCGCCGCCCGAGCGCAGCGGCACCGCGGCCCCGCCGACACCCGTCTCGAACTCGCCGACGTCCGTCGCCATGCCGCGGGCGCGGGCCGCCGCGAGATGGGCCTCCAGCATCGCGACGGTGCTCGCCGTGCGGCCGGTGTAGCGGCGCAGCTCCAGATCCCGCGCCGGGGGCGTGGCCACCGGCGCGAAGGCCAGCAGGCACTTCCCCCACGCCGTCGCGTGCAACGGCTGCTCGGTGTTGGTGCGCAGGGACTGCGGCGAGCCGTCCGGCCGGAAGACGTGGTGCACCAGGCTCGCCATCGTGCCGACCGGCGCCGCGAGGTAGACCGCGCATCCTGTCCCTCCGGCCAGGGCGTCCGCCCAGTTCATCGCCCGCGCCCGCAGGTCGTGGCGGTCCCAGCCGCCACCGAGCCGGCGCAGCCCGCTCCCCGGCCGGTAGAGCGCGGTGGTCCGGTCCTGGTCGACGAGGCCCTCGTCGCGCAGGGTCCGGACGAGCCCGTGCACGGTGGGACGGGGCAGGTCCAGCGCGGCGGCGAGCTCGGCGAGGGCGAGCGGACGGCCCGCGCCGCCCAGCAGCCGCAGGATGGCGGCCGCGCGCTCGACGGACTGGATCGCTCCCGGCACGAGTGGGAGCCTACGGGTGGTGTGACCCGGTCGACAGGATCAGTTCGACATTGTCGAACGTCGACCGTTGTCGCACTCCGCGCGCGTTCCTAGCGTCTGTCCCGTTCGGCCCCCGTCCGGCGCGTCGCCCGGACGGGGGCCGTCACGACCGGAAGGAGAGTTCGATGCGGAACTCCTACTTCGGCGCGCTGAGCGCCGAGTTCGCCGGAACCATGATCCTGATCTTGTTCGGCAACGGCGTCGTGGCGCAGGTCGTCACGGCGCCGAAGGACAGCCCCCTGGGCAACCACGACTCGATCACCTGGGCCTGGGGCATCGGCGTCACGCTCGGCGTGTACGTCGCGGCCAGGCTGTCCGGCGCCCACCTCAATCCCGCGGTCACCGTCGCGCTGGCCTCCTACCAGGGTTTCCCCTGGAAGCGGGTCCTGCCGTACATCGTCGCCCAGACGCTCGGCGCCTTCGTGGCGGCGCTGATCGTCCGCGTCGTGTACGCGGACCTGATCAACCGGGCCGACCCCAACCACACGTCGGCCACCCAGATCATCTTCGCGACGTTGCCGGGCAACGGCGGCGGCGGGGTCTCGATCCCCACCGCCTTCCTCGACCAGGTCGTCGGCACCGCGATCCTGGTGTTCGTGATCTTCGCCCTGGTCAACGCCCTGAACAACCCGCCGCTGGCGAACCTGGGACCCGTGGTCATCGGTCTGCTCGTCGTGGCGATCGGTATGGCGTTCGGCGCCAACGCGGGCTACGCCATCAACCCGGCCCGTGACTTCGGGCCGCGCCTCGCGTCGTACATCACGGGGTACTCGACGGCCTGGGTCGCTCCGGACGGCACACCGTACTGGTGGTTGCCGATCGTCGCGCCGATCGTCGGCGGCCTCGTCGGCGGCGCCTTCTTCAAGATCCTCGTCGGCCGCTACCTGCTCCCGGACGACTCCGAGGAGCAGCCGGTCGGGCGCGAGGCCGTCGTCGAGCACGGAGGTGAGAACTGATGCCGGAGTACGTCGGCGCCGTCGACCAGGGGACGACGAGCACGAGGTTCATGATCTTCGACCACAGCGGCAACGAGGTGGGCCGCCACCAGCTCGAGCACGAGCAGATCCTGCCCGAGGCGGGCTGGGTCGAGCACAACCCCGTGGAGATCTGGGAGCGCACCTCCTCGGTCATCCAGACCGGCCTGAACAGGACCGGGCTGTCCGCCAAGGACCTCGCGGCGCTCGGGATCACCAACCAGCGCGAGACGACCGTCGTGTGGGACAAGAACACCGGCCGACCGCTCTACAACGCGATCGTCTGGCAGGACACCCGCACCGACCGGATCGCTTCCAAGCTGGAGCGCGACGGGCACGGCGACACCATCCGCCGCAAGGCGGGCCTGCCTCCGGCCACGTACTTCTCCGGCGGCAAGATCCAGTGGATCCTGGAGAACGTCGACGGGGCCCGCGAGGCGGCCGAGCGCGGCGACGCGATCTTCGGCAACACCGACAGCTGGCTGGTCTGGAACCTCACCGGCGGGCCCAACGGCGGCGTGCACGTCACGGACGTCACCAACGCCAGCCGGACCATGCTCATGGACCTCGAGACCCTCGACTGGGACGACGAGCTGCTCGCCCTCTTCGGGATCCCGCGGTCGATGCTGCCGAGGATCTGCTCCTCGAGCGCGCCCGAGGCGTACGGCAGGACCCTGGCGAACGGGCCGCTCGGCGGCGAGGTGCCGATCACCGGCATCCTCGGCGACCAGCAGGCGGCGATGGTCGGGCAGGTCTGCCTGTCGCCCGGCGAGGCCAAGAACACCTACGGCACGGGCAATTTCATGCTGCTCAACACCGGGACCGAGCTCGTCCGCTCGGACTCGGGCCTGCTGACCACGGTCTGCTACCGGTTCGGCGACGAGCCGGCGGTCTACGCCCTGGAGGGCTCGATCGCCGTCACCGGTTCGGCCGTGCAGTGGCTGCGCGACCAGCTGGGGATCATCTCCGGCGCCGCGCAGTCCGAGTCCCTGGCCCGCCAGGTCGAGGACAACGGCGGGGTGTACTTCGTGCCGGCCTTCTCCGGTCTGTTCGCCCCCTACTGGCGTTCCGACGCCCGCGGCGCGATCGTCGGGCTGTCGCGCTACAACACCAACGCCCACCTGGCCCGGGCGACGCTCGAGGCGATCTGCTACCAGAGCAAGGACGTGGCCGACGCGATGGAGAAGGACTCCGGGGTGCACCTGGAGGTCCTGAAGGTCGACGGCGGCGTCACGGCCAACGAGCTGTGCATGCAGATCCAGGCCGACGTCCTGGGGGTCCAGGTCTCCCGGCCCGTCGTCGCCGAGACGACGGCGCTCGGCGCGGCCTATGCCGCGGGCCTGGCCGTCGGGTTCTGGAAGGACACCGACGAGATGCGCCAGAACTGGAACGAGTCCAAGCACTGGGACCCGGTCTGGAGCGACGAGCAGCGTGCGACCGGGTACGCCCAGTGGAAGAAGGCGGTCCAACGGACGTTGGACTGGGTAGAGGTCGACTAGGTACACCGCATCGGCCTCCCGCTGGAAAGGAAGACCTGTCATGAGATCCGTCGCGCTCTCCCCCGCCGCCCGCACGCGGGCGCTGGAGGACATGGGCCGGGAGGAGCTCGACGTTCTCGTCGTCGGTGGCGGTGTCGTGGGCAGCGGTGCTGCCCTCGACGCCGCCACCCGCGGCCTGCGCGTCGGCCTGGTCGAGGCACGTGACTTCGCCTCCGGGACGTCGAGCCGTAGCTCGAAGCTCATCCACGGCGGCCTGCGCTACCTGGAGATGCTGGACTTCCGGCTCGTCGCCGAGGCCCTCCAGGAACGGGGGCTGCTGATCCAGAAGCTCGCCCCACACCTGGTCCACCCGGTGCCGTTCATCTACCCGCTCCAGCACCACCTCTGGGAGCGGCTGTACGCCGGCACCGGCGTGGCGCTCTACGACACCCTCGGGCTGCTCTCCGGGGAGTCCCGGGGCGTGCCGCACCACCGGCACCTCACCCGGCGCGGCGCACGGAAGATCGTGCCGTCGCTGCGCAAGGACGCCCTCGTCGGCGCCCTGCAGTACTACGACGCCCAGGTCGACGACGCCCGCCACACCATGTTCGTCGCCCGCACGGCGGCGGCCTACGGGGCGCGCGTGGCCAACCGGGCACGGGTGGTCGGGCTGCTCAAGGAGTCCGGCCGCGTCATCGGCGCCGAGGTCCACGACCTCGAGACCGGCGACACGATCAAGGTGCGGGCCAAGCAGGTCATCAACGCCACCGGCGTGTGGACCGACGAGACCCAGGGCCTGGCCGGCGAGCGCGGCCGGTTCCACGTGCGCGCGTCCAAGGGCATCCACCTCGTGGTGCCGCGGGACCGCATCCGCTCGGACTCCGGGCTGATCCTGCGCACCGAGAAGTCGGTGCTGTTCGTGATCCCGTGGGGCCGGCACTGGATCATCGGTACCACCGACACGGACTGGGACCTCGACAAGGCGCACCCGGCCGCGTCGAAGGCCGACATCGACTACCTGCTCGAACACGTCAACTCCGTGCTGGAGCAGCCGCTGACCCACGAGGACGTCGAGGGCGTCTACGCGGGGCTGCGGCCGCTGCTGGCCGGGGAGTCGGAGTCGACGTCGAAGCTGTCCCGCGAGCACGCCGTCGCCACCCCGGTACCGGGGCTGGTCGTCGTCGCGGGCGGGAAGTACACGACGTACCGGGTCATGGCGAAGGACGCGGTCGACGCGGCCGTGCACGGCATGGACGCCAAGGTCCCGGAGTCCGTGACCAAGGACGTGCCGCTGCTCGGCGCCGAGGGCTGGGAAGCGCTGCAGAACTCGGTGCACGTCATCGCCGAGCGCTCGGGCCTGCACCCGGCCCGGATCCAGGACCTGCTGTGCCGCTACGGGTCGCTGATCGACGAGGTGCTCGAACTGGTCGCCGAGGACAAGACCCTCGGCGAGCCGCTCGCGGGGGCGCCGGACCACATCCGCGCCGAGATCGTCTACGCGGCCAGCCACGAGGGTGCCCGGCACCTCGACGACGTCCTCACCCGCCGCACCCGCACCAGCATCGAGACCTTCGACCGCGGCCTCGGCGCCGCGCAGGAGGCCGCGGACCTGATGGCCCCGGTGCTCGGCTGGACCGAGGAGCAGAAGGCCAAGGAGGTCGAGCACTACCGCGGGCGGGTCGCCGCCGAGCGGGAGAGTCAGACCATGCCCGACGACGCCACCGCCGACTCCGCCCGCATGGGCGCACCGGACGTGGTTCCCGTCAACTGATCCCGCGAGACCGTCGCATCATGGTTCCATAACGCGAATTCCGACCGCGCCTTTTCGCGTTATGGAACCATAATGCGCTCTCGGGGGCCGTGGATTCGCGTTGTGGAGCCATACTGCGTGGCCGCATCCTGGCCCCTTCTCGCGGTACGGTGCCCGCCCGACCTGGTGTCCGACGCGAGGAGGCCCCCGTGACCACCATGCTCACCCGCGAGCGCGCGGACCTGTTGGAGTCGCTGCGCCGGCACCGCGGGTTCCTGCGGCAGACCGTGGCGGGCGTGAGCGAGGAGCAGGCCCGCACCCGGAGCACCGTCAGCGCTCTGACCCTCGCGTCGCTGATCAAGCACGTCGCCGACACGGAGCAGGGCTGGGTCGACTTCGCGCTCGGCAAGCCGGGGGCGATGGGCGGCGACGCCGACTTCGACGACGGGTTCGACGCGGACGCGATGCGGGCCGCGATGGAGTCCGGCGAGTTCGTCGACCCCCGGTTCGTGCTCACCGACGCCGACACCCTCCCCGCCCTGCTGGAGCACTACGACCGGGTCGCCGCCGCGACGGACGAGCTGGTCGCCACCGGCGACCTCGACGCCACCCGGCCCCTGCCCAGCGCCCCCTGGTTCGAGCCCGGCGCGGAGTGGTCGCTGCGCCGGGTGCTCCTCCACGTGATCGCCGAGACCTCCCAGCACGCGGGCCACGCCGACATCATCCGCGAGGCCATCGACGGCGCGAAGACGATGGGCTGATCCGCACGGGACCGCCGCGGCGGCAGCGCTCTCGTCCCACTCGCCGCGATCATGGGGCGTGATCCCCTGCACGTGGCCGGCAACATGGTCGATCCGAGCGGCACAGGACCGCGGTGCTGGTAACGCTGTGGTCACACTCGCAGTGATCATGAGACGGGCCTCGGTGAGGAGCGACCTCACCCACCACCATGATCATTCGAGCGCGACGAGGTTGTTGTGCCGGGAGCGCTCCCGGCACGCTCGCAGCGATCATGGGTGACGGGCCGGCGGAGCCGGCCACACCCACGAGATCGAGCCGAGCGGCACAGGACTGCTGCGCCCACAACATTGCGGTCACCCTCGGAGTTGTCCCGGGCGAGACGTCAGGGCCCGATCGGTGCGGGCGTCACCGTGCGGTGGTCGGCGAAGCGCTCCGGTCACGTTCGCTCGCTGCGGCGCGGTCGGTCTGCAGCAGGCCCGCGGCAGCCGCGGCGCGGGTGATGGTCTGGAGGGGGCCGTCGGTCTCGCCGGGGACGGCGCCGGGGGTGAGCAGGACGGCGAGGTCGACGCCGGCCTCGTGCATCGCCGCCGCGCGGGCGGCGACGGTCTCCCCCGTGCCGACCGCGCAGAGCCGGTGCACCGCCTCGTCGGGTACCAGGGCGAGGGCGGCGCGGCGGTCGCCCGCGCGCCACAGCTCGGTGGCGCGGGCGATCTCCGGGAAGACGCCGGCGAAGGAGCCCGCGTGGGTCGGGACCATGGCGTACTGCAGGCAGAGCCGGCGCAGCCGCTCCGTGCCCTCGGGCAGCCGGTCGCCGGCGTAGGCCCAGAAGGACACCATCGCCCACACGCTGCCCGGTTCGCGGCCGGCCTCGCGTTCCCCCTCGCGGACCAGGGCCAGCTCGGCCGCGATCTCGTCGACCGGGCACCAGGTGAGGAACACGCCGTCGGCGACCCGGCCGGCGAGCCGCAGCATCTTCGGGTTCATCGCGCCGACGACGATCGGCGGTGGCTCGGGCGGAAGGAGCGTGGCCCGGAAGCCCTGCGTGCGCGGATGCTCCACGGAGACCCGCTCTCCCGCCCAGGCCGCCCGCAGGACGCGGACGTAGCCCTCGATCGTCGCGAGCGGGCGGTGGTGCGCGCGGCCGTGCCAGTCCTCGGTGACCATCGGGCTGCTCGCCCCCAGTCCCGCGAGGATGCGCCCGGGAGCGGCGGAGGCGAGCGTCGCGAAGCCCATCGCGGCCAGCGCGGGCGAGCGCGGGTAGACCGTGGCGATCCCCGACCCGAGGCGGATCCGCGAGGTGCTCGCGGCCAGCACCCCGAGCATCGAGAAGACCTCGGGCCCGGTCACTTCGCCGACCCACGCGGAGTCGTACCCCGCGTCCTCGGCCGCCCGGACGAGCCGCAGGTACTCGGGGACACCGAGCCCGTCGTCGACGGGCAGGGCGACACCCAGCCTCACGGGAGCACCTGGCGCCGCACGTCCCGGGTGTCGTACCAGGTCGTCACCCCGGTGATCCGCCCGTCCCGCAGGTCGAACACGTCGAGCGCGGAGAAGCCGACGGGCCGGCCGTCGGCGAGCTTCCCCTCGAAGTCGATCTCGGTGACGATCGCCTCGGGGGTCTCGATCCAGCGCGTGACCCGGTCGGAGTGCTCGGCGTAGTCCGCCAGGACCTTCGGGAAGTGCGCGAGCGCCGCCGCCCGCCCCACGACCGGCTTCGCCCCGACCGTGTGGATCTCGACGTCCTCCGCGAAGACCTCGGCGAGGTCCGCGAACGAGTCGGCGTTGATCGCGGCGAAGTAGCCCTCGACCGCTGCCCTGCCCGGGGACCCGGCACTCACGACCCCACCAGCTTCCTCAGCTCCGCCATCGCCCGGAACGACCACTTGGCCAGCGACGGGTCGCCGAACGCCGTGATGTTCCACATGACCAGGTGCTCCAGCCCGGCCTCGCGGTACTCGTACAGCTCCTCGGCGACCTGCTCGGGGGTGCCGCAGAAGGCGTAGTGCCGCACGACCTCCGGCGGGATCGCGTCGATGATCCGCAGGGACTCCTCGCGCGGGATCGTCGTCGGGATGAAGTCGTGGAAGCCCGAGCCCGCCTCGAGGGGCGGCTCGACGCCCAGGTCCCGGAACACCTGCGAGGGCAGCAGCACACAGAGCGCCCGCACCAGCGGCGCCTCGGTCAGCCGCCGGACGGTCTCCTCGTCCGGGCCCATGAGGAGGTAGCCGAGCATCCCCGGGGTGATCTTCGAGGGGTCGCGGTCGGCGTCCTGCGCGGCCTGCTGGATCGTGGTGAGCGCCTTGCCGTAGTCCGGCGCGGTCATCTTGGTGGGCAGCCAGCCGTCCGCCTTCGACCCGGTCAGCCGCAGCATCCGCGGACCGTGCGCAGCGGTCCAGATCTCGGGCGGAGTGTCGCCGAAGGGCGACAGGCCCAGCACCGCCTTGTCCAGCGTGTGGAACTGCCCCTGATAGTCGACCGGACCGTCGGCCTCCCAGAGCAGGCGCATCACGTCGATGCCCTCGGACAGCCTGGCGACGGGCTTGTCGAAGGACATCCCGTACGGCGTGACGTTGAGCTTCTCCCCCGACCCCAGCCCGATGATCGCGCGCCCGCGCGTCACGTGGTCCAGGGTCAACGCCGTGGCCGCGGCCATCGCCGGGTTGCGCCGGATCAGGTCCGTGACGACCACGCCGACCTTGATCCGCTCCGTCTGCGCCCCCACGACCCCCATCATGACCATCGGGTCGAAGTACGTGTGCGGGTTGGCCTGGGCCTTCGCCAGCGGCGTGAGGTCGGGGGTCCACATGGTGTCCGCGTGCCAGCCCATGAGGTGGTCCGGCCACCACACGGCGTCGTACCCCTCGGCCTCGCTGCGCTGCGCGAACCTCACCGCCGCGTCCGCCGGGGGCATGATCTGGCCGGGGACGCCCAACTGCAGGCGGTTCACGTCTCTAGTACCTCCACCCGTCGCCGAAGGTCGGGATCCGGGCGCCGAGGTAGTCCTCGACGCAGGTCAGGGCGGCCCGCGCGGCCCGGTCGGTGCCGATGCCGCGGCTGCGGAAGGTCTCCGAGGCGAACCACAGCCCCTCGACGTTGGGCGCCCGCCAGTGCGGCCGGTACTTCCCCACCAGCCCGGGCATCTGGATCACGCCGAAGCTGGGCTCGAACACCAGGTGCCGGCGCCGCCAGATCGGCTTGGCGAATCCCGGCCACATGACCTCGGCGTCGCGCTCGAACGCCTCCATCGTGGCGCGGCACCACTCGCGGTCCCGGCCCTTGGCGCCGGGGATGATCGCGCCCATCACGTGCAGGTGCGTGCCCTCCGGCGAGCACGACGGGTCCATCGCGGACTGGTCGAACATGAAGCCCGAGCACTGGGTCGACGGCGTCGACGTCCAGGTCGCGAGCTCGCGCGGGTCGAACTGCGTGACCGGCTCCTCGGTGGCCAGGTAGAGCCCCAGCCACGCGATCCGGAACTTGTCCTGCGCCAGGAACTCGATCTGGCTCGCGTACCACTCGGGCAGCGCGGAGCGCGGGACCACGTTCAGCACGGTCCACACCGGCAGCGTGGAGATCACCGCGGGTGCGGTGAGGATCTCCTCCTCGAAGAACTCGTTGGGCAGCACCTTGGGCTCGCGGCCCACCGCCACGCCCTGCACCGCCCCGTTCTCGATGATCACCCGCTCGACCGCCGTCCCCAGCCGCAGCTCCCCGCCGTTCGACGTGATCGCGTCGGCGAGGTCGCGCCAGATCCCGTCCCAGCCCTGGCCGGGCCAGCAGGAGTAGGCCGCGGTGTTGCGCTCCTCGAAGTGCATCTTGCGCACGTAGAGGTTGTCGCTGGCGGAGTGGTCGTACCAGTTGTCGGTCATGCACTCCAGCACGGAGATGAACTCGAACAGGTCCACCACGCCCTGGTCGTCCGTGTACTGGTGGATCCACTCGCGCAGCGAGCGGTCGTCCCAGTCGTCGAGGTCCTCGTACGGCGTCTCGACGAGGGCCTTGATCACCTTCTTGAGCTCGGTCCGATCCGTGTACCGGTCCCGGACGGAGCCCCAGCCCTTGCCGTTCTCCCAGATCGGCATGTCGTTGCTGACCTCGCCGTGGATCAGCTCCTTGCCGACGTGGGAGAACACCTTCGTGATGCCCGACCCGCCGTCCTCGATGAGGTGCCCGCCGAGGTTCACGGTGAACCCCTCGTCCGGCACGGCCATGGCGCGCCCGCCCAGATAGGGGCTGCGGTCGAGCACCACGACCCGCTTGCCCTCCTTGGCCAGGAGCGCTCCCGCGGAGAGCCCGGCGGCCCCGGCCCCGATGACCACGACGTCGTAGCTCGGCATGACACCTCTCTCTACCAACCGACCGTTTGACACGGTGTCACGGCAGGACGGATCACGCAAGCGCCCGCTTCCGGGAACCGGCGTCCGGCTCACCGCGCACGGCGGATCCGCACCGTCCCCGAGACTGCCCGTGCCCCGCCCGTCACGTCCAGCCAGACCTCGCAGTCGACGAGGTCCCCGTCGACGGCCGTGACCCGGCCGCCCGCGACGACCCGGTCGCCGGCGACCACGTTCCCGTGGAACCGGAAGCGCGAGGCGACCACCTGCCCGTACCCCTCGAGCAGGGTGTGGACGTAGCCCAGGTTCAACGGCCCCTGGTTCACCACCCGCGATCCCATGCCCAGCCGCTCGGTCACGGCCGGGTCGAGATGGATCATGTTCGGGTCCCGCAGCAGTGCCGCGGCGATCTTCATCTTCTCCGGGTCGACCGACTCGACCACGCGCTGCGCCAGCAGGTCCCCCACCTTCACGCCCGCACCGCCGAACGACGCGGGAACACGTAGGTCGGCCGGACGGTCACGTGCACCCGCCCGTCCGGACCAGTCAGCTCGATCCGCACCGTGACCAGGTCGAACACGCCCGTCCGCGCGCCGGTCTTGCGGCAGGCGGCCTCGACGACACAGGTCACGGCGTAGTCCACGTCGAGCCGCAGCGGCTCCGCGAAGTCCACCGCCCACTCCCCGAGCATCGGGCCGTCGGCCGAGGACGCGCCGAAGACGGCGAAGACCTCCTCGAGGCTCAGCCCCACGCCCCCCTGCGCCGCGAGGAACGCGAACGTCGGGTGCGCGAGGCCCGGTTCGCCCGGCGGCGCCCCCAGCGCGTCCCGGAGCAGCCAGTCCGCGTAGTGCTCGACGCGTGCGGTGCCTCCGGGCATGCTGTGACCGACGGTGCCGGCGAGCTCCTCCTCGGTGATCACGGGGGCAGCGTACCTACTGGTCGGTTGATAGTCAGCTTCCTCGACGCACCCCGGCGCCGTTGCTACGGTTCGACTGTCAAACGGTCGTTGGACAGATCGGAGGCCGACGCGGATGCCGGACACCACCGTTCCCGACCTGCTCGAGCGCCGCGCGGTGGACGCGGCGGACCAGGGTGTCGTGTTCCCCGACGGCCGCGAGACCTATCCCGAACTGGCCCGGTCGACGCGCCGGCTCTCCGCCGCGCTCTGGGCGCTCGGCGTGCGGGCAGGGGACGCCGTGGGGCTGCTCCTGCACGGCTGCCTGGACAGCTACCGCCTCTGGCTCGCCGCGGCCCGGATCGGTGCGGTCACGGTGCCGCTCAACCCGAGGCTCAAGCCCCGCGAGCTGAGCTACATGATCGAGAACGCCGACCTGCGCCTGCTGGTCACCACCGCCGGGTTCGCGCCGGTGCTGCACGAGGCGCTTCCCGGGCTGGCGGACGGCGCATCGGGCCGGCTCGCGCTCGACGCCGCCCCGCTGCTGCGCGCGGTGGTCGCGCTGGACGAGCCCGCGGTCGGGCTCCTGCACGGGCTGGCCGGGTCCGCGGACCCGGCCTCCTCGGATCTCGACGCGGCCGACGAAGCCCGACGGGCGCTCCGGGCGTCCGACCCGATCCTCATGCTCTACACGTCCGGCACCACCTCGCGGCCACGCGGCTGCGTGCACGATCACGCCTCGCTGGTCGCCGAGGGTGGGGCCGTGGCGGAGCGACTCGGCCTGCGGCCCGACGACCGGTTCTGGGCGCCGCTGCCGATGTTCCACTGCGGCGGGTTCGACGTGGCGATCGCCGCGCTCGCCGGGCGCTGCGGGATGGTGCACGTCGGCACGTTCGAGCCCGGCCGGGCCCTGGACCAGCTCGAACGGGAGCGCTGCACGATCGGCTTCCCCGCCTTCGAGACGATCTGGGTGCCGGTCCTCGAGCACCCGCGCTTTCCCGAGGCGGACCTCTCCGCCCTGCGACTGGTGATCAACGTCGGCGCGCCCGAGCGGATGCGGGCCATGCAGGCCCGGCTGCCGCAGGCCGTGCAGACCTCCTGCCTGGGCATGACCGAGTCGTTCGGGTTCTGCTGCATGGGCTCGCCCGCCGACCCGGCCGAGGTCCGGGCGACCACGAGCGGCGTGCCGCTGCGGCACATGGAGGCACAGGTCGTCGACCCGGAGACCGGGGAGCCCGTACCGCCGGGGGTCCCGGGCGAGTTCCGGTTCCGCGGCGCCTCGCGGCTGGTCCGCTACCACCGCGATCCCGAGACCACCGCGGCCCGGATCGACGCCGACGGCTGGTTCGCCTCCGGCGACCTCGTCGTCGCCGACGAGGCGGGGCGATTGCGGTTCGTGTCGCGGCTCAAGGACATGCTCAAGGTCGGCGGCGAGAACGTGGCCGCCGCCGAGGTCGAGGGCTTCCTCTGCGAGCACCCGGCGGTCGGGCTGGTCCAGGTCGTCGGTGCGCCGGACGCCCGCTACGGCGAGGTGCCCGCCGCGTTCGTGCAGCTCAAGCCGGGCGCGACCGCGACCGAGGAGGAGCTCATCGCCTTCTGCCTCGGCCGGATCGCGACCTTCAAGGTGCCGCGGTACGTGCGGTTCGTCGTCGACTTCCCGATGTCCGGGACCAAGGTGCAGAAGTTCCGCCTCAAGGAGCGGCTGGCCGACGAGCTGAAGGCCGCGGGCATCACCGAGGCCCCGGTCCTCAGCTCCCGGGCCGGGTCGTGACCCGCGGTGCCTCGGTGACGCCGCGCTGCTTCAGCTCGTCGGCGATCCGCTCGCGCAGCAGGTACTTCTTGATCTTCGTGCCGGACATCGGCCACTCCCCCGGCGCGACCCACCGGACGTAGCGCGGTACGCGGTAGGTGGCGATCCGCCCGACGCAGAACTCGATCAGCTCCTGCTCCGTGGCGGTCGCGCCCGGCTTGAGCTGCACGAACGCGGCGGGCACCTCGACGTAGTGGGCGTCGGGGGCGGCGACCACCGCGACCAGGTCCACCGCGGGGTGCCCGAGCAGGTACCCCTCGACCTCGGCCGCGGCCACGTTCTCACCGCCGACCTTGAGCATGTCCTTGAGCCGCGAGCGGAAGGTGAGCCGCCCGTCCGCGTCGGCCACGACGAGATCGCCGGTGTGGAACCAGCCGTCGGCGTCGATCACCTCGGCCGTGCGCTCCGGGTCGCGGAAGTAGCCGTCGAAGGCGGTGGGCCCGCGGAAGAGCAGCTCGCCCTCGGTGTCGGGCGGGAGATCGGCGCCGGTCTCCGGGTCGACGACGCGGACCTCCATCCCCGGCATCGGGTGCCCGCCCGTCGTCACGCGCTTGTCCAGCGGATCGTCCGTGCGGCCGAGCGAGAGGAAGGCCGACGACTCGGTCATCGCCACACAGGACACGTGCACCGCCCTGGGCAGCCGGGAGGCCATGTCGCGCAACCGCTCCGGCACGCCGACGGCCATCACCAGGCGGATGGCGGACAGGTCGAGGTCCGCGAAGTCCGGCCGGTTCAGCACGGGCATCCAGATCGTCTCGAACGCGGCCAGGGCCACGGTGACCCGCTCGGTGGTGAGCAGCTCGAGGGTCGTCGCGGGGTCAAAGTAGCCGGGGTGGACGAAGGCGGCCCGCGCGGCGAGGCAGCTGAGCAGGAACGTGATGCCGCCGCCGTGGAAGAGCGGGATGGCCGTCCAGACCCGGTCCGCGGGGGTGAGCCCCATCCGCTCGCCGATCCCGTCGGCGAGCCGGGTGAGGGCCTCGTGGCTGAGCATCGCGCCCTTCGGCGCGGCCGTGGTCCCCGAGGTGTAGACGACCACCGCGGTGTCCCGGACGCGCACGCCGGGCTGGCGTGCCCCCACCTCCTCGTCCGTCCCGGCCGAGCGGTCGGCCGCCGCGATCGAGTCCGGGTCGTCGAGGACGAGGACGTGGTGCAGCTCCGGCGCGCCCTCCGCCGTCGCCTCGCGGACCAGCGGGACCGAGGCCTGGTCCGTCGCCAGCACCCGCATCCCGGAGTGCACCACGATCTGCCGCAGCTCCACGGCCTTGAACCTGGCGTTGACCGGCACCGAGACCGCCCCGATCTTCGCCGCCCCGATCATCACCGCGACCAGGTCGACCGACGCCGGGAGCAGCGTCCCCACCCGGTCGCCGCGACCGACGCCGAGCCCGAGGAGCCGGCGCGCGTACCGCTGCGCGCGCTCCGCGAGCTCGGCGAAGGTGACCCTTCCGTCCGGGAACACCAGCGCCTCGTCGGCCGGGTGCTCGGCCGCACGCCGGTCGACGAGGTCGCCGAGGGTGGTCGGGGCGATCCAGCGGCGGGGCATCAGCGGTCGAACTCCACGATGCCGCGGATGATCGTGCCCGCGTGCCTGTGGCGCAGGAGGGAGGCGTGCGGATTCACGGGCGGGTCCTCCTCGGGGGATCCTCGGGGCGGACCACCTCGCCGTGGCCCGCGACACATTGTCTACCGACCGACCGGTAGCCGTTTCAAGAGCCGGGTTGACGAACGTTCGCCGGGCCTGTCGGATGGTGATGTGAGTGCATCAACGACGAGCCCCACGGTGGACGGCGCCGCGCGGGACGCCATCGCGCAGGCCGTGGTCGGCCGCGACCGCGAGCTGACCCTGGTGCTGGCGGCGGTGGCCGCCGGCCGCGACATCCTGCTCGAGGGCCCGCCGGGGACGTCGAAGTCGACGATGCTACGGGCCATCACCGAGCACTGGGACGTGCCGTTCGTGCTGGTGGAGGGCAACGCCGAGCTCACCCCCGCCCGGCTCGTCGGGCACCACAACCCCGCCCGCGTCCTGCAGGAGGACTACTCCGCGGAGAACTTCGTGCCCGGCCCGCTGGTCGAGGCCATGCAGCGCGGCGGGTTCCTCTACATCGAGGAGCTCAACCGCGCCCCGGAGGACACGCTCAACGTGCTGCTCGGCGCGATGGCCGAGCGCGCGGTCACCGTGCCCCGCGTCGGCACCCTCACGGCCGGTCCGACGTTCCGGGTACTGGCCTCGATGAACCCGTTCGACAACGTGGGCACCGCCCGGATCTCCGACTCGGTCTACGACCGCTGGTGCCGCCTGGCCGTGGGCTACCAGTCCGCCGAGGAGGAGGGCGACATCGTCGCCCGCCGCACCGGCTGCGAGAACCGGGCCCTGATCGACGACGGCGTGGCCCTGACCCGGGCCACCCGCGTCCACCCCGAGCTGCGCCGCGGCTCGTCGGTCCGCGGGGCGATCGACCTGGTCGCGATCGCGATGGAGCTGCAGCGCATCGACCCGGGCGCGGAGCACAGCCGGGTCGTGCTCGACGCCGCCCTGCTGGCCCTGTCCGCGCGGGTCGGGGTCGACGAGGCCTCCGACGCCACGCCGGAGCGGGTCATCACCGAGATCTGGGAGAACCATTTTTTCTCCGCCCCCGGCGGGCAGCGCCGGGCCCGCACCGCCTGAACCTCGACCCCAAGGACATCGCCGTCGCGCTGCCCACCGCCGACCCCGGTGAGCGACGGACCCTGGCCCCGCTGCGGCGCAAGCCCAAGCGCCTCGACACCGCACCCGAGCTGTTCTCCCAGGGCAAGGGCGCGCCCGTCGTCGCCGAGCTGAACCCCGACCGTTCCGGCGGGCAGGACGAGCTGCCCGCCGGCGGGCAGGGCGTGCTGGTGACCTCGCAGACCGCGCGGCAGCGCGAGCTCGGCGAGCTGCTCGAGGACACCCCGCCCGACCCGGTGGTCGCCTCCATGGCCCAGGCCATCGCGCGCCGGTTGTCGGTGCGCCGCCGGCCCCGCGACGCCCGCGCCGAACGCGGGACCGGCGCGCTCGCGTCGGTGCCCTACGCCTACCGCTCCGACGACATCGACCTCGACAAGACCATCGAGATGCTCGCCGAGCGGCCGGTGCCCGAGGACACCGACATCATCGTGCGGGAGCGGATGAGCTCGCGGCGGGCCGCGGTGCTGATCGTCGACGTGTCCGGATCCATGCGCGGGGAGAAGGTCCGCATCGCCGCGGCCACCGTCGCCGCGCTGTCCGCGGACCTGTCCGGGGCCTCCGACCAGCTCGCCCTGGTGGCGTTCTGGTCCGACGCCGCGGTGCTCAAGCCGCTCACCACCCCGGCCACCCCCTCGACGCTGCTCGACCAGCTGCTGCGCATCCCGGCCCGGGGGCTGACCAACGTCGGGTTCGGGCTCTCGGTCGCGCACACCGAGCTCGCCCGCTCCGCCGCCCGCCGGCGCACCGCCATCCTGCTCACCGACGCCGTGCACAACGCCGGCCCCGACCCCCGCGACCTCGCCCGCCGGTTCGGTGAGCTGCACGTCCTGCTCGAGACCGACGGCGAGCACGACCTCCCCCTCGGCCGCGACCTCGCCCGCCTCGGCCACGGCACCCTGCACCCGGTGCACACCCACCGCGACGTCGCCCCCGCCCTCAACCGCATCCTCAACCGCTGAAGGAGAAGAACACCCGATGAGCCCCGTGATCGTCGTCGCCACCATCTCGCCCAAGCCCGGCGAGGAGCAGGCCGTCCGGGAGGCGTTCCTCGCCGCCATCCCGAAGGTCCACGAGGAGCCGGGCTGCGGGAAGTACGCCCTGCACGAGAGCACCGGCGACTCGACCGACCTCGTGTTCGTGGAGCGCTGGGAGTCGGCCGAGGCGCTCAAGACCCATGGCGCCGCACCGGCCCTCGCCGAGGTCGGCGCCGCGCTGAAGGGCCGGCTCGCCCGCCCGCTCGACGTGAAGACCTTCACGCCGATCCCCGCCGGCACCCCGGAGCAGGGCACGATCTAAGTAGCCTCCCGGTGTGACTGTCAGCAGCTCCCTGATCGGCCTCCCCGAGATCGTCGCCGCCGCCGAGCGCATCGCCGGGCACGTCGTCCGGACGCCGACGGTGGCGAGCCCGGGCCTGTCGGCCCTGCTCGGGGTGCCGGTCACCACCAAGCTGGAGCTGCTGCAGCGCACCGGGTCGTTCAAGGCCCGCGGCGCCACCGCGAAGCTGCTGTCGCTCACGCCGGAGGAACGGGCCGCGGGCGTCGTCGCGGTCAGCGGCGGCAACCACGGCCTCGCCGTCGCCGAGATGGCGGCCGCGCTCGGCGTCGAGGCGGCGGTGGTGATGCCGGAGTCGGCGTCGTCGCGCACGGTCGCGGCGTGCCGGGCCACCGGCTCGGACGTGCAGCTCACCCCGGACATCGCCGGGGCCTTCGCGCTGGCCGCGGAGCTGCAGGCGGCAGGCCGGACGATGGTGCACCCCTTCGACGACCCGGTGGTCGTCGCGGCCCAGGGCACCGTGGGCCTGGAGCTGGCCGACGACGCCGGCGAGCTCACCGACGTCCTGGTCAGCATCGGGGGCGGCGGGCTGATCTCCGGCGTCGCGGCCGCGCTGCGCGCCCGCCGGCCCGACCTGCGGGTGTGGGGCGTGGAGACGACCGGCGCCGAGGCCATGTCCGCAGCCGTCGCCGCGGGCGGGCCGACGCCGGTCGCGCTGTCGTCGATCGTGACCTCGCTCAGCGCCCCGTCGGCCTCCCGGCTGACGTACGAGCACGTCACGGCGCTGGTCACGGACATCCTCGTGGTCCCCGACGGCGAGGCCGTGCGCGGGACCCTCGACCTGGCCGCGCACGCCAAGCTCTGGACCGAACCGGCCGCCGGGTGCCTGGTCCCGGCCGCGCGCCGGGTCCTCGACCGCGTCGGGCCGGGCGCCCGCCTCGGCCTGGTGGTGTGCGGCGGCAACGCGACCTTCGCCGACGTGGAGGCCTGGGCGGACCGGTTGGGCGTCCGGGACTGACCGCCGCGACCGAGCGACGGTGTCGATCGACGGGACTGATCGACGGGGCCCGCGCGTTCCAGACGGCGTGGACACGCAGGTCGTGGTGATCGGCGCCGGGCAGGCCGGGCTCTCGGCCGCCTGGGGGCTGCGCCGGGCCGGGCTCGAGCCCGGGCCGGGGTTCGTGGTGCTCGACGCCGAGGAGGCGCCGGGCGGGGCCTGGCGGCACCGCTGGGACACGCTGCGGGTGGCCGGCGACGCCTTCTCCGCCCACCGCATCCACTCGCTTCCCGGGCTGGACTTCGCCCCGGAGGACCCCGACCGGCCCGCGAACCAGGTGGTCCCGGAGTACTTCGCGGCCTACGAGCGGGAGTTCGACCTGCAGGTCCGCCGGCCCGTGCGAGTGGCCGCGGTGCGGTCGGTGGGCTCGGATCTCGCGGTGGAGGCGGAGCCGACCACCGGTGTCGACCCGGACGCCGGGACCTGGACCGCGCAGGCCCTCGTCAACGCCACCGGCACCTGGACCCGCCCCTTCGTTCCCGCGTACCCGGGCGCCCGGGACTTCCGCGGCCGGCAGCTGCACGCCGTCGACTTCCCCGGGCCGGAGGCGTTCGCCGGGCAGCGCGTCGTGGTCGTCGGGGGCGGGACCTCGGCCGTGCAGTTCCTGCTGCAGATCGCGCCGGTCGCCGCCGCGACCACCTGGGTCACCCGCACACCGCCGCGCTGGCGCGAGGGCCCGTTCGACGACGTCGCCGGCCGCGAGGCGGTCGCCCTCGTCGAGGAGCGGGTGCGCGCGGGGCTGCCGCCGCGGCCGGTGGTCAGCGTGACCGGCCTGCCGCTCACCCCGGCGTACCGGGCGGGGATCGAGAGCGGTGTGCTCGACCGGCGACCGATGTTCGCCCGCATCACCCCCGACGGCCTGGCCTGGGCGGACGGCACCACCGAGCCGGCCGACGTGATCCTGTGGGCCACCGGCTGGCGGCCGGCGATCGGGCACCTCGCCCCCCTGCACCTGCGCTCGCCACACGGCGGGATCGCGCTCGACGGCACCCGCGCCGTCGCCGATCCACGTGTGCACCTCGTCGGTTACGGGCCCTCGGCCAGCACCGTCGGCGCCAACCGCGCGGGCCGGGCGGCCGCGCACGAGATCGTGCGGCGGCTGCGGGAGCGGGCCGCCGCCTAGGTTGCGCGACGATCCCGGCGCAACATCCGGTACTCCCGGATCACCAGCGCCGTGATCGCCAGGTCGAGTGCGGCGAGGAAGGGCAGCAGCACCGAGCCCGTGTGCACCGCGCGGATGATCTCGTACACCACGAACACCAGCAGGACGACGACCGCGACCGGGTAGGCGGGCAGCCACCTGCGCAGCAGCGCCACCACCAGCGCCAGCTTCACCACCCCGTGCAGGGCCAGGTAGAGCACGGCGAAGGTGCGGTCGCCGGACACGAACTCCGAGGTCCCGGCGACGAAGTGCCGGGCCAGCGTGCCGTCGGCCGGGCCGAGCAGGTCGTGGGCGAGGACCTCGGCGACGATCCGGTGCACGGCCGCGCCGGACACCACGACCAGCACGATCGCGCCGATCAGCTCCGCCGCGCCGTCGATCCCCTTGACGAGCAGGGCGAGCTTGAACAGCCGGTCAGTGCGGGACCCGGCGACCGTGCCCTGCTCGTCGGGGCTCACCGGGTGATCCCGGTGTGGCCGAGCGAGTAGCGCCCCGGCTGGGGCCACACGCACAGCCCGTGCGGGCCGTTGCCGACGTCGATCTTGCGGAGCAGGCTGCCGTCGGCCGTCGAGAGCACGTACACCTCGCGGTCGTAGCGGCCCGACAGCCACAGCTGCGAACCGTCGGCGGACACGTTGCCCATGTCGGGGCTGCCGCCGCCGGGGATGTGCCAGGTCGTGACCAGCGCACCGGTGTAGGCGTCGAGCACGCTGATCGAGCCCTCGTGCCGGTTGGTGACGAAGAGCCGCGTCGCGTCCCGGGAGAGGTAGAGGCCGTGGGCGCCGTGCCCGGTCGGGATCTCGCGGATCACCCGGGTGGCCGCGCCGTCGAGCACCCAGAGGCCGTTCTGGTCGTGGTCGGCGACGTAGAAGACCGAGCCGTCCGGGGCGAGCTTGATGTCCTGCGGGCCCATGTGGGTGTTGCGGGTCGGCATGTCGATCGTGCGCAGCAGGGTGCGGCGCGCGACGTCGACCACCGCGACCCGCCCGGCGAACTCGCAGGTGAACACCGCGGTGCGGCCGTCGGGGGTGAAGTCGGCGTGGTCGATGCCGGCGCATTCCGGGGTGGGCAGCTCCCCCTGCTGCACCCAGGTGTGCGGGTCGTAGAAGACCAGCCGCTTCTGGGCCTCGGCGACGGAGATCGCCGAGCTCCCGTCCGGGGTGAAGTACATGTTGTACGGATCCTGCACCGGGATCGGCGCGCCCGGCTTCCCCGTCACCGGATCGAAGGGCACCACCTTGTTGAGGATGTCGTCGGTGGCGTAGAGCGTGCGCATGTCCCAGGAGGGCACGACGTGCTGCAGCTCCCCGCCCGGCCGGTAGGTCGCGACGGTCGCGAACGTGGCCGGGTCGATCACGCGGACCTCGCCGGACTTGGTGTGCGGCACGTAGACCAGGGGTTTCGCGGCCTTCGCGGCGTCGGAGAGCATGTTCGCCCCTGCGTCGGCGTAGACGTTGCGGGCGTTGGTGACCGGGGGCATGCCGGGCAGCGCCTCGCCGGCCGCGGCCGGGGCGGGCGTGGTGCCGGCTCCGGGCGGCGGGGCGGCGGTCGGCACCGACGTGGGCGGGGACGCGGACGTCCCGCCGCCGCTGCAGGCCGTGACCAGCGCCGTCAGCCCGACCACCGCCGCCGCGGCGAGCCGCCCCCGCACACCCATCACGCACGTTCCCCCGTCGCTCGGACCGCCCCGGTCGGACAGCCTGCCCGCCGGGCCGGGGCACCGCCAGGGTCCGCGGCCCCTGGCAGCCCGATCAGGTCCGCGAACGCTACCGGTACGGACACGGACGACCGTAAGCTCGTTAGCGATGCTCAGGAATCATGTCGCGCCCGGCCGCTACAAGTGGGTCGCGCTCTCCAACACCACCATGGGCGTGCTGATCGTCACGATCAACATGTCGATCCTGCTGATCGCGCTGCCGGACATCTTCCGCGGCATCGGCATCGACCCCCTCGCCCCCGGCAACATCTCGTTCCTGCTGTGGCTGATCATGGGCTACCTGGTGGTGACGGCGGTGCTCGTCGTCAGCTTCGGCCGGCTCGGCGACATGTTCGGGCGCACGCGGATGTACAACCTGGGCTTCGCCGTGTTCACCGTGTTCTCGATCCTGCTCGCGGCGACCTGGCTGCAGGGTCCGGCCGGCGCGATCTGGCTGATCGTGATGCGGGTGCTGCAGGGCGTCGGCGGGGCGCTGCTGCTCGCCAACTCCACGGCGATCCTCACCGACGCCTTCCCCGACCACCAGCGCGGGCTCGCCCTCGGCGTCAACTCGGTGGCCGGCATCTCCGGCTCCTTCGTCGGGCTGGTGGTCGGCGGCGTGCTGGCCCCGGTGAACTGGCACCTGGTGTTCCTCGTCTCGGTGCCGGTGGGCGTGCTCGGCACCGTCTGGGCGTACGTGATGCTGCGCGAGGTCGGCGAGCGGCGGCACGCGCGGATCGACTGGTGGGGCAACCTGACCTTCGCCGTCGGGCTGGTCGCCGTGCTCGTCGGGATCACCTACGGCATCCAGCCCTACGGCGGGCACACCATGGGCTGGACCGACCCCCTCGTGCTCGGGCTGATCCTCGGCGGTGCGGCGGTGCTGGTCGTGTTCGCCGTGATCGAGACGCGGGTGGCCGAGCCGATGTTCGCGCTCGGGCTCTTCCGGATCCGGGCCTTCACCGCCGGCAACCTCGCCAACCTGCTCGCCGCGCTGGGCCGCGGCGGCCTGCAGTTCATCCTGATCATCTGGCTGCAGGGGATCTGGCTGCCGCGGCACGGCTTCGCCTTCGAGCAGACGCCGCTCTGGGCGGGGATCTACATGGTCCCGTTGACGATCGGCTTCCTCGTGGCCGGCCCGGTCTCGGGGATCCTGTCCGACCGGTACGGCGCGCGGGCCTTCGCCACCGGCGGCATGATCGCGGCCGCGGCCAGCTTCCTGCTGCTCGACCTGCTGCCCGTCGACTTCCCGTACTGGGCGTTCGCGCTGATCCTGGCGCTCAACGGGCTGGCCAACGGGCTGTTCGGCTCCCCGAACCGGGCCGCGATCATGAACAGCCTGCCCGCCCGCAGCCGAGGCGCCGGCGCAGGCATGATGACGACCTTCCAGAACGCCGCCACGGTCCTGTCGATCGGCATCTTCTTCTCGATGCTGATCCTCGGGCTGTCGCGGAGCCTGCCGGGCGCGCTGTTCACCGGCCTGACCGGCCAGGGCGTGCCGACGGCCGTCGCGCAGCAGATCTCGGCGCTGCCGCCCGTCGCGACGCTGTTCGCGGCCCTGCTGGGCTACAACCCGATCCAGACGCTGCTCGGCCCGCAGGTGCTCGGCGCACTCACCCCGGAGCAGGCGGGCTATCTCACCGGCCGGGCGTTCTTCCCGGACCTCATCTCCGGTCCCTTCGCCGACGGCCTCGACCTCGCCCTGGGCTTCGCCGCCGCGGCCTGCCTGGTCGCCGCCGTCGCGAGCCTGCTGCGCGGCGGGAAGTACGTGCACACCGAGCCGGCGGCCGAGCCCGCCACGGACCGGGCCGCCGCCTGAGCGTCGTCGGGGCCGTGGGTGCCGGGTGCCGCACGCGGGGCACCCGGCACCCACGGGGTCAGTCGGTGCGGACCTCGGAGCCGTCCTGCGCCCAGCGGGTGTGGAAGGCGCCCTCGGCGTCGATCCGCCGGTAGGTGTGGGCGCCGAAGTAGTCCCGCAGGCCCTGGATGAGGTTGGCCGGGCCGCGCTCGCGGCGGTAGCCGTCGTAGTAGCTCAGGGACGACGAGAAGGCCGGGATCGCCACGCCCTGCTCGGTCGCCACGGTCACGACCCGCCGCCACGCGTCCTGCGCGTTCGCCACGGCCTCGGTGAAGTACGGGACCATCAGCAGGTTGTCGAGGTCGGGGTGCTCGGCGTAGGCGTCGCGGATCCGGTTGAGGAACTGCGCGCGGATGATGCAGCCGCCGCGCCAGATCGTGGCCATGTCGCCGAGCTTGAGGTCCCAGCCGTTCTCGATCGACGCCGCGCGCATCTGGGCGAAGCCCTGCGCGTACGCCACGACCTTCGACGCGTAGAGCGCCTGCCGGATGTCCTCGACCAGCTGCTCGTCGGCCTTCTGCGCGGGGGACGGGCCGGCCAGGGTGGTCGACGCGGCCTTGCGCTCGTCGCGGAGCGCGGACAACGTCCGGGCGAACACGGCCTCGGTGATGCCGGTCAGCGGGACGCCGAGGTCCAGCGCGTCCTGCGACGTCCAGCGGCCGGTGCCCTTCTGCTCGGCCTGGTCGACGATGACGTCGACGAGCGGGCGTCCGGTCTTCTCGTCCGTCTTGGCCAGGACCTTGCCGGTGATCTCGATGAGGAAGGACTCGAGGTCCCCGGTGTTCCACTCCTCGAAGATCTTCCCGATCGCCGGGGCATCGAGGCCCGCGACGTGGGTGAGCAGGTCGTACGCCTCGGCGATGAGCTGGATGTCGGCGTACTCGATCCCGTTGTGCACCATCTTGACGTAGTGCCCGGCGCCGCCGGGGCCGACGTGCACACAGCACGGCGTGCCGTCGACCTTGGCGGAGATCGCGGTGAAGATCTCCTCGACCTCGGCGTAGGCCTCGGGGTCGCCGCCGGGCATGATGCTCGGCCCGAGCAGCGCGCCCTCCTCGCCGCCGGACACGCCGACGCCCATGAACCGGATCCCGTTCGCGGCGCACTCCTCGGTGCGGCGCACGGTGTCCGGGAAGTGCGAGTTGCCCGCGTCGATGATGATGTCGCCCTCGTCGAGCAGCGGAGTGAGCTCGGCGATGACGGCGTCGACCGGCTTGCCCGCCTTGACCATCACGATGATCCGCCGCGGCCGCTCCAGCGCGTTCACGAAGTCCTCGACGGACTCGGTGGCCGTGAAGTCGCCCTCGCTCCCGTGCTCGGCCATGAACTGCTCGGTCTTCGCCGTGGTGCGGTTGTGCACGGCGACCGCGACGCCGCGGCTCGCGATGTTGCGGGCGAGGTTCGCGCCCATCACCGCCAGCCCGGTGACGCCGATCCGGCTCTTCTCCGCCATGCGCTCGCTCCCTCGGTGTGGTGTCGCTCGTCGCTACCGGTGACTGCCGCCGGCAGGCGGCCGCGCGCTCCGCGCCGCCCGCTCCCGGAGGCCCATCCTGCCCCCCGGGGCGGGGCCGGGGCGACCCGCGGCACCCCCGAGGACGTGTGATCCGCTACTCGGCGGAGTGGGGCTCGGCCAGGCCGGCGCGCCACAGGGTGAGCACCCGCGCGGCGACGCGGTGGTGCGCGGCGAGCGCCTCGGGCGGCGGCGTGCCGAGCACGGCGCCGTCGGCACCCCAGCGGTGCAGCACGTCGGTGTCCGTGCCGTGGTCGGTGTCGAGCAGCACGTGGACCAGGGTCATGTCGGGGACCAGCACGGCCGGCGCCTCGGCGGTCCCGGTGGCCGGCGGGTCCAGCACGGGCGACTCCGGCACGGGTGACTCCGGCCCCCACCACGGCCCGGCGGCCCCGCCGGGCGCGGGCGGCAGCAGCCGCGTCCCCAGCTCGCGGGCGGCGGCGCCGAGCACGGTGACGTCGCCCGGGTCGACGGTCACGTACACGAGGTGCGGGCTGAGGTGCTGCTCCGTGCGGCACGCGGTCCGGCACACGGGATCGAGGGCGACGACGAGGTGGTGACCGCACTCCAGCACGAGGCCCGGCGGCAGCGGGCTCGGGCGGTTCGACCCGGCCACGGTCGCGAGGCCCGCGACCACGGAGGAGACCAGCCGGGCCCATTCGCCCGGCGCGTACGGCAGCGCGCGGCGCACCCCCGTCCCCGCATCCACCCGCTCCACCTCCTGGTCACCCAGCGTGGCGAGCCACGGGTCCCGTGGCCATACGCGGAAATGCGTAAGCAGCCCTGCGGAGGCGCGTTCCCGAGGCGGCGAACGGCCGGTCCCGGGTGGTGCTTCCGCTCACGGCGGGTCCCGGGAACACCACAGGGGGTGGCCCGTCGGCTAGATGTTCGTCGACTCCGGGGGCAC
Source organism: Pseudonocardia kujensis (assembly GCF_021283305.1). GTDB lineage: Bacteria > Actinomycetota > Actinomycetes > Mycobacteriales > Pseudonocardiaceae > Pseudonocardia > Pseudonocardia kujensis. The sequence goes on from NZ_JAJSOK010000022.1 coordinate 79,202, forward strand.
GCCGTCGGGCAGCGGCGCGGCGTGGTCCGCGCCGGTCGTCGCGGGCGCCCCGCCGTCGAGGTCGAGGGTGTACGAGGTCATCGACAGCGAACCGTAGGTGTAGCCGTCGACCAGTACCTCGGCGCCGTGCCCGGCCGCCGCGCCCAGCCCGGCGAGGTAGAGCACCGGGACGAGGTGGTCCGGCGTCGGCACCGCGTCCGCCCAGTCCCGGGCCTCCCGCAGCCGCAGCACCTCCGCCGGCTCGCCCGTGAGCACGGTCCGTGCGGCGTCGTCGAACCGCTGCGCCCAGTCGAAGCCGGACTCGGGGCGGCGGGCATCCATGCCGGCGAGGTTGTGCACGACGTTGCCGCTGCCCAGCACCAGGACCCCGCGCTCGCGCAGCGGGGCGAGCCGCGCGCCGAGGTCCAGGTGGTACTCCAGGGGTTTCGTCGCGTCGATCGACAGCTGGACGACGGGCACGTCCGCCCCGGGGAAGACGTGCGCGAGGACCGACCAGGTGCCGTGGTCGAGACCCCAGCTGTCGACGTCGGCACCCACCCACGTCGGCTTCACGATCTCCGCGACCTCCTCGGCGAGCTCCGGCGCCCCGGCGGCCGGGTAGTCGACCGCGAACAGGTCCGGCGGGAAGCCGAAGAAGTCGTGGATCGTGCGGGGCCGCGGCATCGCGGTCACGGCGGTGGCGTTGATGTACCAGTGCGCGGAGATCACCAGCACCGCCCGCGGCCGGGGCAGCGCCTCGCCGAGGGCGCGCCAGGACTCGGTCCAGCGGTTGCGCTCCAGGGCGTTCATGGGGCTGCCGTGCCCGACGAACGCCGCCGGCATGGGGGTTGCCGCCGCCGTGCTCATGGTCGGGATCCTAGAACGCGGGCCAGGGGATGGCGGGCCCGTAGCCCGAGGGCTCGGGGAACAACGGCACCGCCAGCATGAGGTCGACGCGGTCGGTCAGCGCCTGGATCTCCGAGAGCGTGACGTGCGGGCCCAGCTCCTCGCCGAGGTTCCCGGCGAGCTCGGCGCGCAGCTTCGACAGCGCCTCGATCTCCGCGTCGCTGAGCTCCTCACCGACCCAGCCCCAGAGCACCGTGCGGAGCTTGTCCTCCACGTGCATCGTGAGCCCGTGGTCGACGCCGTAGACCCGGCCGTCGTCGCCGGCCAGCACGTGCCCGCCCTTGCGGTCGGCGTTGTTGACGACGACGTCGAACACCGCCATCGCCCGCAGCCGCGGGTCGTCGGCGTGGACCAGCACGGCGGGAGAGCCGTCGTCCCCCCGCGCGCGCAGCACGCCCCGCCAGCCCCGCGGGACCTTCTTGGGCGAGCGGATGTCGACCAGGTCCTCGGTGGTCCCCGTCTCCACCCAGGCCTGCACCATGCCGGGGCCGAACGGGCCCTCGCGCAGCACGGTCGGCGGCACGACGTGCCAACCGGCGGCCTCGGAGATCAGGAAGCTGGCGACCTCGCGACCCGCCAGCGTGCCGTCGGGGAAGTCCCACAGGGGGCGCTCGCCCCGCACCGGCTTGTAGACGCACTGCAGGGTGCAGCCGTCGGCCGAGACGGTGCCGAACAGGGTGGCGTTGGAGGCGTCGACCATCCGCCCGGTGACCTCGATGCGTCCCCTGCGCAGGACGTCGAGCACCGCGGGATCGCGCAGGTCGGAACCGGTCAAGCGCGTTTACTCGCCCGCGCCGGAGACGTCCCCCATGGGGGAGCGCTGGTGGTAGCCGTTGAGCCGCACGCACACGTGCCCCTGCGGATCGAGCGGCTCCGCGCACAGCGGGCACGGGGCGCGCCCGGCGGACACGACCTTCTCGGCCCGGTCGGCGAACTCGCGGGCCTGCACCGGGGACAGGAACACCCGCAGCGCGTCGGGGCCCTCCTCGGTGTCGTCGAGGACGACGGACTCGTCGACCTCCTCCTCGGTCACCGCGAGCAGCTCGACCACGATGGACCGCGAGTCCGCGTCCCACCCGAGGCCCATCGTGCCGACCCGGAACTCCTCCTCGAGCGGCACCGCCAGCGGGTCGTTGTCCGCGGACTCGACCTCCTGCCCGGTGTCGACCTCGGTGCCGAACCGCCGCGCGATCTCGGCGAGCAGCGCCTCGATCCGCTCCGCGAGCACCGAGACCTGCTGCTTCTCGAGCAGCACGCTGATCGTCCGCGCGTCCTGGATGGCCTGCAGGTAGAAGGCGCGGTCGCCGGGCTCGCCGACGGTGCCCGCGACGAAGCGCTCGGGCTGGCGGAAGACGTGGATGACGCGTGACATGGCGAAACCCAGAGTAGGCCAACCCCGCGAGCGTGGCACCCCGGTGTGGCCGACGAGCCGATCAGGCCCCCGTGGAGCCGCCGACCACCGCGTCGGAGGAGGGTTCGGCGGCGGTTTCGGGTGTCCCGTCGCCCCGTCCCTCGGTTCCTTCCTCGGGCGGGGGCGGCACCAGCGACGCGACGTCGCCGCCGACGTCGTTGACCCGCGCGACGAACGGCCTGGTCTTCGTGTAGGTCACGACGGACACCGAGCACGTGTCGACGACGATCCGCTGGAAGTTGTCGAGGTGGCTGGCGAGTGCGTCGGCCAGCACCGACTTGATCACGTCGCCGTGGCTGCACGCGACCCAGACCGCGTTCGGGCCGTGCGCCTCCGCGATCCGCCGCTCGTGGTGCCGGACCGCCGCGACCGCGCGGGCCTGCATGCCGGCGAGGCCCTCGCCGCCGGGGAACACCGCCGCCGACGGGTGGGCCTGGACGACCTTCCAGAGGTCCTCCTTGGCCAGCTCGGAGAGCTTCCCACCGGTCCAGTCGCCGTAGTCGACCTCGGAGAGGTCCTCCTCCACGACCGGGGTCAGGCCGCGGGCCTCGGCCAGCGGGGTGACGGTCTGCCGGCAGCGCAGCATCGGCGAGGTGACGATCTCGGCGATCGGCAGTGGCGCGAGCCGCTCGACCACCGCCGCCGCCTGCTCGCGGCCCTTGTCGTCCAGCTCCACGCCGGGCGTCCGGCCGGCGAGCGTCCCCGCGGTGTTGGACGTTGACCGGCCGTGCCGGAGCAGGATCAGGGTGGTCACGACGATCGAGCCTACGTGCCGCCGTGGTCCGGCCAGGTGGTGGTCCGGCTACGTGGCGGACACCGCGCCGATGCCCAACGCGGCCATCAGGGCCACGCCGAGGGCGATCCGGTAGGCGACGAAGACGTAGACGCTGTTGCGCTCGACGAACCTCAGCAGCCAGGCGATCACGGCGTACCCGACCACGAACGCGATGACGGTGGCCACCACCATCTGCGGGACCGTCGTGTCGCCCGCCGTGACGTCCTTGAGCTGGAACACCCCGGCCGCGACGACCGCGGGGATGGCGAGCAGGAACGAGTAGCGCACGGCCGCGGCGCGCTCGAGCCCGAGGAACAGACCGGCGGTGATCGTGCCGCCGGACCGGGAGACGCCCGGGATCAGCGCCAACGCCTGCGCGAACCCGAGCAGGATGCCGTCCTTGACGGTGAGCTGCTCGATCGTGCGGCGCTGCGCCCCGTACCGCTCGGCCAGGCCCAGCAGGATGCCGAAGACGATCAGCGTGGTCGCGATCAGCCAGAGATTGCGCGCCACCGTCTCGATCGCGTCCTGGAACAGCACGCCGAGCACGCCGATCGGGATCGTGCCCAGGATGACCAGCCAGGCGACCCGGTAGTCCGGGTTCAGCCGGGCCTCCGGGTCGCGCAGCCCGCGGAACCAGACCGACACCAACCGCCAGATGTCCTTGGCGAAGTAGATGAGGACGGCCAGCTCGGTGCCGAGCTGGCTGACGGCGGTGAACGCCGCGCCGGGGTCGTTGCCGAAGAACAGCCCGGACACGATCCGCAGGTGCCCCGAGGAGGAGATCGGCAGGAACTCCGTCAGCCCCTGCACCAGGCCCAGCACCACGACCTCGAGCCAGCTCATCGGACGTCTCCCCGGGTCTCGGTCACGGGGCGTCACGGTAGCGAGGGCGGGGTCGGCCGCCGCGGACCCACCCCCTGGTGGCAGGCTCACCGGGGTGCTGCGCAGGAGGGTCGGGGGGTCGGGGCTGCAGGTGTCCCGGATCGGGCTGGGCACGATGACCTGGGGCGAGGACACCGACGCCGACGGCGCGGGCGAGCAGCTCCTCGCCTTCGTCGAGGGCGGCGGCACGCTCGTCGAGACCGCGGACGTCTACGGCGACGGCACCGCCCAGGAGGTCCTCGGCGCGCACCTCGAGGCCGGCCTGGTCGACCGGGACGACCTCGTGATCGCCGCCCGCGGCGGCCCGCCCGACGGCGCGCTGGGCCGGCAGGCCGCGCGCGGCGCCCTGCTGCACGGCCTCGACGCCACCCTGCGCCGGCTGCGCACCGACCGGCTCGACCTGTGGCAGCTGCCCGGCTGGGATCCCCAGGTCCCGCTCGAGGAGACGCTGTCGGCGATCCAGGTGGCGGTGCTGAGCGGCAAGGTCCGCTACGCGGGGCTGGTCGCGCCCGCCGGCTGGCAGCTCGCCACGGTCGCCGAGCGGGCCCGCGCCCTCGGCAACGTCGTGCTCCCGGTGTCGGCGCAGGCGGAGTACTCGCTGCTGCACCGCGGCCCCGAGGCCGAGCTGCTGCCCGCGGCCCGGCACCACGGGCTGGGGCTGCTCGCCTGGGCCCCTCTCGGGCGGGGGGTGCTCACCGGCAAGTACACCGACGGCACGCCCGCCGACTCGCGCGCGACCTCACCCGTGCTGGCCGCCTACGTCGAGGCCCGGCGCAACGAGCGCAGTGCGCGGATCGTGCAGTCCGTGCTCACCGCCGCGGACGGGCTCGGGACCTCGCCGCTCGCGGTCGCGCTGGCGTGGGTGCGGGACCGGCCCGGGGTGGCCGCGGCCGTCGTCGGGGCCCGCGACGCCGCCCAGCTCTCCGCCTCCCTGGCCACCGAGTCGGTGTCCCTGCCGCCGGAGATCCGGGCCGCGCTCGACGACGTCAGCGCCGGGCCCTGACCGCTCCGCGACGGCCCGGCCGAACCTGGTCGGACCCTGGCCCCCGCGCGCGACACCCTCGTATGGTGGTCGTGTAACCCCAGGTTCACCGGGGGTCGCGAAGCACGGCGGGAGGTGACCGGTGGCAGGTACCGGTGCGGTGGAGGCAGTCGATCCCGAAGGGAATCCCCACGTGGAGGGGGACTGGGAGTACCGCCCCCTCCGGATCGACGGTGACGTGCCCCGGCTGACGGCCGCGGTGCGCCTCGCGATCCAGGCCGAGTACGCGGGATGGGAGCTGTCCCGGGTCCGGCTCTACCCCGGCGGGGTGCGCAAGGTGTGGCTGCGCCGCCGGCGCACGGGCCAGATGCTGCCGGAGCTGTCCTACTAGGGCCGGCCCGTCTCCCAGTCCACCGACGGGGGCGCCCCGGCCCCCTTGGGCCCCGGCACCCCGCGGAAGCCGTAAGGTGCGGGCTCGCGCCCGGGCTGCACGAACCAGCACTCCCCCGGTTCTCCGCGCTCCAGCACCGACTCGATCGCGGTGGCCACGTCCTCGGCGGTGAGCAGCGGGAAGTCGCCGAACTGGTCCTTGGCCCGCGCGATCAGCGGGGTGTCGGCGAAGCCCGGGCACACGGCGTTGACCACGATCCCCTCCGTGGCCAGGACCGGCGCCGCCGAGCGGACGTAGCCGACCACGGCGTGCTTCGAGGCCGTGTAGAGCGCGTCGCCCGGCATCGGGACCAGGCCGGCGAGCGAGGCCGTGGCCACGATCCGGCCGCCCCCGGCCCGGCGCAGCGCCGGGACCGCGGCCGTGAGCCCGAAGACCACGTGGTCGACGTTCACGCCCATGATCGCCCGGTAGCCGGCGAGATCCAGGTCGGCGGTCCCGGACTGGCCCGACGTGATGCCGGCGTTGAGCAGCACCACGTCGAGGTGGCCCTGCACCTCCTCGGCGGCGGCGACCAGCGCGGCGACGGCGTCGGGGTCGGTGACGTCCGCGATCCGGGCCGTGCCCCCGACCTCACCGGCGACCAGCTCGGCGGCGTCGCCGTCCCGGTCCGCGACGACCACGTGCGCGCCCGCCGCGGCCAGCCGCCGGGACGCGGCCGCGCCGATGCCGGAGGCGCCGCCCGTGACCAGGGCGACCTTGTTCGCGAGATCCATCACGAGTTCCTCAGGCTCTGTCTCATGTTCCTGCTCACGCCGTTCGCAGGAAGCGGTCCAGAACCTTGGCGCCGAACTCCAGCGCGTCGACGGGCACGCGCTCGTCGATGCCGTGGAAGAGCGAGGCGAAGTCCAGGTCCGGGGGGAGGCGCAGCGGCGCGAACCCGAAGCAGCGGATCCCCAGCTGGACGAACGACTTCGCGTCCGTGCCGCCCGAGAGCATGTACGGGACGGTCCGCGCGTCGGGGTCCTCGCTGCGCAGCGCCGCCGCCATCGCCTCGACCAGCGGGCCCTCGAACTCGGTCTCCAGGGCCGGCAGGTCCTGGATCCACTCGCGTTCGACGTCCGGGCCGAGCAGCTCGTCCACCTCGCGGAGGAACGCGTCCCGACGGCCGGGCAGCACCCGGCAGTCGACCACGGCCTCGGCCGTCGACGGGATCACGTTGGCCTTGTAGCCGGCGTTGAGCATGGTCGGGTTCGCCGTGTCGCGGACCGTGGCGCCGACCATGCGCGCGACCGGGCCGAGCTTGGCGAAGGCGCCCTCGATGTCCTCGTCCGGGAACTCCATGCCGGTGAGCTCGCGGATCTGCTCGGCGAAGGCGCGCACCGTGTCCGTCATCACCAGCGGGAACCGGTGGTTGCCGAGCCGGGCGACGGCCTCGGAGAGGACGGTCACGGCGTTCTCGTCGTGCAGGAACGAGCCGTGGCCGGGCCTGCCCTTGGCGCGCAGGCGCATCCAGGCCATGCCCTTCTCGGCCGACTCGATCAGATAGACGCGCCGGTCCCGGCCCAGGGTGAGCGAGAACCCGCCCACCTCGCCGACCGCCTCGGTCACGCCCTCGAACAGGTCCGGCCGGTGCTCCACCAGCCACTGGCACCCGTACGAGCCGCCGGCCTCCTCGTCCGCCACGAAGGCGAACACGATGTCCCGCGGCGGGACGTAGCCCTCCCGCTTGAACTGCCGCGCGACCGCGATGGTCATCGCGACCATGTCCTTCATGTCGACGGCGCCGCGGCCCCAGACGTAGCCGTCCTGCACCGCACCCGAGAAGGGGTGCACCGACCACTCGCTCGGCTCGGCGGGCACCACGTCGAGGTGGCCGTGGATCAGCAGGGCGCCCCGCGACGGGTCGGCGCCCTTCAGCCGGGTGAAGACGTTCGTGCGGCCGGGGGCGCCCGAGTCCAGCACCTCGACCTCGTAGCCGACCTCGGTCAGCTTCGCGGCGACGTACTCCGCCGCCTCCTTCTCCCCCCTGACGGTCTCCGGGTCGCCGGTGTTGGACGTGTCGATGCGGATGAGGTCCGAGCAGAGCTCGACCACCTCGTCCACCGCGCTGAGCGGGCCGGTCATGACGATGTTCCTACCACCCCGCCCCGACACCCATGCCCCTGCGCGGGGTCAGGAACGCCTCCGCTATGCTTCAACGGTCGCACCGGGCAGGGCCCGGGCGGTGCAGGTCCGAGTGGCGGAATGGCAGACGCGCTAGCTTGAGGTGCTAGTCCCCGAGTAGGGGGTGGGGGTTCAAGTCCCCCCTCGGACACAGAGAACGTCTGGCACAGAGGACATCTGGCCCAGGGAACATCTCCTCGATCACGACCCCGGTCCGCCGGACCGGGGTTTCGTCGTTCTCGGGGGTCGCCCGGTGATCGTCGCTTCCGTGCACCGAGCGCGCCCACGTTCCTGATCGGCGATCGGCGGGTGCGTGCACCGGCGGCAGCGGGGACGACCGCCGGCGCACGCATCCGTCGATCAGGCCGGGGCCGGTGTCGGTGCGACGGCGGGGCGGCGGACGGTCCGGCGGAGGAGGCCGGCCAGGAGGACCAGGCCGCCGGGGAGCGTGCTCACCAGCGTCAGGACGCCGTAGGCCACGGCGGCGGACAGCCCCTGGGCCGCGCCGAGGCCGACCGCCCCGAACGCGACGGCGGCCACGGCCTCGCGCGGTCCGAACCCGCCGACGTTGACCGGCAGCCCCATCACGAACAGCGCCAGCACCAGCAGCGGGAGCAGCTGCGCGGTGGGGGCGGTCGCGCCGACCGTCCGGGCGGCGACCAGGAACAGTCCGAGGTATCCGGCGAGCGCGGCGAGCGAGAGCAGGGCGACGCCGGGCCAAGCGCCGCGGGCCAGGAGGCCGCGGCGGGCGTCGGCGAGCAGGGTCCCCAGGCCGCTCCGGACCCGGCGGACCCGCAGCGCGACGACGACGGCCACGCCGAACACGCCGAGCGCGGGGCCCCAGACCTGGACCGGCACGGACAACGCGGAGAGGACGGCCGGTTCGGCGACCAGCACGGCCGTGCCGACCACCACCAGCGCGACCTGCCCCGCGGCCTTCTCCAGCATCACGGCTCGGGCGCCGCGGCCGACGTCGCCGACCGCGCGCCCGTGCTCCACGGCCCGGCCGACGTCGCCGAGGATCCCGGCGGGCAGCACGGAGTTGAGGAACAGCGCCCGGTAGCAGTGCGCCACGGCCGGTCCCAGGCGCAGCGGCATCCCGAGGCGCCGGGCGACGAGGACCCAGCGGGCGGCGCCGCAGAGCGTGGTCGCGGCGCCGAGGGCGAGCGCCGCGGCGACGGCGGGGAGGTCGAGCGCGCGCAGGCCCTCGACCACCGGCCCCGCGCCCAGCCGCCAGATCACGACGGCGAGCAGCACCACCGCCGCGGCGGCCCGCACCCGGGACGCCCCCACCACCGGCCGCACCGCCCGCCACGCACCACCCACGCCACGCGCTATGGATCCATAACGCGCTCCCGCCCCAGGACCCGAACGCGTTATGGATCCATACTGCGACTCAGCCCCAGGGCTCGAGCGCGTTATGGATCCGGACTGCGTTGGCCGGGCCGACACGACCGGGGCGCTCACGACCGCACCCCCTGCAGGATCGCGGCGAGCGCGGTGGCGGAGGCCTCCCAGTCCGGGACCGTCCGCCGCCGCTCGTGGGCGGCGCGGCGGAGGCGGGTCCGCAGGGCCGGGTCGTCGAGCCAGTCCCGCAACCCCGCGGCGAGGTCGTCGACGTGGGGCGCGACGAGGAGGCCGGGCACCTCGCCGGACGGTGTGCCGCCGAGCGCCTCCCGCACCCCGCCGACATCCGTGGCCAGCACCGGGATCCCGCGTGCGAGCGCCTCCAGCACCACCATCCCGAAGGCCTCGGCCCGCGAGGGCAGGACCAGTAGGTCGGCGGCGGCATAGGCCTCGTCCAGGGCCGCGCCGGTGAGCGGGCCGTCGAGCCGGACGCGGTCGGCGAGGCCGTGCCCCTCCAGTGCGCGCCGGACGAGCGAGACGTGCCCGGGCGCCCGGCCCAGCGGCCCCACCAGCCGGCAGGTCCACGGCCGCGCCGCGACCTGCGCCAGCGCCCCGACCAGCAGGTCCTGTCCCTTCGTCGGGGTCACCGAGCCGACGCAGAGCAGGCTCGTGCCGCCCGAACCCGCGGCGAGGGGCGCGGGATCCGCGCCGGGCGTGACCACCGGGACCGCGGGCAGGCCGTGCAGCGCGGCGAGCCGCCCGGCCGACCACGCGCTGGTCGCGACGACGGCCGCGGCGGACCGCAGCACCGCCCGCTCCCGGTCGGCGAGCGCGGGGTCGGCGCCGGCCTCGTCGGCGAGCGGGAGGTGCACCAGCACCACGAGCCGCAGCCGTCCGGCCTCCGGGACCACGACCTCGGGGACCCCGCAGGCGACCAGCCCGTCGAGCAGGACGACCGCCCCGTCAGGGAGCGCGGCGAGCGAGGCCGCGAGCGCCGCCCGGTCGCCCGGCGACGGCGCGGGCCACGTCCCGCCCGCCGCGATCTCCTGCACCCCCGCGAGCCGGGCCAGCACGCGGCGGTCGTAGACGTTGCCGCCGCTGGGCCGCTGCGGGTCGTCGACGTCGGCGGGCAGCACGGCGGCCAGCACCGGTGCGGCCACGGTCACGGGAGGGACCGCTCGTAGGTCGCCCACGCCACGTGGGACTCGTGCAGCGTCACCGCGATGCCCTCGAGGCCTCGGGCCCCCTCCCCCAGCTCGCCGGCGGCGACCCGCTCGGCCAGCCGGTCGGCGACGACCTTCGCCAGGAACTCCGTGGAGGTGTTGCGGCCGGCGAAGGCGGGGTCGTCGTCGAGGTTGCGGTAGGTGAGCTCGCCCAGCACCGCCTGCAGGGCGGCGGTGGCCAGCCCGATGTCGACGACGAGGTCGTCGGCGTCGAGATCGGCGCGCCGGAAGGTCGCGTCGACCACGAACGTGGCGCCGTGCAGCCGCTGCGCCGGTCCGAAGACCTCGCCGCGGAAGCTGTGGGCGACCATCATGTGGTCGCGGACGGTGATCCCGAACAACTGCTCCTCCTCGCGGTGTCAGTAGGTGACACGGTGCAGGAGGCCGGACGGTTCACCGCCGTCGGCGAGAATCCGCGGCAGGTCCGCGGGCAGCTCGGCGAACGCCCCCTCGCTCGTGACCAGGGCGTCGTACCGCGGATCGGCCAGCAGGCGCAGCGCGAGGGCGATCCGGTCGCCGAAGGTCCGCCGCGTGCGCCGGGCGGCGGACACCATCCCGACCTGGCTGCTGCGGATCGTCAGCCGGCCGGGGTGGAAGGCCTCGCCCAGCGGCACCCGCACCGGGCGGTCGCCGTACCAGGACATCTCGACGACCTCGCCCTCCGGACCGAGCAGCTCCAGCGACCGCGCGAGCCCCGCCTCGGTGGCGCTGGTGTGCACCACGAGGTCGCAGCCCTCCGCCGCCTCCTCGGGCGGGACCCACGGCACCCCGAGCGCGTCGGCGACCGCGGCGCGGGCCGGCAGCGGGTCGACGAGCTGCACCCGCACGCCCGGGAACCCCGCGAGCAGCGCGGCGACGCAGCAGCCGACCATCCCGCCCCCGACGACGGCGATCCGGTCGCCGACCAGCGGCGCGGCGTCCCACAGCGCGTTGACCGCGGTCTCCACGGTCCCGCCGAGCACCGCACGCTCCGGCGGCGTCCCCTCCGGCACCGGCGTGACGGCGGAGGCCGGGACCACGAAGCGGGTCTGGTGCGGGTACAGGCAGAACACCGGGCGGCCGGCCAGCGCGGCCGGGCCCTCCTCGACCACCCCGACGTTGAGGTAGCCGTACTTCACCGGTGCCGGGAACTCGCCCTCCTGGAACGGCGCCCGCATCCCGGCCCGCTGGCTCTCCGGCACACCGCCGCGGAACACCAGTGCCTCGGTCCCCCGGCTCACCCCCGTGTACAGCGTGCGGACCAGCACCTCGTCCGGCCCCGGCCCCGCGACCTCGACCTCGTGCAGGGAGACCCGACCCGGCGCGTCGAGCCAGAGCGCATGCTCAGCCATGCCCGGCTCGATCTCTGCGGGGTCGGTAGCACAGGAACATCAGGTCGCCGATCTGCCGGGCGTGGGTCAACCGCATGCGGGAGGCGGGGCCCTGCGGGAACGCGGCCGGGTTGACGAACCGCGGGGCGTCACGCTGCCCGACGAAGAACGGCGCGTAGACCACGTGGAGCTCGTCGACCACGTCGGCGGCGAGGAACAGGGTGTGGACGGACCCGCCGCCCTCGACCAGCAGCCGTTCGACGCCCCGCTCCCGCAGGTCCGCGAGCATCCGCGGCAGCGCGAGCGGGTCGCCCGCCCCGACCACGGTCGCGACGCCGCCGAGCTTCGAGCGCACCTCGTCCGCCGTGGCGTCGCAGGTGTAGACGAGTCGTTCGGTGTCGCCCGCGGTGAAGAACCGGGCCCCCGCGTCGACCTTGCCGCAGCGGGTCAGCGTGACCTTGGCGGGCGACGCGGGCCGGCCCGCCGCGACGCGGGCCGCGCGCCGCTCGGCGGAGCGGACGAGCAGCCGCGGGTCGTCCGTGCGGATGGTGTTGGCCCCGACCAGCACCCCGTCGGCCCAGGCCCGCACCTCGTCGACGCGGTCGAGGTCCTCGTCGTCGGACAGGATCAGCCGCGCCTCGGCGACGTCGTCGATGTAGCCGTCGAGGGACACCGCCGCGGAGGCGATCACGTACGGACGGTCCATCACGTCCCGCATCGTGCCGTCTCGGGAAGCCCGCGTGCCAGCGGCGAACCGGGACTGCCCCGGACGGCGCAGTGCACCTGCACCGGCCGGTAGCGTCGGGAGGGTGCCCGATCCGCAGCGGCGCACCCCGGCCGACCTGGACGTGCGCCCCGACCCGGCGCTGTGGCCGTTCCTCTCGCGGGAGCGCCGCCGCGCCCGGGCGACCGTGCCGTGGGACGGCGACGCCACCCTCGGGCACGTGGTGCAGAGCCTCGGCATCCCGCTCACCGAGGTCGGCGCGCTGCGGCTCGACGGCCGCCCGGCCGCACCGCGCGACCGCCCGGTGCCGGGGACCGAGGTCGCGATCCTGCCCGTGGACCGGCCGCAGGACGTGCCGGGCGCGACCGGTTTCCTGCTCGACGTGGGGCTGGGGACCCTGGCCCGCCGGCTGCGGGTGCTCGGGATCGACGCCGCCTACCGCAACGACGCGGACGACGCCGAGCTGGTCCGCGACGGCGCCGCGCAGCGCCGGATCGTGCTCACCCAGGACCGAGGCCTGCTGATGCGCCGCGCCCTCTGGGCCGGCGCGCACGTGCGGGGCGACCGCCCGGACGACCAGCTCGCCGACGTGCTCGACCGGTTCGCCCCGCCGCTCGCCCCGTCGACCCGGTGCACCGCCTGCAACGGCGAGCTCGCGCCCGTCGCCGCCGAGGAGGTGGCCGACCGGCTGGCGGCCGGGACCCGGCGCACCTACGCCGAGTTCGCCCGCTGCCGCTCCTGCGGGCGCGTGTACTGGCACGGCGCCCACGGGGAGGGCCTGGAGCGGATCGTGGGGGCGGCGCGCGCGGTGGTGGCGCGCCGCCGCCCCTGAACGATCACGTCGTCGGGTTCCGGGTCCGCCGCAGCAGCCAGGTCACCACGGCCGCGGAGACCATGCAGATCCCGACGACCCACAGCCCGACCTTGTTGTTGCCGGTGGCGTCGGACAGCGCACCCGTGACGTACGGGGCCACGAACCCGGACAGGTTCCCCAGCGAGTTGATCAACGCGATGCCGGCCGCGGCCGCGGCGCCGGTCAGGTACGCCGTGGGCAGCGACCAGAAGCCGGGCAGCGCCGCCAGCACGCCGCAGGCGCAGAGCGTCACGGCGACCATCGCCAGCCACGGGTTCGCCAGGTAGAGCGCGATCGGGATGGCCACGCCGCCGACCAGCGCGGGCACGGCCACCCGCACCGTCGGGTTCGTCGAGCGCCGGGTCCACACGATCATGACCACCAGCCCGACGACGTACGGGATCGCGTTGATGAGCCCCTGCTGCACGGTGGTGAAGTGGGTGCCGTACTGCGCGGAGAAGTTCTTGATGATCGTCGGCAGGAAGAAGCCGAGCGCGTAGAGGCCGTAGACCACGCCGAAGTACACCCAGGACAGGGCGAGCACCCGCGGGCTCCTCAGCGCGCCGAGCACCGACCGCGGGCCGGCCTCGGAGACCGCACGGCCCTCGGCGGCGAGCGCGCGCTCCAGAGCGTCCTTCTCCTCCTGCGGCATCCACTTCGCGACCGCGGGCCGGTCGGTGAGCGCGAACCACACGACGAAGGCGAGCAGCACCGACGGGATGCCCTCCAGCAGGAACATCACCCGCCAGCCGGAGAGCCCGAACAGCCCGTCGCCGTGCTCGATGATCAGCGACGACACGATCGCGCCCAGCGCGGTGGAGATCGGGATGGCGGTCATGAACCACGCCGTCATCCGGGCCCGCTGCGCCGCCGGGAACCAGTACGTGAGGTACAGGATGATCCCGGGGAAGAAGCCCGCCTCGGCCACGCCGAGCAGGAAGCGCAGCACGATCAGCACGGTGGCGTTGGGCGTGAACGCCATGAGGGTGGCGATGATCCCCCAGGTCACGAGGATGCGGGCGATCCACCGGCGGGCCCCGAAGCGGTGCAGCATGAGGTTGCTGGGCACCTCGAGCAGCAGGTAGCCGATGAAGAACACCCCGGCGGCCACGCCGAAGAGCGTGGCCGACAGGCCCAGCTCCTCGTTCATGCCGTTGGGCCCGGCGAACCCGATGTTCACGCGGTCCAGGTAGTTCACGAAGTACAGCAGGATCAGGAGCGGGACGAGCCGGCGGCCGGCCCGGCGCACACCGGAGCGGACCAGCCGCTCCTCGGTCCCGACGGCGGTGTCGGAGCTCATGCGAGGGTTCCTTCCCAAGGGGTCGGGTCAGACGACCTTGCCGGGGTCGAGGATGCCCCGGGGATCGTGTGTCTGCTCGACGGAGCGGTGCAGGTCCGGCACGGTGGGGGGTGTCAGAGAGCCGCGAGCGCGTCCGCCGCCGCGGCCCGGAACCGCGCGACGGCGGCGAGCTTGACCTCCTCGTAGCCGCGGACCTCGTCGGCCAGCTCCGCGATCCCGACGACCCGCTCCACGTTCCCCGGGGTCAACGCGTCGAGAGCCGACCGCACCAGCGCCTGGTACTCCCCGACCAGCGCCCGCTCGGTGCGCCGGACGCCGGCGTAGCCGAAGACGTCGAGCGGGGTCCCGCGCAGGCCCTTGGCCGCGCGCAGGCCGCGGAAGGCGAGCTCGGCGGTCCGCCCGGACAGCCGGATCTTGTTCCTCATCCCCATCGCGCGGAGCACCGGCGGGTGCAGCAGGACGGAGACCGCGGCGTCGGGGCCGAACTCGGCGTCGCGACGCGCCTTCTCCACGGGGTCGAGGTGCAGCCGCGCGACCTCGTACTCGTCCTTGTAGGCCAGGAGCTTGTGCAGCCCGCGGGCGTACGCGAGCGCGACCCGCTCGCCCGCCGCGCCGGCCTGGTCCGCGGCGATCGCCGCGACCCGGCGGACCTCCTCGGCGTAGCGGGCGGCCAGGGCCTCGTCCTGGAAGCCGGTGAGGTCCTCGACCCGGACCGCGACGGCCTCGTCGAGGCCCTCCGCGAGAGCCCGCGACCGCGCGGACACCTCCACCGTCGCCCGGGCCGGCGGCAGCGCGGCGGCCATCACGGCCTCGCGGTCGAGCACCGCGGCCCGGCCCCACCGGAACGCGGCGAGGGTCGTCTCCACGGCCGCCCCGTTGAGCCGGATCGCCTGCTCGACCGCCTCGGCGCTCACCGGCAGGCAGCCGTGCTGGTAGGCCGCGCCGAGCAGCAGCATGTTGGTGGGCATGTGGTCGGCGAAGAGCGCCTCGGCCAGGCCCTGGGCGTCGACGTGCACGTTCTGCCCGCCGGTCGCGGCGGCGATGCGCTCCAGCGCGTCGTCGGGCGAGCCCGGCAGGACCACGCGCCCGGTCACCATCGCGGCCGTCGGCACGATCGCGCTGTTCACCACGGCCACGGTGTGCCCCGGCCGCGCGACGGCGAGGTTGGCCGCGTCGGCCGCGCCGAGCAGGTCGAAGCCGACCAGCACGTCGGCGGTCCCCCGGGAGGCCCGCAGCGAGCCCCGGACCGGCTGCTTGGCGATCCGGACGTCGGACACGACCGGGCCGCCCTTCTGGGCCAGCCCGACCTGCTCCAGCCCGGCGGCGAACCGGCCGTCGAGGTGCGCGGCCATCTGCAGGATCTGCGACACCGTGACCACGCCGGTCCCGCCGATGCCGGGCATCCGGATCAGCGTCTCGGCGCCGTCGAAGCGCGGCTCGGGCTCGACGAGCGCGACCGGCAGCGGCGGGACCTCCCTCCGGACCGGCGCGCCCGGCTCGACCAGCAGGAACGACGGGCAGTCGCCCTTGAGGCAGGAGAGGTCGGAGTTGCACGACGGCTGGTGGATCCGGGTCTTGCGGCCGAACTCGGTCTCCACCGGCTGCACCGAGAGGCAGGTCGACTTGTCCCCGCAGTCGCCGCAGCCCTCGCACACCCGCTCGTTGACGACGACCTTCTCCGCCGGGGTGGGGAGCTTCCCGCGCTTGCGCAGCCGGCGCTCCTCGGCGGCACAGCGGTCGTCGTGGATCAGCACGGTCACGCCGTCGACGGCGGCGAGCTCGGCCTCGGCCGCGGCGAAGTCGTCGCGGTGCCGCACCGAGGCGATCGGGTCGAGCGCGACGCCGCGGTACTTTCCGGGGTCGTCCGTGGTGACCACGATCCGCCGGACGCCCTCGGTGGCCAGCAACGTGGTGATCTCCGGGACCGACAGCCGCCCGACGGCCTGCTGCCCGCCGGTCATCGCGACGGCGTCGTTGTAGAGCAGCTTGAAGGTCATGGTGGCACCGCCGGCCACCGCCGCCCGCACGGCCAGCGAGCCGGAGTGGTGGAAGGTGCCGTCACCGAGGTTCTGCACGAAGTGCCGGTCGTCGGTGAACGGGGCGAGGCCGAGCCACTGCGCGCCCTCGCCGCCCATCTGGGTCAGCCCGATCCGGTGGCCGCGGCCCTCGCCGTTGATCGCGATCATGGCGTGGCAGCCGATGCCGACGCCGACCAGCGTGTCGTCGCCGGTGCGGGTCGAGGTGTTGTGCGGGCAGCCGGAGCAGAAGTAGGGGGTGCGGGCCGCGGACGACCCGGCGCCGGCGAGCGGCAGCCCGATCCGGGAGGGCTTCTTCGGCTCGATCGCCGACAGGTGCACCGCCGCCGCGCGGGGCAGTCGGTCGTGGCCGATCCGCGACGCGATCGCGCGCGCCACGTCCTCGGCGCCGAGCTGGCCCCGCGCCGTCAGGAGCGGACGGTCCCGCTCGTCGCGGCGCCCGATCACCAGCGGCGCGTCCGGCACGCGGTACAGGGCCTCCTTGAGGTGCCCCTCCAGGAACGGCACCTTGTCCTCGACGACGAGCACCTCCGCGAGCCCCGCGGTGTACGCGGCGAGCTCCGCGGCATCGGCCGGGAAGGGCATCGCGAGGCGGATCAACCGGACGCCGAGGTCGTCGAGCGCGGCCTCGCCGAGCCCGAGGTCCTCCAGCGCGCGCTGCACCACGGCGTAGCCGGTGCCGCTGGCGAGGATGCCCAGCCTGGCCCGCCGTGCGGTGAAGGTGACCCGGTTGAGCCCGGTCTCGCGGGCGTAGGCACGGGCGAGGTCGAGGCGGCGGGTCAGCATGTCGTGCTCGGCGTCGAGCGCGGCGGGGCCGACGAGCGCGCCGACCGGCGGGCGGGGCCGCGCGGGCGGCACCGGGATCCCGAGGCGCAGGCCCTCGACGTCGACGGTCGCCGAGGCGTCGGCGATGTCGGCGACGATCTTGAGCCCGGTCCACAGCCCGGTCGCCCGGGACAGCGCCACGGCGTGCAGGCCCAGCTCGACGATCTCGGGCACGGTGCCCGGCGCGAGCAGCGGCATCGCCAGGCTCTGCGCCATCGGCTCGCACGAGCTGGGCACGGTCGAGGACTTCGACGCCGGGTCGTCGCCGATCAGCGCGACCGCGCCACCGAGCGTGGCGGTCCCCGCGAGGGTGCCGTGCCGGATCGCGTCGGCGGCCCGGTCGAGGCCGGGATTCTTGCCGTACCAGAACCCGACGACGCCCTCGTGCCGACGGCCGGGCACCTCCCCGAGCAGCTGGGTGCCGGCGACCGCGGTGGCGGCCAGCTCCTCGTTCACGCCCGGCTGGAACACCACGCCCGCGGGGTCGAGGAACCGCCGGGACCGCAGCAGCTCGGAGTCGAGCCCGCCGAGCGGGGAACCCTGGTACCCGGACACGAACACCCGGGTGTCCAGCCCGCGGGCGGCGTCCAGGCGCCGCTGCTCCAGGGTCAGCCGGACCAGTGCCTGGATCCCGGTGAGGAGGACCCGTCCGCGCTCGGCGGCGTAGCGGTCGTCGAGGGTCACGGTGGTGTCGATGCTCAAGCTCGGCTCCCGTCGCTCCCGGGGCGCCGGTTCCCGGCGCGCGTGGCGTCGAGCACACCGGAGTGATCGGGGGACACGCAAGCAAGTCGCGCGAACTGCCCTCCAAGACGCAAAACATCTCGGGCTAGGCTCGATCCCAGCGGAATTCTTTGCGTGAGGAGGCCACGTGCCCGAGGTCGACGCCATCGACTCCATCGACCACCGGCTGCTCGCCCTGCTGCAGGAGGACGGGCGCCGCACCTACTCGGACATGGCCGGGATCGTCGGCCTGTCGGTGGCGGCGGTGAAGCGCCGCGTCGACCGGCTGCAGGAGCTCGGGGTGATCACCGGCTTCACCGCGCAGATCGACCACGCCAAGCTCGGCTGGGGCGTCGAGGCCTTCACCGAGCTGCGCTACGCCGGGACCACCGGGGTCGCCGACATCGTCGCCACCGCCAGCACCGTGCCCGAGGTGCAGTCGATCTTCACCATCGCCGGGGACCCCGACGCGCTCGTCCGGGTCCGCGTCCGCGACGTCGCCCACCTGCAGGAGGTCATCGACACCCTGCGCACCGCCGGCACCGTCACCGGCACGAAGACCCTGCTGGTGCTGGGCGCGTGGAACCGCGGGGCCTCCTGACCCGCGACCCGGCGGCCCCTTGACCCGTCCGCGGGCCGCCGACGACGATCACGCCCGACCGCCCGAGGAGGCCCCGTGACCGAGCCGACCCCCGCACCGACCACCTTCACGATCACCGGCCGCGACGGCACGGAGGTCACCGCCTACCGGTGGGAGCCGGCGGGCACCCCGCGCGGGATCGTGCAGCTCACCCACGGGATGGGCGAGCACCTGCGCCGTTACGACCGGCTGGCCGGGGCGCTGACGGAGCGCGGGTTCGTGGTGCAGGGGCAGGACCACCGCGGGCACGGCGCCACCGCCGGCGCCCCGGAGCGGCACGGCGTCCTCGGCACCACCGGCTGGACCGGCCTGGTCGACGACATCGGGATCCTGCTCGACGCCGGCCGGGCCGCCTTCCCCGGCCTGCCGGTCGTCCTGCTCGGGCACAGCATGGGCTCCTTCGCCGCCCAGCAGTGGGTGCTCGACCACTCGGCCGAGATCGACGGGCTGGTCCTCTCCGGCACCGCCGTGATCGACCTGCTGGAGCCGAACCTCGACCTCGACGGCCCCATCGACCTGTCCGGCTTCAACGCGCCCTTCGCGCAGCGCACCGGCTACGAGTGGCTCTCCCGGGACGAGGCCGAGGTCGACGAGTACGTGGCCGACCCCGCGTGCGGTTTCGGGCTCGACGTCCCCGGGGCCAAGGCCATGTTCGCGGGCGGCCGGACGCTGGCCGACCCCGCCCGCGTCGGGAACATCCGGCCGGACCTCCCGGTCCTGATCACGGTCGGCGACGCCGACCCCGTCAACGGCGGGCTCGCGCTGCTGCACCCGCTCTCCGAGAGGCTCGCGGCGGCGGGGGTCGAGGACGTGACGGTGCGGATCTGGCCGGGCGCCCGGCACGAGGTGTTCAACGAGACCAACCGCGCGGAGGTCGTCGCCGACCTGCTGGAGTGGCTCGACCGGGTGGTTCCGCCCGCCTGATCGGCCCGATTCCGGCCCGGCGTGTGACATTCCCGGCCGTTCCGGCGATTCCCCTGTCGTTCACCTGACGACGGAGGAGCCCGGATGGCCGACCCGCACGCCCGCGAGCCCGTTCGCGAGCCCCTGGTGTGCCTGCACGGGCTCGGCGGCAGCGCCCGCGCCTGGGACCGTGTGCTGCCCGGGCTGCGGGCGCGCCACGAGGTCCGGGCCGTGCCCCTGCGGGGCCACGTGGGCGGCGACCTCTTCCCGGTGCGGGTCCGCCCGACCGTCCCGGCGCTGGTCGACGGCGTGGAGGCCGCGCTCGACACGGCCGGGATCACGCGGGCGCACCTGGTCGGCAACTCGCTCGGCGGCTGGCTGGCCTTCGAGCTGGCCGCGCGCGGCCGGGCGCTCTCGGTGGTCGCGCTGTCCCCGGCGGGCGGCTGGCTGCCGGACAGCGACGAGGTCCACCGCGTCTGGCGGCTGCTGGTGCCGGCGCACGACATGGCCCGCCGCACCGAGCGCCACCTGGACCGGGCGGTGCGGCTCGCCCCCGCGCGCCGGGCGTTGCTCCGGCTCGGCGTGGAGCACGGGGACCGCCTGGAGCCGGCCGAGGCCGCGGACTTCCTGCGCGACAACGCCCGGTGCCGCTTCCTGCGCCCGCTGCTGCGGTCGGCGATCGACTACGACTTCACGGTTCCGGCGCCGGACGTACCGGTGCGGATCGCCTGGTCCGCGCAGGACCGGCTGCTGCCCGCCCCGCGCTACGCCGAACGGTTCCGCACCCTGTTCCCCGACGCCGAGCGGGTCCGGCTGCCCGGGGTCGGGCACGTGCCGATGTACGACGACCCGGCGCTGGTGGTGCGCACGATCCTGGAGGTCACCGCGCCCGACCGGGTCCCCGGCCGCGTCGGCCACCCGGTGCCGGCCGGTCCCTGAGCGGCCCGGGTCTCAGCCGAGCAGCGCCTCCGGGACCTCGACGACCCGGCTGCGCAGGTACTCCCCCAGCCCCTTGGCCTGCGGGTCCGGCCGGGTGGAGGAGGCGACGCCCTCGCCGAGGAGGCCGTGCACCACGATGTTGAGCGCCTGCAGGTTGGGCAGCGCGTGCACCTCGATCGGCAGGTCCGCGGCCTCCGGCCCGAGCAGCTCCCGCGCCTTCTCGACCGTCAGGAACCCGCGGAGCCACGCGTAGCCCTCGTCCGTGCGCGCCCAGACGCCGATGTTCGCGTCGCCGCCCTTGTCCCCCGAACGCGCTCCGCACACCGTGCCGAGCGGGACCGACCGCGTGGGGCCGCCGGGTCGGCGGTGTTCGCTCTCTGCCGCCGGGGACCCGGCGGTCGGCTCGTTCGCCGTCGCGGCGACGACCGGCGGGTCCGCCACGACCCGCCGCTCCCCGCCCGGCAGGACGACGGTGTGCGTGACCGCCTCCCGCGGCACGGCAGCCGGCCGGTACACGCCGTAGGCGGACTCCGCGGTCGGCGGCGTGGTCGTGTGGAAGCCCGCGTAGCCGCCCAGGGCGAGCTCCATCGTCGCGTTGGAGAAGGCCCGCCCGACCTTCCGCGGGTCGGGGTCCTTGACGGTGATCCGCAGGTGCGCCGTGGCCCGCTCGTTCGCGGGCGCGTCGGGCGTGTCGAACCGCAGCAGCCGGACGTCGACGTCGGCGAACCGCGCCCGCCCGCCCAGCACGTCGAACAGCAGCTCCTCGGCGAACGCCGCCTTGGCCTCGACGTCCAGCCCGGTCAGCACCAGGGTCATGGTGTTGCGGTAGCCGCCCGCCTCGTTCAGCGCGACCTTGAGCGTGGGCGGCGGCGCGCTCCCGCGGACGCCGGAGATCGCGACGCGGTGCTCGCCCTCCTGGTCCAGCCGGATCGTGTCGAAGTGCGTGGTGCAGTCCGGGCCCGGGTAGGCGGGCGCCGCGATCTCGTAGAGCAGCTGCGCGGTGACCGTGCCGACGGAGACCAGCCCGCCGGTGCCCGGGTGCTTGGTGATCACCGACGACCCGTCCGCGGCGACCTCGGCGATCGGGAAGCCCGGGTAGCGGCGGTCGGTGATCTCGTCGAGGAAGGCGTAGTTGCCGCCGGTGGCCTGCGGGCCGCACTCGATCACGTGCCCGGCGACGACCGCGCCCGCCAGCGCGTCGAAGTCCTCCCGGCCCCAGCCGTGCCACCACGCCGCCGGCCCGACGACGAGCGACGCGTCCGTGACCCGGCCCGTCACCACCACGTCGGCCCCCGCCGCGAGGGCCTCGGCGATCCCCCAGCCGCCCAGGTAGGCGTTGGCGGACACCGGCTTGCCCTCGACCGGCGGCGCGATCGCGCCGAGCGCGCCGCGCAGGTCGTCGCCCTCGACGTACGCGACCTTCGCCCCGGTGCCGAGGGCGTCGATCGCGGCGGCCAGCCCGGCCGGATTGAGCCCACCCGCGTTCGAGACGACCCTGATCCCCTTCTCCAGGCAGGTCGCCAGCACGTCCTCCATCTGGGTCAGGAAGGTTCGCGCATAGCCCGCCGCGGGGTCCTTGGCCTGGGCCTTCGCCAGGATCAGCATGGTGAGCTCGGCGAGGTAGTCCCCGCAGAGCACGTCGATGCCCTCCCCACCCGCCCCGACGCCCTCGACCATCTCCCGCGCCGCGCGCAACCGGTCGCCGTAGAACCCGGAGCAGTTCCCGATGCGAACGGGGCGCGTCATGCAGAACCTCCCACGAACAGTCCCGGCTCCCGGCCGGTCCCGGGCTCGCCGGCGAACGCCTGGCCGATCTCCACCCACTCCTGCGCGGCCGGGCCGGTCACGACGAGCGCGAGGTCGTCCCGGTGGCGCCGCTGCGTGATGAGCAGGGCGAAGTCCAGCGCGGTCCCGGTGATCCGGTCGGTCGCGTCCTCCGGGCCCCAGGTCCACAGCGACCCGTCGGGGGCGTCGAGCTCCACCCGCACCGGTGCGGCCGGCAGCTCGCGGCCGTGGAGCGCGTAGCTGAACGCCCGCGCCCCCACCCCGATGTGGGCCACGTGCCGCAGCCGGGCGCTGGGCTCGCGGACCACGCCGAGCGCGTCGGCCACGTCCTGCCCGTGCGCCCAGGTCTCCATGATCCGGGCGGTGAGCGACGACGCCGCGCTCATCGGCGGTCCGAACCACGGCACCCGCAGCCCGGGCTCGAGGCCCCGGAACGCCTCGATCAGCCGCTCCCGGGACAGGTCGAACCAGCGCAGCAGCTCACCGCCGGACAGGTCGCGGAACCGCGCGGCCACCGCGTCGGGGTTCACGCCGCCCTCGGCCTCGATCCGCTCCAGCTCGGCACGGAAGGCGTCGGGGTCCGTGGCGGACTGCAGGGTGACGTCGTCGAAGTACGCCAGGTGGGAGACCTGGTCGGCGATCGTCCACCCCTCGGCGGGGGTGTCGCGGGCCCAGCCGTGGTGGTCCAGCGGCGCCAGGAGCGCGCGCAGCTCCGCCGACTCGGCGGCGAGGTCGTCGGCCAGCGCGGCCATCGAGACGGGCATCGCTATCTCCCCTTCCACACCGGGGTCCGCTTGTCGCGGAACGCGGCAGGTCCCTCCTGGGCGTCCGCCGACCGGTAGACCGGCGCCCAGATCTCCTCCGCACGCTCGTACGCCTCCGCGCGGGTGCACTCCGCGGAGAGGTACGCCGTACGCTTCGCCGCCCGCACGGACAACGGCGCGTTGGCCGCGATCCGCCGGGCGAGCTCCTGTGTGCGCCCCCGCAACTCTGCCCCGGGGACGACCTGGTTGACCAGGCCGACCTCGCGGGCGCGGGCGGCGTCGAGGGGGTCGCCGGTCAGCAGGATCTCCAGCGCGACCCGCGGCGGGACCAGCCAGGACAGCGGCGCGGCCCACGGCGAGCCGCGCCCCACCTTCACCTCGGTGACCGCGAACCGGGCGTGCTCGGCGGCCACGACCAGGTCGCACTGCTGGGCCAGCAGGAACCCCCCGGCGTAGGCCACCCCGTTGACCGCGGCGATCGTCGGCTTGGGGACCTCGACGTTGCGCCCGAACTGCGGCAGGAAGTCCGGCGGCGGGATCTCCAGGGAGGTCTCCGCCATCTCCTTGAGGTCACCGCCGGCGCAGAAGGCCTTGTCCCCGGCCCCGGTCAGCACCAGCACCGCCGCGGAGTCGTCGGCGACGAACCGGTGCGTGCCCTCCCAGAGCCCCTCGCGAACGTCCCTGCTCAGCGCATTGCGGGCCGCGGGCCGGTCGATGGTGAGCCAGGCGACCCCGTCCACGACCTCGTAGGTCACCACGTCGGTCAGGGTCTCGCTCACGGGAACCTCTTCCTCAGCTCGGGGCGGTTCAGCTTGCCGCTGCCGGTCCGCGGCAGGGCGTCGACGATCTCGATGCGCCGCGGCTTGTGCATGCCACGCAGGTCGGGGTTGGTGGCGCACCACTCGGCGATCTGCTCGGCCGTGACGCCCGGGTGCTTCGGCACGACGACCGCGGTCACCTGCTCCACCCAGCGCTCGTGCGCCGTCCCGATGACCGCCACCTCGGCGAGGTCGGGATGGTCCGCCAGGTGCTCCTCGACCATCTGCGGGAACACGTTCTCCCCTCCGGAGACGATCATGTCGTCGATCCGGTCCACGTAGTACAGGTAGCCGTCGGCGTCGACGGACACGAGGTCGCCGGTGCGGAACCAGCCGTCGGCCCACTTCTCCGGCGCCTCGAGATGCCAGTACCCCGGCGTCACCGCGTCGCCCTGCACCCAGAGCTCGCCGACGCCCTCGTCGCCGGGCCGCAGGTCGGGCCCGCCGGCCGTGTCGTCGGCCCCGCCCACCCGAACCAGCCTCGTGCGCACGACCTGCTCCAACGGCTTGCCCATCGAGTCCGGTCGGCGCGGGTCGCCGGCGGCGTAGGACACCACGAGCCCGCTCTGCTCGGTCTGCCCGTAGATCTCGACGCCCCGGATCCCGGTGCCCGCCTCCAGCCGCTCGATCGCGGCCGTGGGCGTGCGGGAGCCGCCGAACATGCAGATCCGGAAGGAGTCGAGGACGACGGGGTTCGCGGCGGTCCGGTTGCCGACGTCGATCATCATCGTGGAGATCAGGCCGCCGTAGGTGGGCCGCAGCCGTTGCGCGAGGTCGAGCCACACGGTGACGTCCCAGCGCGGCATGAACGTGATCTGCCCACCGCGGAGCAGGATCGGCAGGCTCGCCAGCTGCAGCCCGCCGACGTGGAACAGCGGCATGCAGTTGAGCACGTGGTCGGCCGAGGTGAGCTGGTAGAGGTCGATCACGCCGTCGACCTGTGCGGTGGTGTTGCGGTGGGTCTGCCGCACGCCCTTCGGCACCCCGGTCGAGCCGGAGGTGTACATGAGCAGCGCGTCGTCGCGGTCCAGCCGCGGGACGACGTCGTGGACGGGCTCGTGCGCGGCCAGCACCCGGGCGAAGCCCCCGTCGGGCCCGGTGGTGAGGATCTCCGGCCCACCCCCGCCGAGGAGGGTCTTCAGCCGCTCGACGTCGCCGGGCGGCGCCACGAGCCGGGTCACCCCGGAGTCCTCGATCGCGTGCCGCAGCGGGGCGTCGGGGAACAGGTAGTTGAGCGGGACGCCGACCGCACCCGCCTGCCACGTGCCGAGCAGCCCGATCAGGTACTCCAGGCAGTTGGGCAGGAAGAAGCCGATCCGCTCGCCGGGCTCGACCCCGGTCGCCCGCAGGTACGCCGCGAAGCGCCCGCCCCGCTCGGCGAACTGGGCGTACCCGATCTCGGTGTCGTCGAGCCGGAGGGCGACCTGGCCCGCGTGGTCGGCCGCGGCGCGCCGCAGCAGGCCGGCGATGTTCACGACGCCTCCTCCTCGACCACGGCCAGCACCTGACCCGTCTCGACCTGGTCCCCGGCCCCGACGTGGAGCTCGCCGACCACGCCGTCGACGGGTGCGGTCACGGTGTGCTCCATCTTCATCGCCTCCAGCACGACCAGGGCCTGGCCCGCGGTGACGGTGTCGCCCGGGGCGGCGAGCACCCGCAGCACGGCACCCGGCATGGGCGCGAGCAGGGACCCGGCGTGGGCGACGGCGTCGGGGTCGGCGAAGCGCGGCACCTCGGCCAGGGCGGCGGACCCGTCCGGGCCGTCGACGAACGACCAGCCCGGGACGCGGTGCACGGTGTACCGCCGCCGCACCCCGCCGACCTCCAGCTCGACGGCGTCGGGCGTCGCCTCGGCGCGCCGCACGTCGAGCAGCGCGCCGTTCACCGAGGCCGTCAACCAGCCGCGCCGGAACGTGTACGCGACCTCCAGCTTCTCGTCGCCGAGGGTGTAGGCGACCCGCTGCGGCATCCCGCCGACGTTGCGCCACCCGGACGGCAGGTTCCGCAGCACCGGCGCCGCGACCCTGTTCCCCGCCTGGGCCGCCAACGCCGCCGCGAGGGCCCGTGGGTGGCCGCTCGGCCGACCGTCGCCACTCACGAGCGCGGAGTGCCTGGTCAGGTAGCCCGTGTCGGTGCGGCCGGCGAGGAACTCCTCCTCGCGGAGGATGTCGACGAGCAGGTCCCGGTTGGTGGTGACGCCGTGGATCTCGGCCCGCCGCAGCGCCCGGGCGAGCGTGCGGGCGGCCTCGGCGCGGGTGCGGCCGTGGGCGATCACCTTGGCCAGCATCGGGTCGTAGTGCGGGCTGACGACGGAACCGTCCTCGACACCGGTGTCCACCCGCACCCCGGGCAGGTCCGGGATGCGGAACCGGTGCAGCGTGCCGGTGGCGGGGAGGAAGCCGGCGGGGACGTCCTCGGCGTAGAGCCGCACCTCGATCGCGTGCCCGTCGAGCACGGCGCCGGTCACCTCGGGCGGCAGCGGCTCGCCCTCGGCCACCCGCAGCTGCAGCGCCACCAGGTCCAGACCGGTCACCAGCTCGGTGACCGGGTGCTCGACCTGCAGCCGGGTGTTGACCTCGAGGAAGAAGAACTCCATCCGGGGCGCTCCGCCCCCCGGAGACCCCCCGGAGGCATCCACGACGAACTCGACGGTCCCGGCGCCGGTGTACCCGATCGCCTTCCCTGCGGCGACGGCGGCGGCCCCCAGCTCGGCCCGCAGTGCGTCGTCGACCGCCGGCGACGGGCTCTCCTCGACGATCTTCTGGTAGCGCCGCTGGATCGAGCACTCGCGCTCGAACAGGTGCACGACCTCGCCGTGGGTGTCGCCGACGATCTGCACCTCGACGTGGCGGGGGTCGACCACGAACCGCTCCAGGAACACCGTCCCGTCGCCGAACGCCGACGCCGCCTCCCGCCGCGCGCCCTCGACGGCGGCGGCCAGCTCCGCCGGTTCGTGGACCACCCGCATCCCGCGCCCGCCGCCCCCGAACGCGGCCTTGACCAGCACCGGGAAGCCGATGTCCGCGGCGACCGCGCCGAGGTCGGTGTCGGGCCCGACGGTCGCCCCGGGAAGGACGGGCACGCCCGCCTTCTCCATCAGCGCCTTGGCCTCGAGCTTGGAGCCCATCGACGCGATGGCCTCGGGGGTGGGCCCGACGAAGGTCAGCCCCGCGGCCGCACAGTCCCGCGCGAACCCGGCGTTCTCGGACAGGAACCCGTAGCCGGGGTGCACGGCGTCGGCGCCGGTCGCCCGCGCGGCCTCGATCACGAGGTCGCCGCGCAGGTAGGTGTCCGACGGGGCGGCACCGGGGAGCCGCACCGCCTCGTCGGCGAGCCGGACGAACGGGGCGTCCGCGTCGGGGTCGGAGTACACCGCGACGGTCGCGATGCCGAGGGCGTGGGCGGTGCGCATCACGCGGGCGGCGATCTCCCCGCGGTTCGCGACAAGGAGCTTGTGAATCATCGAAGGCCTTTCGGGGGGCCGTCGGGGGCCGACGCCTGTCCTGGGGGTCGTTGGGGGGCGGAACCCCCCGACCGTCCGTTCACATCCGGAAGACGCCGAAGCCGCGGCGGCCGGCGACGGTCTGGGAGTGCACGGCGGACAGCGAGAGGCCGAGCACGGTGCGGGTGTCGCGGGGGTCGACGATGCCGTCGTCGTAGAGCTTGGCGGTGACGAAGAAGCTGTGCGACTCGGCCTCGATCTGCTGCTCGATCGCGCGGGTGCGGGCCGCGTCGGCCTCCTCGTCGAACGGCCTGCCCTGCGACGCCGCCGACGCCCGCCCCACGATCGACATGACCCCGGCGAGCTGCGCGGCACCCATCACCGCGAGCTTCGCGCCGGGCCAGGCGAACATCAGCCGCGGGTCGTAGGCGCGGCCCGACATCCCGTAGTTGCCCGCCCCGAACGACGACGCCATGTTGATCGTCAGGTGCGGGACCTGGCTGTTGGTCACGGCGTTGATCATCTTGGCGCCGTCCTTGATGATCCCGCCCTGCTCGTAGTCCCTGCCCACCATGTAGCCGGTGGTGTTCTGCAGGAAGACCAGCGGCGTGTCGGTCTGGTTCGCCAGCAGGATGAACTCGGACGCCTTCTTGGCCTCCTCGCTGAACAGCACCCCGCGGTGGTTGGCGAGGATGCCCACGGGATAGCCGTGCAGCGAGGCCCAGCCGGTGACCAGCGACGTGCCGTAGAGCGGCTTGTACTCGTCGAAGTCCGAACCGTCGACGGTGCGGGCCAGGATCTCGCGCGGGTCGAACGGAACCTTCGGGTCCGGCGGGACGATGCCGAGGATCTCCTCCGGGTCGTAGCGCGGCGGCTGCGGGTTCGGCGCCGGCGCGGGCCCGAGCTTGTGCCAGTTGATCCGGGACAGGATCTGGCGGCCGAGCCGGATGGCGTCGTGCTCGTCGGCGGCGAAGTAGTCCGAGAGCCCGGAGATCCGCGAGTGCATCTCCGCGCCGCCGAGCGACTCGTCGTCGGACTCCTCGCCGGTGGCCATCTTGACCAGCGGCGGGCCGCCGAGGAAGACCTTGGCCTGCCGGTCGACCAGCACCGCGTAGTCGCACATGCCGGGCACGTAGGCGCCGCCGGCCGTGGAGTTGCCGAAGACCAGCGCGACCGTGGGGATGGCCAGCGAGGACAGCTCGGTGAGCTCGTGGAAGATCCGCCCGGCGGGCACGAACAGGTCCGCCTGGGTGGGCAGGTCGGCCCCGCCGGACTCCACCAGGTTGATCACCGGGAGCCGGTTGACCCGGGCGATCTCCAACGCGCGCAACGTCTTCTTCAGCGAGTAGGGGTTCATCGCCCCGCCGCGCACGGTCGGGTCGTGCCCGATCACCACGCACTCCACCCCGGACACCACGCCGATGCCGGTGAGCACGGAGGCGCCGACGGTGAACTCGGTGCCCCACGCGGCGAGCGGGGACAGCTCCAGGAACGGGCTGTCCGGGTCCAGCAACAGCTCCAGCCGCTCGCGCACCAGGAGCTTGCCGCGGTCGCGGTGCCGCTGCGCGTAGCGCTCGCCGCCGCCGGCGATCGCGAGCTCCAGCTGCTCGTTCAGCTGGTCGATCACCTCCAGCTGGGCCTTGCGGTTGCTCGCGTAGGTCTCCGACGAGACGTCGAGCAGGGACTTCAGGACGGGCATCACTGTCCCCCGTAGTGGTCCGCGTGCGTCTCGCGGACGACGTTCTTCTGGATCTTCCCGGTCGAGGTCCGTGGGAGCTCGTCGACGACGATCACGGACTTGGGCACCTTGTAGCCGTCGAGCCGGTCCTTGAGGGCGACGCGCAGCGCCTCCGGGTCGAGCGTCTCCCCCGGCTTCGCCACCACGACGGCGGTGATCGCCTCGCTCCACCGCTCGTGCGGCAGACCGACCACCACGACCTCGGCCACCTTCGGCTCGGCGTCGTAGACCGCCCGCTCGACCTCGATCGACGCGACGTTCTCGCCGCCCGTCTTGATCACGTCCTTGGAGCGGTCGGCGAACCAGAGCACGCCGTCCTCGCCGAAGCGCCCCACGTCGCCGGAGTGGAACCAGCCGTGCCGGAACGCCTCCGCGGTCGCCTCCGGGTTGCGCAGGTACTCCTGCATGGTCGACGGACCCCGGTAGACGATCTCCCCGGTCCCGCCGCGCGGCAACAGGGTCCCGTCCTCGGCCATGATCGCGACCTGCACGCCGGTCAGCGGGGTGCCGACGGCGCCGACGTGGCTGAGCTGGTGCTCGGGCCGGAACAGCGTGGTGATCGGCGACATCTCGGTCTGCCCGAAGAGCAGCGCGAAGTCGCAGCCGAAACCGTCCAGACACGCCTTGATCTGCGCCTCGGGCATGGGCGCCATGGCGTAGACGGCCCGCCTGAGCGAGGACAGGTCCCGGGAGCCGAACGACGGGTGCTCCAACGCCGCGCGGTACATCATGGGCAGCCCGAACACCTGGGTGATCTTCTCGCGCTCGATGGTGTCGAGGAAGCGCTCGGGCTCGAAGCCGCGGTGCACGTGGATCGTGGCCCCGACGGTGATCGCGGGCGTGCAGAAGGCGTTGAGCTGGGCCGTGTGGAACATCGGCATCATCGCGACGAAGCGGTCGGCGGCGTTCCAGCCCGAGTCCAGCGCCGCGGACATCGACTCGAGGTGGATCGCCAGGTGGGTGCCCACCACGCCCTTCGGGAACGACGTCGTCCCGGACGTGTAGAGGTAGCTCAGCGGCGCCCGGTCCGGGATCTCGACCTCGACCGGCGAGTCGTCCGGGGACTCGAGGTCGGTGAGCGTCGTCGGGCCGTCCCCGACGACGTACGTCTCGGGCAGCTCCAGCTCGGCCAGCCCCGCCACCAGCCGGCTCTCCGCCACGATCCCGCGGGCCCGGGAGTGGTCGAGGACGTACGCCACCTCGTGCGGCCGCCAGCCGAGGTTGACCGGCACGCACACCACGCCGGCCTTGGCGCAGGCGTAGTACACGGCGAGGAACTCGGCACTGTTCGCCGAGGCCAGGGCCAGGGCGTCGCCCACCCGGTAGCCGCGCGCGAGCAGCCCGCGGGCCAGGCGGTTCACCCAGGCGTCGAACTCCGCGTAGGTCCAGCGCCGGTCCCCGTCGACCACGGCGAGGTGGTCGGGGCGGGCGAAGGCGGAGCGGGTCAGCGCGTCGCCGACGTTGACCCGTTGGATCAGGTTGACGGACATGGGCGCTTCCTAGTAGGACCGCGGGAGGCCCAGGCTGTGCTGGGCGACGAAGTTGAGGATCATCTCCCGGTTCACCGGGGCGATCCGCAGCAGCCGGGCCAGCCCCCAGTACGGCAGCAGCCCGAACTCCTGCGCCACGCCGTTGCCGCCGTGGGTCTGCATCGCGGCGTCGAGCGCCGCCAGCGCGGCCTCGGCCGCGGCGTACTTCGCCATGTTCGACGCCTCACCGGCCGGCAACCCGTTCGCGTGCAGCCACGCGGCCTTGCGGGTCATCAGCGCGGCCAGCTCGGTCTCGATCTTGGCCTTGGCCAGCGGGTGCGACACGCCCTGGTGGGCGCCGATCGGCCGGTCCCACACCTGCCGGTCCTGCGCGTACCGGGCGGCGCGGTCCAGGGCGTAGCGCGCGATGCCGACGCACAGCGCCGCACCGGTGATCCGCTCGGGGTTGAGCCCGTGGAACACCTGCCGGAAGCCCTGCCCCTCCTCCCCGACCAGCGCCGACGCCGGCAGCCGCACCTCGTCGAAGTGCAGCGTGAACTGCTTCTCGGGGAGCATCACGTCGACCGGGAGCACGGTCTTCTGCAGGCCCGGGGCGTCGGTGGGGACCAGGAACAGCGACAGCCGGCCCTCGTCGCCCGTGCGCGCGACCAGCAGCAGCGCCTCGGCCTCGTCGACGCCGGAGATGTAGTACTTCTCCCCCGTCACGACCCACTCGTCCCCCACGCGGCGGGCCCGCGTGGAGAGCTTGTGCGTGTTGGACCCCGCCTCGGGCTCCGTGATCGCGAAGACCACCTTCTGCCGGCCGCTCGCGAGTCCGGGCAGCCACTCCTTGCGCTGCTCCTCGGAGCCGTACTCGGCGATCACCTCGGCCGAGATGGCGTGCGTGACGAGCAGCAGGAGGATCGGCGCGCCCCGCGCCGCGATCTCCTCGCACACCAGGGCGAGCTCGACGAGGCCACCGCCGCCCCCGCCGTACTCCTCCGGCACGTTGACCCCGGCGAACCCGGCGTCGCCCAGGGCGTGCCACAGCTCGGTGCACTCGGTGCCCGTGCGCGCGTGCTCGACGTAGTAGGCGCCCCCGTAGGGCGCCGCGACGGCCCCGACCGCCGCCCGCAGGTCGCGGTGCTCGTCGCTCTCGGCGAAGTCCACTCCGACTCCCGTCGCTCCGGCGGAACCTGGATTGTGATTCCTGGTTCACTCGTGGCGGACCCTACCGTGCGGCTGCCATGCTGACCAGATGCCGACCGTCCCCACCACCGCCGCCGCCGCAGGAACGACCGCCGGCGGGCGCAGCCGGCGGGACCCGGAGCGCCGCGAACGGATCCTGGCCGCCGCCGCGCAGCTGGCCTCGCGGCGCGGTTTCCACACCGTCGGGATGGCCGACATCGGCGCCGAGGCCGGGATCGTCGGGTCCGGCGTCTACCGGCACTTCGACAGCAAGACCGCGATCCTGGTCGCCCTGCTCGACCGCGTGATGGCCCGGCTGCAGGAGGGCGCCGGGGCAGTCCTGGCGGGGCCCGGCGACGAGCGAGCCCATCTGTCGGCGCTGGTCAGGGACCACATCCGGGTCGCGATCGAGGACCGGAGCGTGCTCGCCGTCTACCACCGGGAGGTGCACACGCTGCCCGAGGAGGACCGGCGGCGGCTGCGCCGGCTGCAGCGGCACTACCTCGAGGACTGGGTCCACGTGCTGTCCCCGCTGCGCCGCGACCTCGCCGACGGCGAGCTCCGGCTGGCCGTGCACGCGGCCATCGGCGCGATCCAGTCCACCCTGTTCTTCCGCAGCGGACTGGCCCCCGAGCGACTCGCCGAGCTGCTCGACGGAATGGCCCACGCCTGCCTCGGCGTCGAGCCGGCGACCGATCCCGGGCCGGAGCCCGCGGACGCGGCCATCGAGTGAACCGAGAATGACTGCTTCCTTGCCATCGTGACGACGATCACGGCATGCTGGCCCGCATGCTGCCCCTCCAGCCGCACGGCGCGGCGTTGCCCGACCCCGCCTCGATCGACGTCGAGACCCTGCGCGGGCGGCGGGCCGTCCACCGGTGGGAGCGCACCTCGGTCGGCGACCTGTTCGAGCGGTTGACCTGGAGCTACCCGGACAAGGTCGCGATCACGGCCGTCGACGGGGCCTGCGGCGAGGAGCAGTTCGCCGAGGTCACCTACCGCGAGGCGGACGACACGGCGAACCGGGTCGCCCGGGCGTTGGCCGCAACCGGCCTCTCCCCCGGCGACCGGGTGTTGCTGATCTGCGAGAACTCCGTCGAGGCGCTGCTGGCGAAGATCGGGATCGCGAAGGCCGGGATGGTCGCGGTGCCGCTCAACCCGAGCCTCGCGCCGGACGTCCTCGAGCACCTGGTCGGGTTGACCGAGCCGCGGTTCGCGTTCGTCGACGCGGAGCTGTGGCCCCGCGTCGAGCAGGTGTTCGCGGTGACGGGGCTGACCGTGGGGGCCACGATCACGGTCGGCGGCGGGCCGGTGGCGGGCAGCCCGGCGTTCGGCGCGTTCGTCGCCGGCGCGTCCGCCGAGGAGCCCGAGGTCGAGATCCACGGCGACGACATCTGGCAGCTGCTGTTCACCTCCGGCACCACCGCGATGCCGAAGGGTGTGATGCTCTCCCACAGCTACGCGCACCTGGCGGCGCTGAACTTCGCGCTGTCGCTCACGCGCGGCCTGCGGCACGACTCGGACCTGCGGCTCTGCACGTTCCTGCCGATGATCTACCACATCGGCGAAGAGATCTTCCCGTTCGGCGTCTTCGTCTCCGGCGGCTCGTTCGCGCTCGGCCGCCGCCCCGCCGCCGGGCCGGTCGCCGAGGCCGTGGCGACGACCCGGGCCACCGCCCTGTGGGCGGGGTCCCCGCAGTTCGTCACGGCGCTGGCCGACGAGCTGCAGGCCCGGCCCGACCTGGACGTCTCGGCCCTGACGATCCTCGTCTACGGCTGGGGCGCGCTCTCGCCCGCGGTCCTGGAGCGACTGGCGACGCACGCCGCACCCGGGTTCGTCACGCTCGGGATCTTCGGGCAGACCGAGGCCATCGCCTGCCACCGGTTCTGGCCCACGCGCTGGCCCGAGGTCCACGCCCGCACCGCACCGGCCGTCAACTACGTGGGGGTGCCGAGCGGGATGCTGGCCTCGGACGTGGTCGACGAGCTGGGCGAGCCGGTCCGCGACGGCGAGCCGGGCGAGGCCGTCTACCGCTCCCCGATCATGACCGCCGGCTACTACCGCAACCCCGCCGCCACCCGGGAGGCCTTCCGCGGCGGCTGGTTCCACTCGGGCGACTCCGCGACCGTCGACGAGGACGGCCTGCGGGTCATGGTCGACCGGTACAAGGACATCGTGAAGTCCGGCGGGGAGAACGTCTCGAGCATCCGGGTCGAGGCCGTGCTGCACGAGCACCCGGACGTGCTGCGGGCCGCGGTGATCGGGCTGCCGCACGCGCACTGGGGCGAGGCGGTGACCGCCGTCGTCGTGCCGAAGGACGGGCGCAAGCCCGCGGCCGAGGACCTGATCGCGCACTGCCGCACCCGGCTGGCGGGCTACGAGACACCCAAGGCCGTGGTGTTCGCCGAGTCGTTGCCCGACACCGTCGGCGGCAAGGTGCTCAAGTACAAGCTGCGCGCGGCCCACGCCGACCTGTACCAGTGGCCCGCGCCGTGAGGCGCGGGACACTAGGCCGGTGGACTTCACCGAGGACGACGACCACCGGCTGATCCGCGAGGCGGTCCGGGACCTCTGCGCGCGGTTCCCGGACGAGTACTGGAGCGAGCGGGACTCGACCCACACGTTCCCGTGGGAGTTCTACGCCGCGATGGCCGAGGGCGGCTGGATCGGCATCGCCATGCCGGAGGAGTACGGCGGCGGCGGGCGCGGGATCACCGAGGCGTCGATCGTGCTGGAGGAGGTCGCCGCGTCCGGGGCCTGCATGAACGGCGCCAGCGCGATCCACATGTCGATCTTCGGGATGCACCCGGTCGTGCTGCACGGCAGCGACGACCTGCGCCGGCGGGTGCTCCCCGACGTCGCCTCCGGGAAGCTGCACGTGGCGTTCGGGGTGACCGAGCCCGACGCCGGGCTCGACACCACCAACGTCACCACCCGCGCCGTCCGCGACGGCGACGCCTACGTGGTGCACGGGCGCAAGGTCTGGACGTCGAAGGCCCTGGAGTCGGACAAGGTCCTGCTCCTCGTGCGCACCACCCCGCGCGCCGAGGCCGCGAAGCCGACGCAGGGCATGACGCTGCTGGTCGCGGATCTGAAGGACCCGGCCGTCGCGATCTCGCCGATCGACAAGCTGGGGCGCAACGCCGTCGCCTCCTGCGAGGTGGTCTACGACGGGCTGCGGGTGCCCGTGGAGAACCGGGTGGGCGAGGAGGGCGCGGGCTTCCGCTACCTGCTCGACGGGCTCAACGCCGAGCGTGTGCTCATCGCCGCCGAGGCGCTCGGCATCGGGCGGGCCGCCCTGCGCCGCGCCGTGGCCTACGCCGGCGAGCGGGTGGTGTTCGACCGGCCGATCGGGGCGAACCAGGGCATCGCCTTCCCCCTCGCCGACGCGCACGCCCGGCTGCGCGCCGCCGAGCTCGTCATCCGCGAGGCGTCCTGGCGCATCGACCGCGGCCTGCACGCCGGCGAGCAGGCCAACACCGCCAAGTACCTCGCCGCCGACGCCGCCTTCCAGGCCGCCGACGCCGCCGTCCAGACCCACGGCGGATTCGGCTATGCCCGCGAGTACCACGTGGAGCGCTACTTCCGGGAGGCCCGGCTGCAGCGGATCGCCCCGGTTCCCCAGGAGATGGTGCTCAACTACCTCGCGCAGCACGTGTTGGGCCTGCCCCGGAGCTATTGACGCGGAGCCGGACACGGTCCGCTCGACGTGCGTGGGCTCGGGCGTGCGCCGCCGGGCGATCGTCTCCCGGTCGGGCCCGAACATCCACTGCGCGGTGTGGAGGCGCCGCCCTGCTCCTCGCGACGGGCAGGTCCGAGTCGTCGGTCGCACACGCGCGGGAGCTTCTCGGCGACCGGGGGGATCCTGGTCCGGAGCGACAGTGCCGCACTCGGCGAGGTCGCTGCTCTCGCCGACCGTGTCCGGGCCGAGCTGGGTGGGATCGACCTGCTGTTCCTCAACGCGGGCATCTCCGCCACCACGACTCTCGTCGGGACCGAGGAGCAGACCTATGACGAGTTGTTCGCCGTCAACACGAAGGGCCCGTACTTCACCGTACAAGGGCTCGCCCCGCTGATCGCGGACGGCGGCGCGATCGTCCTCACCACCTCCGCGGCAACCCGATGAACCGCATGGGCGGGTCCGAGGAGATCGCGAGCGCGGTCGCCTTCCTGGGCTTCGACGCGACCTACACCACGGGGGCCGAGCTCCCCGTCGACGGAGGGGCCACCCAGCTCTGAGGTGAGCATCCGGGGCGACGGGTCACCAGCGACGTTCGCCGGCACGACGCCCGAGCCGGGCCACCCTGTTCCGGAGACGGGCACCACGATCTCGACGGCTGTGCGAGCATCGGAAGCGCGGCGACGCACCGCGGACGC
>NZ_JAJSOK010000023.1 GCF_021283305.1 Pseudonocardia kujensis
ACCAGGGCGCCAGCTCGTCGCCGGCGACCTGGTAGTGCGCCGCGGTGACCACGCCGGGCAGCACGGGGACCCCGGTGGGCAGCAGGCTGCGCTGCAGCTCCAGCACGATCTCGGACGCGTGCCGGTACCGCCGCTCCGACGCCGCCGCCGCCCGCTCGGCCTCCTCCTGGCGCAGGGCCTGGGCGGTGGTCTCGGCGATGTGCACGACGAGGCCGCGGACCGACCCGTCGGCGTGGTGGGTGGGCAGGAAGGTGTAGGTGAAGAAGCCCTCCTCCAGCCGGCCGTCGCCGTCCCGGTCGACCAGCACCCGGCGATGATCGGCGGAGACCGGGCGGCCCGCGGCGAAGGCCTCCTCCATCATCTCGAAGATCTGCTGCCCCTCCAGCTCCGGCAACACCTCGCGGATCGGGCGGCCGACGATCCCGGGGCGGAACCCGGCCGAGGCACGGGCACCCGCGTTGGCCGCGACGACCCGCAGCTCGGGGCCCTCGAAGGCCCAGATGATCGCGGGAACCGACTCGAATGCGTCGAGGACGTCGACGGGGGAGCCGGCGTCGCCCGAACCGTCCTCCGCCGGCATGCCCGCATCGTGGCACAGTCGCCGGTGGCCCGCGCGCCGCTCGCCGCGGCGCTGCCCCTCGCGACCACCGGGCGGGGCGCCGCCCGCGCCGCGTCCCCGCCCGGGGGCCCTCAGCTCGACCCGGCCGCGACCGACTCCTCCTCGGCGCGCAGGACGTCGTCACCGTAGAGGGCCTCGACCCAGTTGCTCTGGTACACGGTGTCCAGGTAGCGCTCGCCGAGGTCGGGGGCCAGCGCCACCGCGACGGTCCCGGGCGTGCCGTGCTCGGCGAGCCAGCGGGTCGCCCCGCTGACCACAGTGCCGGTGGAACCGCCGAAGAGGAACCCGCGCCGGGCCAGCCGGTGGCACATCCGCACGGTGTCGGCCTCCTCGACCCGCACCACGTCGTGCACCAGCGCCGGTTCGAGGAACTGCGACGGGACGCTGCTGCCCAGACCCGGGATCATCCGCCGCGCCGGTGCGTCGCCGAAGGTCACCGATCCCGCCGCATCGACGGCCACGATCGTGACACCCGGTGCGTACTCGCCGAACCAGCGCGCGCACCCCATCAGGGTGCCGGTCGTCCCCGCCCCGACGAACAGCACGTCGAGGTCCGGGAACTCGCGATGGATCTCCGGTGCGGTCCGCCGGTAGTGGGCGCGCCAGTTGTCGGCGTTGCCGTACTGGTTGAGCCACACGTACTTCTCGTCCGAGGCGAGCAGTTCGCGCACGTGCCGCAGGCGCGCGCCGAGCAGCCCCTCCTTGGGGTCCGGGTCGGTCATCACGTGCACCTCGGCCCCCAGTGCCTCCATCATCCGGCGGGTCGCCAGGTTGCACCGGGAGTCGGTCACGCACACGAACTTCAGACCCTTGCTGGCGGCGAGCAGGCTCAGCGCGACGCCGAGGTTGCCCGACGACGATTCGACCAGCACCGACCACGGATGGATCACACCGCGCCGCTCGGCGGCCTCGACCATCTCGGTCGCGGCCTTCAGTTTGATCGATCCTGCGAAGTTGAACCCCTCGCACTTGAGGTGCAGCGGCTGGTCGACGATCGCGGCCAGATCGACGTACAGCGCGTCCTCGTTGTACTGATGGGGCTCGGAGATGACGGGCACTGGGCCCTCCTCGTCTGACTGCTCGCCCGGCGCGGTCGCACCGGCGAGACCGTGGTGGAGAACGACGGAGGTTCGTGGGTTCCGGCACGTGGGCGCGTCGAGGCGGCCCGTCGTACCGGGTGGATCTCCGACCGTGCGGTGGCGGCCGGTGTGCCGGGTGGGTCCCGCGGGGTGCGGGGCGACCCGTCCCGGACGTCGGCATGCTTCTGGTCGATGACCGGTCAGCGTGGACCGGGCGGGAGCCGTACGGGTACGGCCACCGCGCGCCCCGGTGGCCGGCGGGATCGCCGGCGCCGGGACGTCACCGACGTCGCTCTCCTGATGTCGTCACGAGCGGTCAAGGTTCCCCCCTTCCCGATCGGCACGGCACCCCCATGCCCCGCCGATCAGTGCCCCGCCGCCCCCTTGCGGCGAGTCGTGCACGTAGATCCCTCCGGACGAGCCGTCTGTTTCACGCGGGTCGATAATTCACTCAGACGTCGTATAAGGGGTTGCGCGACAAGCGCGTTCCGTGTCCGGTCGCGACGAACGGGTGATCAGGCGTCTCGCCGCCGGCAACGATCACCGGAAGGGTCGTGCCCTGCGCGGACGGTGGGAGGTCCGGGACCACGATGGACCGGCCCGTCGTCCTCGGTCGACTTCCGCCGTGATCGCGAGCACACTGCCCCCATGACCCCGCCGGACGACTTCGTCGGGCGGCGCGAGGAGCTCCGCGTGCTGACCGAGGAGTTCGAGCGGGCGCGGTCGGGCCGGGCCCGGGTCGTGTGGTTGACCGGCGAGGCCGGGATCGGCAAGACCTCCGTGCTGCACCGCTTCCGGGACCGGTCCGGCGCCGGGACCGTGCTGTGGGTCGCCGGCGACGAGGCCGAGGCGGGCCTGCCGTACGGCCTGCTGCAGCAGCTCCTCGCCGACGTGCCGGCGGAGCTGGTCGCCGACCTGCCCCTCCTCGGTGCCGGACCGGCGCCCGGGGCGGACCCGGTCGACGTCGGGGCGGCGCTGCTGGAGGTCCTCGGCGCGCTGGAGGCCGCGGGCCCGGTCCTGATCGTCGTCGACGACGCCCAGTGGGCCGACGAGCTGTCCGTCCGCGCGCTCGTGTTCGTGGTGCGGCGGCTCCGTCGGGACCCGGTCCTGCTCGTGGCCGGGGTCCGCGCGGAGGACACGCCGTCGCCGGCCTGGGGCCGGGTGCTCGCCCAGGAGCCGCTCCTGCGCCGGCTCTCCCTGACCGGACTGGACGCCGACGACGTCGGGGCCCTGTCGGTCGCCCTCGGTGGACCGGAGCTGCCGCCCGCCGCCGCGGTGCGGCTGCGCGACCACACCGAGGGACACCCGATGCACGTCCGGGCCCTGGTGGAGGAGATCCCCCCGGCCGACCTCCTCGACCTCGCCGTCACCCTGCCCGCCCCCCGGTCGTTCGGTTCGCTGGTCCTGGTCCGGGTCGCCGGGCTCTCCCGGCCAGCCCAGGAGGTCGTGCTGGCCGCGGCCGTGCTGGGTGTCCGGGCCGCGCTGTCCGACGTGGCGGCGCTGGCCGGGGTCCCGGCCCCGCTCACGGCGCTCGGCGAGGCCGTCGGGGCCGGGGTGCTGCAGGAGGTTCCCGCCGGTGTGCGGCCCGACGTCGTGTTCCGGCACCCGCTCATCCGTGCCGCGGTGTACGCGGACCTGCCGCCCGAGCACCGGCATCGCCTGCACGCGGCCGCGGCGGGTCGCCTCGGCGGCGCGGCCGCGCTCGAGCACCGGATCGCCGCGGCCGTCGGGCCGGATCCCGAGCTGGCCGCGGAGCTGCAGAAACTGGGCGAGGACGAGCGCGCGGGCCGGCGATGGCGGGACTCGGCGGCACACCTGCTGGCGGCGGCCGACCTCAGCCCGACCCACCGGGAGCGGTCGGCGCGGCTCGTCGGCGCGCTGGAGTCCATGCTCGCCGGCGGGGACCTCGGCGCGGGGCTGCGGACCGAGCCGGAGGTGCGTGCGGCCGGTCCGAGCCCGGGCCGCAGTCGTGTGCTCGGCCAGCTCGCCGCGCTGACCGGCCGGTTCGCGGTGGCCCGCGAGGAGCTGACCGCGGCGGTCGACCGGAGCGGGCCGCACCCGGGCCGCCGGGCCGCGGCGGCACACCTGGCCCTGGTCTCCCTGATCGAGGGCGACACCGCCCGGGCCGTCGCGTCAGCCGAGGCGGCGCTCGCCACCGCGGGGGCCCCCGACGTCGCCTCGACGGCGGGGTTCGTGCTGGTCGTCGCCCTGGCCGCCGAGGGCCGGCACGACGAGGCCCACGCCGCCCTCGACGGCGGCCGGTCCGGCCCCGAGCCGGTCGAGGCCCGGGCGCTGCGCGGGATCCTCGCGCTCTGGACGGGCGACGCCGCCGGCGCGGCCCGGATCCTGTCCGGGGTGGTCGACGACCGGGCGCAGCACCTGCCGATGCAGGGCCGGCTGCTCGCGCTGGGCTACCTCGCCGAGGCGCACTACCGGACGGGCGACTGGCAGGAGGCGACCGTCGAGGCGGAGCTGGCGATCTCGCTCGCCCGGGACGCGGGCGTGGTGATGGGCAGCGGCGTCGTGCGCGCCATCGCCGCCTACGTGGCCGCGGGCCGGGGCGACCGCGAGGCGGCGCGCGCCCACACCGCCGCGGCGGCCGGCGTCGCGCAGGCCCTGCCCTGGTGGGGCGGGCGCGCGTACGCCGCCCTCGCGGCCGCCACCCTCGCGCAGGCCGAGCACGATCACGCCGCCGTGCTGGAGGCCCTTCGCCCCTTCGACGATCCGGCGCTGTCGCGGCTGCTCGACAACGTCGGGCCCGTCGGGTGGCGGGTCCTGCGCACCGAGGCGTTGCTCGGCCTGGGCCGCGAGCAGGAGGCGGACGCGGCCCTGCGCGAGCTCGAGGGCCGGGTCGCGGGCCGGCCGCCGGGTTGGCCCGGATCGGAGGTCGCCCGGCTGCGCGGCCTGCGCGAGGAGCTCCGGTCGGACCGGGCGGCCGCCGAGCGGGCCTACCGGGACGGCCTCGCGCGGGCCGAGGGCGTCGACGCGGCGCTGGGCCGGGCCCGCCTGGAGGTCGCGCTCGGCCGGCTGCTGCTGGCCGGCCCCGAGCGCCGCCCGGCGGTGGACCTGCTGCGCACCGCCCACGACCGGCTCGCCCGGCTCGGTGCCGTGCCGTTCCTCGCGGAGTGCACGGACCTGCTCCGCTCCGCCGGGCTGCACCCGCCCGCGCCCGGCGACGCGCTGGGCCTCACCCCGCAGGAGCTGGCCGTCGCCCGCTCCGTCGCGGCCGGGCGGACCAACCGGGAGACCGCCGCGGCGCTGTTCATCACCGGCCGCACGGTCGCGTTCCACCTCAGCAACATCTACGCCAAGCTCGGCCTCTCCTCGCGCCGTGAGCTGGCCGCGCGCCTCCACGAGCTCGACGCCCGGCCGCTCCCCTGACGGCGTCCGGCGGTACCGGGCCGGGCGGAGCCGGGACGGAGCCGGGCGGGCAGGGTCGCAGGATCGACCGGCACCATCGTGTCGCGGACGTGCAGCAGCCGGAATCGGAGCGAGACGCGGCTGTCCGAACCCGCGAACGTCCCGCCGGGCCGCAGCACCCGGGCGGCCTCGGCGAACAGCCGGTCCTGCCGTGCGGTCGAGGGCACGTGGTGCAGCATCGTGAAGCAGGCGACGACGTCGACGCTGCCGGCCGGGAAGGGCAGGTCCGCCCCGTCACCGGTCCTGATCTCGACCGGGCCCGCGAGATCCCGTCGCAGGTCGGCGGCGAGGGCCGGGTCCACCTCGACGGCGGTGAGGCGGCCGGCCCGCTCGGCCAGCCACCGGGTCGTCGCCCCGTAGCCGGGACCGATCTCCAGCACGTCGCCGGTGAGGTCGACGCCGTCGAGCGCCCACGGCATGACCTGGCCGTGCATCCGCTCCGCCCACCCCGCGGAGCGGCACAGCCGGCGGTGGACGGCATTCATCGGCCTGGTCCCGACGCTGGAGGGCGCCCTGGTGTCGGTCGAGCGCGCCGGTCGAGCGGTTTCGCGGGACCTTCGTCCTCCGCGGTGTCGAGGAGGGACGCAGGGCAGGGGGTCCGACCGTCGGCCGCCCCTCACTCCGGTCGGCGCAACGGCGGCACGGCCGGTCGACGGCCGAGGTCGGGACCAGCGCATTTCGACCACCGTCACCCCTGGTGTCGACCCGTCACGGCATGCACCATCGAGGGATGCCACGGTGGGCGTGGGGCGTGATCATCGTGCTGGTCCTGCTGATCTGGGTCGTGCCCAACCCGGCAGCGGCAGGAGCAGCGGTCGGCAACGCCTTCCAGGCGATCGTCGTCTTCTTCCGCAGCATCGGCAACGCCGCGGTCACCTAACCCGCCCCCGCCCCCGTCAGCATCCCGTCGACCAGCAGGTCGGCGTAGGCCGCGCCGATCTCTTCCGGCGACCTCCTCCCGTCGGGCCGGTACCAGCGGTGGACCCAGTTCGCGGCGCCCAGCACCGCGAGGGCCGTGAGCTGCGGGTCCAGGTCCGGCTTGACCCGCGGGTCGGCCCGCGCGTCGACGACCAGGCCGGCGACCACCTCCTGGTAGTCGCGGACCGGCAACCGCGCGCGGTGCTCGGCGGAGAGCTGGTCGAACTCGTGCAGGAGCACGGTCGTCCCCACGAGGTTGTCGATCAGGTACCGGACGTGGCCGCGGATCACGGCCCGCAGTCGCTCGACGGGGTCGAGGTCGGCCCCGGCCAGCTCGCGCAGGTGCGCCAGGCCGCCCCCGTACACGGTCCGGACGACCTCGAACAGCAGCTCGTCCTTGCTGCGGATGTAGTGGTACAGGCTGCCCTTCAGCACCCCGAACTCGTCGGCGATGTCCTGCAGGGTGGTCGACCGGTAGCCCTTGCGGGCGAAGATCCGGGCCGCGATGTCCAGCAGCTCCTGCCAGCGGCCGTCGTCGGCGCGCAAGGGCGGCGCGGTACCGGTGCGCGGCGCCCTCCGCCTGTTCACCACCGGCCCGGCCGTCCGCTCACACCCCGGCCGACAGCTCGGCGAGCAGCCGGTCGCGCAGCCGGAACTTCTGGATCTTGGTGGCGGACATCGGCCAGTCGGCGGTGAACCGCACGTACCGCGGCACCTTGTACTTCGCCAGGCCCACGCGGCAGTACGCCGTCACCTCGTCCTCGGTCAGGGTGGCGCCGGGGCGCAGCTCGACGAACGCGGCCGGCACCTCGCCGTACTTCGGGTCGGGGACGCCGAGGACCACGGCCGTCTGCACGTCGGGATGGGCGCCCAGGTAGGCCTCGACCTCGAGGCAGCCGACGTTCTCGCCGCCGACCTTGAGCATGTCCTTGGTGCGGCCGCGGAAGGTCAGGTTGCCGGCGGCGTCGACCGAGGCGAGGTCGCCGGTGTGGAACCAGCCCTCGGTGTCGAAGCTGGCCGCGGTCTTCGCCGGGTCGTTGCGGTAGCCCTGGAAGAGGTTGAACCCGCGGATCCACAGCGGACCGGTCTCGTCCGGGGGCAGCGGGGCGCCCGTCAGCGGGTCCCGCACCTGCGCCTCGACGCCGGTGAAGGGCCTGCCGGAGGTCAGCCGGGCCTCGAGCGGGTCGTCGAGCCTGCCCATGATCGCGACGCCGCCGGTCTCGGTGGAGCCGTAGCAGCTGACGTGGGCGGTGTGCGGCAACCGCTCCTGGAACGAGCGCAGCAGGTCCGGCGGCCCGACGGTGAGCATCGCGCGCACCCGCCGGAAGGTGTCCGGGCCGTAGGAGGGGTGCTTCAGCAGCGGGCTCGTCAGCGTCGGGTAGGCGGGGTAGAGGATCGTGGCGCGCTCGCGCTCGATCTGCGCGAGCGCGGCGTCCACCTCGAAGTGGGTCATGGAGAGCCAGGCGGCGCCGGCGCCGAGCACGCCGACCATCGGCGCCTGCGCGCTGACGTGGAACATCGGCAGCGGGTTCCACATCCGGTCCGCGGCGGTGAGGCCGAACGCCTCCTCCCCCACCGCCCGCCCCAGCCCGACGACCGAGCGGT
Organism: Pseudonocardia kujensis; assembly: GCF_021283305.1. Classification (GTDB taxonomy): domain Bacteria; phylum Actinomycetota; class Actinomycetes; order Mycobacteriales; family Pseudonocardiaceae; genus Pseudonocardia; species Pseudonocardia kujensis. The sequence continues at coordinate 7,642 of NZ_JAJSOK010000023.1, forward strand.
GCGTGAGTGGGCAGCCCTTCGGCACCGCCGTGGTCCCGGACGTGTACATCATGATGTACGGCTGGTCGGGATCGACGGCGTCCGCGGCCGCGAGCGCGTCACCGGTCCCGGCCGCCAGGAAGTCCTCGCGGGTGCGGAAACCCGGCGCCTCCCGGGTGCCCATCACGACCGCGGCCCGCAGCCCGGGCGCGCCGGCGAGCGCCGGTGTCGCCCCCGGCCGGGCCGCGGCCAGCTCGGGGAAGGCCTGGTGCAGCCGCGCCACGTAGTCCACGTGCTCGTCCACGGCGTCGGTGGTGAGCAGCACCTTCATCCCCGAGTCGGGGACCACGTGCGCGATCTCCCGCGGCGTGAGCCGGGCGTTGACCGGCACGAACAGCGCCCCGGTCATCGCCGTGCCGATCATGGCGTGGGCGAACGCGAGCCCGTTGGGCATCAGCGTGCCCACGGCGTCGCCCGGCCCCACGCCGAGCGCGAGGAGCGCCCGGGCCACCTCGCTCGCGGAGGCCAGCAGCCCGCGGTAGGTCTGCCGGGCGTCGGGGAACACGAACGCGTCGGCGTCCGGGTGCTCGCGGGCCGCGCGCAGGACGAGGCCCGGGATCGTCAGGTCCGGGGTCATCGGCACACCGCTCACGAGAAGGACCGCGGGAGGCCGAGGCCCTCGGCGATGCCGTTGCGCGCCATCTCGTTCGTCACCGGGCCGATCCGGAACAGCCGGACGTCCCGCCAGTAGCGCTGCATGTCCGTCTCGGCCGAGTACCCCATGCCCCCGAGGATCTGCAGGCCGAGGTCGGCGGCCTGCCCGGCCAGCTCGGAGGCCACGACCTTCGCCATGTTCGCCTCCTGCCCGCACGGGCGGCCCAGCGACTGCAGCCAGGCCGCGCGGTAGACCATCAGCTCGGCCTGGTCGCGCCACATCGCGATGTTGGCGACGTGGTGCTGAAGCGCCTGGAACCGGCCGATCGGACCGCCGAAGGCCTCGCGGTCCTGCATGTACCGCAGCGCGTCCTCGAGGACGCCGTCCATGATCCCCACGCAGAACGAGGAGAGCATGATCCGCTCGTTGTTCAGCGTGGGCAGCAGCATGTACCAGGCCCGGTCCTGCTCGCCGAGGAGGTTCTCGTCGGGCACGAACACGTCGTCGAGGAAGACGTCGCACGCGCCGAGGGCGCGCATCCCCAGCTTGGGGATCTCCCGGATCGTCACGCCCTCGGCCCGCGCGGGCAGGATGAACAGCGACACGCCCTGGTGCCGCTTCTCCCCGTGGTCGGCCGTGCGCGCCAGCAGCAGGATGTAGTCGGCCACGTGCGAGGCCGAGCTCCAGGTCTTCTGCCCGTTCACCACCCAGCCGCCGTCGACCTTGCGCGCGCGGGTCCGCATGCCGCCCAGCAGGTCCGTGCCGCCGCCGGGCTCGGTGAACCCGATCGCCCACTTCTCCCGGCCCTCGACGATCGCGGGGAGGTGCGCCGCCTTCTGCTCCTCCGTGCCGTAGAGCCCGACCGACTTGCCGCCGGCGAACGACGTGATGCCCCAGACCCAGGTCAGCCCGGCCAGCGACCGGGCCAGCTCGCGGGCCAGGATCATCTGGGTCAGCACGTCCCCGCCCTGGCCGCCGTACTGCTCGGGGATCCCGATGCCGTGGAAGCCCGCGGCCGTGAACTTGTCGAACAGGGCGTGCGGGAAGTGGTGCTCGTCGCGCTCCAGCTCCCGGGCCCAGGACTTGGGTGCCTCGCGGTCCACCCATTCCTTCACGGTCTTCCGGAAGAGCTGCTGCTGCTCGGTGAGCTCGAAGTCCACGCCGTACCTCCGTCGGTCCGCCGCGGGACGACGGTACGCGCCCCGACAACCGTTTGGTAGGGCTACGGGGAGACGCGGCGGCCGGCCGAGGGCCGGCGAAGGAGACCTACTCGGTCAACAGCAACGTGTAGAGGCGGGCGATGAGCCCGTCCTGGACCAGCGCGACGTCCATCCCGCGGACGACGGGCGGCTGCCCCTCCGGCCCGAAGTTCCAGGCGAGATGACCCAGGTCCTGGACGATGCGGACCGGTCCGGCCGGGGTGAACCCGAAGTCCGGGGCCTCGTCGAGGAGCTTCTGCACCTTCGCGTCGACGGCGTCGTGCCCGACCACGGTCCCCTCGGGGTCCGAGAACCTGACGTCGGGGCGGTAGGTGCGGGCGATCGCGGCCCGCCGCCGCTCGGCGTCGCGCTCGTTGAAGACCGCCATCAGGTTCGCCTGCATGAGCTCGGCGATCTCCGCCACGTCGTGCGCCTCTCGTCCGGGGTGGTCGCGCGGTCAACGTAGAAGCCGCGGGGGCGGTCGCGCCACCCCGTCCTCGAGCCGGCCGGCCTGTCGCCGTGAACCTCCCCGGTCGGACGGGGCCGGTTGCGGGTCATGCCGTGTGCGGAGTCCTGGTTCTGAACTAGGCTGGTCGTCCTGGTTCTCGACGCCGAGCAGGAGGTCGCCCGATGCCGCGCCGCCCCCGCCACGTCCGCCTCACCGAGCCGCTCGTCCGTGAGGACGGGGTGTTGCGCCCGGCGAGCTGGGAGGAAGCCCTCGACCGGGCCGCCGCCGGCTTCCGCGGCGTCCCGCCCGAGGCGTTCGGGATGTTCAGCTGTTCCAAGGCCACCAACGAGATGAACTTCATGGCCCAGAAGTTCTCCCGGGTGGTCATGGGCAGCAACAACGTGGACTCCTGCAACCGCACTTGACACGCTCCCTCGGTCGTCGGTCTGACGGCAGTGTTCGGAGCGGGTGGCGGCACGTCGGCCTACGTCGAGGCCGAGGACGCCGATCTGCTGGTCCTGTGGGGTTCCAACGCGCGCGAGACGCACCCGATCTTCTTCCACCACGTCCTGCAGGGGCTGAAGAAGGGCGCCCGGATGTGGTCGGTCGACCCGCGGCGCACGTCCACCGCGCAGTGGGCCGACGGGTGGCTCGGCCTCGACGTCGGCACCGACGTCGCGCTGGCCAACGCGATCGGGCGGGAGATCATCCACGCCGGCCTGGTCAACGAGGTGTTCGTCGAGCGCTCGACGACCGGGTTCGAGGACTACCGGGCCACGGTCGAGCCCTACACGCTCGCGCGGGCCCAGGAGATCACCGGCGTCGACGCCGGCCTGATCCGCGACCTGGCGCACGCCTACGCCCGAGCCGACCGCGCCCAGATCTGCTGGACGCTGGGCATCACCGAGCACCACAACGCCGCCGACAACGTGTTCGCCCTGATCAACCTGGCGCTGCTGACCGGGCACGTCGGCCGGTACGGGTCGGGGCTGGTGCCGCTGCGCGGGCAGAACAACGTCCAGGGCGGCGGCGACATGGGCGCCATCCCCGCCAAGCTGCCGGGCGGCTACGACCTCGGCGACGAGACGGCACGCGCCCGCTACGAGCGCGCGTGGGGCGTGCCGATCTCGCCGAAGCCGGGGATGCACCTGTCCGAGATCTTCGAGGCGATGGACACGGGCACGTTGCGCGCCCTGTACTGCATCGGGGAGAACCCGGCCGAGTCGGAGGCCAACGCGGCGCACGCCCGGCACCTGCTGGAAGGCCTGGACCACCTCGTCGTCCAGGACATCTTCCGCACGGCCACGGCCGAGCTGGCCGACGTCGTCCTGCCCGCCGCGGCGGACTGGTGCGAGTACGAGGGCACGGTGACCAACTCCGAGCGCCGCGTGCAGCGTGTTCGCAAGGCGATCGACCCGCCGGGGTCGGCCCGTCCCGACACCCACATCATCTGCGGCGTCGCCGAACGGATGGGCCACGCCTGGGGCGAGCCGACCGCCGAGCAGGTGTGGGACGAGCTGCGGTCGTTGTCCCAGAACTGGCACGCCGGCATGTCCTACGCCCGCCTGGACGCGCTCGGCGGGATCCAGTGGCCGTGCCCGACGGAGGATCACCCCGGCACGCCGACGCTGCACACCCGGCTGTGGGCCGAGGAGCCGGAGGACCGGGGCCGCCCGGCGCCGTTCATGCCGGTGGAGCACGCCGCCCCGCTCGACGTCCTGAGCGAGGAGTTCCCGATCCGGCTCACCACCGTCCGCATCCTCGACGCCTACAACTCCGGCGTGCAGAGCGGCGGGTACTCCTCGCCGATGCGGCGGCGCGAGTCGCTGCGGATGGACGCCGAGGACGGGGCGAGGCTGGGCATCGCCGACGGCGAGCGGGTGCGGGTCGTGTCCCGCCGCGGCGCCGTGGAGGCACCGGTCGCGTTCGACCCGTCGCTCCGGCCGGGGCTGGCGTCCTTCACGCCCCACTTCTCCGAGGAGGTCGACATCAACGTCCTGACCAACGACGCGTGGGACCCGAAGTCGGGCACATCGGAGTTCAAGGCGACGGCGATCCGTATCGAGAGAATCGGCAGCGAGAAGATCTGATGGACCTGCGCCTGTCCACGGCCGAGCCGACGGAGGCCGAGCGCCGCGCCGTCGACGCGGCCTTCGCCGCCCACCGGTCCCCCGACGACGTCCCCGGCGCCGACGTGCGGTTCCCCGACTCGGGGCACGCCGCCCGGGGGCGCCGGCACATCCTGCTGCCCGCGCTGCACGCGGTGATGGACGCGGTCGGGCACCTCACGCCGGGCGCCCTGAACCACCTCGCGCGGGTGCTGTCCGTGCCGCCCGCCGACGTCTACGGCGTCGCCACGTTCTACGCGATGTTCAGCGTGACGCCGCGGGCCCCGCACGTGGTGCACGTGTGCGACGACGTCGCGTGCGCGCCGGCCGGCGCCGAGGCGGTCATCGCGGGGCTGACGGAGGACCTCGGCGAGGAGGGCGAGGGCAAGGAGGCCTGCTGGGTCCGCAGCCCGTGTCTCGGGCTGTGCGAGCGGGCGCCGGCCGCGATGCTGCAGCTGGCCGGCAGGCCGGACGTGAGCGTCGCGCCCGCGGCGATCGGGAGTCTGCGCGCGGAGCTGGACCGGATCGCGACCGAGGAACCCACGCGGGTCCCGGCCGCCGACGCCGCGTTCGCCGACGCCACCGTGAGCGTCCCGCAGGCCGGGCAGCCGCAGCTCACGTTGTTGCGCCGGGTGGGCGTCGTCGACCCGGAGAGCATCGACGACTACCGCGCCCACGGTGGCTACGAGGCGCTGCGGCGCGCGGTCGCGCTCGGCCCGGAGCGGGTGATCCGGGAGGTCTCCGACGCCTCGCTCACCGGCCGGGGCGGGGCCGCGTTCCCGACCGGCGTCAAGTGGGACGGCGTCGCCCGCGCCCCGAGCCGCCCGCACTACCTGGTCTGCAACGCCGACGAGTCCGAACCCGGCACGTTCAAGGACCGCGTGCTGATGGAGTACGACCCGTTCGGGCTGATCGAGGCCATGACGATCGCCGGGTACGCCACGGGCTGCGAGCGCGGCTACCTCTACGTCCGCGGCGAGTACCCGCTCGCCACGCGCCGCCTGGAGCACGCGATCGCGACCGCGCGGGCCCACGGGTACCTCGGCGACGACGTGGCGGGGGACGGTTTCACCTTCGACATCGAGCTGCGCCGCGGCGCCGGGGCCTACATCTGCGGCGAGGAGACCGCGCTGCTGAACTCGATCGAGGGGCATCGCGGCGAACCCCGCAACAAGCCCCCGTTCCCCAGCACCAGCGGCCTGTTCGGCAAGCCGACGGTGATCAACAACGTCGAGACGCTGTACAACGTCCTGCCGGTGCTCGCGGTCGGCGGCGAGGAGTTCGCGAAGGTCGGCGGCGGTCGCTCGACCGGGACGAAGCTGTTCTGCGTGTCCGGGGCGGTCGGCACGCCCGGGGTCTACGAGGTGGACTTCGGCACCACGCTGCGCGAGCTGCTGGAGCTGGCGGGCGGCGTGCGCGGCGAGCTGCGGGCGGTCCTGCTCGGCGGGGCGGCAGGCGGGTTCGTGCTGCCCGACGGGCTCGAGCTGCCGCTCACCCTCGAGGGCTCCCGCGAGATCGGGGCCACGCTCGGCTCCGGTGTCGTGCTCGCGCTCGACACGCAGGCGGACCTGACCGGGACGCTGCGCCGGATCGCGGCCTTCTTCCGCGACGAGTCCTGCGGGCAGTGCGTGCCCTGCCGGGTCGGCACCGTCCGCCAGGAGGAGGCCCTGGCCCGGCTCACCCGGGGCGCCCCGAAGGGTCCGGAGCTGACGTTGCTCGACGACCTGGCCCGCGTCATGCAGGACGCGTCCATCTGCGGCCTGGGGCAGACCGCCCCGGCCGCCGTCCTGTCCGCACTGAAACTGGGCCTGTTGTGAGAATGGGGCTGCTGTGACGACCGTGCTGCTCGGCTCGATCTCCCGGCTCGTGACCGTCACGGTCGACGGCCGCGAGCTCCGCGTCCCCGAGGGAGCGACGATCCTCGACGTCCTGCGCGAGCAGGGTGTCGAGACGCCGACCCTCTGCTGGGCGCCGAACCTCACGCCGATCAACGCCTGCCGGGTGTGCATGGTCGAGGTCGAGGGCTCCCGGGTGCTCGTGCCGTCGTGCGCGCGGAAGGTCGACGACGGGATGGTCGTGCGCACGGACACCGAGAAGGTGCGGCACAGCCGTCGGATGGTCCTCGAACTGCTCGCCTCCTCGGTGGACATGGACCAGGCGAGCGAAGACGTGCAGCGCTGGATGGTCGAGTACGGCGTCGAGCCCGGCCGCTACGGACCGCCGGCACCCCCGGAGGACGACCGCGCGGGCCACCGGGTCGGCCACCACCACGCGCCGGACGGGTCGACGGCCGCGAACGTCGCCCAGCCGGTCAAGGTCGACAACGACCTCTACGTGCGCGACTACGCCCGCTGCATCCTCTGCTACAAGTGCGTGAAGGCCTGCGGCACGGACGCCCAGTTCACGTTCGCGATCTCCGCGGCGGGCCGCGGGTTCGACGCCCACATCGCCACCGAGTACGACGGCGAGCTGCCCGACTCCGCCTGCGTCTACTGCGGCAACTGCATCGGGGTCTGCCCGACCGGCGCGCTGAAGTCGGTCCGCGAGCACGAGCTGCGCGAGGCCGGCGACTGGCGTCCCGAGAAGGAGACCGTCACCACGACGATCTGCTCGTTCTGCGGGGTCGGCTGCAACCTGGAGCTGCACGTCCAGCAGGGCAGCATCGTCAACGTGACCAGCCCGTCGGACCACTCGGTGACCCACGGGCACCTCTGCATCAAGGGCCGGTTCGGCTTCCAGCACGTGCAGAACCTCCCCGAGGCCTGAGCGGCCGGTCCCGGACCGTGCGGTCGGAGGGGTTCTGGGGCCACCGCCGAGCCGCTACCGTCCGCACAGCGGCACACGCACGACGCCGACGCTCGCACGACGACGTGAAGGGGTGCGCGTGGACCCGACCATCGTGGACACCGACCGCCATCCGCTCGACGACCCGGCGCTGGTCGACCGCGTGCGGGCCGAGCTGCGGGACTCCGGCTGCTGTGTGCTGCCGGGGTTCGTGCGGGCGGAGCACGTGCCGGCGTTGCGCGCGGAGGGCCGGGCGCTGGCGCCGCTCGCCCATCACGAGACCGCGATCGTCAACGTCTACAACACCGACCCGGACCCCACGCTCCCGGCGGGGCACCCCGCCCACCGGCCGCTGGAGCGGGGCAACGCCTTCGTGGCCCGCGACCGGATCCCGGCCGACGCGCTGATCCAGCGCCTCCACGCCGACCGCGCCGTCCAGGGGTTCGTCGCCGCCGCCTTCGGGCTGCCCGAGGTGTTCGCGCTCGCCGACCCGCTCTCGGGCCTGGTGCTCAACGTCGTCGGCCCCGGCCGGGAGCACCCCTGGCACTTCGACACCAACGAGTTCACCGTCAGCCTGCTGACCCAGGCGGCCGAGGCCGGCGGCCTGTTCCAGTACTGCCCCGGCATCCGATCGCCCCAGGAGGAGAACCTCGACGCGGTCTCCGCGGTGCTCGACGGCGACCACCACGCCGTCCGCACGCTGGAGCTGCGCCCGGGCGACCTGCAGCTCTTCGCGGGCCGGTACTCCTTGCACCGGGTCAGCCCGGTCGAGGGCGGCCGCGAGCGGCACACCGCCATCCTCGCCTACAGCCGCCGGCCCGGGGTGGTCGGCACCGCGGCCCGGACCCGGCAGCTCTTCGGCCGGGTGACCCGCTCCCACACCGCACCGGCCGGCCCCGGCCGCGTCGACCGGCTCCTGATCTGAAGGGCCTCCGGTGACCCTCTCCCCCGCGACCTTCGGCAACGAGGACGCCCTGCCCCGGGTGCCGCTGCCCGCGCTGGAGGACACCGCCCGGCGGTTCCTCGAGTGGTGCGCGCCGCTGCTGACCGACGACGAGCGCGCCCGCACCGAGAAGGCGCTCGACGAGTTCCTCGCCGGCGAGGCCCCGGAGCTCGACGCGGCCCTGCGCACCTACGACGCCACCCCGGGGGTGCACAGCTGGCTCGACGCGTTCTGGCGGTCCCGCTACCTCGGCCGCCGCGACCGCATCGCGCTCAACGCCAACTTCTTCTTCCTCTTCCAGGACGCTCCCGGTCTCGGGCGGATCGAGCGCGCGACCGGGCTGATCGCCGCCACCGTGGGCTACAAGCTGGCGATCGACGCCCAGGCGGTGCCGCCGGCGACCCAGCGCGGCGCGCCGCTGTCGATGGAGCAGCTCAAGTACCTGTTCTCGGCCTGCCGCATCCCGGGTCGCGAGATCGACACCAGCCGCACCCCGTACACCGGGGCGTGGCCTGGCCCGTCCGCCGAACGCCACGTCGTCGTGTTCCACCACGGCCACGTCGTCCGGCTCGACGTGATCGCGCCGGACGGGAGACCGCACTCGGCCGCCGAGATCGCCGACGGGCTCCGCGTCGTCGTCGCCGACACGACCGCGCGCGGCGACGCCGTCGGGCACCTGACGACGATGGCCCGGCCCGCCTGGGCGGAGAGCCGCGACGCGCTGCGCGCGCACAACGCCGACGCCCTGGAGACGATCGAGACCGCACTGTTCTGCGTGGCCCTGGAGGACACCGTGCCGGGCGAGCCGCGCGAGGCCTGCGACGTCCTCCTGCACGGCGACTCCGGCAACCGCTGGTTCGACAAGTCGCTCACCCTGATCGTGTTCGGCGACGGCACCGCGGGGCTCAACGGCGAGCACTGCGAGCTCGACGGCACCACCGTCATCGGCTACGTCGACGCGATCCTCGGCGCGCCGACCCCGTACCTCCCCGGGGCGGGGCCCTGCGCCGTCACGCCCGTCCGCTGGCACCTCGACGACGCCCTGCGCGTCGACATCGCCCGCGCCGGCACCGAGTTCGCCGACTACGCGGCGGCCTGCGCCACGTCGACCCTGACGATCGACGGCGTCACCAGCCGGCGGGCCAAGGAGCTGCGCTGCTCCCCCGACGCCTTCGCCCAGCTGGCCTTCCAGCTCGCCCACCGCCGTGCGAAGGGGATCACCGGAGCGACCTACGAGTCGATCGCCACCCGCCGCTTCCATCACGGCCGCACCGAGGCGATGCGCGTGGTCACGCCCGAGATCGTCGCGTTCGTCGACGCGATGACCGACCCGGCCGTGGGCGACGACGCGCGGCGCGCCGCCTTCCGTGCCGCCGCCGACGCCCATGTCCGCCGGGCGAAGGAGTGCCAGGCCGGCGACGCCCCCGAGCAGCACCTGTGGGAGCTGCAGTGGATCCAGCGCCGGCGCGGCGGCCCGGACCTGCCGTTCTTCGACAGCCCCGGCTGGACGATCCTGCGCGACGACTACCTGTCCACCAGCGCCGTGCCCTCGCCCCGCATCCAGTACTTCGGGTTCGGCTCGACCAGCCCCCGCTGCATCGGGGTGGGCTACGGGCTGCAGCACGACCGGTTCGACGTCTACCTCGCGACCCCGTGCGCCGTCGCGGACCGGATGCACGTCTTCGCCGACCGCCTCCGCGAGGCCCTCGCCGAGCTCGACGGCCTCCTCGCCGCAGAACGGTCCCCGGGATGACCTCGATCGTCCGGGCGGCGCGGACCGCGACCTCGAAGGCCGACTTCAGCGGCATCTACACCGCACCCGACCCGCGCCCGTACTTCACCGCGCTCGCGCCGCTGGAGTACCAGGTGCCCGCCCACGCCGTGCCCGTCGTCCGCGCCGAGGTCGACGCGGCGGGCCGGGACGCACGGGCCCGGACACTGCTCGACCTCTGCTGCTCCTACGGGATCAACGCGGCACTGCTGCGCACGTCGATCGGGCTGCCGGCGCTCGGGGCCCGCTACACCGCGCCCGCCGTCGCCGAGCTGTCCCCCGACGCGCTCGCCGCCGCCGACGCCGCGTTCTTCGGCGCCTGGATGAACCGCCCCGACCTCCGAGTCCTGGGTCTCGACGCCTCCGCCCCCGCCGTCGGCTACGCGGTCCGGGCGGGGTTGCTCGAGCACGGTTTCGCCGAGGACCTCGAGACCGCCGCCCCGTCCCCCGAGCTCGCCGCCGCGCTCACGACGGTCGGGACGGTGGTGTGCACCGGCGGCGTCGGGTACGTCGGCCCGCGGACCTTCACCCGGCTGCTCGCCCACCTGCCGTCGGACGTCCGGCTGGTGGTGTTCGTGCTCCGCGTCTTCGCCTACGACGAGATCGTCGAGGTACTCGAGGCGCACGACCTGGTCACCCACCGCCTGCCCGGCACCGTCCGGCAGCGCCGCTTCGTCGACGCGGAGGAGCAGGCCGCCGCTGTCGCCGACGTCCGCGCCCGCGGCCTCGACCCCGCCGGCAAGGAGTCCGCGGGCTGGTTCCACGCCGAGTGCCACGTCAGCCGGCCGGCCCCCTGAGACCTCTCGTCCGCCGCCGGCGTCCCGGGCCGTGGGACCGACGCACGGGGACGACGGCGGCGGCGCCGTGGCATCACGCAGCCCCGCGCCATGGCGGGACTACGCCTCCTGCAGCTCGGCGAGGATCCGCTGCCGCAGCCGGTACTTCTCGACCTTGTTCGTCGGCGTGCGCGGGATGTCGTCGACGATCCGGACGTGCCTCGGCCGCAGGTACTTCGGCATGGTCTCCTCGGCGAAGGCGAACACCTCGTCCGTGGTCAGCGGGGCCCCCTCGGTGGGGACGACGTAGGCCACGATGTCGTCCTCGTCCCCCTCGGCGCTCGGGATCGGGAACGCGGCGCTCATCCGGATCACCGGGTGCTGGTTGAGCATGTCCTCGACCTGGAACGACGACAGGTTCTCGCCGCGCACCCGGATCCGGTCCCCGAGCCGGTCGACGAAGTAGAACAGCCCGTCCCCGCCCACGAGCGCGGCGTCGCCGGTGTGGAACCAGAGGTTGCGGGTCGCGGTGACCGTGGCCTCCGGCTTGTTCAGGTAGGACTCCAGCAGCAGCCCCGGCACCTTTGGCCGGACGGCGAGGTGGCCGGGCTCCTCCGGCGCGCACTCCTCGTCCCGCTCGTTGCGGACCGTGACGTCGAAGAACGGGCTCGGCCGCCCCATCAACCCCTTCCGGGTCGCGTGGGCGGCCTGCAGGACCGGGACGCCCTTGCGCTCCGCCACCGCCGCCATCTCCTCGTGCGAGTGGCCGCGGTAGAGATCGGTCGGCGTCCCCTCGCCGGGAGCGGTCTCCTCGATCAGCACGCACAGCGGCGCCCCGGCCTCGGTCTGCCCGAACCCGGCCGCCACGTGGTCGATCCCGAACCGGCGGGAGAACTCGTTGTGCTGCAACGGCAACGGCTGCATGTACGCCTTGTTCAACGTGTTCCGCCGGTCGTCGGCCGAGACAGGTGCCTTGGAGAGCCAGGGGATCATGACGTCGAGCAGGATCGCCGAGGTCGCCCCGCGGGAGGCGACGCGCTCCCAGAACCGGGTGGGGCTGAACCGGTTCCACACCGCGACCTCGCTGCCCTGCCAGAGCGCACGGCCGAAGTTCGCCAGCGCCCCGCCCACGTGGTACATCGGCAGGTCGTTGTAGACGACATCCTCCGCGGACAGCGTCATCCGCAGCCCCCAGGTGTACTGCGCCATCCAACGAAACGGCTGCAGCACGCCCTTCGACGGACCGGTGGTCCCGGAGGTGTAGAAGACGTTGGCCGGGTCGTCGAAGGCGAGGGCGATCGGCGGCGCCGCGGCGTCGGCCACGAGATCGTTCCAGCTCACCGGCCGGTACGCGGGGTGCAGGTCGGGGGCGGGCGCGTGGTCGTGCGCCGTCGGCGGCGGGGCGTAGACGGCGACGGCGGGCGGCTGCTCCAGCCCGTCCGCGACGCCGTTGAGCGCCGGGAGCAGCGCCGGGTCGGTCACGGTCAACACCGGCCTGGTGTCGTCGAGCTGGTAGGACAGCAGCCGCCCGGTGTAGGAGAAGTTGACCGGCGCGTAGACCGCCCCGGCCTTCCAGCAGCCGACCATCACCAGCGCGGTGATCATCGGGTTGAGGCTGAAGACCGACACCCGGTCGCCCTTGGCCACGCCCTGACCGGCCAGGTTGCCGGCGATCGCATCCGTCCGGCGGTCGAACTCGGCGTAGGTGAACGAGACGTCGTCCTCGCCGTAGTAGAGGAAGGTGCGGTCGCCGGTGGTCCGCGCCCAGTGCCGCAGCCGGTCGGTGATCAGCTCGTCCTCGGCCCGCAGCCGTGCGGTGAGCTCGTGCTCCGATGTCGCTGCCATGCGGGTCTCCTCAGGGGCGCGTGCCGAAGGCGGGGCGGCCGAGCTGCTCGGGCAGCAGGCGGTAGGCGTCGCGCACCCACTCGCACAGCACGGCCCGGCTCTCGCGGGGGTCGATCAGGTCCTGCACGCCGAACCGCTCGACGGTCCGGAACGGCGAGGCCAGCGCCTCCAGCTCGCGCTCGATCCGGGCGATCTCCGCCGCCCGGTCCGGCGCGTTGGCGAGCTGCGCGCGGAAGGCCGCCTCGACGCCGCCCTTCGCGGGCAGCGAGCCCCAGGTCGCCGAGGGCCAGGCCCACGTCCGGTTCGGCCGGTGCCGGTTGACGATCCCGGCCCCGCCGACCCCGAACACCCGCCGCACGACGATCTCGGCCTGTGGGATCCGCGCCTGGTAGACCGCGGCGATGGCCCGGACTCCGAAGCGGATGGTGGCCTTGCGCTCGGCGCCCGAGCCGATCGAGGCGCCACCCTGGTCGGTGAGGCTGACCAGCGGCAGGTGGAAGGTCTCGCAGAGGTCGACGAGCCGGGTGATGGCCTGCGCGCCCTCCGCCGAGATGGTCACGCCTCGGGTCGGGTCGGTGGCGATCACGCCGACCGGGTGCCCGTCGAGCCGGGCGAGCGCGGTCACCGTCGCGCCGCCGTACTCGGCGTAGCGGAAGACCGAGCCCTGGTCGAAGACGGCCTCGAGCAGGGCGTCCACGTCGTAGGGCTCGCGGGGGTTGCGGGGCACGGCCCGCAGCAGGCTCTCCTCCACCCGGTCCGCCGGGTCCTCGCCGGGCACGACCGGGGGCACCTCGAACACGCTCTGCGGCAGGTAGGACAGGAAGCCCCGGATCACGCCGAAGGCCTCCGCCTCGCTGCGGACGAACCGCTCCACGAGGCCGTTGTTGCGGTGGATCTCCGCGCCGCCGAGCTGCTCCTTGGTCAGGTCCTCGCCGGAGCTGCCCTTCACCACCGGCGGCCCGGCGGTGAAGACCTGCCCGATGCCCTCGACCATCAGCGCCAGGTGGGACATGGCCAGGCGCGCGGCGCCCAGCCCGACCGTCGGGCCGAGGCAGGCCGAGACGACCGGGACCAGCGACATGTTCTCGACGACGGCGTCCCACCCCGGGTTGACCGGCAGGTAGTGGTAGCCGTTGCGCTGCGCGGTGACGACGCTCCCGCCGCCGCTCGCCCCGTCGAGCAGCCGGACGACCGGCAGCCGCATCGCGCCCGCGTACTCCTCGGTGAAGACCTGCTTCTGCCAGATCGCGGCGTCGCCGGAGCTGCCACGGATGGTGAAGTCGTCCGCCCCGACGACGGCGCGGCGCCCGTCGATCCGGGCCGTACCGGAGACGAAGTTGACCGGCAGCAGCGCAGCCAGCTCGTTGTCCTCGGAGTAGGTGGCGAAGCCGGTGAGCGGGGCGATCTCGGAGAAGCTGCCCTTGTCCGCCAGCGCATCGATCCGCTCGCGCACGGTCAGCCGGCCGCTCTCGTGCTGGCGGGCGATCTTCTCCGGCCCACCCATCTCGCGGCCGAGGGCCCGGCGGCGGTGGACCTCCTCCGCCTCGCGCTCCCAGCCCTCGTCGACCGCGGGGACGTCCGCCGTGACCTCTCCGTCGTCCGCCGCCGAGGGTTCCAGCACCAGCAGCGGCGCGCCTTCCTCGACGACCGCCCCGACCTCGGCCAACAACCGGCCGACGGTGCCCGCGGTCTCGGCGCGGACCGTGAACTCCATCTTCATCGCCTCGAGCACCAGCAGGCGCTCGCCGCGGCGGACCCGGGCACCGGGCTCGACCGCGTACTCGACGACGACCCCGTCCATCGGCGCCGTGATCCCGTCGACGGGGACGACCGCGGCCGTCGGTGCCGCCTCCGGGGCGGTGGGGAACCGGACCGGCAGGGCGGTGCTCCGCAGCTCGGCGAGGTGCGCGGCCACGAACCCGGTGTCCGACGGGCCGCCGGTGAAGTCCGGATGGGTCAGCACCGCGCGCAGGAACGGGATCGTCGTCGCGAGCCCCTCGATCCGGAACTCGGCCAGCGCGGCGTCCGCGCGCCGGGCCGCGTCGGCGAACGAGGCGCCGCGGGCGATCACCTTGGCCAGCAACGAGTCGAACCGCGGGCTGGTCCGCAGGCCGGTGTAGCCGTAGGTGTCCACCCGCACGTGCGGGCCGGAGGGCGGGTCGAAGGCGGTGAGCAGGCCCGCCCGGGGGCGGGGCGTGCCGTCCTCGTCGAGCTCCTCGGTGTTGACCCGGGCCTGGATCGCGAACCCCCGCGGCTGTCCGTCGACGTCCAGCGCGCCGCCCTGTGCGAGCCGGATCTGGGTCTCGACGAGGTCGACGCCGGTGACCTCCTCGGTCACGGTGTGCTCGACCTGGAGCCGGGGGTTGAGCTCGAGGAACCACACGTCGTCGCCGTGCACGAGGAACTCGACGGTGCCCAGGCTCTCGTAGCCGACATGCTGGCCGATCGCGACGGCCGCGTCGAGGAGCCGCTGCCGGACCGTGGCGTCCAGGAACGGCGCGGGGGCGATCTCGACCAGCTTCTGGTGCCGGCGTTGGATCGAGCAGTCCCGCTCGCCCAGGTGCCGGACCTGCGCGCCGTCCCCGACGATCTGCACCTCGATGTGCCGCGCCGCCCCGACCAGCTTCTCCACGTACAGCTCCCCCGACCCGAACGCCTGCTCGGCCTCGGAACGGCAGCGGGCGTACGCGTCGGCGAGGTCGTCCGCCCCGGTCACGGCCCGCATGCCGCGGCCGCCCCCGCCGGCGAGTGCCTTGAGCATCACGGCGCCGTGCTCCGCGAGGAAGGTCGCGGCCTCGTCGAGCGAGGTTGGCCCGAGGGTGCCGGGCAGGACCGGGACGCCGGCCTCCTGGGCCGTCGCACGGGCGCGGACCTTGTCGCCGAACAGGTCCAACAGCTCAGGTCGTGGGCCGACGAAGGTCAGGCCGGTGTCGGCGCACCGCCGGGCGAAGGCGGCGTTCTCGCTGAGGAAGCCGTAGCCGGGGTGCACGAACCGGGCTCCCGCACGGGTGGCCACCTCGAGGAGCGCGTCCTGGTCCAGGTAGGCGGCCACGCCGGAGCCGGGCAGCTCGTGCGCCTCGTCCGCCAGCGTGACGTGCGGGGCGCCGGCGTCCTCGGGCGCGAACACGGCGACCGTCCGCAGGCCCAGCTCGCGGGCGGCCCGGACGAGCCGGACGGCGATCTCGCCCCGGTTGGCGACGAGCAGGGTCACGGGACCTCCAGTCGTGCGGTGATGCTGCGCAGCAGGTGCGCGACGAGGCGGTCGACGATCTGGAACTCGTCGAGCCCGCCGTCCGGCCGGTACCAGACCGCCGGGCCGAAACAGGCCCTGATCAGGGTGAACGCGGTGAGTTTCACGTCGTCGACCACGAGGCTGCCCTCGGCCACGCCCTCGCGCAGCAGCGTCTCGAGCAGCCGCTCGTAGCGGCGCTCGATGGTCCGGACCTCGTCGAGGTGCCGCTGGTCCAGGCCGTGCAGCACCGGCAGGAGGATCACGTGCCTGGCGAGCGGGTCGAACGCCGTCGCCGCGAGATCCCGCAGGGCGGCCTCGATGCGCACACGGGCGCTCTCGGGTCGCTGCACGATCTCGGTGAGCCGGTCGACCGCCGCCCCCGAGGTGGCTCGCCGGGTCTCCACGACCAGCTCCTGCTTGCTGCGGAACTGGTAGTAGAGCACGCCCTTGCTCACGCCCATCCGGGCGGCGATGTCCTCCATCGTCGCGGCCTCGTACCCCTTGCGGGCGAACACCTCCGCCGCGGCCGCCAGGATCCGCCGGCGCTGCGCCTCGCGCTGTTCGGGATCGCGGACGGCGCTGCCCCGCAGGCCGATCTCGGCCACCGACCCTCCCGGCGCGTCGTCGCGTCCGACGTTCGACCCGCCGGTTTATACCGGAGCGTATGAGGGGTTGGGGGGCCAGGTCAACGCCGCGGACCTGACCAGAGGAGGCTCATCGCGGACGAGGGTCCGGCGCACGGCCTCACGTCAGGTGCCGGGCGAAGAACCGGTTCCCGGCGTCCGCCTCGAACTGCGGGACGCCGGTGTGCCCGCCCATGTTGGCGTGCAGCGTCTTCTCCTCGGCGCCGAAGGCGTCGAACAGGTCCAGGGCCCGCTGTCGGTCGTTCCCCTCGTCGTCCCACTGCAGCAGGACCAGCAGCGGGATGGTGACCTGCCGGGCCTCGTCGAACATCCTGCGGGGCACGAAACTGCCGGCGAACAGGACCGCGGCGGAGAGGCGCGGCTCGACCACCGCGAGCCGGGTACCGATCGCGATCACCCCTCCCGCGTAGCCGACCGGGCCGCCGATCTCGGGCAGCGCGAGGAGGGCGTCCAGGGCGGCCCGCCATTCCGGAACCGCCTCGTCGACCAGCGGGAGGACGAGCCGGTCGATGATGTCGTCGCCGACCGGCTCGCCGGCCTCCACCGCCCGGCGAAGGTCGGCCCGGGCCTCCTCGGCGGCGGCGGAACGGGGCCGGTCACCGCTCCCCGGGAGCTCGATCGTGGCCGCGGCGTAGCCCTCGGCCGCGGAGTGCCGGGCCCGGGCGACCAACCGGGGGTACATCCTGTGCAGTCCGCCGGGGTGACCGAGCAGGATCAGCGGGGCCGGTGCGGATGCGGGGCCGGGCGTCCACAGGATGCCGGGGATCTCGCCGAGGGTGAACCCGCGTTCGAGGACGCCGTCGTCGAAGCGCTGTTCGGAAACGAAACGCATGGTCGTACCTTCCAGGAGTGCTCGGGGCGGCGCTCCCGGACGACGACCTAGCGTCCGACCGTGCCCTCGGAGGGGAGCACCCCTGTCGCCACGTTCACGGGTCCCACCTCCTCGTCCTCTCGCACGGCTCGCGGAAACCTAGCAGTGCCGCCGTCGTCGCCCGAACGGTTTTCGGGGAGGATCCGGCTGTCCGTCCATCCCCCGATGACGGAGCGCCGGGAGGTGCGCGGGGGCGAAGAGATCGCCGGTGGCCGCGAGCTCGTCGGCGGTCCGGGCGCCTACGGCGTTGGCGGCGCCCCGGTCCACGTCGAACATCCTGTCCCACTCCGGGTCGGTGAGCTCGCCGACCGTGTGCACGACGTCCCCGAGCAGCCGCGCGCGCTCCACCTCTCCCCGATGCCGCCGGGCTCCGCCTGATCCCGTTGACGTCACCAGCGCCGCGACGGACCTCCGGGAGGAGCTGGCCCGGGCCGGCATCGACACCCTCGACGGGGCCGTCTTCACGATCGGCAGCTGGGGGCCACCCGGGCGGATCGGCCTGATCGATACGATCGAGGACACGTGGCAGCGCATGATCGACGCCAACCTCACGGCGCACTTCCACGCCCAATGCACGATCATCCCGCTGGTGGCCCGCACCGGAGCGCTGATCCACCTCAGCCGGGTTCAGCGGCGAGATCCCTTACCCGTTCGCCGCGCTCGCCGGTGCCACCAACGCCGCGAAGAAGTCGCTCGTCCGTTCGCTCACCGCCGAGCTCGGCAGCCGCGGCCCCCGGGGTCCACGAGCTGGTCATCGGCCCCATCCGGACCCGGCCCCGCGCGCCGCCAGGGCCCGCCGAGACCCCGCGTCGCTCTTCGACCGCCACCTTCGCGCTCCCTCCCGCCACCTCCTCGATCGCCTGCCGTGCGACGTCGGGGTCGGTCGGGGGCGCCGATCAGGCCGTCGGTTCCGGGTTGCGCTTGCGCCGGCGCTGCCGGGCCGAGCGCGGTGGGGCCGCCCGCATGTGCTCGCGCGCGGATTCGAGCACGGCGTGGAGGGTCTCGACCTGCTCGCGCGCCAGCGGTTGCAGCAGGAGGTCCCTGATGACCTGCACGTGCCCGGGCAAGACCTTGGCGACCCGCGCCCGGCCCGCGTCGGTGATGGTGACCGTGACGCCCCGTTCGTCGTCGGCGGCCGGAGCCCGCGTCACCAGCTGCGCCTTCTCCAACAACCCGGCCTGGTAGGTCAGCCCGCTGCGGCTGTAGACGACGCCGTCGGCCAGATCCGTCATCCGCTCGCTGCCGGTCGGCGAGTCCAGGCCCAGCCGGGCCAGCAGCTGGAACTGCACGTAGCTGAGATCGCCCTCCTCGCGCAGCTGCTGCTCGACGGTGTGGCGCAACAGATCGGCCACCTCGATCAGGGCGAAGTAGGCGCCCAGCTCGACCGCGTCCAGGGGCGAAGCAGCGTCTGACATGGCGGCATCGTACTTCGTCTTCGAATCACTTGCTTTGGATTTGAAGCACTGCTAGCGTCCTCCATGTGCTTCGGATTCGAAGTACATCGCAAGCCGAGAGAGGCATCGCCATGAAGGCTGTCGTGTTCCACGAGTACGGCGACCCGGACGTCCTGCGCTACGAGGACGTCGACACCCCTACGCCGGGCGCCGGACAGGTTCGGGTGCGGGTGGCGGCGACCACCTTCAACGGCGTCGACGCCAACATCCGGGCCGGCTTCATGCAGGAGCCCATGCCGCTGACGCTGCCGCACATCCCTGGCCTGGACGTGGCGGGCACCGTCGACGCGCTCGGCGACGACGTACGGGGCCTCGAAGTAGGGGACCAGGTCATCGGGTTCCTGCCCTTCGTCGCCGACGGCGCCTCCGCCGAGTACGTCATCGCGCCCGCCGACGGGTTGGCGCCGGCCCCCACGACGATCCCGCTCGGCGATGCCGCCGCGTTGCCGTTGGTGGGTCTCACCGCGTGGCAGGCCCTGTTCGAGCACGCCCGGTTGACCGCCGGGCAGCGGATCCTGATCGTCGGCGCCGGCGGGGCCGTGGGCGGCTATGCCGTGCAGCTGGCCAAGGCCGCCGGTGCCCACGTCAGCGCCACCGCCAGCCCCCGCAGCCGCGAGCAACTCACCGAGCAGGGCGCCGACGAGGTCATCGACCACACCACCACCGAGGTCGCCGACGCCGTCGACGAGCCGGTCGACGTGCTGCTCAACCTGGCCCCGATCACCCCCGAGCAGTTCGCCACGCTGGCCCGCCGGGTCCGCGACGGCGGCGTCGTGGTCAGCACCACGGTGTGGATGCCCGCACCCGCCGACGAGCAGCGGGGGGTGCGCGGGATCGACCTGTTCGTCCGCAGCGACGCCGCCCAGCTCGCCGAACTCGTCGCCCGGGTGGACCGCGGCGAGCTCACCGTCGACATCGCCGAACGCGTCGCGCTCGGCGACCTGCCGTCGATCCACCGCCGCGCCGCCGACGGCGACGTCGCGGGCAAGGTCGTCGTCCTCGCACCCACCGCCTGAGCCGGGCCGGCCGGCCCGGTTCGCACCACCCCACGCGCAGGAGACACGAGGCACATCATGTCCTTCACCTACGACCCCGAGTTCGCGGCCGCCATCGCCCCCTTGGGCGAGGCGATGGCCGCTGCCACCCCGCCCGCCGTCGGCGACGTCGAAGGCCGCCGCGTCAGGTGGGAGGCGATCATCGGCGCCGCGGACAAGGCCCAACCGGTGCCGGCCGACGTCACGGCCGTCGAGAAGTACGCGACCGCCGACGACGGAACGCGGATCACGATGCGCTGGTACGCCAAGGCGGGCGCGGCGCCGGGGCCTGCCGTGCTGTTCTTCCACGGCGGCGGCTACATCTTCGGCCACATCGACCACTTCGACGGGGCGGTCTCGCGCTACGTCTCGGCCAGCGGCGTGCCGTTCCTGTCGGTCGAGTACCGCCGCGCGCCGGAACACCCCTTCCCCACCCCGCTCGAGGACGGCTACGCCGCGCTGCGCTGGCTCCACGAGCACGCGAGCGAGCACGGCGTCGATCCCCGGCGGATCGCCGTGATGGGCGACAGCGCCGGTGCCGGCCTGACGGCCGGGCTGGCCATCCTCGCCCGCGACCGCGGCGGCCCCGCGATCGCCCGGCAGATCCTGATCATGCCCATGCTCGACGACCGCACCCGCACACCGGACCCGTACATCGCGCCGTTCGCGCTGTGGTCCTACGACGACAGCGACACCGCATGGCCCGCGCTGCTCGGCGCAGCCGACGGCGGGCCGGACGTGCCCGCCACAGCAGCCCCTGCTCGCCTGGAGGACGCGCGCGACCTACCGCCGGCCTACATCGAGATCGGCCAGATCGACGTCTTCCGCGACGAGGCCGCCGCCTACGCGATCAGGCTCAGCCGCGCGGGCGTGCCGACCGAGTTCCACCTGCACCCCGGGGTGCCTCACGAGTTCGACTCCATCGCCTTCGACTCGGGCGTCGGCCGCCGCGCGATCGCCGACCGCGTCCGCGTCCTGAAGTCCCTCTCGCTTCGCGCGGCGGCCGTCGGACACGACGGCGGCCGCCCCAGGCGCAAGCGCCTGTCCAGGCCAGGCTGGGCAGCTCGTCCGCCATCGCGCGGACGAGGACTCCTACTGCGGGTCGTCGCTCCTGAACCGGAACTCGCGGAGTCCGCCGGCGGTGACCAGCCGCCCGAAGGACAGGCCCGGGAGGTGCGCGGGGGCGAAGAGATCGCCGGTGGCCGCGAGCTCGTCGGCGATCGCGGCGCGTACGGCGTTGGCGGCCCTCCTGTCCACGTCGAACATCCCCTCCCACTCCGGGTCGGTGAGTTCGTTGACCGTGTGCACGACGTCCCCGAGCAGCAGCGCGCGCTCCCCCGCGTCGCTCAGCACAAAGACGGTGGAGCCTGGGGTGTGGCCCGGTGCGGGGCGGGCGCGCAGGCCCGGGAGCAGCTCGACCTCCTCGTCGAAGGTCTCCAGCTGGGCCTCGAGGGGTGCGAGGGCCTCCGACATCGTGTCCTCCGCGCCCGCGCCGTGCAGGAAGTAGGCCCAGTCCGCGGCGTGCACCCGGTACGTCGCGCGGGGGAAGGTCGGCCGGCCCTGTGTGGTGGCCCAGCCGACGTGGTCCACGTGCAGGTGCGTGAACACGACGTCCGTGACGTCCTCCGGCGCCACCCCCGCCCCGATCAGGTTCGCGGGCAGGTCACCGGTCGTGAAGGCCTCGTGGATGAAGCCGTTCCCCGCACCGAGGTCGACCAGGACCGTGCGGTCCCGGCTCCGGACGAGGAAGGCGCCGATGCCCATGTGGACCCTGCCCTCGGCGTCCAACGGCTGGTGCGGACAGTCCCAGGCCGAGCCCCGGACGTGCCGCACGGCCATGTCCAGCGGCAACCGCGCGTCGCCGTCGAGTACCGGAAGGACCTCGATCGACCCGATCTTCATGGCCGGACCACCACCTTCCCGACGGCTCCGCGTTCCACCGCATCGTGTGCCTCGGCCACCCGCTCCAGCGGATACGAGGTGATCGGCAGCGCCGTGAGCCCACCGGTCGCGAGGACCTCCGACGTCCACCGGACCGCCGCGGCCAGTTGCTCCGCGGGCACGGTGTAGAGCAGCGCGAACACCAGCACGGCGTTCGCGCTCATCAGCGCCCCGCCGGGCAGGGTGAGCGTCTCGTCGGCGGCGTAGGTCGCGATCGTGCCGCCGCGGGCGAGCACCCGCAGGTCCAGGTCGAGGTTCGCCATCGGGGCCACCTCGACGATCCGGTCGACGGGCCCCACCAGCTCGAGGATGCGGTCGGCGGCGTCCGCGGCGGTGTAGCGCACGACGTGCTCGGCGCCCGCCTGTTCGGCCAGGGCCTGCTTCTCGGGTGAGCTCACGGTCGCGACGACCCGTGCCCCGGCGGCACGCGCCAGCTCGATCGCGTAGTGCCCCACCGCCCCCGCTCCCCCGGCGACGAGCACGGTCCGCCCCTTCAGCCCCTCGGGCGCCCCGCCGAGGCAGTGCGCGGCGGTCAGCGCGGGCACGCCGAGGCAGGCCCCCAGGTCGTCGGAGGCGGTGTCCGGCAACGGAACGGCCTGCACCGCCGGCACGACGGCGTACTCGGCCGCGGTCCCGTACCGGTTGCGATAGGCCGCCAGGTACAGCCACACCCGCTGCCCGACGGTGAGCCCTACGACCCCTTTCCCGAGCGCGTCGACCACCCCGGCGCCGTCGTGGTGCGGCACCTGGAAGCCGTCCGGGCGGCGGGCGGTGAGCCCGGCACGCCCCTTCCAGTCCGTCGGGTTGACCCCCGAGGTGGCCATCCGGACGCGCACCTGCCCCGGGCCGGGCGCCGGCGCCTCCAGGTCGACGACCTCCAGCACCTCGGCCGCGGGGCCGGGCCGCTGGTAGAGGGCGGCCCTCACCGTTGCGCCCGCACGTGGCCGACGTAGTGGCGGACCGCCCGCTCGGGGTCGAAGCGGGGGCTCCACCCCAGGTCCTCCGCGATCCGCGTGTTGTCCAGGACCATGTAGGCGCTCTCCTTCGCGTCCATGGGGTTCAGTCCCGGGCCGACGTCCAGTTCGGCCGCGGGGAGGACCGTCCGGATGACGTCCGCGAACTCGGCCACCGACAGCGCACGGCCGCTGGACACGTTGTACGCCCGATGGCGCAGCGGTTCCGGGGCCGCCACCACCGTGGCGATCGCCTCGGCGACGTCCAGGACGTAGACGAGGTCGTCCCGCTCCTCCCCGCCGTGGGCGAGGGCGAACGGCAGGCCGCCGGCGGGCAGCTCGATCATCGCGCTGTAGGCCGACACCAGGCCGATGCCGACGTTCCCGCCGTGGCGCTGCAGCTTCCCCGGCCCGTAGATCGTGGAGAACCGCAGGCTGACGCACTCCAGGTCGGTGGTGCGGCCGTACCAGCCCAGGACGTCCTCGGCGGCGGTCTTGGTGATGTCGTACATCCCGCGGGGCAGCCGCTCCCCGTCCTCGGTGATCGGCTCGTAGGTCGGGAAGCCGCGCTTGCCCGTGGTCGGGCCGTAGACCGCCTTCGAGCTGGTGTTCACCACCCGTCGGACGCCCGCGGCGGCGGCCGACGCACACACCTGCGCAGTGCCGCCGATGTTCACGGCGATCGCCGTGTGCGGATCCTGCTCGGCGGCGACGAACGCCGCGAGGTGCACGACGCACTCGGAACCGCGCATCGCCCCGGTCAGCCGGTCCGCGTCCCGGATGTCGCTCACGACCAGCTCGATCCGGTCCGCGACGTCCTGCACCAGCGTCAGGTCCTCGCGGTTCTCGACGACCACCACCTCGTGCCCGCGGCCGAGGAGCTCCCGCACGACCCAGGCCCCGTTGACCCCGAGGCCGCCCGTCACCGTCACCCGCATCGGCTCACTCCTCCCGCGCCAGCCGCCGGAAGGACGGCACCATCGGCGCGTACGCCGACATCCCACCATCGACGACGAGCACGTGACCGTTGATGAACGCGGCGTCCGGCGAGGCGAGGAACAACGCGGCCAACGCGACGTCGTCGGGGCGGCCGAGACGCGGGGCGGCCATGTGCTCGGCGAGCACCTCGGTCTGCTCCGCGGTGTACATGCCCTCCGTGCCGGGCGAGACGATCGGGCCCGGTGCCACGACGTTGCACCGGATCCCCTGCCTGCCGTACTCGACGGCGATCGACCTCGACAGCCCGATCACCCCCGCCTTCGCCGTGGCGTAGGCCGGCCGCGACTCCAACGGGAGCCAGCCGACCAGGGACGACGCGTTGGTGATGCTCCCGCCGCCTCGCCGGAGCATGTGCGGCAGGGCGTACTTCGCGGTGAACACGCAACCCATCAGGTCCACGCCGAGCTGCCGCGCCCACGCCGAGGCGTCGGCGCCGGCCAGAGCGACGTCCTCGGCCACCACGCCCCGGTTCGAGGCGTAGTTCTGGAGGACGTCCACGCCGCCGAAGGTCCGCGCGGTGAAGTCGACGAGTGCCTCCACCTCCGCCTCGTCGGAGACGTCCGCGGCGTAGGGCTCGGCGACGCCCCCCTCGTCCCGGATCCGTTCGACCGTGGCCGCCGCACCCGCCTTGTCGAGGTCCGCGACGACGACGCGGGCCCCCTCTCGCGCGAAGACCTCGGCCGTGGCCGCCCCGATCCCCGAGCCGGCGCCCGTGACCAGCGCCGACCTTCCGGTCAGCCGCCCCGAGCTCATGACACCGAGCTCCGACGCACCGACACCGACGTGACGACCACGACGAGGGTGACCAGTCCGGCCGCCGTCATGTACCAGGCCGGGGAGAGCGTGTTCCCGGTCAGCTCGATCAGCAGCGTCGCGACGAACGGCGCCGTGCCCGCGAAGATCGCGGAGCCGAAGCCGTACCCGATCCCGAAGCCCGAGGCCCGCACCTTCGTGGGGAAGAGCTCCGCGAACAGCGCCGGGATCGCCCCGCCGAAGGCCGCCACCGGCACCCACAGGATCAGCTGGCCGAGCAGCGCGGACCCGAAGCCCGACAAGCTCATCACCAGCAGGCTCGGGTAGGGCAGGAGCACCGTCAGCACACAGGCGAAGATCAGGATCGTCCGTCGGCCGTACCGGTCCGACAGGTGACCGAACACGAGCACCATGACCACTCCGAACGTCGTGGCCAGGACGACGCTGGTCAACGCCTGCACCGCGGGCAGCCCCACGACGGTGCGGATGTAGGTGAGCACGAAGGCCTGCGCGGTGGCGGACGCGACGCTGAACCCGATGCAGATCCCGATCAGCGTCAGGAACGCGCGCCAGTGCTCGCGGAAGAGCGTTCGCAGGGGACTCTTCGCCCGCGCGTTCTCGGCCCTGACCGCCTCGAACTCCGGCGACTCGGCGATCCGGTAGCGCAGATAGAGCCCGATCACCAGCAGCGGGAAGCCGAGCAGGAACGGGATCCGCCAGCCCCAGCCGCTGAGCGCGTCCGCGGGCATCCCGATCGTGAGGAGCAGCACCACCAGGGCGCCGAGCACGCTGCCCGCCGTCGAGGAGAAGAAGGCGAAGGACCCGTAGAGGCCGCGGCGGTGCCGCGGCGCGTGCTCGACCAGGAAGCTGGCGGACGTCCCGAACTCGCCACCGACGGACAGCCCCTGCAACAGGCGCGCGATGCAGAGCAGCAGCGGCGCCACGACCCCGGCCTGGGCGTACGTGGGCATGACGCCGATCAGCACCGTGGTCACGCCCATGAGCAGGACGGAGATCGCCAGCGGGATCCGCCTGCCGAGCCGGTCCGCGAGCCTGCCGAACACGATGGCGCCCACCGGCCGCATCACGAACCCGACGGCGTAGAGGGCCAGGGTGGAGAGGATCGCCGCCAGCTGGTCCCCCGAGGGGAAGAACAGCTGCGAGATGACCGGCGTGAGCGAGGCGAAGATCGCGAAGTCGTAGAACTCGAGGGCGTTGCCGGTGCCCGCGGCGACGACGGACCGGCGGGAGAGCCCTGCGGGGGCCGGCGCGGGGGGCGAGCTCACCGCGTCGGGCGGGGATGACTGAGACATCGTTGTCCTTAGCTCATCGGGGGCGGATCAGACGGCGACGGGATCGGTCACACGGTCGAGCCGGGGGGCGACGTCCTCGGCGAAGATCCGGAGACCGCGCACGGTCTCCTCGTGGGTCAGGTGCCCGGCCTGTCCCATGAGCAGCAGGTTGCCGAAGCCGCCCACGTGCTCGTGGAAGCGTTCGAGCTGCCCGGCGACCGTCGCGGGGCTGCCGGCGAACACGATGCCCTTCTCGATCAGTTCGTCGAGCGACATCGTCGACAGGTCCTTCGACACCCGGCCACCCTGGCCGGGCAGCAGGGCGGGGTCGCCGATCGCGCTGCGGGCCCGCAGCCCCGCGGCCCTGGCCTGGTACGGGATGTACCCGGGCGGGTAGAGGAACTCGGTCGCCACCTTGTTGGAGTGGATGTACCAGAGGAGTTTGCGAGCCCCCTCCAGCCCTTCCTCGTCCGTCCGTCCGGTGTAGACCAGTGCCGCGTAGCCGAACTTCTCGTCCCCGGCGGCCGGCCTGCCCGTCTCGGCGAGGCGGTCCCGGTACTCCTGGAAGACGCGGCGGGTCCCGTCGAGGCCGGTCAGGAACGTGCCGATCGTGTAGCCGTTGTCGGCCACCCGCGCGGCGCTGCCGGGGCTGACCGCCGTGACCCAGACCGGCGGGGTGGGCTGCTGATAGGGCCGCGGCCAGATGTTGACCTGGCGGTGGTGGAAGTACTCACCCTCCCAGTTGAAGGGGCCGTCGTGGGTGGACCAGGCACGGGTGATGAGGTCGATCGCCTCCCACATGCGCTCGGTCATCCCGATGGGCTTGGTGTTGGTGGCGGCGATCTCGTAGGGCACGCCCTTCACGAAGCCGACCTCGAGCCTGCCGTGGCTGAGCAGGTCGACCAGCGCCATCTCCTCGGCGATGCGGACGGGGTCCTTGCGGTTCGCCACGGGGTTGCCCAACAGCAGGATCCGGGCCTTCGAGGTCACCCGGGCCAGCACCCCGGCGACGACCGGCGCGACCGAGTTCATGCAGGTCGCGGTGGAGTGGTGTTCGTTGACCATCACGTTGAGGCCGCACTCGTCCGCGACCTGCCACTCGCGGATGTAGCGGTCCCACAGAGCCGCGGCGTGCGCGGGGTCGATCAGGCCGTTGGGCAGGGTGACCCGGATCGAGGAGTACTCGCCCGGCTCGGGGAGATCGGGGTAGGCGGTCTCGCTGAAGTGCCAGTGCTGCACGGGGTTCCCTCCTCGGGATCAGACGGCGGACTTGGCGACGAGCCGGGCGAGGTCCTCCGGACGCTCCACCTGCGGACGGTGCCCGGCGCCGTCGACGAGCTCGAACCGGGCACCCGGGATCCGCTCGGCCAGGCCGCGGCCGTGGTCCGGCGCGACGATGCCGTCGCGGTCGCCCCAGACGACCGTGGTCGGTACCGAGATGCGCCAGGTCCAGTCGGGCAGCCGCGGATTGTGCAGGAAGGGCTCCCACCCGTAGGTCACGAGCGCCTCCTCGTTGCGCGCCACCTCGAGCACCGCCTCGACCGGAGCTGCGCCGAGGTCGCCGAGCGCGTGCCGCGGGTCCGCGTAGGTCAGCCGGTCCAGCTCCTCGTGCGGCGTGGCGAAGAGGTCGACGACGTCGCGGTCCAGCCGGCCGCCGAGCTTGACCCCGAGCGCGTCGACCAGCACGAGCCGGCCGATCCGCGCGCAGCTGCGGACCGCCATCTCCAGCGCGACCCACCCGCCGAACTGCAGCCCGACGACCGTGACGTCGGTGCACCCGGACCGGTCGAGCCACTCCAGGTAGAGGTAGGCGAGATCGTCGACCGACCGGCACCAGTCCGGCCGGGGCGAGCGGCCGAAGCCGGGGTGCGAGGGCGCCACGACGGTGAACTCCTCGGCCAACGCGTCGAGGAACGAGGCGTCCTCGTCGGCGCGCTCGGCGCCGGGGAGCACGAGGGCCACCCGCTCGCCCGTCCCGCTGCGACGGGTGTCGAGGGGGACTCCGGGGAGGAACTCGACGCCGACGCCGGCGTCGACCAGGTCAAGTGTCTGCACAGGTGCCTCCAACTCGGGCCGGGGCCCGGTGAGTGTCGGTGTCGCCAAGTCTGGCCGCGCGCGGCGGCCGTGACTGTGACCTGGATCCGGCGGTCTATCCCCTGCTCGGGGTGGCGGTTCCGGTCGCGCTGCGGCCGCCGTCGACCACGTACTGGGCACCGGTCGTGTTGGAGGCCAGGTCCGAGCAGAGGAAGAGGACGACGTTGGCGACCTCGTCCGGCGTGCTGTAGCGGCCGGTGGGCTGCGCGGCCCGGTTCCGCGCGGTGAGCCCTGCGGGGTCGTCCGGTGCGATCTGCTCCTCGAGGCGGCACATCGCGTCGGTGTCGACCGGGCCGGGGCACACGGCGTTGACCCGGATCCCCTGCCGCGCGACCTCGCCTGCCGCCGTCTTCGTCAGCCCGATCACGGCGTGCTTCGACGCGACGTACGCCGACGCACCGGGGGTGGCGATGAGGCCCGCCACCGAGGCCGTGTTCACCACCGCGCCGCAGCCCTGGGAGATCATCACGGGCAGGACGTACCGCAGGCCCAGGAACACACCGGTGACGTTCACCGCCAGCACCGCGGCGAAATCCGCCTCGTCGTACTCGGCGACCGGCGCCACCGTGCCGCCGATCCCGGCGTTGTTGAAGAAGCAGTCGATCCGGCCGAACTCCTCGACCGCCGTCCGCACGTAGGCCTGCACCTGGGCGGAGTCGCCGACGTCCGCGCGCACCGCGAGCGCCTTGGCCCCCGCCTCCAGCACGGTCTCGGCCGTCGCCTCGGCCGCCGCCGCGTCCCGGTCGACCACGACCACCGCGGCACCGTGGCGCGCGAACGCCACGCAGGCCGCCCGCCCGATGCCGCTGCCGCCGCCGGTGACCAGCGCGACCTTGCCGGTGAAGTCCATCGTTCTCTCCTTCAGTAGTGGACGGCGCCGCGGTTCCCTCCCGCGACGACGACGGCGTCCCCGGTCACCCCGGCCGCTCTCGGGGAGCAGAGGAAGACGACGACCGCCGCGACCTCCTCCGGGGTGACGAGCCGACGCAGGCTGGTGCCGGCGGCGAGGTCCGCCCGCACCTCCTCGGCGGTGTGCCCCGTGGCCGCGGTGCGGGCGGCGACCAGCGCGTGGACGCGCTCGGTCTCGACGAGGCCGGGGTGCACCACGGTGACCCCGACGCCCGCCGGACCGAGCTCGTCGGCCAGGTTGGCGGTCAGCGCGGCCACGGCGACGTTGCGGACGGTGCCGGGGATCGAGCCGGTGCGCCGGGCGTTGAGGCCGGAGACATTGACGATCCGGCCGCGGCCCTGCGCGGTCATGTGGGGCGCCACCGCCCGCGCGCAGCGCAGGTATCCCAGGACCTTGGTGTCGAGATCGCGGCGGACCTCGTCGTCGGTCAGGTCGGCCAGGGCGGGCGGCGCGGCGGTGGAGGGCTCGGCGGCGGCGTTGACCAGGACGTCGACCCCGCCCCAGGTCGCCACGACCTCGTCCACCATGGACCGTACGGCGGTGTCGTCGGTGGTGTCGGTGGGGATCGCGAGCACCGAGCCGGACAGGCCGTCGGCCGCGGCGCGGAGCCTGCGGGGGTCCCGGGCGGCGAGGGCCACCCGTGCCCCTTCCTCGACCAGCCCGCGCGCCACGGCCAGGCCCAAGCCGCTCGATCCGCCCGTCACGATGACGCGGGCGCCGCGGAGATGCAGGTCCACGGGCCTACGCCCCGGCCCGCAGCGCCGCCGCCGTCGCGACGACGGCCGCGCGGGGCGCGTCCCGCAGCCCGGCCAGGATCCGCTCGACGGCCCCCGTGACGTCGTCGGCACAGCGGTCCGCCAGCCCGTGGCGCACAGCCTCCTCCCCGCTCCAGGTCTCCCCGCCGTAGAGCAGCAGGGCGGCCACCCCGGGCCCCACCACCTGCACGAGCCGTTGCACGTGGACGGGCTCGTAGACGATCCCGTGGCGCAGCGACGGGATGCCGAACCGCGATCGCGGTGTGCAGATTCGCAGGTCACACGCCAGGGCGAGGCTGGCGCCCGCGCCGAAGCAGGGGCCGTCGATCTCGGCGACCGTCGGCGGAGCGAGGTCGCGCAGCCGCAGCACCGTGGCCTCGGCCAGTTCCTGGACGCCGCCGACGTACTCGGGGTCCGGGATCCGCAGCTCGCCCAGGTCCGCGCCCGCCGAGAAGCTCCCCGCGGCGCCCCGCAGCACGACGGCGACGACGTCCCTGGTCTCGAGCGAGTCGAGGTGCCCGCGCAGTGTCACCCACATCTCCGCGGTCAGGGCGTTCCGTTTGGCGGGTCGGTCGAGCGTCAGCCGAGCCACTCCGTCGGTGATCTCGAACCCGATCACACGCCCACCACGTGGTCCCGGCACAGGGCCTCGATGTCCCCGGCTCCGTACCCGATCTCCTGCAGCAGGGCCGCAGTGTCCTCCCCGACGGCCGGGGCCCTCCGATGGGCGCGCGGGGCGCCGTCGGCGACGAGCGGGGTGTTCACGATGCGCCGCTGGCCGAACCGCGCGACGTCGCTGGGGAACATCTCCCGCGCGGCGTACTGGGCGTCCGCGAGCATCCCGGGGACGTCGTTGACCGGTCCGCAGGGGACTCCCGCCTCGCGCAGCCGCTCGATCCACAGGTCGCGGGGTGCGGTGCCGAACCGCTCCTGCAGGAGGTCGGCGAGCTCCGCGCGATGGAGGAACCGGGCGTACTCGCCCTCGAACCGCGAGTCGCCGGAGAGGTCGATCCCGAGTACGCCGCACAGGTCCTTCCAGGACCGTTCGGTCGCGCCGATCACGAGCGTCTCGCCGTCCTCGCAGGTGAAGGCCTCGTAGGGCGCGGTGAGGCGGTGCGCGGTCCCGAGCGGACCGGGTGCGGTGCCGCTCCCGACGAAGTCGGCGACCTCCCACACGGACCACCCGGCGATGGTGTCCGCGAGCGAGACGTCGATGTGTGCCCCGCCGTGCCCGGCGCGGGCGCGCAGCAGCGCCGCGAGCACCCCGATCGCACCCCACATCCCGGTCCCGAGGTCGCCGATCGGATAGCCGGCCTTGGCGAGCTCGCCGCTCGTGCTCCCGGTGACGCTCAGCAGACCCCCGTAGGCCTGTGCGACCAGGTCGATGCCCTTGGCGTCCCGCATCGGCCCGAACTGGCCGAACCCGGAGATCGAGCAGTAGACGAGATCCGGGCAGTCGTCCTTGAGGTCCTCGTAGGACAGGTTCTGGCGGGCGAGGGCACCGACCCGGAAGTTCTCGACCAGGACGTCCGAGCGCGCGGCGAGGGCTCTCACGACGTCGCGTCCCCGCTCGGACTTGATGTCCACGGCGAGGCTGCGCTTGTTGCGGTGGATCAGGTCGAAGGGCAGCGGGGTCTGCTCCACCCCCACGAGACGTCGGCGGAGCGAGTCCCCCTCGACCGGCTCGACCTTGATCACCTCGGCGCCCAGGTCCGAGAGGATCGTCGTGCAGTAGGGGCCGGCGAGAGCACCGGTGACGTCCAGCACCCGGACCCCGCTCAGGAAGTCCCCCATCTACCGTTCTCCCAGCATGGTGCGCAGCACGGTGATCTCCTCTGTGCGTTGACGGTCGCTCACCGCGGCATCCGGGACCGCGAGCGAGCCGTGGTAGGTCCCCGGGAACAGGTGCAGTTCGACGGGGATCCCGGCCACCAGGAGGGCCCGGGCGAAGTCGATCGCCTCGTCCCGCAGCGGGTCGAACTCCGCCACCGAGACGCAGGTGCGGGGCAGTCCGGTGAGGTCGGCCGCCCGCGCGGGGGCGGCGTACGGCGACACCGCCGCACTGCCCGGCGTCACCGACCCGAGGTAGGCGGACCAGCAGATCTCCAGGTCGCGGCGGGTGAGCGCGGGGGTGTCGGTGAAGCGGCGGCTGCTGTCCGTCGTGAGCCGGTCGTCGATGACGGGAGAGACGAGGAACTGGCCGCGGACCGGCGGCCCGCCGCGGTCGCGGGCCAGCAGCACAGCGCCGGCCGCCAGCGCGCCACCGGCGCTCACGCCGTGCAGGACGATCGCGCCACCGAGGTGCCGGTGAACCCAGGCGAGGCCCGCGAAGACGTCCTCGACCGGCGTCGGGAAAGGGCATTCGGGGGCCAGCCGGTAGTCGACGGAGACCACCATCGCCCCCACCTCCCGTGCGATCTCCGCGTTCCGGAGATGGCCGGAGTCGAGGTCGCCGAGGATGAACCCGCCGCCGTGCACGTGGTAGATCACGCCCTCGCGCGCGCGGCGGTCCGGCCGGTACACCCGCAGCCGGACGGCGTGACCGTCGGAGCTCGGGACGGTGTGCTCGACGACCGTCACGCCCTCGGGCACCCCGGGATCGTGGCTCGCGGTGATCCGCCGCGCCTCCGCGACGTTCGTCCGGTCGATGCGGGGCAGCGCGGCGGCGGCCGCCCGCAACTCGTGGTCCAGCGCGTACGAGCTCACCCCGGCCCCCCGTCCCGCGTCCAGCCCCCCAGCGGGCTCGACGCCAGCGACCGCAGCAGGCCCGGGTCCTCGATCCAGATCTGCCGCCGCGAGCGGCGGATCGCCCCGGTGTCCCCCAGCTTCTTCAGCGCCCGGGCCACGACCTCCCGCACCGAGCCGATCGCGTTGGCCAGCTCGGTCTGGTCCGTCTGCACGAGCAGGCCCTCGGCGGTCGGGTTCGCCATCTCCAGGAGGTGCCTGCTCACCCGCTGCTGCACGGACCCGAACAGGTTGTCCTCGTAGTAGGCCACCGTCTCGTAGGTGGACTCGGCCAGGTAGACGGCCACCTGGTAGCTCAGCTCCGGGTGCTTGTGCATGAGGCGCCGGAAGGTGGCCGGGTTCAGCACCGACACCTCGCTCGTCGTGACCGCGTGCAACGACGCCGGCGCACCGTCGGTGAGCATGGCGGGCACGGCGGTGATCTGCCCGACGGTCATGTACCGGGTGGTGACCTCGCGCCCGTCCCAGGACGTGATGGCCGCCCGGATCCGGCCACTGTGGATCAGCGCCACGCGGTAGTCCTCGTTCGCCCTGCAGACGACCGCTCCGGCGGGATAGCACACGACCCGGCTGTCGCCGAGCAGCGCGTCCCTGATCTCGGTGTCCTGACCGGCCAGGAAGCTCTTCGACCACGCCTCCAGCGCCCGCGGGTTCATCGCACACCTCGCCTCGTCCCCAGGGATCCTCCCGACGAGGACGCCGCTACCCAGCAAGAGACTCGGTCCCCTCGAGGTCGAATTGCAAGACGGCCCTGGACCGCGGGTCCCGTTCCGGCCAGGCGCCCGCCTGCACAAGGCCCTGGAACCAGCGGACGAGGTCGGTGAAGCGCCGCGGGTCCTCCAGGTTCGGCACGTGCCCGCTGTTCGGGAGCACGGCCAGCCCGCAGGCGGGAACGGTCCGCTTGAGCAGCAGGCCCGTCGAGAGGCAGGCCTCGTCCTCGTCCCCGACCACGACGAGCAGCGGCACCGGGAGCCGGGCGAGGTCGTCGACGAGGTCGTGCAGGGAGGGCCGCCGGCCCTGGACCTCGACGATCGTGTTCGCCAGTCCCTCGACGGAGTGCTCGGCGAACTGCGCGACCATCTCGTCCCACGCCGCCGGGTCGGCCGCTCTGAGCTGCACGCGGCTGGGCCCCTCGGCCATCCGCCGCCCCACGAAGTCCGCCCCGCGAGCGCGCAGTTCGGCGGCCACGATCTCGGTCTCGGCCAGGTACGCCGGGCGCGTCGCCGGGTCGGAGCCCGACCCGACGCTCGCGGCGAGGATCGAGCGCACCCGGTCCCGGTGGCGCAGCCCCAGCTGCAGGGCCGTGTAGCCGCCCATCGACAGCCCCACAACGTGGGCGCTCTCCAGCCCGAGCGCGTCGAGCACGGCCACGACGTCGTCGACGGCGCGCTCCCAGGAGTACGCCGCCGGATCGGCGGGCACCTCCGAGGGCAGGTAGCCGCGCGCCGCGATGGTCACGCAACGGTGGTCGGCCGCAAGGTCCGCGACCTGCCCGGCCCAGCTGCGCTGGTCCCCCGCGTACTCGTGGAGGAACACGACCGGGGCGCCCCGCCCGGTCTCGGCCACCGCCAGCCGCACACCGTCAGTGGTGACGACCGTCCGCCGCTGCTCTGCTGCATCCACGTCGATGCCCCTTCCTGGTCGACACCCATGCTCGCCGGGTCCCGCGGCCGGGTCTGTGACCCGAGTGCGGTCAGAAGGCCGCTGCTGCGGGGATGACCCGTTCGCCGAACAGCTCCAGGGGCGCGATCCCGGTCGCCCCCGCGACACGGGTGTGCGCGTGCGCGAAGCCCAGTCCCGCAAGCCGTTCCAGCTCCGTGAGCAGCGCGTCGACGTGCTCGCCGCCCGGTCCGGGATCCATCGGCAGGACGACGGTCTTCTCGATCTCGTCGTAGTCCCGCCCCACGGCCGCGCAGTGCTCGCGGAGCACGTCCAGCTTCCGCCCGAGTTCCGGCGAGGCGAACAGGTTGCAGGCGTCCGCATACTGCGCGACGAGGCGCAGCGTCCGCCGCTCACCCCCGCCCGCCACCAGGATCGGGGGGCGACGGAGGGGTTGCGGCACGTTGAGCGTCCGCTCGAGGGTGTAGTGCCGACCCGAGTAGGGCTTGTCCTCGTCCGACCACATCTGCAGGCAGATCTGCAGCGTCTCCTCCAGCCGGTCGAACCGCTCGGCCGTCGGTGGGAAGGGCAGGCCCAACCCGCGCGCCTCCTCGGCGTACCAGCCCGCGCCGACGCCCAGCCAGGCCCGCCCGCCGCTCAGCACGTCCAACGTCGTCACGCACTTGGCGAGCAGCGCGGGCTGGCGGAACATCACCGCGCTGACCCAGGTCAGCAGCTCCACCCGGGACGTGCAGGCCGCGAGGTAACCCAACGTCGTGTACGCCTCGAGCATCTCGCTCTCCGCGGACCCGTTCGCCGGGATCTGCCAGAGGTGGTCCGCCACCGCGAGCCGCGCGAACCCTGCGTCCTCGGCGGCCACGGCCACCCTCCGCAGGTCCGCCGCGAGCGCGGGCGGACCGCCGGGAACGGTGAAGTCCGAGACCTGCAGACCGATCTTCATGGGCGACGCTGCCTCCCCTTCGGCGACTGACCGAACGCATCCTCCCTGCTCGAGGCCGCAGAGAATGTGACCTGGATCCGGAGACTCACCACGACCGGGTGCGCGTGCAGGGGAGGGTTCGCCCGCTCGCAGGCAGCCCGACGCTCACGGCTGCGCAGCGTGAACGGTGCCTCCTACCAGAGACAACGCTGAGGTGATACCGCTCTCCCGCCTCCGCAACTCGCACCACGCGCAGGGTTTCGCACCACGAGTGGCTCCACGCCGGTCAGAGGCCCGCTGGTGCTCGTCTCCTTCACACCTGAACCTGAGGTCGTGGTCGGCCAGGGCCCACACGCCCGCGCCCCGTCCTTCCGGGGTCGTGGGAGAGACCGGCGAGCGCGCTCATCACGGAGGCGCCGGGATTGCCTTCGTCGCCCACGTCGGCCGTCCCGACACGGTCCGCGATCCTCCTGCCGATCTCGGCGGTGCTCACTCCCATTCCTGGACCCGCGAGGGTCGGCAGCTCGGCGAGGACGGACGCGACGGCTGCTTCGAGCGCGAGTGCTGCCTCCGACTCGCCCAGGGTGGACAGACACATCGCCGCCGACAGGACCGCCGCTGCCGGGTTCGCCCATCCCCTACCGGCGATGTCCGGTGCAGACCCGTGGACCGGCTCGAACATGCTCGGGGCGCTCCCGGACGGGTTGTGGTTGGCACTCGCCGCGACGCCCAGGCCACCCTGGAGGACGGCCCCGAGGTCGCTGATGATGTCGCCGAAGAGGTTGTCGGTGACGACGACGTCGAAACGTCCGGGGTCCAGCAGAAGGTGCTGGCACATGGCGTCGGCATGGACGTAGTCGTGGGCCACGCGGGGGTGGCGGACGCCGACCTCCTCCACGATGTCGTTCCAGATCCGCCCGGCGTGGGTGAGGACGTTCTTCTTGTGGCAGAGCGTGAGCCGTCCTCGGCGGGCCGCTGCGAGGCGGAAGGCGAACTCCACGGCCTCCGTGGTCGCGGCCGCGGTCGTGACCGAGTTCTGGGTCGCGACGGCCTCGGCGGTGCCCGCGTGCATCGTCGTGCCACCGCCGGTGTACGGGCCCTCGGTGTTCTCCCTGATGATCACGACGTCGCAGTTCTCGGGTCGCACACCGGTCACCGGACTCTGCACCCCCGGGTACAGCCGGACCGGACGGATGTTGACCGACTGGCGGAACGCGACGCGCAGCGCCACGACGAGGCCGTGCTCGAGGATGCCCGGAGTCACTCGCGGATCTCCGACCGCCCCGAGCAGGATCGCATCGTGCCGGCGGAGCCGGGCGATGGTCTCCTCGTCGAGCACGACACCGGTCTCGAGGTATTTCTCGGCACCCAGTTCGTACTCCGTGGTGCTGATGGAGAACCCGAAGCGGCGTTCAGCGGCGCGTACACCGTCCAACGCTGCGGCGACGACATCGGGTCCGATGCCGTCGCCGCCGATGACGGCGAGACTGTGAACACGCATGAACGTCCCTTCCTCGGTTCTCTCTGCGGCGCCGCGATCGCCTACCCAGCGACCGGCTCGTAGGTGTAGAAGCCACGTCCGCTCTTTCGACCGAGGAGGCCGGCCTCGACCATCCGGGCGAGCAGCGGCGGCGGGGCGTACAGCGGCTCCTTGAACTCCGCGTAGAGCGAGTCGGCGATGGCCTCGGTGGTGTCGAGCCCGATCAGATCCGCCAGCCGGAGCGGGCCCTGCGGATGCGCGCATCCGCGCACGAGGCCCTCGTCGATGTCCTCTGCGCTGGCGAAACCGGACTCCAACATGCGGATCGCCGAGAGGACGAACGGGACGATCAAGGCGTTGACCACGAATCCCGCGCGGTCCTGGCAGTCGATCGCCTTCTTCCCGAGGGTGTCCTCGACGAAGCCCCGGGCGAGTGCCACGGTGTCGGTCGAGGTCAGCAGGCTGGGCACGAGCTCGACGAGCGAGAGGACCGGGACCGGGTTGAAGAAGTGCACCCCGAGGACCTGCTCCGGCCGTCGGGTCGCCACCGCGAGCTTCATGATGGGGATCGACGAGGTGTTGGACGCGAGCACCGCCGTGTCGCTCTTCACGATCCTGTCCAGGTCGCCGAACAGGCGGACCTTGGCCTTCTCCGACTCCGCGATGGCCTCGACGACGAGGGTGCGGTCGGCGAGGGCCTCGAGGTCGGTGCTGACGGTGATTCGGTCCAGCACCTCGTCGGCGGAGCCGATCCTTCCCCGTTTCTCGGCCCGGCGGAGCGAGGACTCGATGCGTCCCAGCCCGGCGCGGGCGCGATCGTCGTCGGACTCCACGACGGTGACCGGACACTCGGCCCGGGCGGCGACTTCGGCGATGCCGGCCCCCATGAGACCGCAGCCGACCACTCCGACATCGTGCATGGATCGTCTCCTCTGGCGTGGTCGGTCAGCCGGCGACGGCTCTGGCCTTGACCAGTTCGGCGGTCCGGTTCACCAGTTCGGCGGTCCGGGTGACGGTCTCGGCATGCCGCAGGTGAGCGGCATCGACGAGCATCCCGTCGACACTCGTCGCGCCCCGGCCGGTTGCCTCCGCCTCGCGGTAGGCGGCCACGACGCGGCGGGCGTGCTCGATCTCGTCCTGGGTGGGGGCGAAGGCGGTGTTCGCGAGCGCGACCTGGCTGGGGTGGATCGCCCACTTCCCGACGTAGCCCATCGCCGCGGCGCGCTCCGAGGCGATCCGGTAGGCCTCGGGGTCACGGAAGTTCGGGAAGGGCGCGTCGATGGCGTCGACGCCGGCCGATCGGGCCGCGACGACGACCCGGGCGCGGGCGTAGTGCCACATGTCCCCGGGGTAGTCGACGACCGGGTCGAAGTTGGTGTCGACTCGAGCGCCCTGCGACGCGGAGAAGTCGCCTGCACCGAAGATGATCGCCTCGAGCCGGTCGCTGGCGCGGGCGATCTCGCCGACGTTCTCCAGACCCTCGGTCTCCTCGATCAGCACCTCGAGGGCGATGCGCTTGGTCAGGCCGAGGGTCTCCTCCAGCTGCGTGAGCAGGGTGTCGACCCACCAGACGTCACGCGCGCGGCGCACCTTCGGCACGATGATCACGTCGAGGGCCTCGCGGGCCTCGGTCACGGTCTCGATGACGTCGCCGTACGCCCAGCGGGTGTCGATCGCGTTCATACGGATCGCGCGCAGCGTGCGGCCCCAGTCGAGCTCACGGAGGGCCTTGGCCGCCTTGCCGCGGGCGGCCTCCCGCTCCGCCGGGGCACAGGCGTCCTCGAGATCGAGGAAGACGAGGTCGGCGTCGGAGGCGGCGGCCTTGGCGAACATCCACTCGTTGCTGGCGGGTGTCGCCAGCTCGGAACGGCGCGGGCGGGCAGGGCGGGCCGATCGGTCCGGCCGGGCAGGTCGTGCCACGTCAGATCACTCCGTCTTCGCGCAGGGACTTCAGGTCGGTGTCGGTGAGCTCGAGGAGGTCGGCCAGGACCTCGTCGGTGTGCTCGCCGAGCGAGGGGCCGAGGTGGTCGACCCGACCGGGGGTCGCGGTGAGCATCGGCACCGGCCCCTGCACGGTCATGTGGCCGAGCTCGGGATCGGGGATGCGGCGGTACACGTTGCGGGCCTTGAGCTGCGGGTCGTCGAGCAGTTGCTCGGCGTCGTAGACGGGAGCAGCGGCGACCTGCGCCTCCTCGAACACCGCCATCGCCTCGTCGAGGGTGTGCTCGGCGACCCAGTCGGCGATCACCTTGTCGATCTCGGCCGCGTTCTTGAGCCGCTGCTGCGCCTCGGCGAAGCGCGGGTCCGTGGTCAGGTCGGCCCGCCCGACGGCGCGCAGCGCACGCATGGCGATCGACGGCGCGCTGCCGGACATGGCCAGCCAGCGGTCGTCCTTGGTGCGGTAGGTGTTGCGGGGGGCCGAGATGTCCCAGCGGTTGCCGCTGCGCATGGGGACGACGCCGAGCTGGTCGTAGGTCAGCACCGGCTGTTCGAGGAGCCGGGCGAGGGGCTCGATGAGGTTGACGTCGATCAGCTGTCCGGCGCCCCCGTGCACGTCCCGGTGGTAGAGGGCGGCGAGGACGGCGTAGGTCGCGTTGAGCGCGGCGACACCGTCCCCGAGCATGAACGACGGGAGCGTCGGCGGGCCGTCGGGGTGTCCGGTCATGTGGGCGAACCCACTCATCGCCTCACCCAGCGTCCCGAAGCCCGGGTAG
Organism: Pseudonocardia kujensis; assembly: GCF_021283305.1. Classification (GTDB taxonomy): domain Bacteria; phylum Actinomycetota; class Actinomycetes; order Mycobacteriales; family Pseudonocardiaceae; genus Pseudonocardia; species Pseudonocardia kujensis. The sequence continues at coordinate 46,560 of NZ_JAJSOK010000023.1, forward strand.
TCGGACTTCGGGCCGCCTGCGCCGAAGCCGGTGATGTGGACCATCACCAGGCTCGGGTTCTCCGCGGCCATCGCCTCGTAGTCGATGCCCCACCGCGTCATCGTGGACGGACGCAGGTTCATGATCAGGACATCGGCGCCGCGGGCCAGCCCGCGCAGGATGTCGCGGCCGCGCTCCTCCCGGAGGTTGAGCGTCACCGACTTCTTGTTGCGGCCCAGGCTCTTCCACATCAGACCGACGCCGTCCTTCTGGGCGCCCCACTGGCGGACGGCGTCCCCGCCCGCCGGCTGCTCGATCTTGATCACCTCGGCGCCGAGCTCGCCGAGCCAGGTGGCCACCAGCGGGCCCGCGGCCAGCGAGGCGGCGTCGATGACTCGGAGGCCGGCCAGGGACCGGGGGGTGGCAGCAGTGCTCATGTCCGTTCTCCTCTTCGGTCAGGCCGGCAGCAGTCGGGACTCGCGCTGGCGCACGAGCGCGGTCACGACCTCGTTGAAGGGCGCCCGCAGACCGGCGCGGGCGGCCTGCTCGGGGACCGCCCCGTTGATGACGTCGATCTCGCTGAGCCGCCCGGCGAGGACGTCGAGCAGCATCGACGGACGGGCGTGCGGGATGGTGGATCCGAACCTCCGCACGTAGTCGACCGGGTCCTCGATGGCGAGGGGGACACCCAGGGCCCGCCCGACCTCCCACGCCTCGGTGGCGCAGCCGGACGCGATGCGCCAGGCGTGGGGATCCTCGATCACCTCGCCGATCGTCAGACCGGTGACCGCGCACGTTCCGGAGTAGCACACGTTGCAGAGGAACTTCTCCCACACCATGAGCTCGATGTCGTCGTAGGTGGACACCCGGAATCCGGCGTCGGACCAGACCGAGGCGACGGCCTCGAGTTCGGGGGTCACCGGGCCGTCGAGCTGACCCATGTGGAGCATCTCCCAGCCCTCGTGCCGCACATGGCCCGGCTCGGGGATGGACGCGCCGAAGCCGCCCACGATGCCGACCGCCACACCTCGGCCGTCGCCGAGGGCCCCGGCGATCCGCTCCGCGCTGCCCAGCCCGTTCTGGATCGTCAGCACGACGGTGTCGGCACCGACGAGCGGCTTGGCCGCCGTCGCGGCCTCGACGACGTCGCGGGCCTTCGTGGCGATGACGACGAGATCGCACTGCCCGGCCTCCGCCGCGTCCGTGGTCGCGTGCGGGTGCGTGACGCGGTCGCCGCTCGCTCCCTCGACGCGCAGGCCGTTGCGACGGATGGCGTCGATGTGGTCGGCCCAGGTGTCGACGGCCCAGACCTCGTTCCCGGCCGAGGCGAGGAGCCCGGCGTACACCGAACCCATCGCTCCCGTGCCGACGATGGCGATCTTGCTCACGTGGTCGGTTCCTCTCGTGGAGTTCCCTGCATCGGATGGGGGACCGGGCGAGGGCTGTCGGAGACGACACGGGGTCCGCGGCCGTGCCGGCTCCACCTGGCGACGCCGGGGGCGAGGAGATCGCCGCCCGCTCCGGCCCCATCGGGCTCGGATCCCGCTCCGCGACACACACAGCTCCTCTTCGAGCCCACCAGCGCTCCTCGCGCGGCTCGCACTCGGCGTGCCGCACCGTGGCCAAGCTGGTCAGACCAGCTCTCGCTGACAGCGAGGATGCCTTTCCTCGCCACCTCGCGTCAAGTGCGACGTACGCCGCGTCTCAGCACGAGAGACGCTGCGAAAACGCAAGATCTGGCAAAGTCCGCCCACCGCGGACGGCCACAGACACCACAACAGTCTTGCTGTATCCAGGAATCCGAAACAGCTGTTCAACCGGCTTCGGATTCCTCGGCGCGGCGGGCGCGGCGCCCCCATCCGCGCCCGGTCCCCCGCGTCGTCGTGACCCGGACGCCGACGAGGATCACCAAGCCGTACGCGATCGACAGCGACGCCGGGTCGAGGTTGAACAGCGGCAGCAGCGAGTTGAGCAACGTCAGGGCGATGGCGCCCACGACCGTGCCGAAGTACGTGCCGCGCCCGCCCAGGATCGAGGCCCCGCCGATGACCAGGGCTGCGATCGAGGCGAACAGGAAGGGCTGCCCGATCTCCAGGTAGGCCTTGCCGATGTACCCGGAGATGATCACGCCGGCGAACGCCGAGGCGGCCCCCGAAACCGCGTAGGTGATCATCCGGACCCGGCCGGTGTCGATGCCGGACAGCACGGCGACGACGTCGTTCTCCCCGGTCGCGTACACGCTGCGCCCGAATCGGGTGCGTGCGAGCACCACGGCCACCACCAGCGCCACCACGAGCCACACGACCGCGACGACCGGGATCGGCCCGAGGGCTCCGTTCGCGACGCCCGAGGCGATGGTCGGGACGTCGTTGCCGGTCGCCTTGAGCAGGCCGACGGCCAGCAGGTAGGCCTGCACGAGCCCGCCGACGCCCAGCGTCATGACGATCGGGGCGACCCCGAACACCGTCACGCCGATGCCGTTCACCAGCCCGACGAGCAGGCCCACCACCACGCAGACGACGACGGCCAGCACCTGGTTCATCCCGCCCGCGCACAGCACCGCCAGCTGGATGCCCCCGAAGGAGATCAGCCAGGGCACGGACAGGTCCAGGCCGCCGCCGAGCACCACCAGCGTCTGGCCGAGCGCGGCGAAGCCGACGAAGCTCGCGAACACGAGCAGCTGGCGGATGTTGTCCCCGGACGCGAAGCCGGCGGTGTGCACGGTGCCGACCACGAAGAGCACCAGCGCGAACAGGGCCGCACCCAGCGTGGTCCGGGAGCCGCGCAGGGCGGCGAGGACGCCGGTCATGTGACCCGCCTTCCGGACAGGCGGGCCACGAGCCCGCGGGTGAGCACGAGCACCAGCAACAGCCCGGAGGACGCGGCCGTGGTGACCCATACGTCGGCGTTCATCGCCGCGACGATGTCGTTGATCAGGGTCAGCGACAGCGCCGCCAGGACGGTGAGCCCGATCCCCCCGCGTCCGCCCAGCAGGCTGGTTCCGCCGATGACCACGGCGGCAACCGAGGTGAGGATGTAGCGGTCCCCGATCGTCGGGCTGCCGCTGGCCGTGAGGCCGCTGGAGAGCACGCCGGCGAACGCCGCGAGCAGCCCGGACAGCACGAACGCCGCCACCACCACCGCGCGGACCGGGGTCCCGTTGAGCCGGGCGCGCTCGGCGTCGGTCCCCACCGCGACCATGCGGTGCCCGAACCGAGAGCGGCGCAGCAGCAGCCAGGCCACCAGCAGGCCCACCACCACCAGCACCGAGTTCGGGATACCGGCGGTCTCGCCCGTCGCCAGCGCGACCGCCGCCGGGGGCGGCGTGCCGCCGTCGGTGCTCATGATCTTCAGCGCGATGCCGTCGAAGATCGTCCAGGTTGCCAGGGTCACGATGAACGGCTGCATTCCGACCGGCCCCACCAGGAGGCCGTTGAGCAGGCCGAGGCCGATCCCGACGGCCAGGGCGAGGGCGATCCAGCCGGGTCCGCCGCCCTGCGCGGAGGCGGTGACCACGGTCGCGACGGCGAGAATGCCGCCCACGGACAGGTCGAGCCCGCGGACGAGCACGACCATCGTCTGCGCCGCGGCGACGAGCACCAGCGGCAGCCCGGTCTGCAGGAGCAGCCCGATCTGGCCCAGGTCGGCCAGTGCGGGCTGCAGGACCAGGTCGACCACTGCCAGCACGAGGAAGATCGCGAGTGCCGCGACGAGGTCCCAGGGCACCGGACGGCGCCGCCGGGCACGCGGCCGGGCCGCCGGGGCGGCCGGGAGCTGCAGGTCGGTCATGGCGCGGGAGCCTCCTCGCCGGTGTCGTCGGCCCGGTGGGTGAGCGCGAGCCGCAGGATGCTCTCCTCCGAGAGCTCGCCACCGGCGGCGTCGAGCCGGCCGCGGACCCGTCCCTCCGCCATCACGTAGACGCGGTCGCAGAAGTGCGCGAGCTCGCTGAGGTCGCTGGAGTAGAAGACGACGCCGGTCCCCTTGGCCGCCAGCCCGGCGACCAGGGCGAAGATGTCGGCCTTGGTGCCGACGTCCACGCCGCGGGTGCAGTCGTGGAGCAGCAGCACGGTCGGCTCCCGGTAGAGCGCGCGGGCCAGGACCACCTTCTGCTGGTTGCCACCGCTGAGCATGGACACCGGCGCGTGCAGCCTGCCCTCGGGCAGCCCGGTGTCCCCCGCGACCGCCCGGGAGCGCTGCGCCTCCCGCCTGCGGTCGAGCAGTCCGCGCCGGACCAGCGAGAACAGGCTGCTCAGGCTCGAGTTCACGAGCACGGACCGGGTCAGCAGCAGGCCCTCGCGCTGGCGGTCCTCGGGCACATAGGTGATGCCCGCGCGGATCGCCTCGGCCGGGGTCGCCGGGTGGTGCTCGCGCCCCCGCACGGTGACCTCGCCGCCGGTCCACCGGGTGGCACCGGCCAGGGCCCGGAGCACCTCGCGCTGCCCCTGGCCCTGCAGCCCGCCGAGGCCGGCGATCTCACCGGCGCGGACCTCCAGGTCGAGCGGCCCGAGCCGTTCGCCGACGCGGCCGCCGCGGACCGCCACCACGACGTCCTCGCCCGGAGGGGTGCGCGGCGGGAACAACCGCTCGACGCGGCGGCCGAGCATCTCGGTGATCATCGTGTCGTCGTCGAACTCGTCGGGCCGGCCCACCAGCACGGTCGTGCCCGAGCGCAGCACGGTGAGCCGGTCCGCGACGTCGCGGACCTCGCCGAGACGGTGGGTGATCAGCAGGACGGCGCAGCCGCGGGCGGCCGCCTGACGACCCTGGTCGAGCACCCAGGAGCTGTCCGCGCTGGACAGCGCCGACGTGGCCTCGTCGAGGACCAGGACCCGTGGCTCGGCCGCGAGCGCCTTGACCACCTCGAGGAGCTGCCGTTCGGCGAGGTCGAGGTCGGCGACCCGGCGGCCGGGATCGAGCCGGTCCATCCCGAACCGTGCGAGCAGCTCGGCCGCGCGCCGCTGCAGGCGCCGGCCCGCGACCACGCCGGCGCGGTGCGGCTCGGCCCGGTACAGCAGGTTCTCGGCCACCGAGAGGTTCGCGATGCTGCTCAGCTCCTGGAACACCACGCGCACCCCGGCGCGCTGGGCCGCGGTGACCCCGCCGGGCGGCAGCTTCCGGCCCCCGAGGGACACGGTTCCCGCGTCCTGCCGGGTGACGCCGCCGAGGATCTTGATCAGCGTCGACTTGCCGGCGCCGTTCTCCCCGAGCAGGGCGTGCACGGTGCCGAACCGGGCGGTGAGGTCGACGCCGCGGAGCACCTGGTTGCGCCCGTAGGCCTTCTCCAGCCCGGTGACGACGAGCTCACGGGCGGGGCCGGCGGCGGGACCGGCGGCCGGGCCGCGGCCGGCCCCGGCCCCCGTGCCCGCGCCGTCGATGATGGTCACGAGCCCAGAACCGCGGCGGCGGTCAAGGCGTTCGGCCCGTAGGTGACGGGCGTGACCAGCGAGGGCGACCCGGTGGCGAAGTACGACTCGCCCTCCTTGATCACCTCGGCCTTCTGCTGGTGGGGGAAGTCGATGTCCGCTGCGGTCGACAGGTAGTTGGTGTCCCAGTAGACCTGGTCCTTCGGCACCGTCTCGCCCCGGAGGATCTTGACGGCCTGCTCGACGGCCATGCCGCCGACGAAGGCCGGAGCCCCGATGTAGAAGCACGGCAGCTTCAGCCGCTCGCACTCCTGCATGTTGCCGTTGATGTCCAGGCCGGTGGCCGGGACGGGTGTGCGGCCGGCCTTCTCGAACGCGGCGATCTGGCTGGAGATGTAGCCCCCACTGAGGATCCCGTCGATCCGGGTGTTCGCGGCGAGCTGCTGCGAGACGCCCTGCAGCTCCGGACCCGGCGCGTACTGGCTCGAGTAGGTCCCGACGACCTTGATGTCCGGGTACTTCTCGGCCAGCGTCTTGGTCCAGACGTCGACGAACGTGGTCGAGATCGGGATCCCCGGCAGGCCGGTGTCCATCAGGATGTTGCCCTTGCCCTGCAGGACGGTTCCCAGCCAGTTGACCATGTCCGCCGCCTCGGCCGCGTAGTCCTGGGGCATCGTGTGGGCGCACGGGGTCTGGGCGATCTGGTCGAAGGCGATGACCTTGATCCCCTGGGCACATGCCTGTTCGAGCGTGGGATTGAGCGCGGTCGGCGATGCGGCGTCGACCAGGATCGCGTCGGGCTTCTGCCGGATGATGGTCTGCAGGGATGCGATCTGCAGGTTCGGCTGGGTGTCGACGTTGCGGATCTGCAGGTCGACGATGTCGCGGTACTCCGGTGACCCGGCGACCAGCGTGGCGCCGTTCACCATCTGTGGCCGCCACTCGTTGCCCATGTAATTGTTCGACAGGACGATCGTGTACTTCTCCGTGGCGCCCGCCGCCTGTTGCGGCGGGCCCGCGCAGCCGGCCAGTGCAGCGAGAGCGGCACCCATGAGTGCTACGAGAGCCTTCTTCGTGGACATGCGAAACCTCCTGACGCAGTGCTGTGAGCAGTGCAGGGAGAGGCGCGTCGGGCGCGTCGAGCCGCGCCGGGCGCGCAGGACGGTCTGCTCGACCGGGCGGCCGAGAAGTGAGATCACGCCAACCGGGGGCACACGGGCCGAACAGGCGCCGGAGGCGTGAAACGGAAGGCGACGAGACGGGTGTCCGTCGAGCGCCCGGGGAAGAACGGACGGGACGAGCGGCGACGGAACACGACGGCCGGTGCCCGCGCAGTCTCAGGCGTGGGATCCAGAGGGCAGGTGCCGAGCCGAGATCGGTACGTGACGGTTCATAAGAACCTCCAGCGGTGAGTACCCGTCGTTGGATACAGCAAGGCGAGATCGTGGAGTACTTACCTACTACAGTCAAGTCCGTCGTCGTTACGCCTGTTCACGCGCAGGATTGCCGGCCAGCATCTGGACCGACCAGCGAACACCTTCGCGCCACTCGGGCTCCGGTGCGCGCCCCTCCGAGCTGGTCAGACCGGTCTGCGCGAAGGCGTCCGCGGCACGAGAGAGTGCTCGCCTCGCGGGCCGGGTCCCTCGCGTCGGGGACCATCTGGTCGGACCACCCGGGGTCGCCGAGCACGGGGGCCGCTCTCTGACGTACATCCAAGCACGTGTCATCAGGAGTCACTCACCAGCGAAAAACTGTACAACTCGGCCCGCCCCGGCGGTCTCGGCCTTGACTGCCACCGCTGGATGGGCCAGTCTTCTGGTCGCTGTATCCAAGGTCCGACCCAGCGGAGAGGACGGCAATGGTGCCGAGCAGTCGGAAGCGGACTCCCGCCTCACCGGTCATCCCCCTCGTCGACGAGATCGCGTCCGTCATCCGGGAGCGGATCTACACCCACCGCTACCCGACCGGGTCCTGGCTCCGGCAGGAGCACCTCTCCGCGGAGCTCGGGGTCAGCCGAACGCCGCTCCGTGAGGCTCTGCGCATCCTGGAGCAGGAGGGCCTCGTGCAGGTCAAGGCGGGCCAGGGCGCCCGGGTCGTGACCGGGGACCTGGACACCCTGCTCGACGCCTACCAGCTGAGGGCGGTCGTCGACGGGCTCGCCGCCCGGCTGGCCGCCGAGCGGGCGACCCGGTCCGGGGTCCGGCTGCTCAGGCAGGCGATCCAGATCCAGCAGGCAACGATCGAGCCGTGGGAGCCGCGGCAGTACACCCAGTCCAACGTCGACTTCCACGAGCAGGTGCTGGACCTGTCGGGGAACGACTTCGTCCTCGGTCAGAGCTCCATCATCCGTATGACGGCTCAGGTCTTCGCCCCCGTGGCACTCGTGAGCCCGGATACCGCGTCCCGCGCGATCGGGGAGCACAGTGCGATCGCGGACGCGATCGAGGCCGGTGACGGCCCCGGTGCCGAGCACCTCGCCCGCGACCACATCGAGGCGACGATCGCCCAGCTCCGGGCGAACCGGGGCGACGACTCCCGCCGGACCGGGGACGCTTCCTGACCTCCCCGTTCCACCCCCGCAACCTGCGCCACAGAGGAGTGACAGCCGGATGCCCACCTATTACGTCGCCTCCGACATCGGCGGCACGTTCACCGACACCGTGGTGATCGACGACGCCGGTGGCGTCGGCCGCTACAAGTCGTCCACCGTCCCGGACAACCCCGCCCAAGGTGTTCTCGACACCCTCGTCCTCGCCGCCGACGAGCGCGGTGTCGCGCTGGCGGACCTGTTGGCGGACGTCGAGGTGTTCGCCCACGGCACGACGGTCGCCACGAACGCGATGCTGGAGGGCAGGCACCGCAAGGTCGGCCTGATCCAGACCCGCGGGTTCGGCGACACACTGAGCGTGATGCGCGGGTTCAAGAGCATCGGGCTCGACGAGGAGGAGGTCAAGCGCTTCCGCACGCTCGTCAAGCAGCCCGCCGCGGTGCCGCGGCGGCTCATCGCCGAGGTCACCGAGCGGATCGACTATGCGGGTCGCGTGGTTTCGCCGCTCGACGAGGCGGACGTGCGCCGCGCGGTCTCCGACCTGCGCGCCGCAGGCGCCGAGGTCTTCGCGGTCTCGCTGTTGTGGTCCTTCGCCAACGACGCCCACGAGCGCCGGGTCGCGGAGATCATCGCCGAGGAGGTGCCGGGCGCTTCGGTGACGCTGTCGTCGGAGTTCCTGCCGCGCATCGGCGAGTACGAGCGCACCCTGACCACGGCGGTGAACGCCAGCCTGCGCCCGGTCCTCAGGACCTCCCTCGACTCCTTCGAGTCGACGCTGACGAAGGCCGGTCTGCGCGCGGACCCGCTGCTCATGCAGTCCAACGGCGGCCTGGCGACCTTCGCCGAGGTGGAGAAGCGCGCCGCCGCGACGGTGATGTCCGGGCCGGTCGGCGGCGTCGTCGCCTCGCAGTTCCTCGGCGCCCGCTCCGGCCACCGCAACGTGGTCACCACGGACATGGGCGGCACCAGCTTCGACGTCGGGCTGGTGCTCGACGGCCGCCCGGTCATGTCCAACACCACGCTGATCGGCCGGGACGAGCTCGCCCTGCCCTCGGTGGCGGTGCGGGCCATCGGTGCCGGCGCGGGCTCGATCGCGTCGGTGCGCAACGGCGTACTGCAGGTCGGCCCCGAGTCGGCGGGCGCGCGCCCCGGCCCGGCCTGCTACGGCCGCGGCGGCACCCTGCCCACGGTCGCCGACGCCGACCTCGTGCTCGGCTACCTCAACCCGGACAACTTCCTGGGCGGCAGGCTGACCCTCGACGTCGAGAAGGCCCGCGCGGCGATCGACGAGCACGTCGCGAAGCCCACCGGCCTCACGGTCGAGCAGGCCGCCGAGGGCATCAAGACCATCGTCGACGCCCGCATGGCCGACCTGGTGCGGCAGGTGACCGTCGAGCAGGGCTACGACCCCACGGACTTCACCGTGTTCGCCTACGGCGGCGCGGGCCCGCTGCACGCCTTCTCCTACGGCGCCGAGCTGGGCTGCCCACAGATCGTCGTGCCGATCACCGCGTCCGTGCACTCGGCGTTCGGCATCGGCTGCTCCGACCTGACCATGGTCGAGGAGCTGTCCAAGCCGATGCAGACCCCGCCCGGCACCACGGACCACGCGTCCGCGCTGCCCCCCGCCGAGCTCAACGCCACGTTCGACGAGCTCGCCGCCCGCGCCCGCCGCGACCTCGTCGCCGCGGGTGCCGCCGAGGACTCGATCAGCATCGCCCGGTCGGTCGAGATCCGCTTCCGCGCGCAGATCCACGTCCTGACCGTCCCGGTCGAGGCCGAGACGCTGACGGCGGCGGACGTGAACGCCGTGGTCGAGCGGTTCGTCGAGGTCTACGAGGGCCGCTTCGGCAAGGGCGCCGCGTTCCTGGAGGGCGGCGTGGAGATCACCACCTTCCGGGTCGTCGCCACCAGCCCGGTCCCCCGCGCCGAGTTCGACACCGGCGCACAGGCGGCGGGCTCGGGTGAGCCCGGGCTGCGCCGCGTCTTCTCCGGCGGCGAGTGGCGTGAGGCGAAGGTCTACCGCGCCGAGCACCTGCACGACGGGCTGCGGATCGAGGGCCTGGCGATCGTGGAGCTGCGCGACACCACGGTCGTCATCGGGCCGGACCAGGACGCCGAGGTCGACGGCTTCGGCGACATCATCATCCAGAACCGCTGACCGAAGAGGACCGGCGATGACGAACCCCACCTCCACCGACACTCCGCACGCCGTGGACCCGGTCACCTTCGAGGTCATCCGGCACAAGCTCTGGTCCATCAACTCCGAGGGCGCCACGACGGTCGAGCACGTCTCCGGCTCGCCGGTCGTGCACGCCACGGACTACAACTTCGGCATCTACACCGCCGCCGGCGAGATGGCGATCATCGGGACGTACCTGCTCACGCCCATCTACACCGGCGCCATGGCGATCGAGGTGTTCCTCGACCGCTACGACGACATCGAGCCCGGCGACGTCTTCATCATCAACGACCCGTACCTCGCGGCCATGCACCAGAACGACGTCCAGTTCTGCAAGCCGGTCTTCCGCGACGGGGAGATCGTCGCCTGGCTGGGCTGCATGGCCCACCAGGTGGACCTGGGCGGCATGGACCCGGGCAGCTGGTGCACCACGGCCACGGACGTGTTCCAGGAGGGCATCCGGATCCCGCCGGGCCGGATCGTGCGCCGCGACGTGCTCAACCAGGAGCTGTGGGACACGATCGTCCTCAACTCCCGCATGCACGACACGGTGGCCAACGACTTCCGCGCCTTCCTCGCCGGGCTGCGGGTCGCCGAGCAGCGCTTCCACGAGCTGTGCGACCGCTACGGCGCCGCGCAGGTCAAGGCGACCATGGAGCGCACGCTGGACAACTCCGAGGCCGAGCTGCGGGCGATGCTGCAGGAGCTGCCGGACGGGGTGTACGAGCACACGTCCTACCTCGACCGGCCCGCGGCCGACTCCGTCGAGCTGCTCCAGGTCCCCTGCCGGATGACGAAGACCGGCGACCGGATCGTCTTCGACTTCTCGGAATCCAGCCCCCAGTCCCCGGCCTATGGCATGACCACCCGCGGCGGGCTGCTCGGCGCCGTCGCCACGCTCATGCTGTGCACCTTCGGCTCCGACATCCCGTGGAACCACGGGCTGATGCGGCCGGTCGAGGTCGTGGCGCCGGACGGGCTGTGCGTCACCGCCGTCGAGCCGATGCCGGTGTCCGGTGGCGCGGCCGGCGCGAACTGGACGGCCACCTGCTCGGCGGGCGGCGCGATCGCCAAGATGCTGTCCTTCAGCGAGAAGTACGAGAACCACGCGTTCGGCCCGTCGGACGGCTCGTGGCAGCTCAACCAGTTCGGCGGGATCGACCAGCACGGCGAGCCGTTCGCGTCGATGTACATGGACTCGCTGCTGTGGGGCGGGCCCGCGTTCTCCTTCCGGGACGGCGTCGACACCGGCGGCTCCATGGTCATCCTCGGCGGCGGGGCCGGTGACGTCGAGCAGCAGGAGATGCGACACCCCCTGCTCTACCTCTGGCGACGCCAGGTCCCCGACTCCGGCGGCGCCGGCACCTTCCGCGGCGGCAACGGCATCCAGTTCGCGCTGACCCCGATCGACACGGCCGAGGTCACCGGTGTGCTGGGCACGCACGGCGTCACCCTGCCGAACCGGACCGGGCTGTTCGGCGGGCTGCCAGGCTCCTGCGCGCGGTTCGAGCGGGTCACCGGGTCCGGGGTGCTGGACCACCTCGGCGAGGGCCGCCCGGTGGGCGCGTTGACCGAGCTGGCGGGCGAGCACCAGGTGCTGCCGGGCGTCTCCCCCGCCGCACGGATCGCGCACGGGGACGTCTTCGAGTGCACCGTGCAGAACGGCGGCGGCTACGGCGACCCCCTGCTCCGCGACCCCGCCCGCGTCGCGGCCGACGTGGAGGCGGGCGCGGTCTCGCTCGACGCGGCCGCGCGCCTCTACGGCGTCGCCTTGTCCGACGGCGCGGTGGACCCGGACGGCACCGACACCCTGCGGGCGTCGATCCGCGAGGCCCGCAGGGCGCGGATGACCGCGCCCGAGCGCAGCACCGTGGCCGCGGGCGAGCCCACCGGGATCTGGGGCGCCTCGCTGCTCACCCATGAGGGCGGTATCGCCTCCTGCCGGCACTGCTCCACCGTGCTCGGCCCGATCGGCGACGGCTGGGAGGCCATCGCGGGCCGGGTGGTCCTCGGACCGGACGACCTGGGGTCCCGGGTGGAGGTCCACGCCGACCTGGCGACCGTCGCCTACGTCTGCCCGGAATGCGTCACCGCGCTGTGGGTGGACACGGAGCCCGCAGAAGGCAAGGCCTGGAAGGACTTCGTCCTGACCGCCTGATCGGGCGCCGCCCGAGCCGGTCCGGCTCACGCCGGGCCGGCCGGGTGCCGCTCTCCCGGTATCCTCGGGATGCGCCGAACTGTCGGCACTGACCATGAGAATCCCGGAAGGTGTGCGGGTGACGACCGAGGCGGACGGACGGGTTTTCCAGCGCGTCGTCGACTACGTCCAGAACGCGATCGCCTCCGGCGACCTCAAGCCCGGCGACCGTCTTCCCAGCGAGCGGGAGCTCGTGGAGAAGTTCTCGATCGGTCGGGCCTCCGTCCGGGAGGCGCTGCGGGTCCTCGAGAGCATGGAGCTCGTCCGCTCCCAGCCGCGTGATCCCCGTGGACCGTTGGTGCTGCCCGTCTCGGTCGGGCCGGTCCGGCGCTCGGTGGCCATGCTCACCTCCGCGAAGGTCTTCACCCTCGGCGAACTCGTCCAATTCCGCATGATCGCAGACGCCTCGGCGAACCTGCTGGCGGCGAACCGCCGCACCGAGGCGCAGCTCGTCGGCCTCGAACGCAACATGGCACGAATGCGGGAGTCGATGCGGAGCGGCTACCGCGAGTTCGGCAGGGCCGACGCGGAGTTCCACGAGCTCGTGGCCGCGGCGGGCGGCAACCAGCTCGTCCAGGTCTACGGCGACGTCACCCGCGAGGCGATCCAGACCCTCATCGCGCAGACGATCCTCGACGCGTCCGACCAGAACGCGCACATGCTGCAGTCGATCCGGCACCACCGGGCGGTCTTCGACGCCATCGCCGACCGCGACGGGCTGCTCGCCTCCCGGCTGGCCCGGGAGACCCTCTACGCCTACTACGCCGGCTACGTCGACGACGCGGAACGCGCCGTCATGGCGGATCTGGTCCGCGAGTGCGGCGGACGCGTGCCGACCGGCTGACTCCGCGGCGCCGGGAACTGCCGGATGTCAGGCCGCCCGGGCACGGAGAAGCCGTCGCGCACGCCGCGCCGCCGCCGACCGGTGACGGGGGTGTCCACGCGGAACTCGACACGCGCGAACGCCTGTCTCGTCCGCTGCATCGTGAGCTCGTCCTCCGCGCCCCGTCGACGAACTCGAAGACCGACCGCGGCACCCGGTGGCGAGCGGAGGCCCGCAGGTCCTCGACGGTCACCGCCCGGGCGAGTCGCCGGCGTCGTGCGCTCAGCTGCAGTGGCTCGACCCCGAGCAGCGGGCTGACCTCGGACCACCGCAGGACCCGCCGGCGTACCGGCTGTCGAGCGGGGGCCGTGGCCGACCCGGCCGGGGCCGGGCCGGGAGCAGTCGTCGTCATCGACTTCCTCGTCGTCTTCTCCGACCGAGCACGCCTGACGCCGGCTCCTGATGCGGGCGTCCTCCGGTCGAGCACCCGCCCGCCGTGGATACAGAGGGGCCGATTCCCCTACAGGACGCGTGGGGTCAAGAGCATCTCGCGATTCCCCCGGCATCGCACTGCACTACACGCAGGTGAGAGCCCTTTATGCCTCCGACGCCTTGACCCTGCGCGACCGACCAGGCATCCTCAACGCGGGCAGGCTGGTCGGACCAGCTCGGACCAGAGGCGCCCGGCAGCCCCGGCCGCGTCCAAGACTGGGGACGATGTCGTCCAGAGGAGATTTCGCTGATGAGCTCGTCGTCGAGCTTCGCACTTCCCGAAGTGCCACCCGGACTGCCGATCGGCTCCGGATGGGCGACGGACGTGGAGTCCGCGCCGATCGTGTTCCCCTACGACGGATCGGTCGTCGCCCAGGCGCCCGTCGGCTCCGTCGCTCACGCGCAGGCCGCCCTCGAGGCGGGGCTGGCGGCGGTCCGTCCGGTGGGGAAGCTCAGCTCGGCCTCCCGGCGGGCGATCCTGCTCGACGTCGAGCGTGAGCTCGCCGCGAACGAGGAGCAGTTCGTCGACCTGCTCGTCGCCGAGACGGGCAAGACCCGGTCGGACTGCGCGGTCGAGTTCTCCCGCACGCTCTTCACGTGGGCCGCGACCGCCGAGGAGGTCTCGCACCTCCACGGTGAGACGGTGCCCCTCGACCTGCAGGCCTCCGGGGCCGGGATGGTCGGCTTCTGGCAGCGGAAGCCGATCGGGCTGGTCATCGGCGTCGCAGGCTTCAACGGCCCGCTCCTGCTCGCCAGCCACAAGATCGCGCCGGCGATCGCGGCGGGCTGCCCGGTCATCTGCAAACCCGCCCCCGCCACCCCGCTGGCCACCCTGTGGCTCGCCGACATCGTGCGGCGGGCGGCGGCCACGCACGGGGCGCCGCCCGAGATCGTCCAGATCGTCACCGGTGACGCCGAGGTGGGGCGCACGCTCGTCACCGACCCGCGGGTCGGCGCGGTGTCCTTCACCGGCTCCGCCGCGGTCGGCCATCAGATCGCCCGGGACGCCGCCCCGCGCAAGACCCTGCTGGAGCTGGGGTCCAACGCGGCGCTCGTCGTGGACGTGGACGCCGACCTGGACAAGGCCGCGGACGCGGTACTGCGGGGCGGCTTCTACTTCAACGGGCAGGCCTGCATCGCCGTGCAGCGTGTGATCGTCTGCGCTCCGGTCGTCGACGACTTCGTGTCCCGGCTGAGCGCCCGCATCGGCGAGCTGACGGTGGGCGACCCACGCGAGCCCGGCACGAGGGTCGCTCCGCTGATCAACGAGGCCTCCACCCGGCGCGTCCTGACATGGATCGAGGAGGCCGAGCAGGCCGGGGCGAAGGTGCTGCACGGCGGGCGGGTCGTGGACCGCACCATCGAGCCCACGATCCTGCTGGACGTCCCCGAGAGCGCCAACGCCTGGTGCGAGGAGATCTTCGCGCCGGTCGTGGCCATCCGCTCCGTGCCGGACCTGCCGAGCGCGCTCGAGGCGGTGAACCGCTCGCGGTACGGCCTGCACGCCAGTGTGTTCACTCGCTCCCTGGCCACCGCGTTCGCCGCGATCGAGGAGCTCGAGGTGGGCGGTGTCGTGATCAACGAGGTGCCCGGCTTCCGGTCGGACATCATGCCCTACGGCGGGGTGAAGGACTCCGGGATCGGCCGCGAGGGCCCGCGGTTCGCGATCGAGGAGCTGACCGTGACCCGCATGGCCATCATCCGGCCGGAATGAGAAGGACTGCGATGACCGACAACCCCTACGCGAACCTGTTCCGCCTCGACGGGCGCCGCGCAGTCCTCATCGGCGCCGGCGGCATCGGCCGCGAGGTCGCCCTCGCGCTCGCCGCTCACGGCGCCTCCGTCGTCGCCGTCGACAAGGACTCCGACACGGCGAAGGACACCGCGTCCGCCGTGGACGGGGAGGCGGTGACCCTCGACATCACCGACGTCGAGGCCGTGCAGCGCGCGGCGGTCGACCTCGGCGACATCGACGTCCTCGTCCTCACCGCCGCGATGAACGTGCGCAAACGGATCCTCGTCTACAGCGTCGAGGAGTTCGACCGGGTCAGCGGACTCAACCTGAAGGCCACGTTCACCGTCCTGCAGGCCTTCGGGCGGGAGATGGTCCGCCGCGGCACGGGCAGCATCGTGGTCTTCTCCTCGGTGCGCGGCTTCGTCGTCGAGCCCGGACAGTCCGTCTACGCCGCCACGAAGGCCGGCGCGATCCAGCTGGTCAAGACCGCGGCAGCCGAGTTCGGCGAGGCGGGGGTCCGGGTCAACGCCGTCGCACCCGGCGTTGTCGAGACGCCGCTGACCACCCAGATCAAGGCGGACAAGGGCTGGTACGACGCCTACGCGACGAAGGGCGCCCTCGGCCGCTGGTCCCAGCCGTCGGAGCTGGCCGGCGCGGTCGTCTACCTCGCCTCGGACGCGGCCAGCTTCGTCACCGGCTCGACCATGATGGTCGACGGCGGCTGGACTGCGGTCGACGGGCGCTTCACCCCTCCCGCCTGACCGAGCCGGGCGGCCTCGTTCCGCAACCCGGCAGTGGATCGGCGCGGCCCCGTGAACCGGGGCCGCGCCGATCCCTGCTGCGCTCCGCAGCTCTCTCCATCCTGCAGACCCATTTGGGAGACGTTCATGTCGGACAACACTGCAGTTGCCGCACGACTCGAACGCAGCACCTTGCGCGCGGTGACCCTGCGCCTCGCGGTCCTGCTGTTCTTCGTCTACATCCTCAACTACCTCGACCGCACCAACATCTCGATCGCCAAGCTGCAGATGCAGCCGGACCTCGGCCTCAGCGAGGCCGCGTTCGGTCTCGGTGCCGGGCTGTTCTTCGTCGGCTACGTGCTGTTCGAGGTGCCCAGCAACATGATCCTGCACAAGGTCGGCGCGCGACTCTGGATCGCCCGCATCATGTTCACCTGGGGTCTGGTGTCCATGGCGATGTTCCTGGTGCAGGGGGAGTGGAGCTTCTACGTCCTGCGCTTCCTGCTCGGCGTCGCCGAAGCGGGCCTCGTTCCCGGGGTCGTCCTGTACCTCTCGCAGTGGGTTCCCGCCCAGCGCCGCGCGCGGTTGATCGGCATCTTCTACCTCGCCGTCCCCATCTCCACGGTCATCGGTGCCCCACTCTCGAGCTGGCTCATGGGCTTCACCCCGTGGGGACTGACCGGCTGGCAGTTCATGTTCCTGGTGGAGGGTGCGCCTTGCCTGGTCATGGCCTTCGTCGTCTTCCGCTTCCTCACCGATCGCCCGTCGCAGGCGACCTGGTTGACCGACCAGCAGCGTGCCTGGCTGCTCGGCGAGCTGGAGCGCGAGGAGGCGGCTCATGACGCCGCGGGCCACCGACCGGGCACGCTCGCGGCGGCGGCGAAGGATCTCGGTGTGCTCGGGATGTCGGCCGCGTTCTTCTGCATGATCATCCCGATCTATGCGCTGGCGTTCTTCCTGCCCACGATCGTGAAGCAACTCGGCACCTTCACGACCGGTCAGATCGGTCTGCTGACCGCGATCCCGTACCTGTTCGCCGCCCTGGTGATGTGGTTCCTCTCGCGCAACTCCGATCGAACTGGCGAGCGGACCTGGCACTACGTCATCACGACCCTCGTCGGCGTCGTCGGGCTGGTGCTCGCGGCCTCGAGCCTGAGCACGTCGCCCGTCCTGGCCCTGGTCGGCTTCACCCTCGGCGCGATCGGCTGCCTCTCGCCCCTGGCCGTGTTCTGGGCCCAGGCGCCGTACCTGCTCCGCGGGGCTGCGGCCGCAGGCGGCATCGCCCTGATCGCGGCGATCGGCAACATCGCCGGCTTCGTGTCCCCCTATATGGTGGCGCTGATCAAGGGCGAGGGCCCGGGCCTGGGCAACAGTGCGGCGGCGATCACCACCGCCGCGGTCTTCCTCGCGTTGGCCGCGTCCTCGATGTTCGGTGTGGGGCGCCGCATCGCCCGTCGCGGCGCGACGCCCGCTGAACCGCAGCACTCCGTCATCCGGGCCACGGAGACCTGAGAGGCGATCCGGCGCGGAAACGGACCCTCCCGCCGTGGGTCTGGCCGGAGCCGGCAAGGTGGGGCTCGTCCTCGCCGGGGCTCTCCGGCGCCCCGGTCACCACATCGCAGCGGTCCGGGATTCCCACGAGGCCGCGCAGGACCGTGCGGAGCAGTCGTTTCCCTCGATCCAGCGGGTGGCTATCGCGTCGGACCTGGCCCTCCACGCCGGTCTCGTCATCGTCGCGGTGCCCGACGACGGGCTCGGGGGTGTCGTCGAGACCCCCGCAGCCGGACCCGAGCCGTGGCGGGGAGTGACGGTCGTTCACGTCAGCGGTCGATACGGGTCGCAGGTGCTCCAGCCTCTCGCCGGTGACCATCGTGAGCCAGATCAGGACGGCCCGGTCCGGGTCGTCCCACGATGCGTCGAGGACGCGAGCAGCCTCCGACGTCGGCGGCTGAGGCTTGGCCGGCGGCTGCTTCGGTGGTTCCGCGTGCTCGGGGGTTCCTTCCCAGCCACTGCCAGCGCACGGCACGGCGCAGCGCTCCGCTGAGGACGACAGGGATCTTCCGGATCGTCGACCGTGCACGGGGCGTGCGGCCGGCAGCGGTGGTCACAGTCGTGCGAGGTCGTCTTCCAACCCTCGATCGCCTTCCGGCGGTTGCAGTGGGTCCGGCAACGGCGGAGCTCCGCGTGGAACGAGTCGAAGACCTGGGACGAGAGCGCGCCAGCTTGACCTTGCCGACCAGCGGCGGGATGTGGGTGTTCGCCAGGTTCCCGCACGTCGACTTCGTCGTGCGTTCGACCTCGAGGAGCGCGACAGGCTGCTCCATGAGTCGGGCCACCGAGGCCGAGGTCCGCGGGTTCAGCCTGTCGTCGACCTGCACGAGGAGCCGCAAGGTCTTCTCCGCCTCTGCGGCGGCGCCGGGGCCGTTGCGGTCGTTCTCCTGCAGGTAGGGCCGCTTCTTGCGGATCGCTCGCGACCTGCGTACACCCAGACGCGATACGAGCCGCTGGGCAGCTGCGTGATCTCACCCCGTTGGCCGATGCGACGCCGGTGCTGGCTCGGCGGCATGGCACGAGAGTAGGGCGCCTCGCGCCATAACCGGCGCCACAACACGACCGGCCGGAGAGTCGGGAGACTCATCCGGCCTGCTCAGAAAGGGTGGAGCTGAGGGGATTCGAACCCCTGACCCCTTGACTGCCAGGCACTTCAAGCGACGAGCTGAAGCGTGCGCGACGCAGCCGACCACGCGCAGCGCGTCCGCTCGTGTCCGCCCCTGTCCCCACTCCCCCACCGCGGTTGTCACTCAGTTAGTCGCTCAGACCCGACAGCACGCCGGGGCGTTGCTGCTGATCGATTAGCCTGCCGCCGTGCAAGATGACGAGAAGGTCGTGCCCTTCGAGGCGCTCGCCGACACCGACCTGATCGTCGACCAGCTCTATGACGGCGGCCAGACCGGGACGATGGCCGACGATCCACTCGCGCGGCTCCTACCGGTGGGCAACCAGGGCGGGTTTCGCTACTCCGGGTCGCCGAGGAAGGGCACGGTCCGCCTCGCCGTGCTCTACACGACCGGCGCCGAACCTGACTGGCCCGACGTGCTTGATCCACAGACAGGGGTCTTCACCTACTACGGCGACAACCGGAGCCCGGGCCACGAGCTGCACGACACCCGCCGCTGGGGCAACCTGCTGCTTCGCGACGCATTCGACTGGAGCCACGAGTCCGCCGACGCACGGCAGCGCATCCCACCCTTCCTGCTCTTCGAGAAGGCCGCACCTGGGCGCAGGATCATGTTCCGCGGCCTACTCGCTCCCGGCGGCGCCGGACTCTCCTCCGATGATGAGCTGCAGGCGATCTGGCGCAGCACAGGTGGACGGCGATTCCAGAACTACCGTGCCCGCTTCACCGTGCTCGATGTCGCCCGCATCGAGCGAGCATGGATAGCGGACATCCTCGACGGCCAAGCTGCCGAGAGCCCCCTTTGCCCGCCAGAGTGGTCAGCATGGGTGGAGGGCCGGAAGTACACACCGATGCTGGCCCCGTCCACGACGGTCGTCCGCAGCCGAACCGAGCAACTTCCCTCCGACGCAGCCGGCCGAGCCATCCTCACCGAGATCCGGGAAGCCTTCCGGGGTCGCGAGCACGACTTTGAGCCCTGCGCGGTCGAGCTGTGGCGACTGATCGCACCCGCGACAGGCCGATGCGACGTGACCCAAGCCAGCCGCGACGGGGGCCGCGATGCAGTCGGCGAGTACGTCGTGGGCCCGGCGTCAGACCCGATCACGATCGACTTCGCCCTCGAAGCCAAGTGCTACAGCGAGACCAACTCCATTGGGGTCCGAGAGGTTGCACGCCTCATCTCCAGACTCCGCCACCGCCACTTCGGCGTCTTCGTCACCACGTCGCACTTCAACCAACAGGTCTACTCCGAGGTGCGCGCCGACGGACACCCCATTGCACTGATCTGCGGCCGGGACATCGTCGAGGCTCTTCGCGCCGCCGGACACTCAGACGTGCTGGCCGTCAAGGCGTGGCTCCGTCAGTTCGAATCGACCGCCGCGGAAAGGCTGATGGATCGACCCGAGTAGGATGCTCCCATGGAGGCGGATGCGAGTGCTGGCGAGGTCGATCCCGGTGGCGGATTTCGCTTTGCCATTGGGTCCGCATCTGGTCCTCATTCAACCGTTTACAGGATCTGGTCGTCGAAGAACAGCTCCGACTTCTACCTGACAGCTGTACCGCTAGGCAGGACCCAGAAGATCAGTCTGCATGAGTCCGGCCAGTGGTCGCACTCCTTCCTCTCCGAAGTCGCAATGCAGTACGTTCAGCGGAACGCCGATAGACACCTCGAGCGCTGGGAGCGTCCCAATCCTGCCATTCCGGGCTTCACCCGGGTCTACTCGATCACTGTGCCTCGAACGGAACTCCGGTTGACCACCCAGGACCTCTCAGATGTCCGGTGGTCACCAGACCCGGGCCACGGGTACTGGGTGCGTGTCGAGGTGATCTTGATGGACTCCGCAGGCGCAGGCACCGAAGCGGCCTGGGACGACGCGTACATCCTGGGAAAATTGCGGCTGCACAACGGCGAACGCGTCGTCGTTGTCTCGCAGCGATTCAAGCCGGCTCCCGAGATGGCGCAGCGACTCGGCGCATATCGCGACATGTTTCTTGCTAACGAGTCGGTGAACGACATGGCCAGCGCCGAATTCCCGGTGGTCGGGCTCCATGGTCACCAGGACGACGGTGCGCGGACGCTGATTGAACTCGCCATGTCTGAGCTACCGAGCGCTATTCGGATCATATGCACCGGACGACCCCAGGCCTCGCCCGCGCAGATGGACGTGCGCTTCCGTAACCCGGCGATTTACGCGAGCGGACCGATCTCCGAATCCCCGCATGAAACGCCAGACGATGCACCGGCGGGATAGGCGGATGGACGAATCGCGACGGATGCGCTGACGCGCCTGCCGTTCCGTAGTGTCGTGGTCACAGTGGCGGGGGCGTCGCTGCCGCACCCCGGCTCCTGAGTGCCATCCCGTCGACCTGGCGCAGCCCGACCGCGCGGGCGCCCGTGGGCGGCCCTCGACGCAACCGCCAGCCGAGCTACGCCAGCTTCGCCCATGGGTGTCCGCGTGGTAGCCCTCCGGGAGGTCGTCGGGATCGCACGGGCCGCCATCCTGTTGGTCTGCCCGCCCGGCGAGGGCTCCTAAAACCCAACGATCACGTTGACAGTGAAGCGGTGGCCACGCTTTTCGCGAGGACCATCCAAGTCGGTCACGAATTGCTCCGAGTCGACGATAAGCCGTTTGGGATCGAACACGTAGGCATACAGGTGTCTGCACCCCGGGTAGTCGTGGTACGTCTCGAAGTCCACGCGCAATTCGTCGGCCACTTGTCGCGCATGCTGCTTGGATCGCACGATCTTGCACTCTATGACCGCCCCAAGACTCGGGACTACCAAATCAATGCGCTTCGCCGATCCTGCACGCTTTGGCGTCCATTCTTCGCGCACGAGATCGGAGAACATTGGCCTGAGGACGACCTCGACGAGGTCTTGCACGTCATACTCGTTCTCGATAACCCACGCAGGACGACCATGGCTACGATCTCCGAGCCTCCTAGCTGCCAGAGCAACCACACCAAGAGCATTGAGGAGCAGCTCACTGGGCGGATCTACAGCAAGACGCTCAAGTTGTTCCACATCAGGCAACGCATCGACCAGTTGATAGCGCTCCGGCCGCAGGCCGCAGGTGAGCGCCTCTAACTCATCTCCGATGAAGCTCGCCAAGCATCCCCGGTTATCAATCCGGCCGCCATCCTTCAGTCGACCATTCCCGTAATCGCCATACTCAACAACTCGTCGCTGATACTTCGGGTTTGAAATCGCCAGCACGGCTGCCGCGAAATCCCCTGTGCGCTCGTACTCTTCGCTATATTGCTGGTAGGCGAGATGCGCCTCTACATACTGGAAGATCTCTGCAGGATAAAACTCTATGCGATACCGCGCAAATTCTCCACTGAATTCACCATCCTCGTCGCGGATGGCGAAGTTCGAGTAGATGGCACCCTCGCGCTCCAGTGAGATTAGGTCGTCAGCCAAGCCCGTCAAGATGTTACGGAAGGTGTGTCCGAAGGCGGACACTGTCGTCGTTCCAGGCAGATCGCGAGAATTCGTCAAGTTCGCTCCGGCGGTGGGCCCAAGATCGCTGGTTGATCATACAGGCGCGGCCGTTCCAGCAGCCGCGCGCCGGACGGGGACCGGCCGGAGGCCGCACGCCCCGGCCGGCGGGAAGCGGCGCGGCGGCGGAGCACGCCGCCTTGAACAAGTAGAGAAAGTTTGAACCCGCAGCCCGCGGCTGGTCGGCGTCTAGATCTCGTAGGGGCTCGATGGCAGCGTGGCGTCCGGGGTGGCAGCAGGTCGACGCCGTTGTGGGCTCTGCTGGCAAACGCCCAGGCGAATGGCCTCCTCAATGCGGATGCCGAGGGCCGGCATGAATCGCTCGCGAAGCTAGTCGAGCGTCAGCCACTCGGCGCGCTTGGACTCCTCGGCCCTTGTGGCTGTGTCCGCGATCAGGCGGCAGCGGAACACGAGTGCGATCATGTCGCGGACGACGTTCTGTAGAGGCCGACGAGTCGCCCGACCTCGACCTAGCCTAGACTAGACTGACTCCGGCGGTGCTTGGAAGCCGTCTTGGGTCCAGGTGATCTCGAATGGGACATCTGGGTCGAGGTTGTTGATGCGCGCGGATACATCGCGACCAGCGACGACCATCTTGATTACGAAAGTGTCAGGCAACTCGAGGCCGCGACGCGCGGCGAACGCGCGCGGGTCAACTGCCGCTTCGCGTGCGAGTTCCGGGTCGTCGGCGACGGCTTGCAGGACCTCTCCGACGCGTTCGTCACGGCCGAGTCGGATGAGTCGTTCGTGTGTGGAGATCGATCGTTCGACGCTTTTGAGGTCGCTTTCTAATATCGACGGTGAAAGCGGCGATTTAGGTGCGTCTGCGGGCGGCGGACGGCGCAGCATCTCCCGGAGCACGTCGGCCTGCTCACGCAGGTCGGCGATATCCGCCTTGTGAAGTTCGAGATACGGCTGGAGCGAGGCCAGATGCGGGTTGTCGGGCATGGACGGGTCTCCGTGACGCGCTGTTAGAGGACGGTGCCGGCATTGCCGGGCTGGTAGGCCATGACGGTGGTGACGGTCAGCTGCCCTTGCGCATCGATGGTGAACCGCATCACATTCCATAGCCGGTCGGGGGTGCCGGGGACGTCGGCGACTACCCAGCGGCCGCGTTGCGTGGGCACCGAGGTTGCGTCCAGACTGAGTAGCGTCACCGATGCGCCGGAGTTGGCGAAGGTCTGTTCGCCCGAGAAGTTGTGGACCCAGCAATGGTAGTCGCCTGCAACGAACGCGCCGGCGACTTGAGTGACGGTGATGCGTTCGGGGCCGGTGGCGTCGCGGTCATCGACATCGAGGCGAACGTACGGTACGGGCTGCATATTGCTGAACAGGCAGTGGAATCGCCCGCCCGCGTTATCCGGGCCGGAGCAGTGCAGGTCGAGGTCTCGTGGTGTAGCTCCCCAGTCGAGCTGCATCACAAACGCGGTCGGGGTCTGCACGGCGACGTCCCGGCGCAACCGGACAGTGATTGTGACGGTCCCAGATGCTGGGATCGTCGCGGGGACAGTGTTCGGCAGATACCCCGTCATCGTCGCGCGTACAGTCGCGGCGCCAGCGGGGGTGACGGCGGCGAAGGCCGCCTGCGGCGGGGCTCCGCTAGTGGTGCTGGTGCGCACCACGCCATCGCTGGTAGTGAGGCGGACGTTGGCGCCGTCGAGCGGCTGGTCATTGTTGTCCGCGTCGACGACCCGGACGATGACGGTGGCGGACGTGAGCTGCACGACCAGTTCTATATTCGCGCCTGTGGGGCCGATGGTCACGATCCGGTCGGCGCTGGGGTCTCGGTCGGTCGATAGCTTGATCTCCCCATGCGGCACGCAAGCGAACTGGAAGCGCCCGTTCAGGTCGGTCTTGGTCTGGTACGGGTTGCCGTTGGGGTCCAGCAGTGGGTTGCCTTGACGGTCGGTGAGGAACACCCACTCGCCGGGCATAGGGCTGCCGGCGGAGTCGAGGACGCGGCCGGTGACCACAGTGCAGTCCATGGGGATCGGCACATCGACGGCACCCTGGCCAGGGACTTGAGCAGTGACGGTTGCGGTTTGGAAGCGGTTCGCGGTGGCTTGCAGCGTGATCGGCCCGGCGGGCACGCAATCGCGAACGGCGTCGTCCACGGTCGCGGTCAGGCCGGCGCGGCCGTCGGATGGGCGGGCCGGCGGAGTGTGGGCCGGCGGCGTGTCGCCGGCAAACGGCACGCTCGGTGCCAGAGCGATGACGTGCGCGTCGGCGATCGGATCGCCGCTGTCGCGGCGCCTGACCACAGCGGTGACGCGCGCGCATTGGCGGCAGGGAGCATCCACCGGCGGGCGCCAGCCGAGGTCGGGTTGGACTTCGTTGAGCTCGACAGTGAACACGGTGGCCGTCGGGCCGCCGGGCGCAGCGTCGCCGTCGACGCGGGGCGGATTGGTGTCGTCGCGGAGCCGCCAGGATCGTTCCGGCTGGGCCGGGTTCTCGCTGAGGAAGCTGAAGGTCACGCCGTCCCCGGTGTTGATCGGCGTGCCGGCGGCGGCGGGGCTGCCGCCCTCAATCTTGGTGATTGTGAACGTCCACTCGTTCGGGTCGTCGCCGGTGTAGGCCGGGTAGCCAGGCGAGAATGGCGATGACACGGCCAGGGGAACGTCGGGGCCCCCGAACTGGTAGGTGACTAGCTGTGGGTCCCTCCTGTGCTTCTTTGGAAGTTTCAGGACGCCATGATCGACGCGGACGTAGACTGGGCCACGCAGGATGTGCAGCCCATAAGAAATGACGTCGTCTGTCAGTGGCCGCCAGGTGTCATCAACGGCGCGCAGTACTATTCGATCTCCGCTGCGGAGTGGCCAGGTCTCCGGTTCTTCGATCAGGAACGTGTCCCACGCTCCTGGCGTCTCGGAAGTCGGACCGAGGTACCCGTAGTAGGACGTCGGGCCGTTGATCGCCCGCAGGAAGCGGCCGTCGCCGGTGCGGATGCGGACTGCGTTGGGCTTGAACGGCGCTGGCACGCACTGGTCGTTAATGCACTCACACCACCCGGTGCAGGGAGGCCAGCAACTCATGAGGACACCGTTTCAGTGGGGCAGTGTCGGCTCCTACTGCGGATACAGGCACGCCTACGTGTCACGAAGGCCTCTTCTCGATTAGAGGGCCAGTTAGGCAGCTGCCCCTCTTCTTCTTGCATGGCGGACTGGGCTCGATAGGCGCGGAACGTGTACTGCATCTTCCTCGCGACACGAGTCGTGACCAGTACGTAGTTGTACGTATCTCCCGCTCAAGTAGCCACGGGTGAAGCCAACGGCGCCACGGGTGAAGCCAACGCGGCGCGACTGTGCTGGAACACCTGTGCGCGAAGGCTAGCTGTAGGGCACATGACTAACGTGGTCGAGAGTGAGACCTAGGGCTATGCCTGTGTGGGACGGTGTACAAGTGATGACACAACAATCCAGCATGAGCGGAGACAGTTGCATCGTGATGCACTCCAGCGTACGCAGGTTCACGTATTGAACTCCCCTGGTGTGGAGTGGTAGGGATTTAGCTCGGCGGCCTGACGGTGACGACCGAGGAGTGAGAGTGAATGACTGAGAACATCGACTTTAGCCTGGTTTACCTGCAGGATACGGCTGCTGGCAGTACGAATAGCTGTGTCACAATTGATAGTGATACCAACGATAATGGTTATCTCGCCGGTGCGCGAGGCGCTTATCCTGGATACATGTCCCATGGGAAGACGGCCGAGGCGGTCGACAACCTCCTTTCATGTCTCGCACCACACATCGTTGGAGGTTCATCGGGCAGCACTCCCGGGCTCCCCATCATCGTTGGCCATGGGAACATCGGCATCTTCGCGACTGGCGGCGGTCAAAATCCCTTCACCGACTCGAATAATCACCTGCTCGCGACGTTCAACCAGTCTGCTTGGCAAGCAGATATTGGCCGGTTGAGCGCGAGCCCATCGGCGATGCTCTCACTCATCAGTTGTGACACTGGTGCGGGCGAGGACGGCGCAGATTTGTTGTTTGAGATGGCGAAGCTCATCAACTATCCAGTCAGGGCGCGAACTGGCTTAACATACGCAGGCAATGGCCAGATAACGTTCCAAGCGGGCTCAACTTGGCAAACTGCAACCCCTCAGTCACGGCCAACAGCGATACAGCCTCCAGTAACTCCACTCCTCGGGGATAGGACCTTGATAATTCGACTGATCAATGATGATGGAAGCGAGCGTGAAGTCGATTTAGGTGCTGTCGACAGCGTTGAGATCTATCTCCCGAGTCAGACGGCGCCGGAGCAGGTAGGCCCCAATGCGCGTCTACAAGGAAGTGCCGCTCGGGATATCCTCAGCCTGGTGAACTTCGCGGCGCCCGCCCGACCAGGGGGAGCGCTGGGAGCGATCGTGACCGGACGGTTGCGCGTCAACTTCTACGAACGTGAGGGAGGCGCCTTGCAGAGCCGAGAATTCGTCATTTACAACGACCGAGTGCTTGAGGACGCATCAACGCCTGGCGTCCTCTACTGGGCCTCCCCTGGTATTCGAGCTGCTTTCGACAGCTTGCGTTAGGCTGGGTTTCTTCAATGAGCGAGTGGCGGTGTGAGTGACGCCGAAAGAAGAAGGGGCCTCCTGATCAGGAGGATATGGCTTGCTTCACGGCCGAGGCCGCCGAACGGCCGGGCAAGACGGCGATCGAGCTCAACGCTTCGCTGGGGCGGCACGCGTGTTCGGCGGTACGCGGTTGCCGCTGGGCAGCGCGGGCTACAAGCGCCAGTATGCGGAGCGCTACCCGCATGTTCCGCTGGGGCCGAGACGTGCGCTTATGCAGGGCCGGGTCAGCCTAACGGCTTCAGGCCAGGATCGGCCTTGGACAACATTCGATAGGCGGTGGCCCGCGACACCTTGAACGACGCGCACAGGTCAGCGACCGACTCCCCGCCGGCATGCAAGGCCCGCAGCTGGCGCCAGCAGGCCTATCGAATCGATGGCTGGCAACTGCTCGTCATGCATCCACTCGTCGAACAGCTCGAGCGACGACCGTCCCCCACCTTCGCGAGCATCTTGGCTCAGCCATGCCGCCTGATCGCCGCCCTCGCACTCGCCCCAGTCACCTGCCTGACACCCGACGGACGCCGTCGTCGATGATCTCCCCAAGCTCCAGTACACCGCCGGGGGCTCCCAGTGGCCGTGGTCGCGGTGCTGCACGTCCAGGGCACGGGTCTGGTCGTCGACGACCACTCCGACCACGGCCACCGAGTGCTTCGGCAGCTCGCTCATGCCGGCGCCCGCCACACCGCGATCGTCTTGTCGTCGTGTGGCTTGGACCGGGGCAGGCGCTGGCCGTCAGGGTCCTCCGCGCTTTCCCACTCTTGGGCATCCGCCAGCAGTGCGGACAGCTCGGCGGAGTCGCGAGAGGCGGCGTCGGTCCATGCGTCGAGCCGGTCAAGGTGCTTCTGGATGCCGTCGGTCGCCAGCACGACCCACGACACCGCCGACGTCGGGAAGGTGCGCACGACCAGTTCGTCGGCTGCTGCCGGGTCGGCCTCGGCGATCCAGTACCCATCGGGCCGGTTGCGGTGCGGTCGTTCGCTGCGCTGTAGCTCGCGCATCCGCGCCCGGTGGGCCTCGCCGAACCCCTCGCCCTGGCCGAGGGCGTCGCGGTAGGCGCAGCGTTGGTCGGCACCGACGTGCTGCAGGCGGTCGTCGGTGACTCGACTGGTGGTGCCGTCCGGGTGGCCGACGAGAGCGGTGCTGTCGCCGAGCGCCGCGACCTCCACCAGCTCCTCCCCCACCCGCAGGATCAGCACCGTGGACGACGGCGCCTCCCCCGCGGTCAGGTCCAGCCGGGCGGTGACGTCGACCAGAGCGTCGCGGAGCTGCTCGCGGAGATCTCCGTCGTCGACCCGGGCCAGCAGCGCCGGCAACAGGGCGTCGACGTACTCGTCGGCCGGGGGCGCCTCGGAGCTGTGCGAGCTGGCGCCGTCGAGGATCACCACGGCCCGGTCGTTGGTCCCCCACCTGTCCTGCCCGGGCGATGTCCCGGCTGGGAGTGAGGCGGCGGCGACGGTCAGGCCCATGCGCGTGGAGGGATGAGGACGTCGATGCTTTTCGGTGTCAGGGCGTCGAACTCGGCGGAGACGGCCATGCTGAACGACTCGTCAGGGTGCGCGGCGTACAGATCGGCCAGGTGGTCGGTCAGGTACTGCGCCGCGCCGATGGAGCCCAGCGCGTGGATACCCGCGATGTGGGTGATGACCTGGCCCTCGCGGACGTGCCGGGCGAGGTAGGCCACGCACGCCCGTCGGGGCTCGGGATCGTCCATCGGGGAGCCGAACCGCTCGCCGGTGGTCTTGTCCACGATGTACCAGCGGCCCCCGTCGGCGATGGTCATCCCGAGCACCGGGTCCACGCTGATGAGGGCGTTGCCGATGTGCGCCGACGCGGGCCCGCACACCACGATCGCGTCCCTGGCCGGTTCCCACTCCTCGCGCGGGTCGATCACCAGCCGCTCCGCGGTGAACGCGAGCTGCTCGACCTCGGCCAGCAGGTGGGTGCCGGTTACGTCGTCCTCGGCGGCGATGACCATGTCCTCGCGCTCGAAGATCCGCCGCCCTACCAAGGCCACGTCCAGGGGCCCGACGCCGAAGAACGCTCGGTGCGCCGGCGGGGCGCTGTTGCGTATCTGGGTGATCCGGCCCTTCGTCAGCCCGAAGGCCTTGGCGACCTTGGTGTAGCTGCCGCCGAGCTGGTCGCGGGCCTCCTCGATCGCCGTCCGCCGCAACCGGGCCAGCTCCACCGATCGCTGCTGGTAGGTGGCCAGGAGCTCGGTCGCCCTGCGCCCACGGCGCACCGGGTC
The DNA here is from genome assembly GCF_021283305.1 of Pseudonocardia kujensis. Taxonomy (GTDB): domain Bacteria; phylum Actinomycetota; class Actinomycetes; order Mycobacteriales; family Pseudonocardiaceae; genus Pseudonocardia; species Pseudonocardia kujensis. The sequence goes on from NZ_JAJSOK010000023.1 coordinate 75,616, forward strand.
AGGCTCCCGGCGCAGGCGTTCGAACTCCTCATCCACGACCGCGAGTTTAGGCCCCTTGACAAGGGGCGCGCCGCACGGGACCATCGGTTTAGGGCCCTCAACGGCGTCGCAGTGACCGTGTTTAGGGGCCTACACATTCGATGAAGGAGAGCGCAGTGCGAGACATCCCTGTGAACCTCGGCGGCTACAAGCTGACCGTGGTCGAGCCGCCCGCCCCGAAGATGCGCGAGGACGCCAACGGCGCCCAGATCCCGGTGACCGACCGGGACGGGGCCACGCAGTTCACGGTGTCGCTGTTCGCGAAGCTGCGGGTCAAGCCCGGTGAGAAGGCACCGAAGGGCGAAGAGATCAAAGTGACGCTCGGGACCGACCCCGGCCCCGACTTCGGGGAGGACGCCCGCGTGGAGCTGATCGACGCCCGGGTCACCCCGTACCAGATGGAGACCGCCGGGCGCGTGAACGCCGGCCTGGCCTGGCGGGCGATGGGCCTCAAGCACGCCCCCGCCCCCGCACCGCGCCCGCAGGGCGACAAGTAGCACCACCCGGGCCCGTGCGGCCTGGCTTCCCGGCGGCCTGACGGCCGGTCTCGGGCACGGGGCAGCCGACCCCCCTCTGGATCGGCGAAATCGCAGCAATCCGCAGTGGCTGCCCCCTGCCCGAAAACAGACCCCGCACCACCAGGAGACCCGCGTGATCACCACGACCACCTGCCCAGACTGCACCGGCTCCGGGGCCTGCGACACCTGCGACGGCTACGGCACCACCCCCGACACCCACCCCGGCGCCGACGACAGCCGGGAGTGCCCGGCCTGCCCCGGCGACGGCCTGTGCCCCGGGTGTCACGGCACCGGAACCCCCTGCACCGCAACCACTACCACGGAGACGTCATGCCTCTGACCAGCACCAGCACCAGCACCCGCGCTCAGCACGGCCGCCGACCCACGCACAGGGTAGGGCGTCTCGTCCGCCGTCTCGACCGCGAACGCCGCCGCTTCCTGCACGCCACCGCCCCGGAGGTCCCTACCGAGCAGGCGTGGCGGGCCGGGATCGCCGAGGGCCTGCGGCTCGCGCAGCTCGCCATCCGGAAGGGAGTCTGACCATGAACCGCCCGACCAACCGCCCGTCCCTGCGCCACTACACCAGCCATCGCGAGGTGGTGCGGCACTCGTCCCGGCCGGTCGGTGGGGAGTTCCGCGCCCTGGCCTGGCTCGTCCGTCATCCGCTGTTCGCGCTCGTCCCGACCGGCATCATCGCCGCCGCAGTGATGATCGGGGCGATACCGAGCGCGGCGGCTCTCGGTCTGCTCGTGCTGACTGCGGTGGTGTGGGGGCGTTTGCATCCGCCCTCGTTCGACCGCTGGGCCGCCCCGACACTTCGGGCGTTCTGGCGGCGCTGGACCACCTACCGCGGCCGCCGCTGGGCCACAGTCCTGGCCGAATGCGGACTCGCCAGGGAGAACCCGCACACCGGCCGGATCGACGCACCCCGCGTCCTGCGGGTTCGCTCGGCCACCCGCTCGATCGACACCCTGCGCGTGCGCCTGACCCGCGGCCAGGACCTCACCGTATGGGCCGGACGCACCGAGACCCTCGCCGACGCCCTCCGAGCCCACCGGGTCGCGGTCGCCCGCCACCGCCCCGGAGTCCTCACCGTGGTGGTCGAGCGACAGATGCCCTTCACCCTGCCGATCCCCGCACCCGCCATCCCCACCGACGTCCAATCCGTCGACCTCGCCGCCCTGCATGTCGGGGAGGACGAGTACGGCCGCCCCTTCCACCTCGCGGTCCCCGGCCGTCACGTCCTGGTCGCCGGCGCCACCGGCTCCGGGAAGGGCTCGCTGATCTGGGCACCCCTGCGCGCGATGGGACCCGCGATCCGCGACCGGCTGGTGCGGCTGCACGTGATCGACCTCAAGGGCGGCGCCGAGACCCAGCGCGGCCGCCGGCTCTTCCACCGCCACGCCACCACCCCGGCTGAGGCCATCGCCCTGCTCACCGACCTGCGCGACGAGATGAAGTCCCGCCAGCAGTACATGGCCGAGCACGGATTGCGGCGCCTCGACCTGAGCCCAGACACCCCGCTCGACCTCGTCATGATCGACGAGTTAGCGATGCTCACCGCCTACGGCGAACGCGCCGACGTCCGCGAAGCCCTCCGCCTGCTGGCCGAGATCCTCACCCAAGGCCGAGCGTGCCTGACCTCAGTCATGGGCTACGTGCAAGAGCCGTCCAAGGACGTCGTCGACGTCCGCGAGCTGTTCCCCACTCGGATCTGCCTCGGGGTGACCGCCTCTTCGCACGTGGACATGGTCCTCGGGGACGGAGCCCGGGAGCGCGGTGCGCTGGCCGACGAGATCCCGGGCGACCTCGCCCATGCCGGGATCGGGTACGTCATCGACCAGGCTTCCCGGCTGCCGATCCGCTTCCGCGCCGCCCTGGTCACCGACGACGAGATCGACGAGCTCGTCAGCCGCTGCGCCCCGTCCACCCGCCCGACCCTGCGCGCGATCGGGGAGGTGGCCTGAATGTGGGCCGTCACCGGATGGGCCGCCGCGACCTGGCTGCGCGTCACCCTCGCCCTCGCCATCACCCTCGGAGTGCTTTGGCTGCTGCTCGGCACTGGCTCCGGATGGTTCTGGGCCGCCGTCCTCGGCGCCGGCCTCGTCGAGTACCGGATGACCCGCGCGCTGGCCGCTGAGTGGGGCACCGAAGCCCGCTACTCGTGGTGGTGGACTCGATGACCCGCGTGCCCCGGCAGCGACGGGAGATCGACGGCCAAGGCCTTCTGTTCGACGACGACACCACCGACCGCGTCATCCGCGACGCCCACGACCCCGGCTATCTCCTGGTCGGCGTCTCAGAGGCGGTGCACACCCGCCACATCGGCACCCGCGCGGCCAAGCACGCCATCCCCGTCCGGCCCGACGTCGCCACCACCGTCCACCAGCTGATCGCCGCCGGGCGCCTCGTGCACGGGCCGCGGATCTCGGTGACCGTCGATGGGCGCGCCGAACCCGAACCCGCCACCACGGTCGACGTCTCCGCCACCGCCACCGGCCCGCAGCCCGGAGACGCGGTGCGGGTGTTCGTTGACGTCGTCCGCCCCGGGCACGGCCTGGTCACCGCCAACGCATTCACCGGAGCCATCGTCCGCGAGAACGGTACCTACCTCGTCGAAACCGACACCGGCCACGTCATCGGCCGCGCCCGCTCCTTCCGCGCCGGCGCCGAACGCCTCGCCCGCCACCACGGCCTACGCGCGGAATTCGTCGAGATCGACCACGAACACAAGCACCACGCACGATGAGCGACCTCGACCTGTCCACCCGGCTGCGCAGCTTCGACTACCCGACCTGGCGGGCCCGGATGGAAGCCACCGGCGGCTGCGCCCACCCCGTGCGGCTGCGCGGCTCCTCGACCATCACCACCACCAGCGGACAGGTGCTCGCGCAGCGGTCGGGGGAGGTGTGGGCGCCGTGCGGGAACCGGCGAGAGACCGTGTGCCCGGCCTGCTCGGACCGCTACGCCGCCGACGCCTTCCACCTCATCCGCGCCGGACTCGCCGGACAAGAACGCGGCATCCCCGCCTCAGTCACCGACCGGCCTCGCGCGTTCCTCACCCTCACCGCCCCCTCGTTCGGGCCGGTCCACACTCGACGGCTCACCACCCGCGGCCGCGTCATCCCCTGCCAGTGTGGGGAGTACCACCGCGAGCCTGACCCGCGCCTGGGTGGGGCGATCGACCACGACACCTACGACTACACCGGCGCGGTGCTCTGGCAGGCCCACGCCGGCAAGCTCTGGCACCGGTTCACCATCGCCCTGCGCCGCGCCCTCGCCGCCCGGCTCGGGATCTCGGGACGGCAGTTTGGGAAGGTCGCCCGGCTGTCCTACGCCAAGGTCGCCGAGTACCAGCGCCGCGGGCTCGTCCACTTCCACGCCGCCATCCGCCTCGACGGGCCCGACGGCCCGGCCGATCCGCCACCCGCCGGGCTCACCGCCGAGGCCCTACGTGACGCGGTGCGCGAGGCAGCAGCCGCGACCGTCCTCGACGTCGCCCAGCCCGACGGCACCACCCTGGCGCTGCGCTGGGGCACCCAGCTCGACCTGCGCGAGATCACCCCCACCGCCCACGACGCCGTCACCGACGAACACGGCGAGATCACCGACTCACGGTTGGCCGGCTACATCGCCAAGTACGCGACCAAGGGCACCGGCAAGACCGACGGCCACCCCGACCGACCCATCCGGTCACTCGCCCACCTCGAGCAACTGGACCTGGCCGAGCACCACCGGCGGCTCATCGAGACCGCCTGGCACCTCGGCGGCCTCGACGGCTACAGGGATCTCAACCTGCGCAAGTGGGCCCACATGCTCGGGTTCCGCGGCCACTTCCTCACCAAGAGCCGCGCCTACTCCACCACCTTCCGCACCATCCTCGGCGAGCGCCGGGCCTGGCGGCTCACCGAGCAGCTCACCGAGCTCGGCCACCCCGCAGACGACCCGGTGATCGTCGTCAACACCTGGGCGCTGGTCGGCATCGGCCACCACACCGACACCGACCGCGAACTCGCCATCGCCCACGCCGAACGCATCCGCGACGACCGCCGAGCCGCCAGGAGGACGACATGAGCCCCAAGGAGCTGTACCGCGTCCCCGACGTCATGGCGTTACTCTCCCTGGGCCGCAGCACCCTCTACGAGGAGCTGCGCAGCGGTCGGCTGCGCTCTGTCCGCGTCGGCCGCGTCCGGCTCATTTCCGCTTCCGCCATCGCCGACTACATCGCGCTCCTGGAGCGGGAGGCCGACGACTTCGGGATCGCCTCGTGACCACCCGTCGCAGCCGCGGGGAGGGCGGGCTGCACTGGGACGAGCGTCGACAGCGGTGGATCGCCACGGCCACCCTCGGCTTCGACGGACGCGGGAAGCGGATCACGAAGAAGGCTAGCGGGACGACCAAGACCGCTGCGAAGGACAAGCTCAAGCGGATCCTGCGGGACCACGAGGACGGGCTGACCTCGCGGACGCCGCGCTACACCGTCGGCGAGGCGGTCACCTACTGGCTCGACTACGCCCTGTCGGGCCGCTCCCCCGCTACCGTCTCGAACTACCGGACGGTCACCGAACACCACATCATCCCGTCGCTCGGCCGTCGACGGCTCGCGGACCTGTCGGCCGAGGACGTTGACCGTTGGCTCCGCGCGGAGTCGTCCCAGGTCAGCACTCGCACGCTCCGACTCATGCACTCGATCTTGAATCGCGCCGTGAACTACGCGATGGCGCGCGACAAGGTCCGGCGCAACGTCGTCGGGCTGTGCGAGATCCCCACCGGCAAGGGCGGCCGACCGTCGAAGTCGCTCACCTTCGCCCAGGCCGAGAAGCTGCTCGCCGCCGCCGAGGGCTCGCCGCTGCGGGCCTACATCGTGCTCTCGCTGCTGGTCGGCGGCCGGACCGAGGAACTGCGCGCGCTCCGATGGGCTGACGTCGACCTCGAAGGCAGGCCGGATGCCGAGCCGCCGATTCCGCCCTCGATCTCCGTCCTCCGCTCGGTTCGGCTCGGCGGCGACACCAAGACCCGCAAGTCACGGCGACGCATCGCCATGCCCCTCCGCTGCGTCGAGGCACTCCGGCGGCACAGAATCGGCCGCACCGTCGACCCCGACGACCTCGTATTCGCGACAGCCAACGGAACGGGGATGGACGCCCACAACGTCCGCCGCACCTTCCGGAGGGTGGTCGAGGCGGCCGGGCTCGATCCGAAGGCGTGGACTCCGCGGGAGCTGCGGCACAGCTTCGTCTCTCTGCTGTCGGAGTCCGGTGTGCCGTTGGAGCAGATCTCCCGGCTCGTCGGGCACAGCGGGACGGCGGTCACCGAGGCCGTCTACCGAAAGCAACTCAAGCCCGTCCTCGACGAGGGTGCGACCGCGATGGACGACCTGTTCCCGCTCGCCGCTAGTCACTCAGATAGTCACTCAGCGGACAACGACCCCGAGAACGAGAAAAGCCCGGACCACTGTCCGGGCTGATCAGGAAGGGTGGAGCTGAGGGGATTCGAACCCCTGACCCCTTGACTGCCAGTCAAGTGCGCTACCAGCTGCGCCACAGCCCCTTGCGATGAGGAAACACTACAACACCCCGCGGGGACCCTTTCGAGGGGGGTCCCCACGGGGGTCGGCCCTCAGCCCTGGATGGCCTTCTGCAGCCAGTCCGAGGCGTTGACGTCGACCTTCGTGCCGTTGACGGCGATGGTCGGGGTGCCGAACTGGCCGTTGCTCTGCAGCGCCGGGGTGGCGGCCGCGGTGTTCGTGGCGTTCTCGATCAGCCCGGTGTTCGCCTGGGCCGCCACGCACTGGCCGAAGCCCGGGCCGGCGCCGAGGGCGGTGCCCTTGGCCGTCAGCTCGTCGTTGCTGAAGCCGGCACTGCCCTCCGCAGGCTGCTCGGCGTAGAGCTGGGCGTGGTAGGCCGGGAAGATACCGGCGTCGGCGGCACAGATGGCCGCGTTGGCGGCGCGGGTCGAGTAGCCGACGGGGTTGCTGGCGCGGTCCAGGATCGAGATCGCGTGGTAGTTGACCTTGATCTGGCCGGCGTTGAGCGCGGTCGTCAGCTGGTCCTTGTAGGTCGTCTCGAAGCGCTCGCAGTACGGGCAGAGGTAGTCCTCGTAGACGTCCACCGTCACCGGCGCCGCGGCCTGCCCTGCGGTGATGACCGCGCCGTCGCGCGCGACCGGGTAGTTCGCCGCCGGGGCGGCCGTCTCGGCCGCCTTGTTCTTCATCGTCACGACGACCCCGACGACGATCGCCGCGATCACGACGACGGCCACGATCGTCAGCACCAGGCTCGTGCCGCTCAGCCCGCCCGGCCCCCGCCGCTTCGGGGTGATCCCCGCCGCACGCAGCCGGGCCTCGGCCGCGGCCTGCCGCCGCTTCCGGTCGCTGCGATCCGCTCCGCCCACGTCAGTTCCTCTCCGCACCCGAACCCGACGTGACGAGGGGGCCGGCCAGCCTGTTCTCCACGGCGAGCAGCGTCCGCGGCCGCACGATCAGCCAGGCCGCCAGCAGCAGGAACCCGGTGTCGCGGAGGACCTCCTGGACGTACTGCGTCTGCCCGGGCGCCACCGCTCCGCCGCCCCCGAAGCAGCCGCAGTCGATGTTCAGCCCGCGCGCCCAGGCCTGGCTCACGCCGGCGACGAACACCAGCAGCAGCGCGGCCGAGAGGACCGCGACCACCCGGGTGCCGATCCCGAGCAGGAGCAGCAGGCCGAGCGCCAGCTCGAACCAGGGCAGCACCCCGGCGACGACCGCGACGGCCTCCCGGGGCAGCACGTCGTAGGCCCGCACGGCGACGTACGTCTGCGCCGGGTCCACGGCCTTGAGCAGCCCCGACACGAGCCAGACGGCCGCGAGCCCGAGCCGCGCGAGCGTGCCGACCCCGTCGAGAACACGGCCCCTCGTCACGCCGCGACCGTATCCGGGTCACCTGAGACCCGGGTGAGCGACTCTCAGAACTGCTCGCGCGCCGACTCCTGCTCGAGCACCGCGCCGAGGTCCTTCAGCCGGTTCATGCCCGCCACGGCCCGGGCGGTGCGGTTGTTGTCGGCCAGCAGGCCCTGGTGCCGGTGCACCCACTGCCAGTAGCCGGCGGTGAAGGGGCAGGCGTCGTCGCCGAGCCGCTTCCTCGGGTCGAACGCGCAGCCGCGGCAGTGGTCGCTCATCCGGTCGAGGTAGGCGCCGCCCGACGAGTACGGCTTCGTCGCCATCTTCCCGCCGTCGGCGTGTTGGCTCATCCCGATGACGTTGGCGGGCATGACCCACTCGAAGCCGTCGACGAACGCGCTGCGGAACCACTCGTTGAGCTCGGCCGGCCGGTAGCCGCGCTGCAGAGCGTGGTTGCCCAGGACCATCAGCCGCGGGATGTGGTGCACCCAGCCGCGGTCCCGGACGCCCTGGAGCGCGCTGCGCAGGCAGGCCGCGGTGACGGCGTCGGCGTCGAGCTCGGCCCACCAGTCCGGCAGCGGGGTCCGGGCCCGCAGCGCGTTGCGCCGGGTGTAGCCCTTGCCGAAGTGCCAGTAGAGGTGCCAGACGTACTCGCGCCAGCCGAGGATCTGCCGGACGAACCCCTCGACGCTCGGCAGGTCGACGTCCCCGTCACGGTAGGCCTGCTCGGCGGCGTGCACGGCCTCGAGCGGGTGCAGCACGCCGTGGTTCATCGGCACGGACAGCAGGGAGTGCGACATCGCCCAGTCCTGCTCGAGGATCGCGTCCTCGTAGGGCCCGAAGGTGCCGAGCCGGTGCCGGACGAAGTGCCGCAGGGCCTCGACGGCCTCGTCGCGGGTGATGGCGAACCAGCGCGGCCCGTCCCGCCCGACGGTCGGGTACCCGGCCTCGTCGAGGTCACGGCGGACCTCGTCGTCGATCCGGTCCTCCTTCGGCTGCCACGGTCCCTTCACCCGCAGCGTGCGCTCCCCCCTCGGCGGCGGCTCGCGGTTCTCGGGGTCGTGGTTCCAGCGCCCGCCGACCGGCTGGTCCCCGTCCATCAGCACGTCGAACCGCTCGCGCTGGGCGCGGTAGAAGTCCTCCATCCGGAACCGGCCGCGCTCGCCCGCCCACTCCTCGAACTCCGCACGCGGGAGGGCGAAGGTCGGGGTGGGCAGGACGTCGGCGACGAGCCCGTCCTTGCGCAGCCGCTCGACGAGCTCGGCCGCGGCGAACGACGTCGGCGCGTGGACGACCACCGGCTCGCCCACCTGCTCGAGGGCCTCGCGGTAGGTGTCGGCGCGCACGTACCGGGCGCGGTCCCCCAGATCCGCGGCCAGGTGCCGCATCCCGGACAGTACGAGGTGCAGCTTCTGCCGGTGGAACCGCTTGCGGCGCAGCGCCCGGCCGGACTCGACGAGCACCACCTCGCGGTCGCGCATCCCCTCCGTGCCGTGCACGTGGGGGCCGAGCTGGTCGGCGAAGAGCCAGAGCGGTTCCCGTCCCATCCGATCAGTGTCGGTTCGCCGCGGGGCGGTCGCGAGTCGACGGATTAGGCTTCGCGGCGTGAGCGATCCGGCTTTCGAGGCCGAGCTGGCCGAGCACCGGCAGGACCACCGGCACCGCGACGTCTCCGGCGGCTGGTTGCGCGCGGCGACGTTCGGCGCGATGGACGGCCTCGTCACCAACATCGCGCTGATCGCGGGCGTCGGCGGTGGCGGCGCGGACCGGCAGGTGATCGTGCTGACCGGCATCGCCGGCCTGGTCGCCGGCGCCTTCTCGATGGCGCTCGGCGAGTTCGCCTCGGTGGGCACCCAGAACGAGGCGATCGACGCCGAGGCGGAGGTCGAGCGTCGCGAGCTGGCCCGGCACCCGCGCGCCGAGCAGGCCGAGCTCGTCGACGAGTACCGCAAGCTCGGGCTGTCCGAGGAGACCGCCCGCCGCGTCGCCGAGGAGATCAGCGCGAACCCCGACATCGCGCTGCGCGTGCACGTCAGCCAGGAGCTGGGCGTCAGCATCGACGACAAGCCGTCGCCCTGGGTGGCGGCCGGGTCGTCGTTCCTCTGCTTCGCGATCGGCGGGATCATCCCGCTGCTGTCGTTCCTGTTCGGCTCCCCGTCGCTGCTGCTCGGGCTGGGCATCGGGGCGGTCGGGCTCTTCGTCGCCGGCGCCCTGTCCTCCCGCTTCACGGTGCGCACGTGGTGGGGCGGCGGCCTGCGGCAGTTGATGTTCGGCGCGATCGCCGCCGGCGCCACCTACCTCGTGGGCATGCTGATCGGTGTGACGGCCGGCTGACCCGCGGGTGTGACAGGCTGGTCGCCGGCATGCCCGCACCGCACGTCAGGAGAACGCCGTGACCGCTGAGGTCCCGCTCGAGGGGCTCGGCGCGCAAAGCCTGGTCGAGCTCGCCCTCGACCGGATCCGCGGCGACATCCTGCGCGGGGCCATCGGGCCCGGCGAGCGGCTGGTGGAGGAGCAGCTGACCCGGCGGTTCGGGATCAGCCGCGCCCCGGTGCGCGAGGCGTTGCGGCTGCTCGGCCAGCAGGGCCTCGTCGAGCACCTTCCCCGCCGCGGGGTCCGGGTGGCGGAGCTGTCGGCGCGCGACATGACCGAGCTGTTCGGGCTCCGGGACGCCCTCGAGCGCTACGCCGTGGAGACCGCGCTCGGCGGGGGCGCCCGGCCCGACCCGGAGAAGCTCGCGGTGCTCGAGCGGGCGGTCGAGCGGATCGAGCGGGCGGCGAGCTCCGACGAACACGGCGAGCACGACGACCACGCCGCCGTCGACCGCGCCGAGGCGCACCGCGAGTTCCACCTCGCCCTGGTCGCGCTCGCGGGTCATCGGCACCTGCTCCGGGTCTACGAGCCGGTGATCATGCAGCTGCAGCTCTACATGGCCGCCAACATGCGCCGCGAGGCCGAGCAGCGCTCCCCCGCCGAGGGCGCACACCGGCACCGGCACCTGTACGAGGCCGTGGCCTCGGGCGACGCCCAGGCGGTTCTCACCGCACTGGCGAGCCACGGCGCCCGGACCTACCTCCGCCCCGAGCTCGAACCCTGACCGTCAGGGCCTCAGCTCGTCGATCAGGTTGAAGGGGTCGCGGCCGCCACCCGGCCGCGCCGAAGCCGGCCTCGCGCGCGAGCGCACACGTCGGCGCCGGTCCGGCCTGGTTGCCCAGCCACGCCTGCGGCGGACCCGACAGGCCGCTCGACAGGCAGACGTACACCGAGGCGGCGGCGAACACCTTCCCGAGCGGGTTGAGCCCCTCCGCGACGGTGTCCCACGCCATCGGCTCCACGAGCATCACGATGCCCCCGTCGGCCAGCGCGGCCCGGACGGCCCGCAGGGCGCCGACCGGATCGGGCATGTCGTGCAGGCAGTCGAAGAAGGCGATGAAGTCGTGAGAAATGCGTACGGACGGCAGGCCTAACACAGCCGTAACGCACGACACCTTCCCCTGACACCAAACTGTCGACAATCGACCGGGTGCAGACAGCGACTGCGGCCTCCTCGACGGGGGTGCTCGGCCTCCGAACGGCCTACCGCGCGGGCACGTTCCGTCCACGCGAGGTGGTCGACGCCGTGCTGGGGAGGATCGCCGAGCGGGGCGACGACGCGGTGTGGATCAGCGTCACGCCGGCCGCCGAACTGCGGGAACGCGCCGCCGAGCTGGAGGACCTCGACCCGGCGGCGCTGCCGCTCTACGGCGTCCCGGTCGCGGTCAAGGACAACATCGACGTCGCCGGCCTCCCCACCACGGCCGCCTGCCCGGCCTTCTCCCGGACCCCGACCGTCGACGCCGGCGCGGTGCGCCGGCTGCGCGAGGCCGGCGCGGTCGTCGTCGGGAAGACGAACCTCGACCAGTTCGCCACCGGGCTCAACGGGGGCCGCTCCCCCTACGGCGCGCCGGAGAGCGTGTTCGGCGGGGACCTGATCTCCGGCGGGTCCAGCTCGGGCAGCGCGGTGGCGGTCGCGGCCGGGATCGTGCCGGTCGCCCTGGGCACGGACACCGCCGGGTCCGGGCGGGTGCCCGCGGCGCTCAACGGCGTCGTCGGGCTCAAGCCGACCCGCGGGCTCGTCGGGGCCTCCGGGGTGGTGCCGGCCTGCCGGTCGCTCGACTGCGTCAGCGTCTTCACCCGGGACACGGCCGACGCGGCCGCCGTGCTGCGGGTCCTCGCCGGCCCGGATCCCGACGACCCGTGGTCCCGCACCGGCACCCCCCTGCCGCGCGGCCTGACCCTCGCGGTCCCCGAGGACCTCGACTTCGAGGGCGACGCGGGCATGCGCACGGCGTTCGAGGCCGCGGCCGATGCCGCCGTGGCCCGGTCGACCGGGTTCGTCCGGACGTCCGTGGGCCCGCTGCGCGAGGCCGGGGACCTGCTCTACGGCGGGCCATGGGTGGCCGAGCGGCTCGCCGTCCTGCAGGACTTCCTCGCCGCCCACCCCGACGGCGTCCTGCCCGTCACCCGCGCGGTGATCGAGCGGGGTGCCGGGTTCTCCGCGGTCGACGCCTTCCGTGCGCAGTACCGGCTGCAGGAGCTGAAGGCCTGGACCGACCGGCTGTTCGCGACCGCCGACCTCCTGCTGCTGCCCACCGTGCCGACGACGTTCACCCGCGCCGAGCTGGCCGCGGAGCCGGTCGCCCGCAACCTCGTCCTCGGCCGCTACACGCAGTTCACGAACCTGCTCGATCTCGCCGCCCTCGCCGTCCCCGCCGGCACGACGGCGGACGGCCGCCCCTGTGGGGTCACGCTCGTCGGTCCCGCCTTCTCGGAGGACCGGCTGCTCGCCGCGGCCGCAGCGCTCGTGCCCACCCCTGTCCCGTCCACTCCGGAGGTCCCGTGACAACCGACATGCACGCACGTCCCGACCGGACCGCTCCACCGCGGACCGCCGTGCTCGGACCCGTGGCCGCCCGGCCCTACGCCTGGCCGTACGACGGCGCGGTCCCCGCGTCGAGGACGGCCCTGATCTGCATCGACTGGCAGGTCGACTTCTGCGGGCCGGGCGGCTACGTGGACCGGATGGGCTACGACATCGCCCTGACGAGGAAGGGTCTCGGGCCCACCGCGCGGCTGCTGCAGCACGCCCGCGAGACCGGCATGCTCGTGATCCACACCCGCGAGGGCCACGCACCCGACCTCTCCGACCTGCCCGCCAACAAGCGCTGGCGGTCGAAGCAGATCGGGGCGGAGATCGGCTCCCCCGGACCGGCCGGCCGCATCCTGGTCCGGGGCGAACCGGGGTGGGAGATCGTCCCGGAGGTCGCGCCGGCCCCCGGCGAGGTGCTGATCGACAAGCCGGGCAAGGGCGCGTTCTACGCGACGCAGCTCGACCTCGTCCTCCGGTCCAACGGCATCACGCACCTCCTGCTGACCGGCATCACCACGGACGTCTGCGTGCACACCACCATGCGCGAGGCGAACGACCGCGGCTACGAGTGCCTGGTCCTCTCCGACTGCACCGGCGCCACCGACCCGTCCAACCACGACGCCGCCCTGCACATGGTGACCATGCAGGGCGGGGTCTTCGGCGCCGTCGGGACCGCCGACGCCGTCGTCGAGGCGACCACCTGGAGCACCCCGTGATCCCCGCAACGATCTCGGTCGACGCCGCACCCGGCGCCTTCACCTTCGAGCCCGCCAGCACCGCCCTGGTGATCATCGACATGCAGCGGGACTTCTGCGAGCCCGGCGGGTTCGGTGAGACCCTGGGCAACGACGTGTCGCTGCTCCGCAGCGTGATCCCGCCCCTGCAGCAGGTCCTCGCCACCGCCCGGGCACTGGGAATGACCGTGATCCACACGCGGGAGGGGCACGTCCCGGACCTGTCCGACTGCCCGCCCGCCAAGCTGAACCGCGGCAACCCGACGCTGCGGATCGGCGACCCCGGGCCCAAGGGCCGGATCCTGGTCCGCGGCGAGTACGGCCACGACATCATCGACGAACTGGCCCCGCTGCCCGGCGAGCCCGTCGTCGACAAGCCGGGGAAGGGCTCCTTCCACGGCACGGAGTTCGGCGCCCTGCTGCGCGACAGGGGCATCACCAGCCTGGTCGTCGCGGGCGTGACCACCGAGGTCTGCGTGCACACCACCGTCCGGGAGGCCAACGACCGCGGCTACGAGTGCCTCGTGCTCTCCGACTGCACCGGTTCGTACTTCCCGGAGTTCCACCGCGTCGCGCTGGAGATGGTCGCCGCCCAGGGCGGGATCTTCGGCTGGGTCGCGGACTCCACCGCCCTGCTCGAAGCCCTCACGCGGGAGGCCGTCGCATGACCACGACCGAAGCAGCCCCACAGCCGATGAAGCTCTCCTGGTGGGCGTCCGGTGACACCAACGCCTTCTTCGGCCTCGGCTTCAACACCCTGGTCAACGTCCTGACCCTGTCCGGCCTCTGCCTCGGTGTGGTCAAGATCCCGGGCGCCGACGTGTTCGGGGTGATCCTGCCGGCGCTGGGCGTCCAGCTGCTGATCGGCAACGTCTACTACACCTACCTCGCCCGCCGGCTCGCGCGCCGCGAGGGCCGCACCGACGTCTGCGCGATGCCCTACGGCCCCTCCGTGCCGCACATGTTCATCGTCGTCTTCGTGATCATGCTGCCGATCTACCTGCAGACGAAGGACCCGCTCACGGCCTGGGCCGCCGGCCTGGCCTGGTCGTTCATCATCGGGCTCATCGTGCTGCTCGGGGCGTTCGTCGGGCCGTGGATCCGGAAGTACACGCCGCAGGCGGCGATGCTGGGCACCCTCGCCGGCGTCTCGATCGCGTTCATCTCGATGCGGCCGGCGGCGCAGATGTTCGAGGCGCTGTGGATCGCGCTGCCGGTCATGGTGATCATCCTGATCGGCTTCTTCACCGACCTGAAGCTGCCCGGGAACATCCCGGTCGGGCTCGCCGCCCTGCTCGTCGGCACCGCGATCGGATGGATCGGCGGGTACATGTCGGCGCCCGACGTCGGCGCGGCCGCGCAGAACATCGCCCTGTCCCTGCCCACCGGCAGCTTCACGCGGCTCGGCGAGGGCCTGACCGACGTCGCCCCGCTGCTCGCCACCGCGATCCCGCTGGGCATCTACAACTTCACCGAGGGCATGACCAACGTCGAGTCCGCGGCGGTCGCGGGCGACGAGTACAACCTGCGCGCGATCCTCGCCGCGGACGGCGTCGGTGCGGTCGTCGGCTCGGTCCTCGGCTGCCCCTTCCCGCCCGCCGTGTACATCGGCCACCCCGGCTGGAAGGCCGCCGGCGGCCGCACGACGTACTCGCTGGCGTCGGGCGTCGTGATCGCGCTGATGTGCTTCCTCGGCCTGTTCTCGCTGCTCGGCGCGCTGTTGCCGACTCCGGCGATCGTGCCGATCCTGCTCTACATCGGGCTGCTGATCGGCGCGCAGGCCTTCCAGGAGACCCCGCGTCGGCACGCCGTCGCGGTCGTCATCGCGATCATCCCGAACATCGCGTCGTGGGCGGCCGGGCTGATGAACAACGCCCTGTCCGCGGCCGGGACGACCGCGCAACAGGTCGGTGAGGAGGCCCTGACCGGGGCCGGGCTCGTCTACCACGGCACCGTGCTGCTGGGCGGCGGCGCGATCCTCGCCGGGATGGTGCTGGGCTCCATCACGGTGTTCGTCATCGACAAGAACTTCTTCGCCGCGGCCGTCTACTCCGCGATCGGCGCGGTGCTCGGCTTCATCGGGCTCATCCACGCCGAGCAGGTCGGCTGGGACGTGGGCGGGCAGATCGCGCTCGGGTACCTGTTCGCCGCGGTGCTGCTGGCCGGGTTCGGGCTGGCCATGCGCCGGCGCGGGGCCGTCGGCGACGGGGTGCGCGAGGACCAGCCGGTCGCTGCGGACCTCGTCGGCGCCGAGCCCGGCGAGGGCGTCCCGGCCCCGCGCGAGGGCGAGCCTGCCCCGGCCGGCACCGCCCCCGCCGACTCGGGGCCCGACGGCCGCGGACGCCCGGCGTCGGCGTGACCGGGCTGCTGCCCGGGTTCTCCGGACCGTCCGCCGCAGGGGCGGGGGCACACGCCCCCGCGGCGGGCACCTCCGGCGCCGCGGATCCGCGGGTCGACCAGCCGGAGGTGGTGGCCGGTGTCCGCACCGTGTTCGAGCGCTACGAGCGGGCCCTGCGGGAGGCCGACGTCGCCACCCTGACCGAGCTGTTCTGGGCCGACCCGCGCTGCGTCCGCTACGGGGTGGCCGACCGGCAGCACGGCGCGGAGGAGATCGCGGCGTGGCGCCGGGCGCACCCCGGCGTCCCGCCCGGCCGGACCCTGTCGGAGACCGTGGTGCTCGCCGTCGGCGAGGCGACGGCGGTGGTCAGCACGCTGTTCGGCTACCCCGGCCGAGCGACCGAGGGCCGCCAGACGCAGACCTGGGTGCGGTTCCCCGGGCTCGAGGGCCACGGCGGCTGGCGAATCGTCGCGGCGCACGTGTCCGAGGTGCCTCGGTGAGCACGGTCCTGCTCGCGGTCGTGGCCGCCCACCGGCGCGGCCAGCCGTTGCACCCCGAGCTGCTGGCTCTCGGGGCCCGGTTCGCGGGGATCGGCCGGACCGCCCCGGTGTACCGGCTGCTGGCGCTGACCGGGGACGACGTCCTGCGCGGCGGGCTGGTCCGGGTGACCGACGGGGGCGCGGAGGTGGAGGTCGAGCTGTTCCGGCTGCTCGTCCCGGCGGTCGGCCGGCTCGCCGTCGCCCTGCCAGCACCGCTGGCCGTCGGCACGCTCGTGCTGGCCGACGGCCGGTCCGTGGTCGGCATCGTCTGTGAGGGCTGGGCCGCGGGAACGGCCCGGGACGTCACGGCGCACGGCAGCTGGCCGGCCTATCTCGCGGCCCGGTGAGCTACTCCGCCCCGACCGCCCGCTCGCCCGCGACCGTCTCGGCCGTGGCGTCGCAGTGGTCGTGCGGGCGCGGCAGCGTCTCCGGCGCGCGCAGCCAGAAACCGAGCGCGACCACCGAGACCACGCCGGTGAGGGCGAAGGCGGGGCCGAACCCCGCGACCTGGGCCACGGCGCCGGCGGCCAGCGGCCCGACGATGGCACCGACGTCGGCGGCCATCTGGAAGCCCGCCAGCACGGTACCCCCGCGGGCCGGGTTGCCGATCACGTCGGCGACCGCGGCCGTCATCGGCGGGTTGACGAGCCCGCTGCCGACCCCCGCGACCAGCGACAACGCCAGGAACAGGCCGGACGAGGGCGCGAACCCGAGCAGGCCGGTCGCCACCGCGGACACCGTGAGGCCGGCCAGCACCGGGGGCTTGCGGCCACGCCGGTCGGCGAGCCGGCCGGACACCAGGAGGGTCGCGGCGTTGCCGGCCGCGAAGACGGCGAGCGCGAACCCGGCCCACGTCTCGCTCTGGCGCAGCGCCTCGACCACGAACAGCGGCACCAGGGCGACCCGGACCCCGAACACGGTCCACCCGTTGGCGAAGCTCGCCACCAGGGCGGCGCGATAGGCGGGGTGCCGGAACGCCGTCGGGAAGGTGGCCGCGGGCTCGGCGGCGCCGCTCCCGGGAGGAGCGCCCGTCCGGCCGCGCAACAGCGGGACCGAGACCAGCATCGCGCAGAGCAGCGCTGCCGCGTACACGAGGAACGGTGCGCGCAGGCTCACCGCGATCAGGCCGCCGCCCGCCAGCGGCCCGGCGATGTTGCCCAGCAGGAAGCCCGTGGCCCACATGCCCGACGCCCGCCCGCGCGCCCCGGCCGGGGCCAGCCGCACCAACAGCGAGATCGCCGAGACCGTGAACATCGTGGACCCGATCCCGCCGACGCCGCGGAACACCAGCAGCTGCCAGTAGCTCTGCGCCGTCGCCGTGGCCCCCACCGACGCCGCGGCGATCACCAGCCCGACGGTGTAGACGCGCAGCTCGCCGAACCGGGCGACCAGCCGGCCGCTCACGGGGGCGAAGGCGAGCCGGAAGGCCGCGAACAGGCTGATCACCGCGGACGCGGCCGCGACCCCGACGTCGAACGTCCGGGCGAACGCCGGCAGCGCCGGCGCCACGATCCCGAACCCGATGGCGACCACGAAGGCCGCCACGACCAGCACCCAGATCTCCCGCGGCATGCGCACCCGCGTGCGCGCCGGCACGGCGTCCCCCGTCGTGGCCACGTCGTCCCTTCCGTCCCGATCGTTGGCAACGCTACGCGATCGGGGGAAGGGTCGGGATCGTCACCAGGTGACGGGAAGGGCCTCCACACCGTGGACGACCCTCTCGTCGCGGAACGCGGTCTCCTCGATCGGGGACGCGACGGCGAGACCCGGGAACCGGCGCAGCAGCGCCGGGTAGGCGATCCGCATCTCCAACCGGGCCAGCGGCTGGCCGAGGCACTGGTGGATCACGCCCTCCCCGGCCCGGATCCGCACGCCCGCCAGCTCGACGTCCTCGCGCGCGACCCGCCGCCGCCCGGTGTGCACCACCGTGAGCAGCCGCAGCAGCTCCTCGACCGCCGGCGCGACGGTGGCCGGGTCGCCGTCGCGGACCTGCGCGGCCTGGTCGGGATGCCGCAGGAGGGTGAGTGTGCCGAGGGAGAGCAAGTTCGCCGTGGTCTCGTGCCCGCGACCAGCGGCAGCGTGCCCGTCGACGCCGCCTCGGCGCGGGCGGCGAGCCGCCCGAGCAGGTCGTCGGCGGGCTCGCGCTCCTTGCGGGCCATGAGGTCCTGCAGGTACTCGCGCAGGTCCGCGTCGGCGCGCAGCCCGCGGTCGCGGTAGCGTTCCTTCACGACGTCAGCTCTGCTAATCATTACCTGCCGCAACGGACCGTGACCTCCACGGATCGGACCAGCGCAGCGACACACGGTGATCGTCGGTAGCCTCTCCCGGCGGTGGACACGGACGAGGAACTGGCTCACCTGCACGAGCTGGCGGGGCCGACGGGCACGGAGCTCTTCGCGGCGATCGCGGCCGGGCTCGACGGCCGGCCGCTCAGCGACGACGCCGCCCTCCGGATCGGCACCGCGCTGCGCCGGACGTACCCGGCGCCGCTCGTCGCCGAAGCCCTCACCCAGGCGCAGCTGCGGGAGCGGGCCGCGGGCAAGTTCGACCGGGCCGGGTCGATGTTCCTGACCCGCGCCGGCTGGGAACAGGCGTCGCCGGAGGTCGTGGCGCGGCACCGGGCGCCCCGCTTCGCCGGCGCGCGCCGGCTCGCCGACCTCTGCTGCGGGATCGGCGGCGACCTGCTCGCCCTCGCCCCCGGCCGGGAGGTCCTGGCCGTCGACCGCGATCCGGTGCACCTGTGGATGGCCCGGCACAACGCCGCGGTCTACGACAGTGACGTGCACACCCTGCTGGCCGACGTCCGGGAGGCCGACCTGACCGGCGTCGACGCGGTGTTCGTGGACCCCGCCCGGCGCTCGGCGCGCGGCCGGATGCGGACGGGCGACAGCGAGCCGCCGTTCGCCTGGTGCTTCGGCCTGCCGGTGCCCGCGATCGGGGTCAAGGCGGCCCCGGGGCTCGACCACGACGTCGTTCCCGAGGGGTGGGAGCTGGAGTTCGTGGCGGTGGACCGGGACCTCAAGGAGGCCGTGGCCTGGTCCCCCGCCCTGGCCACGACGCGGACCCGGGCGACCGTCCTGCCCGCCGGGGACACGATCGTCGCCACGGAGGGCGATGCCGTCGCGGTGCGCGACCCCGGCCGGTACCTGCTCGACCCGAGCCCGGCGGTGACCCGGGCCGGCGCGGTGGAGGAGCTCGCCCGCCGCACCGGGACGTGGAAGATCGACGAGCGGATCGCCTTCCTGTCCGCCGACGAGCCGGTGGCGACGCCGTTCGCCCGCACCCTCGAGGTGATCGACTCGGGGCCGTGGGACCAGAAGAGCCTTCCCCGCCGGCTCCGCGAGCTCGACATCGGCGCCGTGGACATCCGCAGGCGCGGCCTGGCCGGGGACGTCGACGCCCTGCACAAGCGGCTCAAGCTGCGCGGATCCCGCCGCGCGACGCTGGTGATGACGCGAGTCCGGGACCGGCCGTGGGGCCTCGTCTGCGTCTGAGATCGGCCCCGAGAACGGGCAGGGCCCCGACCCGTGGTGGGTCGGGGCCCTGAACTCCAGGGGTGGAGGTGCCGGGAATCGAACCCGGGTCCTCCTTCGCATTGCGAGGGCTTCTCCGTGCGCAGTCCGCTGTGTCTCTACTCGGATCCACCGGTCTCACGGACGAGCCGGTGTGACGATCCCAGTCGCTGTTTGGTGTCCCGTCCGACCCCGGCGACCGGGCCGGACGGTGGAGTCCCCTAGCTGATGCCGGGCACCGGGGCGGGAACACCCCCGGGCCGACAGTCCCTTACTGGATCAGGCAGCGAGCGCGAGCTCGGACTGAGCCGGGACAGTGCGACTCTCGTCGGCACTTATTTTGTTACGACGCATGGTTAACGAGGTCATCGTCGTCTTCCTCGGCACGCTTCCCCTCGGTCCGCTTCAGGAGTCGAGACCGTTCACCCCCTTGTCACGACCCGCCTCTCGGGCCGTCACACCAGTCTAACGCGAGCGCCTCGACGGATCATCCCGAATCGGTGTCGGACCAGGAGTCGTACCGGTCACGGGCCGCCAGGACCTCCTCGACGTGCGCCTCCGCCCACGTCTCGACGTGCAGCACGGCCTCGTGCAGGCCCGCTCCGAGCCGGGCCGACGCCCGCCACCCGCCGAGCGAGCTCGGAGTACCGCTCCGGACCGTCGGCAGCGCGGCGAGCGCTATCCGCGCCGGGCGCTGCGCCGCGGGCGGCCGGTCCTGCTCCCCCGACCCCGCGGATCAGAGGCGCAGCAGGCGGGTCCCGGCGTCGTGCAGGACGTCCCGGAGGAACGGCTCGCCGAGCCGCCCGTCGGCGGCCGCCCAGCCCGCGATCGCGCGGAGCTGCTCGGCGTACGGGTACGGGATGTTTGGGAAGTCGCTGCCCAGGACGACCCGGCCGGGGATCTCGGCGAGCCGGGCGGGCCAGTCCGGCGGCAGCGGCGCGAACGCCTCGGCGTAGGGCGTGCCGACCATGGTGGTGTCGAGGTGGACGTTCGGGTAGCGGTGGACCAGGTCCAGCGCGGCGAGGAAGTCCGGCATGCCGGCGTGGGCGAGGACCGCCGTCAGCCGCGGGTGACGGGCCAGGACCTCGCCGAACACGTCGAGCCCGGTGTGCGCCCCGGGAATGGGCCCGTGCCCGCAGTGCACGATCGCCGGGACGCCCGCCTCGGCCAGCAGGCCCCACGCGCCGTCGAGCAGGGGGTCGCGGGGATCGAACGCACCCACCTGGACGTGCACCTTCACCGCCCGCGCGCCGCCCGCGACGGCGGCGCCGAGGTACTCCTCGACGCCGGGCTCCGCGTACAGGGTGGCCGTGCGGACCGCGGCCGGGGTGGCGGCGGCGAACTCCGCCGCCCACTCCGTCAGCCACGCGCCCATGCCGGGCTTGTGCGGGTACACCAGCGGTGCGAACCGCAGCACGCCGAGCTTCTCGAGCGTGGCGATCCGGTCGGCCTCTGGCGTGCGGTACTGGATCGGCCAGTCCATGCCGTAGTGCGTGCGGGCGTCGTCGAAGTAGGCCCACACCTTGCGCAGGACCCGCTCGGGCAGGAAGTGGACGTGGACGTCCACCAGCCCGGGCAGGCCGAGGTCGGCGATCCAGCGGGGGACGTCGTCGTCCGACGTCGGGGGTCCGGGCGGGGCGGGCAGGGTCACGAGAGCGACCTCGCCCGGCCCTTCGCGGCACGGCCGATGGCACGCGCCATGTCCCGCTCGGCGTCCTTCTTCGCCAGGTCCTGCCGCTTGTCGTAGGTCTTCTTGCCGCGGGCGAGCGCGATCTCGCACTTGACCTTGCCGTCGCTGAAGTACAGCGACATCGGGACCAGTGTCAGCCCGCCCTCGCGGATCTTGCCGATCAGCCGCTCGATCTCGTACTTGTGCAGCAGCAGCTTGCGTGTGCGCCGCGGCTCGTGGTTCGTCCAGCTGCCATGGGTGTACTCGGGGATGTGCAGGCCGCGCAGCCACACCTCGCCGTCGTCGACCGTGGCGTACGCGTCGACCAGCGAGGCCCGGCCCAGCCGCAGGCTCTTCACCTCGGTGCCCATGAGCGCCACACCGGCCTCGAACTCCTCGAGCACCGCGTAGTCGTGACGCGCGCGCCGGTTCTGCGCGATCACCTTGCGGCCTTTCTCCTTCACCCCTCCAGCCTACGCGGAGACGGTCATCTCACACCTTCACATAGAGACGGAGCGTGACGTAGCCGGTGATGCCCGCGATCACCGCGCCGATCGGGACCAGATAGGCCGAGACCGTCAGGACGTCGGCGAGCGTGACGGGCGGGATCACGCCGTTCTGCGCGATCCCGGCCAGCAGGGAGTCGATGAAGGCGATCTTCCCGACCAGCAGCCCGGCGCCCGCGAGCACTGCGCCGACCACACCGGTGATCACGGCCTCGACGAGGAACGGCAGCTGCGTGTACCAGCGCGTCGCACCGACCAGGCGCATCACGCCGACCTCCGTGCGGCGGGTGTAGGCCGAGACCTGGACGGTGTTCGAGATCAGCAACAGCGCCGCGACGGCCTGGACCAGCGCCAGCGCGAACGTCACGTTCCGCACGCCGCCGAGGAAGTCGAAGAGCTTCGAGACGACGTCGCGCTGGTCGATCACGGTGCGCACGCCGACCTGGTTGTCCATGGCCTGCTTCACCGCGGCCGCGGCCGCCTCGGTCGACCCGTCCCGGTCGACGAGCTTGACCCGCAGCGTGGCCGGCAGCGACTGCGGCCGGGCGAGCTCGGCGACCGACTGCCCGGCGAACAGCTCCTGGAAGCGCTGGTACGCCTCCTGCTGGTTCTCGTAGGTCACGCCCGCCACCAGCGGCGAGTTCTCCAGCGTGGACCGCAGGCCCGCACAGATCGGCTGCGTGCAGTCGGCGTCCGCGGTGGACACGTCCTGAGTGAGTGCGACCCGGATCTCCAGGCGGTCGGAGTAGATGGCCTCGGTCGCGTCGATCGTCTTCACCGCGAGCAGGCCGGTGCCGACCATGACCAGCGAGATCGCGGTGGTCAGCACCATCGCCACGGTCATCGTGACGTTGCGGCGCAGGCCGGTGGCGACCTCCCGGACGACGAAGTCCGTTCTCATGCCGTCTCCGCGGAGAGGAGGACGTCGACGGGGCGCACTACCGGCCCACCCCGTACACCGCGTGGGCCTCGTCCCGGACGACCCGGCCCATGTCCAGCTCGACCACCCGCCGCCGCATGGAGTCGACGATGGAGTGGTCGTGCGTCGCCATGACCACGGTGGTGCCAGTTCGGTTGATCCGCTCCAGCAGCAGCATGATGTCCTGGCTGGTGTCCGGGTCGAGGTTGCCGGTGGGCTCGTCGGCCAGCAGGACCAGCGGGCGGTTCACGAACGCCCGGGCGATCGCGACGCGCTGCTGCTCACCGCCGGAGAGCTCGTGCGGCATCCGCTCGGCCTTGCCCTCCAGCCCGACGAGCTCGAGCACCTCGGGCACGACCTTGCGGATCGTCGACGGCGACTTGCCGATCACCTCGAGCGCGAACGCGACGTTCTCGCCCACGGTCTTGTTCGGGAGCAGCCGGAAGTCCTGGAACACCACGCCGATGCGCTGCCGCAGCCGAGGGACCTTCCGCCGCGGGAGCTTCGCGACGTCCAGGTCGGTCACCCAGATCTTGCCGCGGGTCGGGACGTCCTCGCGCAGCAGCAGCCGCAGGAAGGTCGACTTCCCCGAACCCGACGGCCCGATGAGGAAGACGAACTCGCCCTTGCCCACCTCGACCGAGACGCGGTCCAGCGCGGGCCGCGTCGAGGTCTTGTACATCTTGGTGACGCGTTCCAGCCGGATCACGGCCGGGACGTTACCGCTGGATCATGACCGGGCCCTGCCGCGACAGGCCCCCTCGGCGCAGGGGCGGTACCGCTCGGCCGACTGCACCGGGGAGAGCGGTGCTCGGGCACCGCCCCTCCCCCACGGCGGGGCCCTCAGGCGTCGGCCTCCTGCGCCTGGTTGCGCCGCCAGCGGATGCCGGCCTCGATGAACCCGTCGATGTCGCCGTCGAGCACCGCGCCGGGGTTGCCGACCTCGAAGTCCGTGCGCAGGTCCTTGACCATCTGGTACGGGTGCAGCACGTAGGAGCGCATCTGGTTGCCCCAGGACGAGCCGGAGTCCTTGAGCGAGTCCATCAGGGCCCGCTCCTCCTCGTGCTTGCGCGCGAGCAGCTTGGCCTGCAGGACCACCATGGCGGTGGCCTTGTTCTGGATCTGGCTGCGCTCGTTCTGGCAGGACACGACGATGCCGGTGGGGATGTGGGTCAGCCGCACGGCGGAGTCGGTCGTGTTGACGCCCTGCCCGCCGGGGCCGGAGGAGCGGTAGACGTCGACCCGCAGGTCCTTCTCGTCGATCTCGACGTGGTCGGTCGACTCCACGACCGGGGTGACCTCGACGCCGGCGAACGACGTCTGGCGGCGGCCCTGGTTGTCGAACGGCGAGATCCGGACGAGCCGGTGGGTGCCCTGCTCCACCGAGAGCGTGCCGTAGGCGTACGGGGCGTGGACCTGGAAGGTCGCGGACTTGATGCCCGCCTCCTCGGCGTACGAGGTGTCGTAGACGTCCACCCCGTAGCCGTGCCGCTCGGCCCAGCGCAGGTACATGCGCATGAGCATCTCGGCGAAGTCCGCGGCGTCGACGCCGCCCGCCTCGGAGCGGATCGTCACGAGCGCCTCGCGCTCGTCGTACTCCCCGGACAGCAGGGTGCGGACCTCCAGCGAGGCGATCTCCTCCCGGAGCTTGGCCCGGTCCCGGTCCGCGTCGGCGATGGCCGACTGGTCCCCTTCGTCCTCGGCGAGCTCGTAGAGCACGGGCAGGTCGTCGAGCCGGCGGCGCAGGTCCTCGACCCGGCGCAGCTCGGCCTGGGCGTGCGAGAGCCGGCTGGTGACCTTCTGCGCGGCCTCGGTGTCGTTCCACAGGTCCGGGGCGCCGGCCTGCTCCTCCAGGTCCGCGATCTCCGCCTTGAGCGCGGGGACGTCGGTGACCGCCTCGATGCCCTCCAGGGTGGTTGCGAGGTCCTTCAGGTCGGCTGCCACGTCGGGGTTCACAACGCTCCAGGCTACGCGGGCGGGCGAGGGCGGTGCTGGAGGGTTCGCGCCCTGCGGCCTCAGTCGAGCGGGACAGCGTCGAGCAGCTTCACCATCGCCCGCGTGTGCGCGACGGTGAAGTCCGCGACCGCCTTTCGGTAGGGATCCTCCTCGCCCCGGGCCGCGGCGCGGGCGTCGGCGAGCCGGGCCGTGTAGACCTCGCGCGAGCTGCTGACCAACTCGGCGCGCTGCTTCACGGTGAGCTGGCCCGCGTGCAGCAGCCGGAGCACCAGCGGGCTGCGCAGCGCGTCGCCGCCGCTGCCGTGGTGCAGCCAGGCCTTGAACGCCCGCTTGCCGGCCGCCGTGATCACGTACTGCTGCGACGCCCGCGGGCCCTGCTTGCCCAGCCGCAGCAGCCCGGCCTCCGCCATCACCGGCAGCTCGCGGTAGACCTGGCTGCGGGTCACGGTGAAGAACGAGCCGAAACGCTCCCCCGCGGCGGCGACGAGCTGGCCGCCCGTCATCGGGCCGCTGTGGAGCAGTCCGAGCAGAGCCGCGGCGGTGGCGTTGACTGCGGGTGGGGCCGGCATCCCCCAACGGTCCCACGAGCGACGGGGTTCCGCATTCCACAGTGGCCCCCGACCTGCGAGTTCGGACGTTCGCGGGCACAGCGCAACCGAGCGGCGTACCCGGCGGAAGAGGGTCCACACCTCACCCGCGCGAGGTGGGTCGGAAGCCGTCGACCCGGCCCGCCCGGTTCAGGCCCGGTTCAGAGCTGGAGGGCGCTCTCCGGGAGCACGTGGACGGCAGGCCGGCGCACGCGGCACCGGCGCCCCGGGCCGGCGAGGATCGCGGCCGCTCCCGCCGGGCCCGCGGGCAGCCGGTAGGGCTCCGCGGCGTCGAGGTCCACGACGTACCCGAGATCGCCGAGGCTCCCGACGGTGACGCGGGAGAGCGGGTTGCCGGATTCGGCGACGAAGCCGGTCATCAGCTCGTTGCCGAGCACCGACTCGCGCCAGTGCCCCTCGCGCGTGCCGGGGCCGCCGGTGTTCTCCACCGGCACCCCGCCACCGGCTCGGCCGTCGGCGAGCGCGGCCCACTCGGCGACGGCGCCGGCGCCGGTGAAGACAGGGTCGTCCGTGCCCGCGCCCGACAGCAGCCCGAGCCGGGACCAGAGCGTGCCGATGCCGAGGACGTGGCCCATCTCGTGGGCGACGACGTCGTCGAGCGTGCCGTCGGCCTCCATCTGCGCGAGGTCGGCGGCGTCGAACTGCATCTGCCCGACGGCCGGCAGCAGTCCGGCCGAGGCCGGGCGCAGCCGGGTCGGGCCGGCCTGGCCGAGGACCTGCCCGGGACCGTCGATGTCCGCACCCGAGGCGAGGATCAGCACGTCGTCGATGGTCTCGCCGTCGACGACGACGGGCGGCAGGTCGCCGACGATCATCCGCGCCCAGCGGTCCGCGGCCCTGGCGAAGGCCTCCTGCTGGCGCGGGCTGAGCCCGCCGGTGAAGCGGACGTCGATCGTGAACGGCGACCCGGCCGTCGCGGCGACGGCCTCGGCGCGCGCCACGTCGGCGACCGCCCGGTAGCTCTGCATCCCGTGATCGTGCCGGGGGCCGGCGGCGGCCGCCACGGGACGCGCCGCCGGCCCCGGGCCGTCACAGGGTGAGGGCCGCAATCTTCTCGCGGTGCTGGTCCACCCCGCCGTACAGCCCGGCGAGGCGCTTGGCGCGCTTGTAGAAGAAGTGCGCCTCGTGCTCCCAGGTGTAGCCGATGCCGCCGTGGTACTGGATCATCGCGGCCGTCGCCTGCAGCGCGACCTCGCTCGCCTTCGCCTTGGCGACGGCGACGGCCAGCTCGGCGTCGTCGAGCCCGACGTCGACGGCGTGGGCGGCATAGAGCGCGGCGTGCTCGGCCATCGTGACGCCGACGTGGATGTCGGCCAGGGCGTGCTTGAGCGCCTGGAACGAGCCGACCGGTACGCCGAACTGCTCGCGCTCGCGGTCGTAGGCGACCGTGCGGCTCACCGCCTCGCGGGCGATCCCGACGAGATCGGCCGCGACGAGCACGGTGGCCCGGGCCTGCAGCGACGACGCGTCGCCGGGCAGCGCCTCCACGTCGGACACGTCGAGCGAGGCCAGCCGGGTGGTGCGGTCGTAGGACCCGACCGGAGTGGCCCGGGCGCCGGTGGCGAGGCCGAGCCCCTGCGCGGTCCGCACGACCACGACGTCGGCGATCACTCCGTACTCCACCGCGGGGACGACGCCCGGCGCGGCGCCGCGCAGCCCGACGGCGCCGATCGCCTCGCCCGAGGCGAGCCGCGGCAGCCAGGCCGCCTTCTGCTCGTCCGACCCGCCGAGGCGGATCGCCTCGGCGGCGAGCACGGTCCCGCGCCACGGCCCGGGCGCGACGCCCGCGCCGAGTGCCCGCGCGATCACCTGGGCCTCGACCAGGCCGAGGCCCAGCCCGTCGTGCTCCTCGGGGACGGTGACGGCGAGCCAGCCCTGCTCGGCCGCCGCCTTCCACAGCGACCCCGGGTTGCCGTCCCCGTCGGCGTCCTCGAAGACGCCCCGCACGGCATCGGTGTCGAACCGCTCGGCGAGATAGGTCGTGACCGCCGCGCCGAACTCCTGCTGGTCCTCGGTGAGGGCGAAGAACATGCCGGGCTCCTACCGGGGCAGGCCGAGCACGCGCTCGGCGGTGACGTTGCGCTGGACCTGCGACGAGCCGCCCCAGATCGTGACCGACCGGGACCACATCGCCTGCGCGTTGAGCGGGCGCAGGTCGAGGTCGCCGAGCTGCTCGAGGGTGTCGTCCTCGCCGAGGACGTCGTCGTAGACCTCCCACAGGTCCTGGAAGGTCTCCGACCACTGCAGCTTGGTCATCGACGCCTCGAAGCCCAGGTCGCGGCCCCGCTCGGTCTGGGTGAGCACGTGCATCGAGTGCAGCCGCAGGCACTCCAGCTCGGTGAGCACGCGGGCGAGCTTGTTGCGGATCACCGGGTCGGTGTCGCGGCCGAGCTTCTTCGCGACGGCGGCGATCTCGTCGTACTGCCGGCGGAACTCGGTGTACTGCGAGATGCCCGAGGCGCCGCGCTCGAAGGACAGCAGCAGCATCGCGGTGCGCCAGCCCTCGCCGATCTCGCCGAGGACGTCCGTGGCCGGGACCCGGGCGTCGTCGAAGAAGACCTCGCCGAACTCGCTGGCACCCGACATCTGCTTCAGCGGTCGGGCGTCGACGCCGGCCTGGTGCATGTCGATGAGCAGCATCGAGATGCCGCGGTGCTTCTGGCTGCCCGGCTCGGTGCGGACCAGCGTGAAGATCTTGTCGCCGTGCACGGCGTTCGTGGTCCACACCTTCTGTCCGTTGACCACGAAGTCGTCGCCGTCGCGGACGCCGCGGGTGGACAGCGCCGCGAGGTCCGACCCGGCGCCGGGCTCCGAGAAGCCCTGGCACCAGATCACCTCGTTGCGCAGCATCGGGCCGATGATCTCCTTGCGCTGCGCGTCCGTGCCGATCGCCATCACGGTGGGCGCGAGGAAGGTGAGGCCGAGCGGGTTGACCGTGCGCGGGGCGTCGGCCAGCACCATCTCGACGTCGTAGATCGCCTTCATGCCGGGCGTGCCGCCGCGGCCGCCGAACTCGGTCGGCCACTGGATGCCCGCGAAGCCGGCGAGCGCCTTGTCCCGCTCCCAGTCACGACGGAGCCGGAAGCTCTCGTCGTCGGGCAGCGACTCCCAGAAGCCCGGGCGGCGCCACTCGTCCGGGATGTTCGCCGAGAGCCAGGAGCGCAGCTCGCTGCGGAACTCCTCCTCGGCGGGGGTGAAGGTGAGGTCCATCGTCGAGACCTTCCTGCGTGCGGGTTGCGGGTGCGGCGAGCGGTCGGCGTCGGCCGCCGCGCCGGCGCCCAGCCTGGCATACCGGTGGGTAACCTGCATCGGCCGAGGTATGTGCCCCTGCGGTGATGGGGCTCGTGGTCGACGCCCCGGTATGCACCAAGTAGCCTGGCGGTATGCGCAGCGAGAGGGTGACCGTCACCCTGCCGGCCGAACTGGTCGCGGAGGCTCGGGAGGCGGTCCGCAACGGGAGTGCGGCGAGCCTGTCGGCGT
This sequence comes from Pseudonocardia kujensis, assembly GCF_021283305.1. Taxonomy (GTDB): domain Bacteria; phylum Actinomycetota; class Actinomycetes; order Mycobacteriales; family Pseudonocardiaceae; genus Pseudonocardia; species Pseudonocardia kujensis. The sequence continues at coordinate 104,217 of NZ_JAJSOK010000023.1, forward strand.
ACGTGGCCGAGGCGGTCCAGGCACGGCAGACCCGCGATCGCTCGCTCGCTACTCTGGCCGACCTGTACGGAGGTCCCCCACCGGCGGACGAGCTCGACGCGGCGCGCAGGTCGCTCCGGCTCGTTCCTCCCGTGGCCGTCGGCTGAAGGGCGCGCACATGATCGGCGGAAGAGTGCTGGACGCCAGCGCGCTCCGGGCGTTCGCGACCGGCCGGCCCGTCTACATGCGCGCCCTCGTGTGGGCGGCGGTGGAGGAGAACCTCGTGCTGGCGGTGCCCTCCGCGGCGCTCGGCCGCGCGTGGTCGCAGCTCGAGCCCGAGCACCACGCCGCGCTGCAGGTGCTGCTCGGGCTGCCCAACACCGTGATCCACGACCTGTCCCCGGCGATGGCCCAGGAGTCCGGGCTGCTGCTCGCCGCGACGGGACAGGACGACATCGTGGCCGGGCAGGTCGTCACCACCGCCCGGCGCCGGGGCTGGCCCGCCGTCACCGGCGACCCCGGCGCACTGCGCAAGCTGGACTGCGCGGTGCCGATCGAGGAGCTCCCCTAGCGGTCGTGGTAGGGAACCACGGTGCGGTTTCGGGAGGGGTTTTCGCGCATTATGGAGCCATAGTGCGCTCCTGGGGCGGGTTTACGCGCGTTATGGAACCATAATGAGCCTTTCTCAGTAGGCCGTTGATCATGTTGTGCGGTCGTGTTCGTGGTGCAGGACGACGAGCGCAGCGGCGGTGATGGCGCCGATGCGGCGGGGGCAGAGGCTGACCCGGCGCAGGGCTTTGAA
>NZ_JAJSOK010000024.1 GCF_021283305.1 Pseudonocardia kujensis
GCAGCGCACCCCGCCGGAGACGCCCTGGCAGACGGGCCGCCGCCGTCCCACCCGCCCGCGCCCCGCCGACGTCGCCACGTCGGGAACCAGGGTGCCCGAGCCCGCCGACCCGACGGGCCGGACCGTCGAGTCGGTTCCCGCGCCGCGGAGCGAGGCCCCGGCCGCACCCCCGCTCGGCCTCCCCGTCCCCGGCCCTCCCGTCCCCGGCCCCCCTCCCGTCCCCACCGAGGCGCACGCCCTCGACCTGGGCCGGGCCACCCCGGAGCCCGAGCCCGCCCCGCTGGTCGACCCGCTGCTGTTCCGCGCCTTCACCCGCTCGCCGGCGGCCCCGTCCGCGCCACCTCGCGACCGACGGCGAGGTGCGGTGGTCGACGGGATCGAGCACCGCCCGCCCGTCCGCCCCGACCCGCAGATCGTCGGGCTCTCGCGGCGGCTGCGCGGGCGTGTCGGATCCCGCGCGTTCACGCTCGTCTTCGTGGGTGTCTACCTGCTGATCCTCGTCCAGCTGATCGTCGCGCTGATGAACCCCTGAGACCGCCCGCACGGAGCCCGCGCCGTCCTGTCGGTGCGCCCGTCTACCCTGAGGACGACGACAGGGGCAGGCCCGGCTCGCGCGCGGCCCGCCGTCGACCAGCCCGGTCGAGCGAGGATCGGCGGGCGTCGCACGCGAGGGAGGTGACCCGCGATCGGCTCGGAGAGCGTTCCCGGCAGTCTGGCGGGTACGGCCAACCCGGCACCCACGGCGCACCGCGTGCGCAGCGTCCTGGCCATCCCCGCCTTCCGCAGGCTCTGGACCGTCACGGCGTTCACCGCCACCGGCGAGTGGTTGAGCCTGCTCGCGCTCACCTCGCTCGCCACCCAGCTGACCAGCGGGTACGCGGCGCAGAGCTTCGCGCTCGGCGGCGTGGTCGCCACCAAGCTGCTGCCGGCGCTGCTGCTCGGCCCGATCGCCGGCGCGCTGGCGGACCGCTTCGACCGGCGCCGCGTGATGGTCACGTGCGACGTGTTGCGGTTCTGCCTGTTCGTGTCGATCCCGATCGTCGGCTCGCTGTGGTGGCTGTTCGCGGCCACGTTCCTCATCGAGCTGTGCGCGATGTTCTGGATCCCGGCGAAGGACGCGTCGGTCCCGAACCTGCTCCGCCGCAAGGACCAGGTGGAGACGGCGAACCAGCTCGGCCTCGTCCTCACCTACGGCATCTCGGTGCTGGTCGCGTCCGGTCTGTTCGCGGTGATCTCCAGCATCCAGCACCTGCTGCCGGAGCAGGACGCGCTGACCACGGTCTACATCGCGCTGGTGCTCGACGGGTGCGCGTTCCTCCTCTCCGCCACGGTCGTCTGGTTCGGGATCAAGGAGATCTCCGGGCGGTCCGGACCGCGGGACTCCGAGGAGCAGCCGGGCCTGCTGACGCTGCTCCGCGAGGGGTTCGCCTACGTCGCGACCACGCCCCTGATCCGCGGCCTGGTGCTCGGCATCATCGGCGCCTTCGCCGCCGGTGGCGCGGTCATCGCCTCGGCCAAGCTCTACGCGGCCAGCCTCGGCGGCGGCGACGCGGCGTACTCCGTGCTGTTCACCGCGGTGTTCGTCGGCCTCGCGCTCGGCATGGCGGTGGCACCGCGGCTCGCGCACCGGCTCCCGCACAACCGGCTGTTCGGCACGGCGATCGTGGGCGCGGGCGTCGCGCTGATCGTCGTCGCGGTGTCCGGGCACCTGTTCATGGCGCTCCTCGCCGTGGCCCTGGTGGGCGGGTTCGCCGGCATCGCCTTCCTCACCGGGCTCACGATCATCGGCTCCCAGGTGTCGGACGACATCCGCGGCCGGATCGTCGCGTTCGTCCAGTCCCTGGTCCGGCTGGTGCTGCTCGGCTCGATGTCGCTGGTCCCGGTGCTGGTCGGGCTGGTCAGCACCCGGGCGGTCGACCTGTTCGGCTGGCACTTCACGGTCGACGGCACGCGGTTCGTGCTGGCCGGCGGCGGTCTCGTCGCCGCCGTCATCGGCACGCTGGCCTACCGGCAGATGGACGAGCGCCGCCTCGAGCCGCTGCTGGGCGACCTCGTCTCGGCGCTGCGCCAGGGCGAGGTCCGCCGCGGCTCCGGCACCCTCGTCGCGGTCGAGGGCGCCACCCCGGAGGAGGCCGCCGACCAGGCCGAGCGGCTCGCACGCGCGCTGCGCGACCGCGGGCACGTCGTCGTCGAACCCGACGACGGCGAGCGGGACGAGCTGCGCTGGGCGGCCGCCACCCGCGAGGCCCACCTGGCCGGCGCCCGGGCGAAGGCCCTGGCCGCGGCCGCGATCCGGGCGGACCTGGTCGAGCGGGTGATCCGCCCGGCGCTCGACGAGGGCGCGGTCGTCGTCATGGACCGGTTCATGGTCAGCCCGATCGCGCAGTTCGGCGTCGCCGCGGACCGGATGGACGCCGAGCTCGAGCGCGGTGAGCTGGAGCGCCTCGCCGCCTGGGCCACCGGCCGGCTCCGCCCGGACATCACCGTCCTGCTCGACCGCGAGGGCGCCAGCGCGGGACCCGGCGGCGTCGCCGGCGAGGAGCACGTCCGGGTACAGCGGCTGTTGGCGGGCCTGGTCGCGGCCGAGCCCCAGCACTACGTGGTGGTCGACGCCGACGGGGCGCCGGAGGAGGTCGCCGCGCGCATCCTGACCGGGGTCACACCTTCGCTGCCGGAGGCCCCTGAGCAGCCCGAGGACATCCCCCGGCCCACGGTCGAGCCGTGAGCGCGGGTGTCTGGCGGGACGTCGTCGGGCAGCCCGCCGCGGTCGAGGAGCTGAGCACCGCCGCGTCCACGCCGTCGGCGATGACGCACGCCTGGCTGTTCACCGGCCCGCCCGGCTCCGGCCGCTCCAACGCCGCGCGCGCCTTCGCCGCCGCGCTGCAGTGCCCCACGGGCGGCTGCGGCGAGTGCCAGGCCTGCCACACCGTGCTCGCGGGCACCCATGCCGACGTCCGGGAGGTCGTGCCCGAGGGGTTGTCGATCTCGGTCGCGGAGATGCGCAACCTCGTGCAGCTCGCCGCGCGCCGCCCGTCCACCGGCGCCTGGCAGATCCTGGTCATCACCGACGCGGACCGGCTCACCGAGGGCGCGGCGAACGCGCTGCTCAAGGCGGTGGAGGAGCCCGCGGACCAGACCGTGTTCCTGCTCTGTGCGCCGTCGGACCACCCCGAGGACGTGCCGATCACGATCCGCTCCCGGTGCCGCGTCGTCGCCTTGCGCACGCCGGTGCCGGAGGCGATCGCCGAGGTGCTCGTGGAGCGGGACGGCATCGAGCCCGAGCAGGCGCGGTGGGCGGCCTCGGTCTCCGGTGGACATGTCGGCCGGGCCCGGCGGCTCGCCCGCGACCCGGAGGCACGGGAGCGGCGCGAGCGTGTGCTCGGCGTCCCGCTGCGGCTGCGCCACCTGGGGGACGCGTTCGCCTTCGCCGACGCGCTCGTCCGCTCCGCGGAGGCCGAGGCAGCCGACGTCAGTGGCGCCCGCGACGCGGCCGAGCGCGAGGAGCTCGCCGTCGCGATGGGTGCCGGCGGCACCGGCAAGGGCGCAGCCGCCGCCGCCCGCGGTGCCAAGGCCGCCGAGCGCGAGCTGGAGCGCCGGCAGAAGTCGCGCAACACCCGCACCCAGCGCGACGCCCTGGACCGGGCGCTCGTCGACCTCGCCGGCTTCTACCGGGACGTGCTGGTGGCCGGCACGGCCGCGGTCGTCGCGCTCGGCAACCCCGACCGCGAGTCGGACATCCGCCAGGCCGCCCGCGAGTGGAGCCCCGAGTCCACCCTGCGCCGCCTCGAGGCCGTGCTCGCCTGCCGCGAGGCCCTCGAGCTCAACGTGAAGCCGCGGATCGCGGTGGAGGCGATGATGACCGCGCTGCAGCAGGGCTGATCGGCCCTGCCCGCTCTGCTCCTCCCGACCCGAGGAGGAGCCGTGGACCGTCGGCCCGCCGTCGCAATGACGCGCGAGCCTGACCACGGCGGGCGGGTCGTGCGGAACTGCGGTCCCGAGCGCGAGCGCGGAGAAGATCGCGACCGGGGCGAAGAGGAAGCAGGCGGCGAGGGCGAGGCCGCAGGTGGAGCCCGCGTCGGTGTCGCCGTCGACGACGAACCACACGAACCCGTGCAGCGCCACGGCCAGCAAAGCGGGCGCCGCGATCCCGGGCACTGACTGGCTCGCCGCGTACGCCACGGCGAACACGGGCAGGACCAGCCCCGCGACCGTCATCAGGTCGAATCCCCGCCGTAGCAGCTGCTCCCCCGTGAGGTGCAGGGTGACCCCGACGAAGAGGGCCGCGACGATGCTCGGCGCGATGCCGCCGCCGGGCAGCACGCCGGCGAGCAGGGTCGGCAGCGGCGGGTAGGCGAACCTGAGGCCCAGCAGGTCCGCCCCGGCCCCGAGCTCCTGCGGGTCGAGGCCGTCGAGCAGGTCGCGGTCGATGCCGGTGTCTGCGAGGTCGACGTACCCGCACTCCCACGTCCGCGCCAGCAGCCGGTACAGCTCGGTCCGCTTCACCAACCCGGCGGCGACCAGCACCGCCCGGTCCGCGCCCCGTTGCGTGCGGACGCCTCGACCGCCCGGTCCCCCTGCTCCGCGTTGATTCGCCCCTCCGCGACCAGCACGTCCCCGATCCGCATGTCCGTGCCGACCGTCGTCCTGGTCGGAGCATCGCGACGCCCGGCCCGGCGCACACCTGAGCTGCGAAGACGACCCGACCGGGGGGCGGGGTGGGGGTCCGGTCGCCGGTCTCGGGACGGTGGGTAGACTGATGTCGCACCACGCCGCCTTAGCTCAGTCGGTTAGAGCGACGCACTCGTAATGCGTAGGTCTGGGGTTCGACTCCCCAAGGCGGCTCCACAAATCCCCTGGTAGAACGCTTGCCGGGGGATCTCTCATATCCTGGACGAACTGCAACTACGACAGTGTGTGTCCGTTGTGATCCCGGGAGTGCGCCTCGCGCGCGTGGAAGGTGGCCCTGTGACCGAGACTGTCCCGAGCGAGCAGGACGAGGCTCGCTTCCTGGTCATGGGAGCCTTCGGCGAGACGGTGATGCGGTTTCAGCTGCTCGAGATGACGTTCTGGAGCATCCTGGCTCTGCGGCTGAAGAAGGGCGTGACGCTCGACCAGGGCATGGCGAAGGTTGCGTCCTGGGACGCTCAGACCATGGGCCGGCTTGTCGGCGTGCTCGATCTTCCGGACGAGCTCAAGGCTGAGGCAGACACTGCCGTTGATACCCGCAACTATCTCGTGCATCGCTTCATGCGGGACAGGGCTCCGTATCTGCATGACGTGGACTTCTGCCACCACGTTGCCGATGAACTCGCCAAGGTCCTCGCCCGGCTAGACGACTTCGAGGAACGGCTCGACGCCCACACGCGAGGTCTCGGCCTAGAGGTATTGACCGACGAGGACCTTGAGCGAATGGGTCTTGCGGAGCCACCGGACCCAGCGGTTTGGTTCGAGGGGTTCGAAGGTCCCGACGACGCGTCCTGAGGGCCTCTGCGCGTTCGCGCCCATGTCATCACCCTCGCGAATACGCGCAGTCGACCCTGCGGACGCGCTGGGCCGTCACCCGGGGGTGTGGTCGACGCCGTGATATGCGCGTGATCGTCACCCTCTGCTACTCTTTGGGCGTGATGTCCGCGAGGTGGGGACTTCACAGGGTCCTGAGCCGTTGAGGACTCGCTGAAGGAGCTCGACGAGGTGGCGTACCTGCGCTTCGCCGAGCGTGTACCGCTCCTTCTCGTCCATCGAGGACTTCGAGAAGGAGATCGCCGATCTGCGGACGCGGCTGCCGGGGAAGCAGCTGACCGACGGAGATCGGGCCGGTCGGGGTGCGGGACCGACCGGGCAAGGGTCTTCAGGGACCAGTGGGGCCGACCCGGACTACGGAAGTCGAGCCGACCCCGATCTCGCAGGCAGGACATCGTCCGTCGCCCCAGCCGGCGGAGGGTGCAGCACATGGTCGGATGCGAATGAGGAAAGCATGACGATCGTTCCGATGCTGGGGTTCGTCGCTGCCTTCGGGCTCTTGGCGATTATCGCCGGGATTCTGAGGAAGCTGATGGAGATCAACTTCGTCGCTTGGAGCCTGCGCCGTCAGGGTGTGAGCGACGAGGAGATCCAGAAGTTCGCGCTGGCAACCGCCAAGCGTGAGCGGGCGAACCTGCTCGTCGTCGTCCTGGGCAAGGTGCTCGACTGCATCAAGTCCTGGAAGCTTTAAGCGTCACGACGAGCGCGGGGTACGACGGCCGCCGTGGCTTCGGCTGCGGCGGTCGCCACCTCGGGGAAGATTCTCGTGTAGGTGTTCGCCGTGAGCGCGATGTTCGAGTGGCCCAGCGTCTCCTGGATGATCTTCAGGTCCACACCCGCAGCCATCATCAGCGAGGCAGCGCCGTGGCGAAGATCGTGCAGCCTGATCGGTGGCAGCCCAGCCCCGATGATGAGGTCGTCCTGGAACTGGTCCGTGACGTCGTTCGGGTGCAGGGGTGAACCGTCCTCACGAGTGAAGACCTTGCCGGACTCGACCCAGGCGTCGCCCCACATCATGCGGTCGACGAGCTGCTTCTTGCGATGGGCTCGCAGGGCCTCCACCGTCCCCTCGTCCAGTGCGATCGAACGATCCCCCGCGTCCGACTTCGGCGTGTCCTCGACTACCCGACCACCGACGACGATGCGCTCTCGAACAATGGCGATGGTCCCGCGCTTGAGATCGACCTCGGGCCATTCGAGTCCGCAGGCTTCGCCTCGTCGCAATCCGCGGAAGGCGATGAGGTGCCAGAGCGCATACAGACGATCGGATGCCGCATGGTCGAGGAACTGACCTAGCTGATCGGCGGTCCACACCATGACCGGACTGGGTGTGGGGACCTGCTGACGTGCGCGCTTTGTGATCTTGCCGTTCTTCGTGAGCTTGTCGACCTCGGCCTGCCACCGCTCGACTCGCTGCTCGGTCCAGATGAGGGCCTTCGGTCGCTTACCGCTTTCGAGCTTGACCAGGGCTGCGGGGTTGACGGTGATGAGCCCCTGTCGCACAGCGTCGCCCAGGGCCGTTCTCAGCGACGCCCGTACGCGCTGGCGTGTGGCAGGACCGCCCCCTCGTGCGCCGGGCACCTTGCCGACCTCAGCGAGCATTGCGGCGACGTGATGCACCCGGAGATCCGCCAGCAAGATGTGACCGATCAAGGGTTCGAAGTACAGCTGGATGTGCCGTCGATACGAGTGCGCCGTGCCCTCTTTCACGTCGGTCTTGGCGTCGATCCACTCGGCGAGGAACTGCCCGACCGTGAGCCGATGAGTGACGACCACACCCCGAGCAGCCTTCGCCTTGAGATCGTCCATCGCGGCCTGGGCTTCGCCTTGTGTGGCGAACTTGCCCCTAACGACGCGTTCCGTCTTCCCGAGCGCGCCCTCGACGTAGATCTTGAACGTCCACGTGCCGTGCTTCGGGTTCCAACCCCCGCCAGGGCGCTTGAGCTTCGGACACTTCGAGCCGAGCTGACGGCGCTTGCCGTCCACCACGACAGTGCAGCCGCAGCGTTTGTAGGTCGACCCACGGCTACTCACGACAGCTCCCGGACGGTTTCCTCGATCTCGCGCGTCATGCGCTTGGTCATCCCTGCTCTGAGCGTGCGTGCGCGTTGCGGGTCTCCGACGTTGCCCAGGCGGTGGTCTCGTTCCTCGGCGAACGAGCGGCCCCAGAGCTGTTGTGCGGCTTGCTGTACGACCGGTGCTTCGGCGCCGAGCCGGTGAGCGACCAACGCCTCGGTGCGGTCGACGTCGGGCACGTTCGTGAAGTCCACGACGAGCTGGCGGGCGAGGGGCTTTCCGCGTCCGAGCGCAGCCCGAAGGTCGGACCGGCTGACGGTGATCTCGGGGGTCAATCGCACCTCGCCGTCGCCCTCGAACCAGTCGGCCAACTTCATGTCGTACGCCGACGACAGGAGCAGCAGCTCTTCGAGCGACAGGGACTCGCGACGGCCGGTCTCCAGCGAGGCGACGTGATCGCGCGTCCAGTTCAGGCCGGCAAGGCGGACGTGCTGCGCGGCATCGCCCTGGGTCTGCCCGCTCTGGTCGACTCGGCGACGAGCCAAGCGCTCGCCCACCACCTGACCTACGGATTTCGACTTCGTCATGTGTGTAACTGTACCACTCTCGTGTGTGTTTCCGTACCACGCACTACGGGTTGTCACTGTCAATGACGCCCTGATACAACATGGGTGTTACGACAACACACATGAGGGGCAGACATGCCGAAGCAACAGCCGATGACGATGGAGGAGCTGCTGGCTCTCCCGCCGGCCATCGACATCCCGACTGCGGGCAAGGCCATCGGAGTTTCGCGTGGCCGTGCCTACCAGATGGTCAAGAACGACGAGTGGCCGTTCGATGACATCCCCGTCCTGAAGATCGGCAAGCGGTTCAAGATTCCGACAGCCGCGCTGCTCAAGTACCTGGGTGTGCAGCCACACAACGGGCACACAACAGCCGCTACCTCGGACGGAGGGTCGTCCAACACATCAGCAATGCGTAGGCCGATCGACCCCGAGAGGTGGTACCGCCTGCGGCCGTCGGGCGAGGTCGTCATCGGAGCCGAGATTCTGCGTCGTCGCGCTGCGCGGGGTGAGTCGTGAGCGAACTGCCCGACAGCCTCGTCCTCGACTTCCGCAACGTGCGTGAACCGCTCGACGACTTCCTCGACACGGTGCTTGGCCCGGGGCCTGGCTATCTCGCCGTCGAGTTCGGCCATGGACCAAAGGTCAAGGGCCACAAGCGCCCGTGGAAGCCGCGTACCTTCGCATGGCCCGACGAGCGCGAGCAGGCCCGTCGAGCGATCGACGAGATGCAGCGACAGCGCTGGGACGTGTACCTGTGCACCGCGCTCCGCGAGGACGAGTCTCGAACCCGCCACAACGCAGCCGACATCTGGACGCTGTCGTTCGAGCTGGACGAGCCTGCGGCCGACCAGGAACTGCTCGACAAGCTCGACGCGGTGATCGTGCTGAGCGGGACCGAGGACCACACCCACGTTCACGTCCTGCTCGATGAGCCCGTCGACAGTGAGACCGCTGACCGGCTGACCGAAGCGCTCGCCAAGGCTGTTGCCGACTGGCAGCCCGGCTCGGGTGTCGCGCTCAAGTACGAAGCGAACGCGCTGCTCCGCGCGCCCGAGAGCTGGAACTGGAAGTCGTACTGGGCCGAGGGCCTGCCCGCTCGTCGCCGTGACGATGACGCCGCTCCTCGCCGGGTGCGTGTGGTCAAGGCCGAGGGCAAGCGTTGGACGCTCGACGAACTGGAAGCGCTGATCGCGTCCCTGGCGACAGCCCCCGTCACGCCCAAGCGACGACAGGGCACGCGCACGCAGAGCGCGCAGGCGATGACTGAGGACCAGCTACGCAGCATCCCCGGCGTGCAACGCGCGTTGGTGCTGTGGGGCGGAACCGAGCAGGGCAAGCGCAATGAGGCCCACCTCGCCGTCGGCCGTGAGTGCTACAAGGCGAACGCCCCGCAGGAGGCGACCGTCGCGCTGATCCTCGATCAGCCGTGGTGCAAGGGTGACGAGGACTGGGTGCGCAAGGACGTCGAGCGCATCTACGCCGAGGCCGAGCGCGAGGGCCTACCGCAGGTGCCGTCCAACGAGTTCTGGGACAGCCGGCCGATCCTCGCGCACATCCGCAAGTACGCGGCCGAGCGGCTTCTCCCTCCATGGGCGCTGTTGGGCCACACCCTCCTGCGCTTCGCGGCCAACATCCCGCCCTGCTACGTGCTCAAGGACGTCGTCGCTGACTTCGGCGGTCTGAACCTCTTCGTCGCCCTGGTCGGCCCGAGTGGTGGGGGCAAGACGTCGTCCGGCTCTGCCTCGAAGCGAGCCGTGCCGTTGCCGTTCGAGCCGCTACAGGCGCCCGTCAGCACCGGCCAGGGCATCGCCCGCAGCTACGTGACGCCGGGCAAGGACGAAGCGATCTACCACACGGACTCGATGATCTTCGCCGTCGATGAGGTCAGCAAGTTTCGGGCCAACCTCAAGCGGCCGGAGTCGACGTTGCTCGGCGAGCTCAACACAGCCTGGGCGGGCGGCATGCTCGGCGCGGCGAACGCGGACCCGACGAAGCGCGTCATCATCCCTGCCCACACCTACAGACTGGGCTTGCACATCGGCGTCCAGCCCGGCTTGACCGACGTCCTGCTGGAACAGGAGGAGAGCGGCTTTCCGCAGCGATTCCTCTGGTTCGACGCCCGGCTGCCGATGGACGCTGAGGAGCCGAGGACCCGCACGATGGAGCCGTGGGTGTGGAAACGGCCCGACATCGTCGATCGAGGACCCGACTTCGCACGGGAGCCGTCGGTCAGCGACTTCCGCCTGATCGATATGCCGGACTTCGTCGCCAAGATCGTGGTTCGCGACTACATGCGGCGGGGCAAGGGGTTGGACCCCAGCATCGACTCGCACCGCATCCTGGGCCGTCTGAAGGTCGCCGCCGTGCTGATGTTCATGGACGGCCGCACCGACGCCGTGAACGACGAGGACTGGCACCTGTCAGGGCAGATCCTGGCCCACTCGGACAACGTCCGGGAGCAGGCGCACGCCTACCATGTGGCGCAGCTCGCGAAGAAGGCCGAGGGCGCGGCTCTGAGGGCCGGACAGCGCGCGGCGATCAGCGAGGGGGCGAAGGACGACCTACAGCTCAAGCGGGCCAGGGACAAGCTGCTTGAGAAGATCAAGGCCGAACCACGTACTGAGAGCTGGCTGCTGAAGTCTGCGCTGACAGCGTCGCTGCGAGACTATGCAGAGGCTGCGCTCGAAGACCTGCGCCGCGCGGGCCTGATCAAGCGTTTCAACCGCAAGCATCCCGTGAACGGCAGCACGACGAAGTGCTATCGACTCGTGTAAGGCGCGACACGCGCGACGGGGTGGTGCGACGCCTGTTTGGCCTGTTCAGGCAACGTGCGACAGGTCCGACAGGCCCGACGCGGGTGCGAACGAACGAACGAATGAGCAGTCCACAGTGGGCAGTAACGTTATTGATAATCATTATCATCAGTTTCTCCTCGCGGATATTACGCGTGAGGCCAAGCCGCTGCGTGTGGGTGCGCGTCGTCGTCGTACCTGTCGCGCCTGTCGTAGCAACGCTGACGTGCGGAAATGAATGTCGCGCCTTGCGTCGCACGTCGTCGCACCAGGGTCGTCTTCTGGCAATTTCACTGCATTTCAAGCGGTGGCAGGCCCTCGAATTAGGGACGCACTGGCGACGAGACGTAGCGTTTATGTCAGGCCCCGATAACGGAAGGAACGCCATGAATAATTCCGCTTACGAGAAGGCGATGAACACGGCAGTTCCGGAGTACCTCGTCCAGGATGCGCGGCGCTGGGTTTGTTCTGACTGCGGCTCGACTGACGTGACCGTCGAATGGGAGTTCGACAAGAACGCTCCGCTCGAAGACATCGTCTGGGAGGGCAAGGTCTATCGAGAGGCCAGCTACAAGAAGTGGGTCCAGCGCACCGAGTACCACGAGCCCACTTGCCCCGAGATCGCCCACCTGAATCGGCGAGGTGTGGACCGATCGCAGCTGAGTCGTGTCTGACTGCGACTTCTAAGAACAGGAGTGTGCCTGTCGTGACCAACCTTTACGAGCGGGCCCTCCAGCGCCGCTGCCCCTCGAAGCGTTGCCGTGCCCTACCCGGTCGTGACTGCTACCGAAGCTATGCCCGACCCGCTGCCGCGAACCTCAAGAAGCGAGAGAGACACCTCTCGATGCACCCGCAGCGCTACGACCCGTTCCTCAGTAAGGAGACCAACCGATGACCACCGCCATGCACGATCAGGCCCTCGCCGCGTTCGAGGAGGCCGGGCGCATCTCGACGGCTGCTGGCGATGCCCGTATCCCGCGGATCCCGTACAGCAGCCGGGTTCTCTGGACCTGGTTCAGGGGCTTGCCAGAGGGCGAGATCGTTGCCCCGGCTACCCGACCGAGAGGCCCGGTCCTCGAACACGACTGGACCTCCTGCGGTCACCTGCCGACCCCACAACTCTGTTTCGGCATGGCGAGTCTGCCGGGCCACCTCATGTGCTCGTCGTGCTGGCTGACAGCCGCTGAGCGATCGCAGGACGCCTGCGACTGGTGCGGCTCTAAGCCGAGCGCCAACACCACGGTCTGGCCGGCGGTCTATCCGATCGGCCCAGCGCTCGTGCTGCTCATGCTCTGCGACTCGCACATTGTCGCGGGGACGGACCAGATGTGCACGTGCAACGACGAACTCGGCAAATACGTGCGCCACACACTGAAATCACACAGCTGACTACCAGGGGCGGACAGCCGCCCTACGCACATCGAATCAGTAAGGAACTCTCGTGTCGAATTCTCCTGACACCACTTCCGCGTCCGACGAGAACGCCGACAAGTGGAAGGACCTGTCGCCTGCGCCGCGTGAGATGCGGCCGCATCCGCGCGACAGCAAGCCCTCGGAGTACGGCCTGCCCGTGGGCATGGGCGAGCATCCCCTGCAGGCCTTCTACCGCGAGATCCGCGAGGAAGAAGAGGCCGAGGACAGGCGGCGAGCTCGTGCCATAGACGCCCGGCACACGAGAGGCGCGGGTGACGCCCGATGAGCGCGCCCACGGTCGACGTAGCCCTGTCTCAGATCAACCCTGACGCGACCAACGACGCTCGTGCAGGCGTCGCCACCCCTGCCCTGCTTGGGACGCGCACGGGCGAAATGACAGCCGGTGGTCGAGGGTGCGGTATCTGCCGATGTTGCTCGCCCGGTAGGCGGGGTGTGGTCGCAATAGCCGCCTGCCAGTTTCACATGGGGCGATGAATCGCTCCTTGCCATCCTCAATAAGGCCCTGCGAATATCGCTGGTCAGCACTTTAGAAACTGCTGGTCAGCGATTACGTGAAGGCGGTGAAGTCGATGGGTGCGCGAGGAAAGGTCTCGAAGCTCGGTGATCCGGTCCGAGTTCGGTTCTGGCAGGACTCCGAGACCGAGATGCGGGTTCTGGCTGCGATGTGGTCGGTGACCTTCCAAGAAGTCGTGCGCATCCTGACCGCCGAGGCGTTGCTGGCGCGGCAGACCGACCAAGGAGAGAACCGTGGCTCACACACGAGCTGACAGCAACGAGCGACAGTCCGCGCTCGACGCCCTCTATCACGCGGTCAACGAGCTGGAACGGCTGGTGACTGAGGAGGAGGCCCGGCAGGAGCGGTTCAGCAAGACCGAGGGGGAGAAGGCGCAGCAGGCACGCGAGAGGTTCTCGGCCTTCAGGAGCGCGCGATGACTGATCACCCGGGCATGTTCTCGCCCCGCATCGCCGACATGCGGCAGCTGCTCGAGGACGAGGACCTGAACGACACCGCTCGCCGACGCATCGAGACGGCCATCGAGGAGATCGACACCGAGTGGAGCAACCGCAAGCGCTCGGGCTACGAGAAGGGCATCGCTGAGCGGGACCGCAACCATGAGGAAGTCCTCGCTGCTGTCGGTGAGTTTCGCGACGCGGTGGCCCAGGCGACCGACGACGTGCGCAACGGGCGACGGCCCGCTGATGATGTCCGCAAGTGGCTCCGCGACGTTCGTGCAGACTTCGACAAGCTCACGAAGTGGCACCGCGGCATCGAAGCCTCTGAGCAGCGCCTGACCGACGTCGAAGCAATGACCGCGTCCGACTATCAGGAAGCCCAGTTCGAGCGGTTCCCGCTGACGATGAACGGGGCCACCACCCTCGGAGCCAAGCTCGCCGAGTACGCGAACCGTCGTCCGGCCCACCGAGGCCCGCGGCTGTCCAAGGCGCAGATCGACGCCGAGCAGGACACCCTGCTCAAGGAGCTGCGTCGCGGGAACAGGCAGGGCTGACCGAGGTGGCTCCTGGCTTCGTCCCTGACGCGCTCGACAGGGCGGGGTGTGGTCACGACCCCCTCGCTCGCGCACGGACGCTTCGGGACGTTGTCAGGCGCTCCACGATCTACGCGTGTCGAGCCGCTGCGGCACGCGCCATGCCTCCGGTAGGGCCTGTGTCGCCTTTTCCGCGGGCCCTACCGGGGGAGCCCAGCAATGGCTAGCCGCCGTCGCAGGTTCAAGCCCACCCGTAGGCCTGTCGTGCGCATGCAGCGGGACTCGTTCGAGTGGCGCATGTGGGTAGCGATCAACAGCTGGTGTCACGACCCGGGCCACCCGAACTACGCGCGCTACGGCGGGCGGGGTGTGGTCGTGGCTGATCGATGGCGCGAGTCCTTCGCCAACTTTGTGCAGGACATGGGCGGCTACGGCACCCGGCCACACGGCACCGTGCTCGCCCGTCGTGATCGCTCCGGCCCATTCTCGGCGAAGAATTGCTACTGGAAGCAGACGCGCGCCTACACAGCTGCCACACACATTGACTCATCTGCGGAAACAAGTCAGCCTACGCATTCACAATCAGTAAGGAAGTCCGATGTCTAAGAGTCGCGAGGAGATGGACCGGCACAACGCGCGCCGTCGGGCTAAGTCGAAGGCGGCGAAAGGTGATATCTCCGCCGAGATAGCCATGCTCTATAAGCCACTCGAAAAGTGGGACGATGAGGAGCTGGCCCGAGGACGGCCGAGGGACAAGAACGGCAACTTCGGGGGCACTCGTCCGTCGTGGCTCACCCCTGCACTGCAGGCCGAACGTCAGCGACGCCTGCGGCAGCTCATGGCTGATGAGCTGGGCACCTTCGCCGCAGACGCCTTGCGCACGATCCATGCAGTGATGACGGACGACAGCCGCGACGACAACGGCAAGCCGAACGTGCCTGCCTCGGTGCGTGTGGATGCGGGCAAGTACCTCGTGGACCAGTTCATGGGTAAGGCCACCGCCACGGTCGATGTGAACGCGGGTAGTCAGCTCGGCGAGCTGCTTAGCGGCATCCTGGTGAACCCCGACGGCGAGCCCAGCCACCAGATCATCGAGGGTGAAGTGGTCGAGGACGACCCGATGGAGGACAGCGACAGTCCAGCAGTTCTGCGTCGCAGGGACTAGGGGTAGCTCTCCTGCTCGGCAACCTTGACGTACTTGGCTTCGGTGCGTCGTCGTTCTTCGACGAATACGTCTTGATTGAGTAGGTCTGCAATCTTCCACGCTGGCACGACCAACATCATGCCCGAGTTCACAACCAAGTCTTTCTCGCTTTGCGTGAGATCGAGCCAAGGGCCCTCGACGGGGGTTCGTCCGTTCGCATGCCCCCACGTGATTCCGAGCAGCGCGAATCCGCTCCACATGTAGCTGTTTACGACTACCGGCCAGTTCTCCATAAAGCCCCCAGTGGGTTCCGAAATTCCTGGTGACTGGTAAATGAAGACTGGCGCACCTGAGTATCCGCCGAGCGACTTGGCCTCCACGACGATACTATCCTGAGCGTGTGCCCTGCGCGGCTGGTAGATCTTGTCTGGGCGCATGATGGAAACCGCTCCGAAGCGACATGCCGGAGTATTAAATTCCTGGCCCTCTAGCCCAACATTTCGTCCGACCACGAAGCATTCGTCGCCAGCCCCGAACGTGCCGTTATCTCGCTGCTCCTGCGTCATATAGAGGTTGAAGGGCACGTCCGACAGTTGGTAGCTATCCCGACTGAGACTCTCCATTGAGACGGCTGCAATATCGTCTCCGTCGGGATGATGGAGCCACATGTCCCCGGGGATCGTGAAGACCTCTGCGCCGCCATCCTTAGCGTTGATCCTCACTGCCACGGACGACTCATGAGCCGCGACATGGGAGTTAGTTACCAGGTAGAGATGCGCGTACAGCTGACCGATGCCGGACATCTCGAAGGGTACTGAAGTAAGGAAGCCCGTTCCGCCAGCCGAGGCGCCCGCGTATGAAGCCTCTTCAGAGCCGTAGATGAAGACCACTGAGTTGATCAATCGGTGTGGGACTCGCGGCACGTAGAAACTCCATTTCGGCCTCAAGCAGTTGCACGAGAGGACGACTCTAGCAAGCGTCCGAGCGAACCTGACGACGTCGCCCTAGTTGTCGCTGTCGTACAAGCCTCTAAGACGCTGAGGGACGAACTCAGGCTTCAGAATCGGCCTCTCCTCGACGTGTGCGACGACCACGGTTGATCCACGCCACGAGAACCGTGCCGACGGTCGGAACCACACCCACTGCGAGCGACACCCACAGCTCCGGACTCATTCATGCCTCCACGTTGTCGCCCGGGAGATCCGCTCGTCGGGCGATGCCGGAAACGCTAATAGCTCGGGCCGACAGGTCCGCAAGTCCGCGTGTGGACACATCTGGGGATGTCCCTGTGGATAAATCCGCGGACATGCGGTACTACATCGGTGGAAGACTCGGGCGAGTCCTGTGGATAACTCCTCGTCCACCCGACGCATCCGCTGGTCACAGGAGCGAGGCAGGGTGTGGACAAATTATGGGGAGAAATGCCGAGCGGGTCCCAGACCAGCGCCCATGCGTTTCCTCGTGGCGAACTCTCGGGACGTCATGGGCTTGGAGGCTCTACAATCCCGGGCCCAGTTCGTCCCTGACGCGTCCGCACGTCGTCGCCCATAGTTGCTGTCGGTCGCGTTGTCAAAGACGCGCAGGGACAAGCTCAGACGTCCGTGCGCGCGTCAATGCGTGACGTGTCGGGGCGTGACGATGCTGGCGCGTCCACCAGAAAGCCCCACACCGGAGATCGGTGCAGGGCTCTGGTTCGGTCAGGCAGCAGAGGGCTTGCGTCCGCGAGTGGGCTTCGAAGCGGGCTGGTCGTCCTCGACCTCGACGATGTCCTCGGGGCTCGGGTTGGGTGTGTCCTCGGCAGCCTCCTTCGCGGCCTGCTCAGCGCGGGCCTTGGCTGCGGCCTCACGCTCGGCGAGCCACGCACGGAAGCGGGCCGTGAGCTGGGGCAGGGCGTCGGCCTCGAACGCGTAGCGGCCACCGGAGCCGACGGCCTCGTAGTCCTTGCTTGCGCGGAGGAACTGACGCAGCAGGCGGGGTGTGGTGCCACACGCCTCGGCAGCGGACTTGGTGGGAACGGTCTCGCTCATCGTGTTCTCCTTCAGTCGTTTGCGTTGTCTGCGGTGTGGTGCATCTCGTCGATCAGCTCATCAATGACGGACTCGCTGACGTATCCGCGGTCGGCGATGATTGCCTCACGCGCTTTCGTGATTGCGTCGGCTGGAGCCGGGACCTCGAAATTGACGGCGTGCACGAGCGACAGGGCGGAGAGCCCGTACACGTCGCCAATCGAGACGAGGCGTTCAATCAGAGTCATAAGACGAACGTAGGAAACTGTGGCTGCCAGTCCCTACCGTTCTCGCCTAGTACGATTGTGTAGAGCTCGAAGCGTCAGGCCGCGACGAGCGCGGGAACGGGACGATCGCACAGCGTGCACATGTTGTCTTCGACAGGGCCACGGCACGAACAGGGCTCGATGATTGCGGACGGCTTCGACGCGATCGAGCGGGCGAGAATCGACGCGGCGTAAGCCTTGCCGTTCGTGCGGCGGCACTTCGCGCGGGCGGACTTCGTGGTCGGGTGGCTGCAAGCGGCGTGTGCGGTGTTCGTCGTCATGAGATGAACGTAGGACGCCAGCGCCGTCGATCTAAGGCTGTCGTCCTGGTCCGTTCGTGTGGAGCCCGAGCATGTGTTCAGTGTGTGTCACCGATGTGATGCTGAACGTTCCGGCACACGCTGATACGCCCGATGACTCGTTTGCCGTCTCACCTGGGAAAGTGCACGGAGTTGCAACAGCGGAATAGACGTCGAACTACGAAGAAATACGACCAATAATTGACTCGTAATGCGTAGGTCTGGGGTTCGACTCCCCAAGGCGGCTCCATTTCTGCAGGTCAGAGGCTTGTGCTCGGCATTCTGTTCAAGATTGCGTGGCCTCCTCTGTGCGTAGCTCGGTCGTCTCATGGCTGGCATGAGTAGACCTGGTAGGGGTCAGTCGGCTTGGTGCGGCCGGGTCGATCTCTCCGCCCCATCTTGGCCGGGGCCGGCCGGACGCGGAGGAGCGTCCGGTCGTGGGAGCGATAGCCGTCTACGGTGGCCAGGTGACGGAGGACGCCGAGCGGGGTGGCAGCGGCCGGGGACCTCGCAAGCAGGCCGCGCCGCGGCGCAAGCTCCTGATGAGCGAGATCCTGGAGCAGGCGATGCAGCTGTTCGCCGAGCGCGGCTACGAGGGCACGACGCTGCAGGACGTCGCGGACGCAGTGGGGTTGAGCAGGCCGAACCTGTACAACTACGTCCGGAGCAAGGAGGAGCTGCTGGTCGCGATGGTCGAGGCGACGAGCCAGGAGGCCGCCGACACCCTCCGTGCGGTGCGGGAGCGGGGGGACCTCGATCCCGCGGAGAAGCTGCGCACGCTCGTCCAGACGCTCGTCCTGCAGCGAGCGGAGCATCCGGCCCAGTTCCGGACGCTCGACCGTAGTGAGCAGTCGTTGCCCGTCGAGATCGCCGAGCGTCACCTGGGGTCCCGCCGGGCCGTGCTGCGCGAGATCACGGCCGTGTTGGACGAGGGCGTCACGGCCGGGCTGTTCCGGCCGCTCGACAGTCGCGTCACGGCATTGTCGATCATCGGTATGTGCAACTGGGTGGCCTGGTGGTTCCACCCCGCACCCGCTCATCCGGCTGACCCGGTGGCCGAGCAGATCGCGGCCAACGCCTTGGCCATGGTCGCGCAGGTCGACGAGCGCCGCCCCAGCGCACCCACGCCGCTCGGCGCCGTCGCCCTCCTGCA
This sequence comes from Pseudonocardia kujensis, assembly GCF_021283305.1. Classification (GTDB taxonomy): domain Bacteria; phylum Actinomycetota; class Actinomycetes; order Mycobacteriales; family Pseudonocardiaceae; genus Pseudonocardia; species Pseudonocardia kujensis. The sequence continues at coordinate 18,687 of NZ_JAJSOK010000024.1, forward strand.
GCAGGACCTCGACTACTTGGCCCGACTGCTCCGCGAAGAAGACTGAGCAATACTTGCTCGTCAGTTTCTTGACGTGTGTGACAGATCGCTTTAGGCTCGAGCCCGCACCATCCGACGCGGGAGGAGTCATCCGATGTCCACCACGGAACGAGCGCACGTGGTCCGAGGGGTCGACCACGCCGCGTTCCCGACGTTCGACCCCCGGGGGACCATCACGTTCTACCGGGACGTGCTGGGGTTTCCCGTCGTGCACGCGACCTGCGCCCTGGGTTGGGGTCCGGGCGAGCACCCGGACTTCATCCACTTCTTCTTCGACATCGGCAACGGCGACCGGTTGGCGTTCTTCTACTACTTCGGGGTCGAGCCCTACCGGGACACCGCGATTCCGGAGCTGATCCATCGAGCCCGGCACCTGGCGATCCACGTGGACTCCGAGGAGCACCTCCAGGAGTACCGCCGCCGGCTCGATGCCAGCGACTGGCCGTGTGAGCTCCAGGTCCGGCACGAAACGGTCGAGTCGATCTACGTGACCGATCCCAACGGCTACCTGATGGAGATCACCCGCCCGCTGCGGGCGATCACGGTCGAGGATGACATCGACGCGAACGTCAGCGTCGACGCCCTCATGGACGTGACCGGCGGGGACGAGCCGACCCTGGAGAAGTTCTTCGCACGCAAGGCTCGGCTCATCGCCGAGCGCTACGCGGGTGAGGCCGAGCTGGTGACGTTCGCATGACCACCCTCTACGTCCTCGACGTCGACGACTTCCGGCCACTGGCCGAGGTCGCGAGCAAGGACCCGGACGCGACCGTCCGCCGTCGCGGGCCCTACCTCGAGGTCGAAACGGTTGGCGAGATCCGGATCGAACGCGGTGCCACCGGCTGTCGCAACGCGGTCTGGTACAGCTCGGTCGCCGCCGTCGAGGGAGGCCGGGTGTCGCGCTGGGACAAGGTCGAGCTGGTCGTCGAGCCGTGGGGCGACGCACCGTGAGTCCCATCGCCGTCGACCGTCTCGGTGCGGGGCGAGACGTCGACACGTCGGAGCCGCCGCCCGGCGTCACGATCGCCACCCACCAGCTGACGACCGCGGACGGGGCCAAGGTGGAGGGCGTCCTGCACACCCTCGACGGCGCCACCGCGGTGGTCACCGTCATGCATCCCCGACAGTCCCTGACTCATCATCCGATGATCCCCGAGTTCCTGCGGGCGGGGGTGTCGGTCTGGACCCAGGGCACCCGGTCGCCGAACAACGACATCGCGCTCGTGCACGAGCAGGCGCTGCTCGACGCGGCGGCCGGACACGTCCTGCTGCGTGACCTGGGCTTCGAGACGGTGCTGACCTTCGGCCATTCCGGCGGCGGCACGCTCTCGGCCTTCTACATCGAACAGGCCGCGTCGGAGCCCGAGCGGCGCCTCGATGTGACTCCGGCGGGCAGGCCGGTCCCACTTCCCGGGACGCGGATGCCGATGCCCGACGGGGCGATCTTCCTCGCGCCCCATCCCGGGCAGGGGCAGGTCTTGCGCCACTGCATCGACCCGTCGGTCATCGACGAGACGGACCCGATGTCGGTGGATCCCGCGCTCGACATGTACTCGGCCCGCAACGGCTTCGCGGCGCCGCCGGAACCGAGCCGCTACTCGGCGGACTTCCTCGCCGCCTACCGCGCCGCGCAGGCCGAGCGGATCGCCCGCATCGACGCACGGGCGCTCGCCGCGGCCGACGAGGTCGCGCGAATGCGAGCCCGGTTCAGCAGGAGCAAGGACCCGGCCGACCGGCGAGCGGCGCTGGCTCCGCGCATCCTCACCACCTACCGGACCGACGCCGACCCGGCGTACGTGGACCTGAGCATCGAGCCCAACGACCGGCACTACGGGTCGCTGTTCGGACGCCGACCGGACCTGATCAACTACGGGCTCGTCGGTTTCGGCAGGCTCACCACCCCGGACTCCTGGCTCTCGACCTGGTCGGCGAACCACACCCGTGCGGACTTCGTGCGGTGTGCCCCCAGGGTCACGGTCCCGACGCTGTACCTGGAGTTCAGCGGGGACCAGGCGGCGCGGCCAGCTTCGGGCGCCCGGATGGTCGCCGCTCTCGGGGCGGGCGATCTCACGCACCACGTCGTGCGCGGACAGCATTTCGGCCAGCCCGTGGCCGAGGGCGAGCCGACCGGTTACGCCGCCGCCGCCGTCCACGTCGGCCACTGGCTCGCCGAGCGCTTCGGCACCGCAGCACCACACGGAAAGAGGTGACCCACGTGGGCTCCATCGCAGTCGTCTACGACAGCGGCTTCGGCCACACCGCCGCCCAGGCCCGGGCCGTCGGGGAGGGGGCCGCCGCGGTCCCCGGGACGGAGGTCTCGCTGTACTTCGCCGAGGAGGTCGCCCTCGACCCCCGACAGCTCGACGGGTGCGACGCGCTCGTCCTCGGCACCCCCACCTACATGGGCAGCGGCTCCGCCGTGTTCAAGACGTTCATGGAGGCGAGCTCCAAGATCTGGCTGGACCAGGGGTGGAAGGGCAAGCTCGCCGCCGGGTTCACCAACTCCAGCGGACACTCCGGGGACAAGCTCAGCACCCTGACCCAGCTGTGGCTCTTCGCGATGCAGCACGGGATGGTCTGGGTCGGCCTGGGCCTGCTGGACGGCAACGGGCGCAGCTCCGGCTCCGACGCCGAGCTCAACCGGCTGGGTGCCTACGCGGGCGCGATGGCCCAGTCGAACTCGGACCAGGGGCTGGAAGGCATGAAGGACAGCGACCTGCGGACCGCCGCGTCGCTCGGTGAGCGCGTCGCGCGTCAGGCGGCGCTGTGGAAGGGGACCGGACTGTGAGGGTACTGGTGGTCGGCGGCGGACCCGCGGGCCTGTTCTTCGCCCTCCTCGCCAAGCGGGCCGTCCCGACGGCGACCGTGCAGGTCCGCGAGCAGAACCCGCCCGGTGTGACCTACGGCTGGGGAGTGGCCTTCAGCGAGAGCGCGGCCGAGGCGCTGCGACCCGCCGCCCCGGACGTCGTCGACGCCCTGACCGCGGGCATGAGTCACGACGAGATGGTGCTCAGCCTCGACGGGACGGACGTTCCGGTGCACGTCGGGCGGAGCTTCCTCAACGCCCGCTGGACCTTGCTGGCGGCGCTGGAACGGATCGCCCGCGAGGCGGGCGTGACCGTCGATCACGATGCGGAGTCCGCCGTCAGCGAGGCCGAGCTGGCGGACTGGGACCTCGTGGTCGGCGCGGACGGGGTGAACAGCCGGACCCGGGAGCGGTTCGCCGAGCAGTTCGCCCCCGCCGAGGAGCTGGGCACGAACTGGCTGGCCTGGTACGGCACGCCCAAGGCCTACCCGCCGTCGATCATCTTGCAGAACAGCGACCACGGCCTGCTGATGAGCCACGCCTCGCAGTTCTCCCCGGAGATGAGCAACTTCACCGTCGAGGTCGGCCAGGAGACCTTCGACCGGCTCGGGTTCGGCGAGATGACCGAGGAGGAGTCGCGGGCGCTGTGCGAGCACCTGTTCGCGAGCTCGCTCGACGGCGCCCCGCTGCGGAGCAACCACTCGCCGTGGTTCCAGACGAAGTTCCTCGGCTGCGCCCGCTGGACCCACCGCAACCTCGTCCTGATCGGGGACGCGTTGCACACCGTGCATCCGTCGATCGGGTCGGGCACCCGCTTCGCAATGCGGGACGCCGTCTACCTGGCGAAAGCCCTTGCCGGCTCCGGGTGGGACGTCGAGGTGGGCCTCAAGGAGTTCGAGCGCACCCGCAAGCCTGTCGCGGACGCCTTCCAGGCCGCCGCCAAGCGGAGCATCGACTGGTACGAGGGCCTGCCCGGCCGCACGGTCACCCACCCCACGAAGTTCGCGCTGGAGTACCTCATGCGGACCGGGCGGGTCTCCTACCGCGACTTCCGCCGCCAGAACCGCGACGTGGTGCTCGGCTACGAGCGCGACCTACGCTGACGCCCCGACGAGAGAGACGTGCGATGACGCTCGCTTCCGACACCACGATCGTCCGCTACCCACCCGAGGTCGAGGCCCGCTACGTCCGCGAGGGCCTCTGGCAGGCCCCGACGATCGCGGAGCACCTCCACGCGATCGCCCTCGAGCACCCGACGACCGACGCGGTGGTCTGCGGTACCACCCGTCTGACCTTCGCCGAGCTGGACCGGCTCAGCGACCAGCGCGCCGCGGGCCTCAACGGGCTGGGGCTCGCCCCCGGCGGCGCCGTGCTGCTGCAGGTGCATAACACCGTCCACACCGTGGTCGCGTGGTACGCGCTGCTGAAGGCCGGGTTGGTGCCGGTCTGCACGCTGCCGCTCCACCGTGGACACGAGATCGGGGAGATCGCCCGCCAGACCTCGCCCGCCGCCCACCTGGTCGCCGCCGCGGACCCGCGCTTCGACCTGGTCGCCTTCGCGTTCGAGCAGGCGGCGGGCACCGAGCGGACGGTCCTCGTGTCCGACGGCGCCGCGTCCGACCCCCGTGCGGTCGAGCTCGACCACCTCGGGGACGACATCGACCCCGCAGCGGCCCGTGCGATCGTGGAGCGTGTGCAGGCGGGGCTGGGCATGCAGTCCCTGGCGGCGTTCCAGCTGTCCGGCGGCACGACCGGGGTGCCCAAGGTGATCCCCTGTTTGCAGGCCCCGTACTGGCTCTACGGTGCGAGTCTGGCCCGCGCGATGGGCTGGGGCGCTGGCGACCGGATGGCCTTCATGATGCCGATCGTGCACAACGCCGGGGTGATCATCGGGCTGCAGGGTCCGCACAGCGTCGGCGCGACGCTCGTGCTTGGCGTGCCCGACGCGCGGGCCGCCGTCGATCTTGTGGTCCGTAACGAGGCCACTGACCTGCTGCTCGGCCCGTTCGCCTACGACGTCGCCCTCGACGAGGGGCTCGCCGCGGCGGGTTCGCTGCGTCGGGTCCTCTTCAGCGGCAAGAAGGTCCCACGCACCCATGTCGACGCCCTGGACGCCCACGGTATCTGGGCCGGACAGATCTTCGGGATGAGCGAGGGCCTGTGCCTGACCACCCCGCTCGACCACCCGCTCGACGCGCGGTCGGAGAGCGTCGGTGTCCCCATCTGCAGCGCCGACGAGATCCGCCTCTACGAGCCCGGGACCGAGGACGAGGTGGCGCCCGGCGAGGTGGGTGAGCTCTGCACCCGCGGCCCCTACACGCTGCGCGGGTACTACGACTCCGCCGAGCACAACCGCCGGGCCTTCACCGCCGACGGGTTCTACCGCACCGGGGACCTGATGGCCGAGCGGACCATCGCGGGAGTGCGCTGCTACACCGTCGAGGGCCGGATCAAGAACATGATCAGCCGGGGCGGAGAGAAGATCAACACCGAGGAGGTCGAGCTGCTGCTCGGCTCGCACCCCGCGATCTCCGAGGCGGCGCTGGTCGCGATGCCCGACCCTCGGCTCGGCGAGCGGGCCTGTGCCTTCGTCGTGACGAGGGAGGGCGCGGAGATCGACCTCGCGGCCGTCCGGGCCCACTTCGAGCGCCTGGAGGTCGCGAAGTACAAGTGGCCCGAGCACGTCGAGGTGCTGGGGGAGATGCCGCGGGTCAGCCAGGTCGGCAAGATCGACCGGGTCCGCCTCCGCCGGCTCGCCGAGGATCTGGCCCCGCGGGCGGGCGCGTAGCGGGCGCGGTCGGGTACGGAGGACCGAAATGACGACGACGCCCCTGCCGCTGCGCCGACACACCCGGATGCAGACCACCGCACTCGACGAGGCCGAGGAGGTGGCGGGCCGGGTGATGTCGGCGCACCGGCTGCGCGCGACCCGCCCCCGGGAGTTCGGATCCCGCGTGCACGCCGTCGCGATCGGCACATCGACGCTGCTCTCCGCACTGTACGAGGGCGAAGCCGAGGTCACGGCTCGGGTTCCGATGGACTACTACACCGCCGTGCTCGCGCTCAGCGGTGGGATGGACGTCGCAACCGATCTGGGGCGGCACCGCATCGCAGCGGGCGGGGCCTGCGTGATTTCACCGGGGGAGCGCTTGTGCCTGCGGTTCGCCCCCCGGACGGCGCAGGTCGCGGCGAAGCTGCCGCGCGCCGTCGTCGACCAGGCGTTCTCCCGGGTCGGGACGGAGCCGCCAGACGGTCTGACCTTCGACCTGCGGGTGCCGGACGACTCGCCGTGGCCCGGGGTGCTCCGGCTGGCGGCCTCCACGGTGGACCGCTTCGACAGCGGCGTGCTACCCGCCGCTGCGGGTGCAGAGCTGGAACGCATGCTGGTCACCACTCTCCTGCTGGCCCAGCCGCACGACCACGCGGCCGCCATGACCCGGTGCGGTGGAGCACGTGGACACCGGGCGGCGGGTGCCGTGGCGGAGAGGATCGCGGCAGACCCGGTCGCGCCGCTGCGCCCCGAGGAGCTCGCCGCTGCGGCGGGGGTGTCGCTGCGCACGCTCCAGGAGGGCTTCCGCTCGCGGTTCGCCACCTCGCTCACTCGCTACCAGCGCGAGCAGCGGCTCGTGCGGGCCCATCGGATGTTGTCCGGCTCCCCGAACGATACGACGGTCGCGGACATCGCCCTGGCCTGCGGGTTCGTTCATCTGGGCCGGTTCGCGCAGGACTACCGCGCCCGCTACGGGATCACGCCGTCCGTCACCCTGCACGGCGCCCGACGTGCCGAGCGCGACGGGCGGCACCGCACAACGAGGGGATGACGATGATGGCAACGACGACGGTGCAGGTGCGAACCACAGCAGGGCCGGTCACCGGCCGCGGCGCGGGCCCGGCCGCCAGGGACACACCGCTGGTGGTGGCCCTACACGGCGGAGGTCATCACTCAGGCTACTTCGACGTCCCGGGGCACTCGCTGCTCGACGTCGGCGCCGCGGCGGGTTTCGAGGTGGTGGCGCTGGACCGGCCCGGGTACGGCGGGAGCCACCCTCCGGCCGGCGAGCTCACCTTCGCCCGTTCCGCGGAGGTCGTCGACGAGGCGATCGGAGCACTGTGGCGGGAGCGCGGCGGTGCCCGGCCGGGCGTCGTCGTGGTCTCGCACTCGATCGGCTCGGCGATCGCGGTCCACCTGGCGGCCCGCCGGCCGCAGTGGCCACTGCTCGGGCTCTCTCTGCACGGCGTCGGTGACCGGTCGCCTGCCCACGTGATCGACGCATGGCGCGCCGTCCCGCCGGGGGCGGGGCCGGTGGAGCTCCCGGCTCCGCAGCGACGGGCGCTGCTGTACGGGCCGGCGGGCACGGTGGATGACGACGCCGTCGACGCGGCCCGGACCAGTGTCGCTCCACTGCCACTCGCCGAGATGCTGGAGATCGTGGACGGATGGCCGGCGGAGCACGGGAAGGTCGCGGCCGAGGTAGTCGTCCCCGTCCACTACACACTCGCCGAGTACGACGGGTTGTGGGTCGTCGACGAGGACCGGCTGGCGGCCTTCGCCCAGGCTTTCAGCTCGGCGCCCTGGGTGACCGCTCGGATCCAGCGCGGAGCGGGCCACAATCTCGACCATCACCGGCTCTCGCGTGCGTTTCACCTCGGGCAGCTCGCCTTCGCCGCGGAATGCGCCGCCCGCCGCTGAGCGCCGAACCGCCGACCGGTCGCGTCGTGCGGACACCGCCGCGTCGACCGGATAGACCGACCGGATCTCCCGGACCACGCTGAGCGCACCCGTCAGTGCAGACGAAGGAGCCGTCTTGTCCACTACACCCGCCGCCTTCGACCACCTCGACGGCACCCTGCCCGCCACCGAGGTTCGTCGCGCCCACGCCGAGATGCGCGAGCGCTGCCCGGTGGTGCACAGCGACCGCCACGGCGGTTTCGACTACCTGACCCGGTACGAGAACGTCCGGAGCGCCCTGAACGACCCGGTGGCGTTCTCCTCCGCCGACGGTGTGAAGATCCCCGCCAACCCCCTGCTCCCGCCGGTCCCGGCCCTGGAGTTCGACGAGCCCGAGCACGCCGAGTGGCGGCGGGTCCTCGACGGACCGCTCACCCCGCGTGCCGTGCGGGCGTTCGAGCCGGTGATCGCCGAGGTCGTCGACCTGCTGATCGACGCCTTCGCCGGGTCGGGGAAGGCGGACCTCGTCGACCAGCTCGCCGAGCCCCTGCCCGCGATCGTGATCGGGCGGATGATCGGGCTCGAGCAGCCGGAGGCCGTGCGGGCCCGCGGCATCGCCGCCGCGCTGTACGCGGCGATGGGCACCGCCGAGTTCCCCGCTCGGTACGCCGAGTTCCACGACACCACCCAGCGGTGGTTGGCCGACCGTCGCGAGCATCCGCGTGACGACATGCTGACGCAGATGGCGAAGGGCGTCGTCGAGGGCAGGACGATCGACGAGGCCGGCGCGACCGGGCTGTTGCTGGCCTACATCGTCGGTGGCCACCACTCCACCGGGTCGGCACTCGGCGGGTTGATCCGGCACGTCCTCACCCTGCCGGGGTTGCGTGACGAATTGATCGCCGACCGAAAGGGACTGCCGCGGGTCATCGAGGAGAGCCTGCGGCTGACCACACCGCTGCAGCTGTTCGCCCGCACGGTCCGGTGCCCGGTGCAGGTCGGCGACCACGAGCTCGCGGAGGGCGGCCGAGTGCTGCTCGACCTGGCGGCGGCGAACCGCGACCCGCGCGAGTTCAGCGATCCCGAGACCTTCGACCGGGCCCGCACCCGCAACCGGCACGTCACCTTCGGGTCGGGCTCGCACGTGTGCCAGGGCCAGCACCTCGCCCGGGCCGAGTTGCGGATCGCGCTGGGCAGGCTGCTCGACCGGATCCCGGACCTGCGGCTCGACGGGGATCCCGTCGAGAGCGGCCTGGTCGGCGGGTCGCTGATGACGCACTACGCCCTGCCCGTCGCCTTCACCCCGGAGGATTCCCCATGACGGACGAGATCGACGTCGTCGTCGAAGCACGCACCCGCCTCGCTGAGGACGTGCTCGAGTTCGTCCTGCGCCCGGTGGCGGGTGGCGCGCTTCCCGCCTGGGAGCCGGGGGCGCACATCGACGTCGCGGTCGGTGACGTGGACACCGATCGGCTGGTCCGCCAGTATTCGCTGTGCGGCGACCCGGCGGACCGCACCGCCTACCGGATCGCCGTGCTGCGCCAGCCTGCGGGACGTGGCGGGTCCACGTGGCTGCACGACCGCGTCGTGGTGGGCGACAAGCTCACCGTGTGTGGCCCGCGCAACCACTTCCCACTCGAGGAGGCACCTGGCTACCTGTTCCTCGCGGGCGGCATCGGTATCACCCCGCTGCTGGTCATGGCCCGCCGGGTCGCGGCGGGCAGCGCGGAGTGGTCGATCCACTACGGCGGGCGCAGCCGCGCGGCGATGGCCTATGGCGAGGTGCTGGCCGAGGTCGCGGGTGGGCGGCTGACCCTCGTCCCGCAGGACGAGTCGGGGCTGATCGATCTCACTGCAGCGCTGGACGCGGTGCCCCCCGACACCCTGGTCTACTGTTGCGGGCCCGAATCGCTGCTCGCCGCCGCCGAGGCGGCGTGCGCCGCCCGTGGGCTCCGGCTGCGGACGGAGCGCTTCGCGCCCAAGGACGTGGATCCGACCGCCGTGGACCGTGCGTTCACGGTGACGATCGCCTCGACGGGCTCCGAGTACCTCGTGCCCGCCGACCGGACGATCGTCGACGTCCTGCTCGCGGCAGGCGTCGACATCCTCACCTCGTGTGAGGAGGGCACCTGCGGAACCTGTGAGACCGCCGTGGTGGCCGGGTTCCCCGATCACCGCGACTCCGCGCTGACGGACGAGGAAAAGGCCGCGGGGGACCGGCTCCTGCCGTGCGTCTCGCGGTGCCTCGGCTCCCGGCTCGTGCTCGACCTCTGACACCACCCCGAAAGGACAACGATGTCTGGCGCCACACCCACGACGGGGACCGGTCGTCCCTGGCGCGTCGCGATCGCGGGCCTGATCGGCACCACCATCGAGTGGTACGACTTCTTCATCTACGCGCTCGCGGCGACGCTGGTGTTCGCCCCGCAGTTCTTCCCGAGCACGTCCAGCCTGGCGAGCACGCTGGCCGCGCTGTCGACCTTCGCCATCGGCTTCGTCGCCCGGCCCATCGGCGGCGCGCTGATCGGCCATTTCGGGGACCGAGTCGGCCGCAAGAAGATGCTGGTCCTGTCCCTGCTCGTGATGGGCATCGGGACGGCGCTGATCGGCGTGCTCCCGACCTACGAGACCATCGGCGTCGCCGCCCCGATCCTCCTCGTGGTGGTGCGGCTCGCGCAGGGGCTCGCGGTCGGTGGCGAATGGGGCGGTGCCACGCTGCTGGCCCTCGAACACGCCAAGACGCCGGCACAACGCACGCTGTTCAGCTCCCTGCCCCAGGTCGGCCTGCCGCTGGGCGTGGTCCTCTCCAGCATGGTGTTCCTCTTCGTGCGGCTGTCCATCGGGGACGAGGGCTTCATGGCCTGGGGCTGGCGCCTCCCGTTCTTCGCCAGCGCTGTGCTCGTCGTCGTCGGCCTGGTGATCCGCCTGAAGATCGACGAGAGCCCCGAGTTCGAGCGGCTGCGGGCGCGGAACACGGTCCGACGCGCCCCGATCGCGGACGTGTTCCGTGCCCCGCGGATCTGGGTCCCCGCGTCCGGGGTCACCATCGCGGCCTCGGTGCTGGGCAACCTCCTCCTCGCCTTCGTGCTCGGGTACGCCGCGCAGGCGAAGCTGCACAGCGCCTCGACGATGCTGACGGTCACGATGGTCGCCGCGCTGCTCTGGAGCGTGGCCCTCCCGCTCGCGGCGATGCTGGCGGGGCGCTACGGCCGCAGGCCGGTCCTCGTGGCCGGGATCGTGGCGATGGGGCTGTGGGCGTTCCCCTACTTCGCCTTGGTGGAGTCGGGTTCGACGATCGGCCTCCTCGTCGGGTCGATCGTCGCCGCGCTGACGATCGCCTTGATGACGGGGCCGTACGGCGCCTACCTCACCGAGGCCTTTCCGGCCGAGGTGCGATACAGCGGTGCCTCCGTCGCCTACGGGATCAGTGGGGTTCTGGGCGGTGCGTGTGCGCCCATCGTCGCGACGCTGCTGGCCAGTTCGACCGGGGGTCTCACCGCGGTGGCGGGGTACGTGGCGGTCGCCGCCCTCGTCAGCCTGATCGCCACGCTGGCGCTGCGCAGCCCCTACCGCCCGGACGATGTCACCGGATCAACGGCCTCGCCTGCCGAGCCCGCGGCCAACGCGTAGCGGACTTCCGACACGCCCGAGCGGACGATCCGCTCGGGCGTGCACTCGTGCGTCGGCTGTCCGCGGGATCGGCGCACTAGACGAGTAAGTCCTAACGGCGAGCCTGCCCAGAACATGGCAGGAGGGTGTTGAAGATCCGTTTGTGACGACAGACCTCAACACCCTCCTGACCGGACTCTACGTCAAGATCGATGACTGGCTCGGACAGCGCACCCGCACGGGCAGACCACCGAAGTTGACCGACGCCGAGTTGCTCACCCTGGCCGTGGCGCAGGTGCTGCTCGGTGTCCGGTCCGAGGCCCGTTGGCTGCGGTTCGTGCCCCGCGCATTGCCTGCCGCTTTCCCGTACCTGCCCGGCCAATCGGGCTACAACAAGCGCCTGCGCGCCGCGTTACCGCTGATCAAACACCTAATCCGGGTCCTGGCTCGTGACACCGACCTGTGGCCCGACCCGGTGTGGGTCGTGGATTCCACTCCGGTCGAGTGCGCCCGACCCCGCCCCACAGCCCAGCGGTCGAACCTGGCCGGCTGGGCCGGCTACAGCTACTGCGCCAGCCACTCCCGCTGGTTCTGGGGGCTGCGCCTGCACCTGATCGCCACCCCGGCCGGGCTCCCCATCACCTGGGCCTTGGCCGACCCGAAGATCGACGAGCGCCAAGTGCTGATCGCCGCGCTCGATCACGACCACTCACTGACCGCTGACCGGCCCGGCCTGACCATCATCGCCGACAAGGGCTACGTGTCCCGCGAGCTCGACACCTACCTCGCCGACCGTGGTGTCACGCTGCTGCGCCCGTCCTACCGCAACCGCACCCCACAACCTGGTGAGCACCTGCTCAAACCCGTCCGCCAGCTCGTCGAGTCGATCTTCGACACCCTCAAAGGACAGCTCGACCTCGAACTTCACGACGGCCGCAGCATCGACGGGGTCGGCGCCCGGATCGGGCAACGCCTCCTCGCGATGACCGCCGTCATCTGGCACAACCGCGCCACCGGCCAGCCCATCACCCGATCCCTGACCGCCTACGACCACTCGTTTCGTCCTGGAAACCACCTAGATGAGTAAGTCCGAAGTCGGTCAGACTCAGACGGCGTGGCCTCCTTCGTGGCCTCCAATTGGTTCCGGCGATGCCAGTGCTGCCTCGTTGCGAGCCGCTGAGCTGCGGCGATACGGGACATGCCTGTCGCGACCGCGTGGACGGCAATTCTCGTAATGCGTAGGTCTGGGGTTCGACTCCCCAAGGCGGCTCCACGTAAGTCCGCAGGTCAGACGGCATGTTGACCTCCGGCGAAGCGATCTTCAGCGAAGATCATCGGGCGGCTGGTCCGCATTTGGTCCGCACTTGCTCGAGCGCGAGCCTCGTGGAGGCGGTCCGCGACCGTGTCGAGGTCGTCGGCGAACAGGTGGGCGTAGACGTCGAGGGTGACCTTCGCCGAGCTGTGGCCGAGCATCCGGGAGACCACCACGACGGTCGCGCCGGCTTGGATCGCCAACGAAGCCGCGGTATGCCGCAAACCGTGTGGAGTGATTCCTCCGAGTCCGGCCCTCTGCGCGGCGGCGTCGAACACATTGCGGCGGAAGTTGCCGTTGCGGAGGATGCTGCCTTTTGGCGACGGGAAGACGAGTTCTGCGGGCGAGCGCCCGGCGACGAGTTCGGCGAGATCGTCGACAAGAAATGCCGGCACTGGGACGTCTCGCCGCTCGTGGTCTTTTGGAGTGCCGATGATCGCCTTCCCACGAACTTCGGCCATTGCGCGAGTCACGCGGATGCGGCGGCGGAGGAGGTCGACGTCCTCGACCTGGAGGGCCACCGCCTCGCCCCAGCGCATGCCCGTGTAGCCGAGCGCGTTGATGAGGACGGCATAGTCGCCACACTCGGAGGCGAGTCGGCCGACCTCGGCGTGGGTGAGAAAGACCCTCGGCTTGGCCTTCGCTCGAGGGAGCGGAACGCCGGCGGCGGGATTGCGGCTCAGCCGTCCGTCGAGAACCGCGTAGGCCAAGGAGAGCGACAGGATTCGGTGGATGTACCGCACCGACCCGGCTGCCAGACCTGACGACGCCAGCCGTTGCAGCCACGCGGCCACATCGGCCGGCGTGACGTCCGCGATAGCGATCTGCCCCCACGTTGCAGCGAGGTGCTTGTCGACGATGCCGCCGTAGCGCGCGATCGTGGTTGGCTTCAGCTGCGACTGGGCGTCCAGCCAGGTTCGGGCCCACTCACCGACTGTGATCCGGGAGAGGTTGGGGTCGATCCACTCGCCGCGGGACTTCGATACCTCGACGCCTGCGAGCCAGCGCTCCGCGTCGATCTTCCGGGTGAAGTGTTTGGAGCGCCTTCTTGATGCCTCGGCTGCTGCCCTGGCAGAGCCAGTTGCACCAGCTCCGCTTGCTTCTCCGATGCACTGCGCCAGTGATCCATGCTACAGTGCGCTCACTACATCCCCCACGCCTCTCCACGATGCGCACTTGGGGGATTTTCTCTGCCGCGGGCATGGAGGAGCGCTGCATGCCTGGACGAACGCGCGCCCCACGGCCGCTGCGTCCCCGCGGCTCGCTCCCCTACGACAAGCCGCCGCTGAGCCTGAACCAACTCGTCGACAGGCTCACCGAGCGCGGGCTGCGGATCCCGGCCCCGGATCGTGCTCGAAGGTACCTGCGACACATCGGCTACTACAGGCTCTCGCCGTACACGATCCCTTTCCAGCACGGTGGACCGAATCACCTCTTCCGCGAAGACACAGGGTTCGACGACGTGCTCGGCCTCTACGCCTCCGACCGCGCCCTTCGGTTGCTCGTCATGGACGCGCTCGAACGCGTCGAGGTCGCCGTGCGCGCCGCGCTAACCGACCGCATGTCGACGACGTACGACGACCCGCACTGGTACACGGACGCCAGGCACTTCAACGATCGCGGCAGGCACAATCGGCTAGTGGAGATCGTTCGAACCACCTGCGACGAGCGGCTGCGCGGGACACCGGACGCCGGCGAGGACTCGCTAGTCCACCGCTCCGCCCTTGAGCACTACCTGACGACCTACGGCTCGCCCGAGCTTCCGCCGTCCTGGCTCATGGTCGAGACCCTGACCATCGGTCAATTGGCCAGCGCATACCGCAACCTGGGTAAACGGTCCGACCGAACCGCGGTCGCCACGAGCATCGGGCTGACCGCCCCCGTGCTTGGGTCCTGGATGCACACCTACGTCCGCGTACGTAACGTCTGCGCCCACCATGGGCGGCTGTGGAACGTCGGCCTCGGCGTGTACCCGGCGATCCCGACAACTCCCACGATCTCGTGGTTGCAGAACGCGGACTCCCTTCCGGAGAGGTCGCGAAAGCGCCTCTACCCGGTGCTGGTGTCTCTGCAGTCGATCCTGGACTCTGCGTCTCCGCGCAGTAGGTGGGCGAAGCGGCTCCACGACCTTCTCAGCACGCGGCCGCCGATGAACCTTCGCGGCATGGGCGTCCCAGATGGCTGGGCGGACGACGGCTTCTGGAGCCGACACCTCGCTTGAGTCCCGGCTTGAGCGGTGCTTGCGTTCGTCAGCGGGCTCCTCGGCCCGGGGCTGTCGCGAGGTTGGAGCCAACGATGATCTCTGGGTTATGAGTCGGGAGCAGTAGGTCTCTGGGCGTCTCATCCGAGCCCCCTGTAGGCCCTGACCTTGCTGGACATTCTCGCGCCGTCTCAGCAGTGAACACCAACGATCGGCAGTTGCACCGGGTCGTGGTCACAGTTCTGGTCACGGCGGCGCCCCGAGATCCGGGCTCGCCGGTCCGCTCGTGATTGGACAGAGGTGTGACGAACCGGCCGTCTACGACACGCCCGGGGCGCTTCTGCCAGTCTGGGAGCTAGCGAGCCAGCGGACGACAGGGAGACGATGTCGCTCAGCCAGATCGGCCAGGCAGCCGGGATGTTCGCCGTCACCAACGTCGACGACATCTTGATCCTCGCACTGTTCTTCAGCCAGGCTGCCGGCCGCCGCGCCGCCGAGGTCCGGGTGGTGGTCGGCCAGTACCTGGGCTTCCTTGCCATTCTGGCCGCCTCGGTGGTCGGCGCCCTGGGGGCTGGGCTCCTCCCCGACGCGGTCATTCCCTACCTTGGCCTGCTCCCCCTCTTTCTCGGAGTTCGAGCAGCTTGGCAGGCCTGGCGCCACCGTCACGACGAGGAAGAAGACATCCCGGAGTCCGGATCCGCCATCGGCCTTTCGATCTTGGCAGTGGCCGGCGTGACGTTCGCCAACGGCGGCGACAACATCGGTGTGTACGTCCCGGTGTTCGCCACCAGCGGCGTCGGAGGGATAGTCGCCTACTGCATTGTGTTCCTCGTACTGGTGGCGCTGTGGTGCGTTCTGGGTCGATTTTTCGCCACCCGCCCGCTCATCGCCCGGGCCCTGGGCAGGTGGGGCCACATCGTGCTGCCGGTCGTCCTGATCGGAATCGGCCTGGTCATCCTCATCGAGGGCGGGGCCTTCGGGCTCTGAGCTGCGCCAGACTCGCGCTCGCTGTGAAGTGAACGGAGCGCAGCCAAGGCTAGTACTGCAACGGCAGTCGCGGCGTGTCGTGAGAGCTGAGCACCGTTCGGCGGTGAAGATCACCGCGTGGTGGATCTTGCCGGGTGGGTGGCCTCGTTGGACGAGCTGGTGGAGTGGGTCGGTCGTCGGTTCGCCCGTGCGGAACCACGGGTCCGCGTCCGCGCCTACGTGCGAGGGCTACTGGCGGGTTTAGAGCGCAAGAACGCGGGGACGTTGGCCGAGCATTCCGAGGCGGTGTCCCCGGATGGGATGCAGCGGCTGCTTCGGACCGCGGACTGGGACGTTGAGGGCGTGCGCGATGACGTGCGCAGCTATGTCCTCGATGAGCTCGGGGACCCGGCCTCGGGGGTGTTCGTGTCGACGAGTCCGGGTTCATCAACAAGGGAACCCGCTCGGCCGGGGTGGCCCGCCAGTACACCGGCACCACCGAGAAGATCGACAACTGTCAGGTCGGGGCGTTCCTGGCCTACGCGAGCTCGCGGGGGCGGGCGTTGATCGACGGGGAGCTCTACCTGCCGACCTCGTGGACCGAGGACCCGGATCTCTGCGCGGCTGCCCGGGGATCCCCGCCGAGGTCGGGTTCGCCACGAAACCGCAGCTCGGGATCGCCATGCTCACCCGCGCCTGGCGGGCCGGGCTGCTCGACCGCGAACCCGGGTCGACAGCCGGGGCGCCGTGGGTGACCGCGGATGAGCTCTACGGCCAGAACCCGACCTTTCGCAACTGGCTGGTCGACCACGAGATCCTGTTCGTGCTGGCCACCCGCAACGACGATCTGCTGACCAGCCCGGACGGGCACCGCCGCCAAGCCAAGGTGCTGGCCACGATCGCGGGGCGCGCGACCCCGACACCGACACCTCCGGCTGGGAACGGCGGTCGATCGGCGCCCACGGCGAACGCGTTTACGACTGAACGGCGGTCGTCCTGCACGCCGAGGGCCTGCCCGACGGGTGGGGACACTGGCTGTTGGTGCGCCGCCAGACCGAACCCCCGCACAGCAAGACCGTCCGCGAACTGGCGTTCTACTGCTGCGCCCCCCCGCGGCCACCCCGCTGTGCGAGCTGATCCGGGTGGCCGGGGCGCGCTGGGCCATCGAGGAGTGCTTCCAGGCCGCGAAGAATGAAGCTGGCCTTGACCACTAACAGGTCCGATCATGGCGGGCCTGGTACGCCCACATCACCCTGGCCAGGCTCGCCGCCGCCTACCTCGCGACCACGCGCGCCCACGAGATCGACCGGGACGACCATCGGGCGACCGAAAAGGGGAACCTCCAGGCCGTCACGGCGAGTCCGATGACGAGCTGATCCCGCTTTCGGCCAGCGAGATCCGCCGCCTGCTCGCCGCCGTCGCACTCGCCCCGGCCAACTGCCTGACCAGCACACTCGCCTAGTCGGCCTGGCGCCGCAGACGACAACACCAAGCCCGCGCCTGTCACCACCGCCGCCGCGGCCAACGACCACCCGTCTGCTCAACTGCCGTTTCAGTACTGATGAACACCAGCGATGGCAGCGTCATCTCGTCCGGGATCAACTACACGTTCTGGTGCGAGCTGCTCGGCGGCTGAGCGCTCCTACTACTGCAACGGTGGCGGGCGAGCTCACCGGATCTGAGGCGGCTCAGATCTGATCACCACAGGCCGCCCTGAGGATTCGCATCACCCGCCTGCATGAACGATCCATGGCGAGCTGATCGAGTGGTGAGAGGTAGAGGTTGCGCTGAAGATGTGGTGAAGACTGTGCAGAGGATCGAGGTCGTTGAGGAGGTTTAGTGACCCTCACTGTGTTCGTCCTGGACGATCACGAGATCGTCCGGCTCGGCGTCACCTGGCTGCTCAAGAGGGAGGACGATCTTGAGGTCGTTGGCGAGGCAGGCACTGCCGCTGAAGCGCTGGTCCGCATTCCGGCACTCCGGCCCGACGTCGCCATCATCGACGTACGCCTTCCTGACGGCGACGGGGTGTCGGTGTGCCGGGAGGTGCGGGCCACGATGAAGCTACCGCCAGCATGTCTGATACTCACCTCGCACTCCGACGACGAAGCCTTGTTCGGGTCGATCCTGGCGGGCGCCGCGGGCTACGTGCTGAAGCACGTCGCGGGCGCCCGTCTCGTCGACGCCGTACGCACTGTCGCTGCTGGGGGCTCGCTGCTCGATCCCAGAGCCACTGCCATGGTGCTGAACCGCCTTCGCAACGGAAAGGAAGACCACGAAGAAGACCCTCGCTACGCCGCCCTCTCGGCACAGGAACGTCGCATCCTCAAGCTGATCGCCGAAGGGCTGACCAATCGACAAATTGGCGCGGAACTCTACCTGGCGGAAAAGACAGTCAAGAATTACGTCTCCACGCTGCTGCGCAAGCTCGGCCTCTCCCGCAGAACCGAGGCCGCTGTCTACGCCATCGAACGCCGTGACGGCCTGCCGTCTCGAAGGGTCCCGCGCGCCGGTCCGTGACGGAGGCTGGGAACGCACACACCGGGAGCGCCGCAGCGAATGATGCCCCTCGGCGGCGCCGCGTGCTCAGCGCACAAAGCCGGCTGCGGCGGTGGCGCTCGGACTTTACGGCGTCCTGCAGGCGGTGGACGGATCGCTCTCAAACAGGCCGTTGATGCCTGGGCGAGCGCGCCGGAAGCGGAGAAGGGCCCGCTTCGCCAGCGCCGAGACGATTAGGTGGCTGGAGTGGGGCACCAGGAGCTATCAGAGCTTCATGTTTGGTCTCGCCTTGATCCTTCTCGGCAGCGCGGTGGCCTCGACGGCAAGACTGCCGAGAGCCCTTGGCTACGTGATGGGGCTGTCCGGTCTTGCCCATGTCGTGCAGGGTTGGGTGGTCGGATCCGAGGGCTTCCCGGTAAGCAACACGTTCGCGATCCTGGGCGGCTATGTCCTCATCCTGGCCTGGATCATATGGCTTGTTGTGGTCGCCTGGCGAACAAGGGAGTCGTCCGGAGCACCTCCATAGCGATCGACCCGTGGCTCTTCGCACGATCGGCGTCGGACTAGACCCCGGGCAATCGTCCCCTGGCCCGCAGCACCCTACGGCCACCGATCCGACCCCGCCGCGCCGCCGAGCTCGTCGCTGCAGTTCAGACCCTCATGACCGAGTGCCGTTGCAGTCCTAGGCTAGTCACCGTCGGGCGCGGCACGCGGATACTCGCGCTGCTCAGGGTCTTCGCGGCCTCGGCCGAACAGGCCGAGCCGCCTCGCCACGGCGCCGAGGATTTCGGTTGGCTTGGTGCCCCACGAACCGGTCCACAACGTCGACCGCCCATCCCGTCCGGGCCGACACGTCACAGGTTGCGCGGGTCCCCCGGTCGACGGCGTTGCGGTATACCGCCTGTCCCTGCATCGTGAATCAGCGCTCGGTCGAGCCGGGGTCCCGCGAGCCGCCGCCCGGTGTGAGGGTGAGGTCCTCCTGGTCGCCGTCGGAACCCAGCGTGAGCGCGTGCACCGTGTCCGACCCGGGCCGTAGCACCACTGCGCCGGCTCCGTCGCCGAACAGGAAGGCAGTGCGCCGGTCGTTTGGGTCGATGATCGTCGAGAACGTGTCCGCGGCGATCAGCAGGACCGAGGAACGGGTCGCGACCAAGCCGTTCGCGGTGGCGAGTCCGTAGAGGCACCCCGAGCACACGGCATTCACATCGAAGGCCGGTACTGGTCCCAACCCAAGACGGGTGGCGACGAGTGGGGCCGTGGCCGGACACGTACGCTCCGGGGTAGTGGTGGCCAGCACGAGGGCGTCCACCCCGCCGATGCCGTCGTGTTCGAGGGCCCGCGCTCCGGCCTGCACGGGCGAGATCGGAGGTCGCGGTCCCCTGGTCGACGTGGTGCCGCGTCACGATGCCCGAGCGGCTCCGGATCCACTCCTCGGTCGAGTCGATCCGGGCGACGAGGTCGGCGTTCGTCACCATCCGCTCGGGGGGGCGTGCCCGATCCTGGTCCACTGCGCGTCCATCACGCCATCGTGCGGGCAGCTGCCACGAAGGCCATGAGCTCGTCGAGCTTGTCGGTCCGGGCCATGGTCGCCCGGTCAAGGACCTTGATCAGGCTGTCGTAGGCATCCGTGTGGTCGTACCGGGCCGTGTCGGCGATCTTCAGCGCCCAGCGCCAGTACCCGCGCATCGTGTCGGCGAGGGGCATGCGGAATGTCGCGATGACGTCGCGGATGGGCTCGACGACAGCGTCCCCGTGGTGCTGCAGATAACGGGTGACGACGTCGGCCATGAAGGTGAAGTGCCGGGCCTCGTCCCGGGACAGCCGGGTGAGAACGTCGGTGAGCACCGGCTCGTCGATCACCGAGCGGAGCTGGCGGTAGTAGATCTGTGTCGCCTTCTCCTGCACCAGCGCGTAGGCGAAGAACTGCACCGGGTGCTCGTAGGGCAGGTCGAACCGCTGCGCCCCGACGGCCGCCAGCGAGGTTCGCAGGGCGTCCTGCTCGGAGATGCCCGCCGCTACCTGGTACCGCGCCAGAGCGCGGGCGTGGGTGTCCTCCTCGGACGCCCAACGGACGGTGAAGTGGTAGAGCTCGCGGTTGTGTGCGAACACCTCCGGCTCGACGGTGTCGTCGACCGGGAAGTGCCGCTGGTAGACGTCGAAGTATCCGGGCAGGTGATCCTCGATCACGGTCACGAACTCGACTGCCGAGCGCTGCCCCTCGGTGAGCCGGTCCGCGTCCGCGGCCGCCCAGGCGAAGGAGCTCTCCGCGTCCCAGCGCCGCTCCGGAGTCGCCGCCGCGAGGTAGGTGTCGACGGCCGGGGCGAGCTGGGCGGCGGTCAGCAGCCCGTTCACCGCGCGTTCCTCAGCACGAGCGCGTAGTGCTTGGTGGTGTAGCCCCACCCGGCGTTGGAGACGTCGAGGTAGTGCTCCAGCTGCGCCGCGATCCCCGGCCGGACTGCGTCGAGTGCTGCCGCGCCGGTCCGCACGTTCTCGCTCCACTGCTCGATCGTGCGGTGGTAGTGCCAGGTCAGGTCGAGCGTCGTCTCGATCGAGAAGCCGACGTCCTCCGCGGCCGCGACAAGCTCGGACAGCGGGCGCAGCTCGCCGTTGCCGAAGATGCTCCGCCGCACGAAGTCGGTCCCGTCCACCCGGTCGAAGCGGGCACGGGTCGCCGCGTTGCGGAAGCAGGACTCCGAGACGTACATGCGGCCGTCGCGGCGCAGCAGCCCGCGCGCTTTGGCGAACACGGCTTGCAGGTCCGGCATGTGCACGACGGAGCCGAGCGCGGTGACCGCATCCAGCCCGCGCGGCAGCTCGGTCGCATCCTCGAACGGGCTGGTGATGACCCGGACCCGGTCTGCGAGCTCGAGCTCCCGGGCACGCTTCTCGACGTACTCCCGCTGCCGCCGCGCCGGACTGATGCCGGTGACATCGCAGCCGTGGACGCCCGCGAGGTGCAGGACCAGGGCGCCCCAGCCGGAGCCGATGTCGAGCACGCGCGAGCCTGGCCGCACGTGCACCAGGTCCGCAACGACATCCATCTTCCGCCGCTGGGCCTCGTCCAGGGTCTCCTTCCCGGTGTCGAACCAGCCAGAGCTGTACTTGCGGGACTCCCCGAGGAACAGCCCGAAGATTCGAGGGTCGAGGTCGTAGTGCTGGTTGGTCGGGTGCTCGAGCGTGGTCATCCGTCGAGCGCCTTTCGCACCACGCCTGCCACGTCGGCGATGGTGCTCACGCCGAAGACGTCGTCGTCCTCCAGCTCCACGTCGTACTCGCGCTCGATCCGGGCGATCAACCGCAGCACCTTGATGGAGTCCGTGCCCTCGACCTCGCGCAGGTCGGTGTCGGTGGCGAGCTCGCCGGCGGGCACGGCCAGCACCTCGGCGACGATCGCGCGGACGATATCGGTGATCTGGTCGGCGATGGGGACGGACATGGCGGGCTCCTCAGGACACGGGGTGGTAGGTGGCGGTGGCGCTCGCGACGACGTCGCCGCGGGCGTCGGTCACGTCGGCGGTGGCCTTGACGAGGCCGCCGGCGGCGGCGTTCGCGGAGCCGGCCATCGGCTCGGTGACGGCGGAGAGCACGGCGGTCACGCGGTAAGGGCGTCCGACATGGACGGTTCCGACGTAGCGCATGCGCAGGCTGGTGGTCACGGCCGGCGTGCCATCTCGCAACACGATGAGGTTGCCCATCGTCTCGTCGCAGATCAGGGCGACGATGCCGCCGTGCACCACGCCGGGGTAGGACTCGTAGTGGTGACCCAGGTCGAAGTCGGTGCGGAGGCCGTTCCCGTCGGCGGAGAAGGTCAGGCCGAGCCCGTGCGGGTTCCCTGGTGCGCACCCGAAGCAGCGGTGATCGGTCCGGGTGCGCCAGGGCAGAGCCACCGGAACGGCGGGTCCGACGGTCACGACAGGGCCTCGGCCAGGGCGCGCCGGACCTTGCCGTTGCTGGACAGGTCCCGGTCGGTCAACGAGCCGAAGGTCCTGCGGATCTTTCGCTGCAGCTCGTCGAGCTCGCCGGTGCCGGCCAGCCGGTCGAGGAACAGCTGGAAGCCGGTGTCGATGGTCTCGTGGCCCTCGAGTGCATCGAGACCGGACTTGAACACACTCACGGGGTGCTTGATCGTGTCGTCCGACGTGTAGAAGTACAGCGTCTCCAGCACCGAGGCGAGCTCCTGAGGGTGCTGCGCCAGGCGCTGCGCGGCGAAGTGCCGGAACTCGCGGGCGTGCCCGGCCTCGTCGCGGCTCGCCCGCAGCAGGAGGTCGGCCAGCACCGGCTCCTGCACCCAGGTCGCGACCGCGCGGTACACGTGGTTGACCGTCAGCTCGGAGATGATGTTGGTCGCCAAGGTTGCCGAGGGCGTGGAGCCTGGCTCGTAGGGGGCGCGCATCGCGGCGACGGCGCGGGAGTCCACGTCCTCGCCCACCGCCTGTAGCCAGGACGTGAACGCGTAGTGGTGCTGGACCTCCTGGTACCCCCAGATCACCGCGAAGGCGGAGAAGTCGTAGTCGTCCGCGAACTCGTTGAGGAAGCCGTGCACGGCGGCGATGACGTTGGACTCGCCCATCACCGCGCTCTTCACGAGGGTGACGTGCTCCGGCCTCACCAGGGACCGGTCGATGGTCGACAGGTCGAGCTGGGCGAGCTTCCAGTGGCTGCGGTCGTAGTGACGGAAGACGTCCAGGCTGTGCATGGCGTCCATACCGGGGATCGTGCTGGTCACGTCGGTCACCTCTCGAGGAGCGCGGCTGTCGCCAGTCGGCGCAGCTTTCCGCTGGTGGTGCGCGGCAGGGAGTCGGGTGCGGTGAGGTGGACCGTCAGCGCCGACAGGCCCAGCGCGCGGCGGACCCGCGCGGCGATCGCGTGGCGGAGCGCCTTGTGCTCCGCTTCCGGCGCGGCCGTCTCGGCGACGACCGCGACGTGTTCGTGCGGTTCGAGGCGGGCGAGCGCCACGCAGCGGCCGCGCCGCACGCCGGGGACCGCGCCGGCCTCGGCCTCGACGTCTGCGGGGTAGGTGTTCACACCGCGGACGGTGATCATCTCCTTGACGCGGCCGGCGAAGAACAGCTCGCCCCCGCGCAGGTAGCCGAGGTCGCCGGTGCGCAGCCAGCCGTCGTCCGTGAAGGGACAGGTGCCGTCGAGGTAGCCGCCGGTCACGGCCGCGCCGCGGAGCTCGATCTCCCCGACGGTGCCGTCCGGAGCACCGCCGGCGATCCTGACCTCCATTCCCGGGACCGCACGGCCGAGCCCCATGATCTCCTTGGTGCCGGGGACCACCCGCCCGCGAGTCAGCTCCTCCCGGTCAACGGCGTCGACGACGGGGGTACGTCCGAGCGGCGGTAACGTCGCGACCAGCGTCGCCTCGGCCATGCCGTAGCCGGGTGTCATGGCCTCGGCGCGGAAACCCGCCGGCGCGAACCGCGCGCCGAAGGCGGCCACCGAGGCCGGGCGGATGATCTCCGCGCCGTTGAAGCAGACCCGCCAGGCGGAGAGTTCGAGGCCCTGCGGTTCCGCGTCGAGCAGGGCGTCGAACGCGAAGTTCGGCATGGTCGAGATGGTCGAGCGGGTGGCGGCGAACTCGGCGAGCCAGCGACCCGGGTCCTTGACGAACGCGGCCGGGTTCCAGAGGTTGACCGGGATGCCGGTGAAGATTCCGGTCAGCGTGCCGAACAGGCCCATGTCGTGGAACAGCGGCAGCCAGGAGGCGTGCGCGTCAGCGGGCCCGAGCGCGATCGCCTCGGTGATCGACTCGGCGCAGGCCAGGACGTTCGCGTGGGTGAGCACTACGCCTTTCGGCGCCGAGGTGCTGCCGGAGGTGAACTGCAGGACAGCCGGACTCGCGGGGTCCACCGATCGGGGCGCGAGCTCCGCGCTCGAGTCGACGAGCGCCCTCGAGTCCAGGACCGCTGACGCACCGAATTGGGCGGCCCGCGCGCCCAGCATGCGCTGCAGCCGTGTCGAGAGGACGAGATGGCGCATCCCGGACGCGGCGACGATCGTCGCCGTCCGGTGGCCGTACTCCACGAGGTCGCGCAGCCCGGCGGGCAGCGGCAGCGGGCAGGCCGCCGTACCGAGCCGGGAGGCGGCGAAGACGGCCTGCAGGAACTCCGGCCCGTTGGGGGCGAGCAGGCCGATCGTGTCACCGGGTCCGGCACCGTGCTCGGCGAGCCCGGCAGCCATTCGCGTCGAGGAGGCCACCAGCTCGGCGTAGGTCAGCTCGGCGTTCTCGGAGTGGAAGCGGATGCGCTGGTCCGGGCAGGTCGCCGCCACGGCGTCGAGCCGCTCGTGCAGGGTGGGCTCGGTCCGGGGCGCCTCTCGCGGGACGGGCGGGAGGGCACTCATGCGGGCACCCCCACAGGTGCCTCGTGCGGCACGACCCGGTCGGAGCCCGGACGCAGCACACGGCCGAGGATCCGCGGATGCAGCAGGGCGGCCGAGGGGTCGGTGAGATTGGCGACCCGGATCAGCGCCCGCGCGACCGCCGGGTCGGCGTGTCCGACGCGCTGCACTCGGGTCACGTAGGCGTCGAGCACCCGGGCCGGCAGCGGACGGTAGCCCCCCACCTCCGGCAGCGCCAGATCGGCGCGGGTGGCGATCTTCCAGGCTGCGGTGCAGAGCCTGCCGATCGTGCGGTTCACGTCGCGGGTTCGCCGACCGTCCCATGCCCGCAGCGCAGTGACCTGCTGTGCGGCGAGGGTCATCCCCTGGGCGTAGAGCGGGTTCAGGCTGCACACCGAGTCGCCCACGACCACGAGGCCCTCCGGGAGGCAGCGATGCAGGTCGTAGCGCCGGTGCCGGGAGCCGCGGAACCGGAAGGGGACCGGGTCGTCGAGCGGCTCGCCGTGGGCCACGATGTTCCCGACCGGGCCGGCGGGCAGGGAGGCGGCGAAGGCGCGGAAGCCGATGTCGTCGAGCGGGGGATGGTCGCCCAGCAGGCCGGCGAGGGTGACCAGCCAGCGGTCGCCCTCGACGGCCATCGCGCCGCCGCCGCGGGACCGCGGCACGGTCGAGACCAGCACGTTGAGGTCGCCGCCGAGGTCGTGGGGCAGACGCCGGTAGGTGCGGGTGGCGTAGCCGAGGCCGACGTCGACCCGGTCCTCGCGCGGCGCCCGCAGCCCGAGCTCCACGAAGTGGTCCGGGAGCCGCGAGGCGCGCCCGGACGCGTCCACCACGAGATCGGCGGCGAGCGTCGCGCCGTCGGCGAGCCGGACGCCGGCGATCCGTCCGGCATCCAGCTCCAGACCGGTCGCGCTGCCCTCCTGGACCCGTACCACGCTCCGGCGGCGCAGGACGTCCTCGATCAAGGGCCGGGACGCCAGGACCGAGCGCAGCCCGGTCCGGGTCGGATGCAGCCTGCGGCCGTGCAGGAACCAGCGGGTCTGCACGAGCGGCTCGGCGGTCAGGGCTCCGGCGGCGACGAGCTCGTCGGTGAAGCCGGGATGCAGCTCCTCGACGATCCGCCTGCCGCGGTCGAGCAGCCCGTGCAGGTGGCGGCCCTGCGGGGCCCCGCGGCGCGCACCGGTCCCGGTGTCCCGCTCGACGAGGACCACGGGGCCGCGCTCGGCGAGCACCCGCGCGGCGAGCAGCCCGGCGATCCCGCCCCCGATCACGACGGAGCGCATCTACAGTCCCAGGATCTCGGGCGCAGTGGCGAGGGCGCGCAGCCGCTCCAGCGGGTCCGCGACCAGCTTGCGGGCGGCAAGGTCGAGCAAGCCGGACACACTGGTCACCTCGGCGGCCACCGTCCCGTCCCCGAGACGGGTCAGCGGCTGGGTGATCCGCGCGGTCTTCCCGGTGCCCCACTCGAACTCGCACCCGACGGTGATCCGGTCGTCGTAGCGCAGCTCGCGGCGGTAGGCGATCGTCGTCTCCAGCATGATCGGCATGACGCCGTTCGTGAGGAGGGTCTGCGCCGACAGTCCGGCCGCCCGCAGGCACTCCCACCGGGCGTGCTCGGCGTAGTCGAGGTACACGGTGTGCCGGACGTGCCCGAGGGCGTCGATCTCGTAGCCCCGCACGGTCAGCTCGGTGCGGTGCGTGGTGGGGGCGCTCATGGTCCCAGCAGACCGATTCGAACCCAGCCCGGTCAACGCCGCCGGTAATGCGGGAATCGTGCCATCGCGGACGCCGATCGACGTTCGGAGAACGGTCGGAGTGGTCCCGCCCCGGCCATTCACGGTTCAACCGCGAGTCATTTTCGGAAGGTGGGCTCGAAGGATGACGACCGAACTGTCCCCGCCCGTGTTCGACGCGTTCGCGCCGCAACACCGCCCCGATCCCTACTCCCGCTACGCTCTCGTGCGCGAGGCGACCCCCTACCTCGACAGCGGCTTCGGTGTCGAGTTCGTGACCCGGCACGCCGAGTGTACGCAGATCCTGTCCGAGACCCTGTGGAGCCATCGCGACGAGGCCGAGCTGTTCCATCCCGAGGCGGCGAAGGTCGACCTGCCGACCTCGTTCCTGTGGATGGACCCGCCGGACCACACCCGGCTGCGCAGGCTGGTGAGCAAGGCTTTCACCCCGAAGAGCGTCACGGACCTGCGGCCTCGGATCACCGCGCTCGTCACGGAGCTGATCGAGGCGGCCCTCGAGGAGGGGACCGTCGAGGCGATCGAGGCGATCGCCTATCCGCTGCCGCTCGTCGTGATCTGCGAGCTGCTGGGGGTGGAGGACACCGAGCTGGTGCACCGGGTCGGCCCGCACCTCGCGCGCGGCTTCGATCCGGACTTCGTGCTGTCGCCCGAGGAGTGCGATGCTCGCGACCTGGCCTCGCGCGAGATCCTGCTGCATTTCGCCGAGCTGATCGCCGAGCGCCGTACACGGCCGCGGAACGACCTGGTCAGCGGCCTCACGCAGGTCTACGACTCCGGCGACGTCCTCACCGAGGGGGAAATGCTGGCGACCTGCGTGACGATGCTGATCGCCGGTCACGAGACCACGGTGAACATGGTCGGCAACGGGCTGCTCGCGTTCACCCGCAACACCGACCAGCTCGCCCCCGTCCGCGAGAACCCCGAGCTGGCGGGCCCGACGGTCGACGAGGTGCTGCGCTTCGACTCGCCGGTGCACATGACCACCCGGACCGCGAAGCAGGACCTGGTGGTGGGGGACCGGACGTTCCCGGAGGGGCACAACGTCTGCATCCTGGTCGGCTCGGCGAACCGCGATCCGCGGGCCTACGACAATCCGGACGCGTTCGACGTCACCCGCTACGCCGGCACCGCCGCCACCCCGCGGCACCTCGGCTTCGCCCTGGGCATTCACTACTGCATGGGCGCTGCCCTCGCCCGCCTCGAGGGCGAGGTCCTCTTCCGGGAGCTGGCCCGCCGGGTGCGGACGCTGGAGCTCGCGGGCGATCCGGTCTACCGCCCGAACCTGCTCATCCGCGGCCTGAAGGAACTGCCTCTCCGATTCGCCTGAAGAACGTACGGACGGCACTTTCGCTCACCAGGTGCGAGCGAAAGTGTCGTCCCCTACTTGAGGCCCGAGCGGACGAATCCGTCGACGATTCTGCGTTGCAGGATCAGGTACAGCAGGAGGACGGGCAGGCAGGCCAGTCCCGCCGTCGCCATGAGCGGTCCCCATTGGGTGCCCTCGGGGCCGATGAAGCTGTGCAGGGCGAGCTGAAGGACGTTGTTGGTGCGCTGCAGGACCAGTGCGGGCCAGAAGTACTCGTTCCACGCGTTGATGAAAAGCAGCACGCCGAGCGCCGCGAGGGCCGGCCACAGGTTCGGGACCACGACCGTCCACAGCGTCGACCACGCCCCACGCCCGTCCATCCGCGCCGCCTCGAGCAGCTCGTGCGGGATCGACCGCAGGTGCGAGCGGAGCATGATCACCGCCAGCGCCGAGCACAGGTTGGGGATGACCACCCCGGTGATGGTGTTGAGCGTTCCGAGCTGGTTCAGCAGCGCGTAGTTCGGCACCATCGTCACCTGGAACGGCACCAGCCAGGTGGCCACGAACACGAGGTAGAGCGTGTTCTGCAGGCGGAAGCGCCACGCCGCGAACGCGTACCCGGCCAGCAGCCCGGTGACCAGCTGCCCGAGCGCGATCAGCGCCGCCATCACGAACGTGTTGAGCAGCAGTTGGGGGAGATCGACCGTGTCCCGCGCTTCGGCGTAGCTGGCGACCGACAGGGGCCAGGGGAACGGTCTCAGCGAGTAGATGTCCTCGGGGGCCCGCAGCGACGTCGCGTACAACCAGTACACGGGCACGATGCACAGCAGCCCGAGGCCGCCGAGCACGACATGGCCCAGCACCGTGCGCACCCGCGACTCGCGGAGCACGACCGCCCCGTCCGACGGCGTGTGCGCCGGAGTGGTGACCTCGATCAGCGTCATCGGGACCTCACGAGCCGGTCAGGAGTCATGGAAGGTCAGCCGTTCGGTGAGACGCACCAGCACCAGCGCCACCATCCCGAAGAGCACGAAGAAGATCATCCCCGCGGCCGCTCCGAGCCCGGCGTCGAAGGAGCCGAAGGCGTAGTCCCAGAGCAGGTAGTAGACGTTCGTGGTGGCGCCGGACGGGCCGCCGTGGGTGATGGTGTTGACCAGCGGGAAGCTCCACTGTGCGGCCAACAACAGGGTCATGAGCAGCAGGAACGACAGCGTCGGGGACAGCAGCGGGAGCGTGATCCAGCGGGTGGTCTGCCAGCGCGTGGCGCCGTCGAGGGAGGCCGACGCCGAGTACTCGGAGTCGATCCCCGCGAGCCCGGCCGCGACGACCAGCGTCGCGAAGCCGAGCACGTGCCAGCCCGTGATCACGATGATCGCGACCTGGGCGGGCCCGGGCTCCTGCAGCCAGTTCGTGGTGGTGCCGAGCACCCGGTTGACCAGGCCGCCCCGCGGGTCGAGCATCCACTGCCACACCGCGGCCCCTGCGACCGGCGCGACGAGCAGCGGCGCGAAGACCATCGCCTGGTAGACCGTCGCGGCTCGGCCCCGCACCCGCCGCGCGAGCAGGCCGACGACCGTCGGCACCACCAGCGTGAACGGCAGCAGCCCCAGGATCAGCACCGCGGTGCGGCCGAGGGCGGCCGTGAAGTCCGGCAGGGCGAACAGCCGTTCGTAGTTGCTGAACCCGACGAACTTCGCCGGGCTCGTCGGCAGCAGGTTCCACGACAGGAAGGACAGCTGGATGGAGGTGACCAGCGGCCGGTAGACCCATACGCCCAGCAGCGCGAGCCCCGGGGCGAGGAACAGGTACGGCGGGGCCGCCCGCGCGATCCGCCGCAGCAGCGGGACAGCGACGGCCGCCGGGGCCGCGACCCGCTCCGGGGCCGCGACCTCGACGAACGTCTCGGGGGCCATGACGGTCATCCCGGGATCCGCTCCCGCATCCAGGCCACCCGCTCGGTGGCGTCGACGTCGTAGACGGGTTCCCCGCCGAGCGGGACCGCCGTCGCGACCGCGGTCCCGTCGAGAAGGTCGATGCGGGAGAGCGCCGCGCCCGAGACCCCGCGCAGTCGTCCGGCGGGCGGGAAGGGGTCGACCTGGTAGACGAGCGCGGGTGCGACCCATACCGGAATCCCGGCGAGTGTGCCGGCTCCGGCGTGGTGGGCGTGTCCGCAGACGATCATGCGGATATCCGAGCCCGCCACGACCTCGGCGAGCTTCTCCGGCTCGCGCAGCCGGAGCAGGTCCACCGAGGGCACCGGCGACGGCAGCGGCGGATGGTGCAGTACCAGTACGGTGCCGTTGGGAGCCGGGGTGGCCAGCTCCGCGGCCAGCCACTCGAGCTGCTCGGGATCGACCCTGCCGTGGTGGTGGCCCGGGATCGTGCTGTCCAGGGCCACCACGCGCGCGCCTCCCGTCCGGACCACGCGGTCCGGGGTGCCGAAGGCGGCGGTGAACGCGGCGAGCTCGTCGTGGTTGCCCATCACCGGCACCACCGGGACGGCGACCGGTTCCAGCAGCGCGCTCAGCTGCCGATACGCCTCGGGCTCGCCGTCGGCGGCGAGGTCCCCTGCGAGCAGCAGGGCATCCGGCGGCTCCGCGGCCGCGACCCGCGCGAGCGCCTCGCGCAGCGTCGCGGCCGAGCCGGGATCGGCGGTCAGGTGGGTGTCGGACAGGACGGCCAAACAGGGGCCCCTGCCGGGTTTCACCGCGCCCCCGTCGGCACGAGCGCCTGCCCCCGCTGCTCGGCCTCGGTGAGGGTGGCCTGCGCGTCGGCGCCCTGCAGGACGACCTTCTCGACGGCGTCCATCATGCCGTCGCGGATCTGCAGGTAGTTGTCCCCGGGGAAGGACACCCACGGCTCCATCCGGTTGAGCTGGTCGACGTTGATCCCGGTGGTCGGGTTCGCGGCCGCCCAGTCCTTGAGCGAGTCGTTCATCAGCCCGGTGCGCAGCGGCAGGTAGCCGATGTTCTTCGCGATGTCGGTGAAGGCCTGGTCGCTGGTCAGGAAGGTGATGAGCTCCCAGGCGGCACGCTGCTTCGCGGGGTCGTTCGACAGGATGTACAGCGCCGCACCGGAGTTGGTCGGCACCGCGGGAGTGCTCCCGAACGACGGCGTGGCGGCGCCGCGCAGCTGCCAGCCTGCCCCCTTCGCGCCCTTGGCGAAGGTGCCCTGCAGGGACGAGGACTCAAGGATCATGCCCAGGTCGCCGCGCGTGAACGCCTCCACGGCCTGCTGCTGGCTGAACTTGGGGCTGGCGCCGGACTTCACCATGTCCGCCAGCGTCGACACCGCCTGCACCGACTTCGGCTCGGCGTACTGGAGCGTCGTACGGTCCTCGGAGAGCACGCGCCCGCCGTTGGATCGGACGATGCTCTGCAGGCACCAGTCCTTGGCCTGGGTCGTCACGCAGTCCGCGTAGGCACCCTCCTTGCCGGTCGCGGCCTTGATCTTCGCGGCCGCGTCGGCGACCTCCGCCCAGGTGGCCGGCGGCTTCGCCGGGTCGAGGCCCGCGGCGGTGAACAGCGAGGCGTTGTAGTAGAGCACCGGGGTCGAGAGCACGAACGGGACGCCGTAGGTCTTCCCGTCGAGCTGCCCCAGCGAGGCCGCCGCCGCGGCGTAGGGGTGGGTCCCGCCGAAGCTCTGCCGGACGGTGTCGGCGCCAACCAGGTCGTCGAGCGGCTTGGCGCCGAGCTGGTGCACGGTGAAGCCCATGTCCGAGAAGCCCAGCTGCGCGACGTCCGGGGGGTTGCCGGTCGCAGCCTGGGTCTGCACGCTGGAAACGGAGTCGGCCGCGGGGTTGGAACTGTTGCCCTGCGGCTTCTGGGCGGTCACGGTGATGTTCGGGTGCTGGGCGCGGAAGGCCGTGAGCAGCCCGTTGAACGTGTCGCTCCAGGGGCCGGCCTGGCCGAAGTTGTAGGACTCGAAGGTGATCGAGACCTTCTGGTCGGGGGTCAGCTCGGGGGCGCGCTGCACGGTGGCCGACGCGCTGTCGGCACTTCCCGCGCCGCCCACGCCGCAGCCGGCGAGCAGCGCGGTCGCGGCGAGCGCGACCGCGGCGAGACGGATGGGACGCACGGTTCCTCCAAGGATCTCAGACCGCCACGGCGGCGCGGCGGGGTTCGGGGGTGCGCACCAGGCGGCGGCCGCTGGTGGCGCAGAACAGGTGGATTCGGTCGGGATCGCAGGTCAGCCGCACGGCATCCCCCACTGCCAGGCCGAGCGGGCGGGGGCCGCGCAGGGCGACCCGACCACCGCCGACGGTGACGTGCGCGACCTCCTCGCCGCCGAGGTTCTCGACGAGCCGGACGGTGCCGCGCCACTCCGGGCCGACGGCGCCGGTCCCGATCCGCAGGTGCTCGGGCCGGGCGCCGACGAGCACCTCACGGCCCGAGGCGTCGTGCCCGGGACCGAGCGGCATGTCGACGCCGTCGCCGACGGCCCGCAGCTCCCCGTCCGCGCCGCGCACCTCGGCGGGCAGCAGGCCGATCGCGGGGGAGCCGATGAACCCGGCGACGAAGGTCGACGCCGGGGCGTCGTAGACCTCCTCGGGGGTGCCGACCTGCTCCAGCCTCCCACCGTTGAGCACGGCGATGCGGGTGGCCATGGTCATCGCCTCGATCTGGTCGTGGGTGACGTAGACGAAGGTGGAGCGCAGCCGGCGGTGCAGGTCGGTGAGCTCGGCCCGGGTCGCGGTTCGCAGGGTGGCGTCCAGGTTGGACAGCGGTTCGTCGAGCAGGAACGCGCCGGGATCGCGGACCAGCGCGCGCCCGAGGGCGACGCGCTGGCGCTGGCCACCGGACAGCGCGCGTGGGCGCCGGTCGAGGAGCTGTTCGAGGCCGAGCGCCTTCGCGACCTCGGTCACCTTCGCGTCGACGTCCTTGCGGCGCCGGGTGCGCAACGGGAAGCCGATGTTCTTCGCGACGGTCAGGTGCGGGTAGAGGGCGTAGCTCTGGAAGACCATCGCCAGGTTCCGCTCGCGCGGCTCGGCAGCCGTGATGTCGCGGCCGTCGAGGAGGATCCGGCCGCCGGTCGGCGGGGTCAACCCGGCGATCATCCGCAACAGCGTGGACTTGCCGCAACCGGACGGGCCGAGCAGCACGAGGAACTCACCGTCGGCCACGTCGAGAGAGATGCCGTCGACCGCGTTCACGGCGTGGTTCCCGCTGCCGAAGCGGCGGGTCAAGCCCTCGATCTGGATGCGGCTCACGGTGGCTCCTTCGGGCGTGGTCGGGACGGGCGGATGTCAGCAGCGCGGGATGGACCGCAGATGAACGGCGGGTCGCGGGAGTACGGTGGAGCGCCGCCCGCGCACCCGGCGCGGGGCGTGAGCTGCGACGATCGGCGTTCTTGGACGATCGATCGGCACTCAGAGGTCGAGCACGAGTCGCGGCCCACGGGCCCGGGAGACACAGATCATCATCACGTCGCCCGCCTCACGGTCGGCCTCGTCGAGCACGGAGTCGCGGTGTTCCGGCTCGCCGGCGAGCACCACGGTCTCGCAGGTGCCGCAGGTCCCCTCGCGACAGGACTGCACGACGTCGACACCGCCGGCCTCGATCGCGGCGAGCAGGCTGGTCCCGGCCGGGACCAGCACGGTCACGCCGCTGCGCTCCAGCACCGCCTCGAACGGCCGCTCCGGGAGGTCGAGGGCGACCGGGGTGAACCGCTCGACATGCGCGGCGGGGCAGACCTCCAGCAGCGCGTCCAGCATCGGGGCCGGGCCGCACCCGTAGACCTCCGCGCCCGGCGCGTCGGCCACGGCGGCGCGCAGGCCGAGCAGACCACCCACCTGCACGATGACCCGTGGATCCCCGCCTAGCCGGTCGAGGTAGGCCATCGACTCCCGCGACCGGCCGCCGTAGAGCAGGCGCCAGTCGGCACCCGCGGCCTTCGCGGCCTCGATCATCGGCAGGATCGGGGTGATCCCGATCCCACCCGCGACGAACAGGTACCTGGACGCCGCGACCAGTGGGAAGTGATTGCGGGGACCACCGACCTCCACCTGGTCGCCCACGGCGAGCCGGTCATGGACGAAAGCTGAGCCGCCGCGACCGTCGGCCTCGCGCAGCACGGCGATCCGGAAGCCGGGACCGCACAGCGAGTACTGGCGCACGAGCCCGGGCGCCAGGTGGAGGTCGATGTGCGAACCGGGCGTCCAGTCAGGCAGGTCCGGGCCGGACAGCTCGAGCTCCACGACGCCGTCGGCGACCGTCCGGCGGGAGGTGATCTCACACAGCACGAGGCGGACGCTAGGGCGCAGCTACCCCCCCGCGCCCCGCGAGCGCGAACGGCGATCGTGTGATCGGTTCGGCACACCGTCCGGGCACCGTCTGTGAGCAGCGGATTCACCCGATCGTGGGTCTGCTGGTCACGGATCGTTCGTCTGTTGAACCCCTGGCCGTCGACCCCCGACGACGCACGCGGCCTACCGTCGCGGCGCACCGTCGGGGAGAGGGATCAGATGGAGTTCCGGTACCTGCGTTCTTTCCTGGCGATCGCCGAGGAGCTGCACTTCGGTCGCGCCGCGCAGCGGCTGCACCTGGCACAGCCCTCGCTGTCGCAACAGCTGCAGCGACTGGAGCGCGACGTGGGCGTGGAGCTGGTGCGCCGCAGCTCGCACGAGGTCCGGCTGACCCCGGCCGGCGAAGCGTTCCGCGAGGAGGCCCGGAAGCTCCTCGACCAGGTCGAACGCGCCGTCGCTGCGGCCAATGCCGTCGCGATGGGCCGCGCGGGCACGCTGAACATCGGGTTCAACTTCCCGGCCGGGCAGGATGTCCTGCCTGCGACACTCGCGACGCTCAACGCCGAGCACCCCCGGGTGCAGACGCAGCTGTGGGAGCGGCGGACCGGCCCGCAGCTGGAGGGTGTCCTCACCGGGGAGCTGGACGTCGGGTTCGTCTACGGGCGCCCGGTCAGCCCCGACCTGTCGTCGACGGAGCTCATGACCGTCCCGATCGTCGCAGTGGTCGGGGAACGGCACCCGTGGGCGGGGCGGGAGGTCGTGCCGATGCGGATGCTCGACCGCCAACCCTGCCTGCTCTTCCGCCGCGAGCAGAGCCCGGCGATGCACGACGCCATCATCGGCGCCGCCGACCAGGCGGGCATCAAGCTGACCGTCACCGCCGAGGTCGACGACCCGGTGGCGACCGGTGTGCTGGTCTCGGCCCGCCAGGTGATCGGGTTCGCGTCGGCCTCCCGGGCAGCGCGCGCGCCCGCACAGGGGCTCGTCGCGGTACCGCTCACCGCCCCGTCCCCCACCCTCGCGCTGCACGTCGTGTGGCGGACCGAGGACCGGACACCGCTGATCGACGCCCTGCTCAATGCCCTGCAGAGTGCGGGCCCGTTCACCTTCACCTGGCCCGACCAGCGACGATAGGTCTCACCCATCGGCCGGTTGGGAACCGCTCCTTGCCCGGGCTCGGCACGGTCGGCCACGGTGACGGCCACGGCCGGTGATCGACGACCGGTCGCCTGCGAGGGGAGGTGCCGTGCGGCTCACGGTGCTCGGATGCCGGTCGGGGATGCCGGCCGAGGGACAGGCCAGCTCCGGCTACCTGGTCGAGACCGAGGAACGGACGCGCCTGCTGCTCGACTGCGGCCCCGGGGTCGCGACCGTCCTGACCGCCGAGGATCCGGCGCTCGACGGGGTCGTGATCAGCCACCTCCACTCCGACCACTGCTACGACCTCCTGCCGCTGGGCAAGGCGCTGCTCTACCGCCGACTCCAGGAGGCGATCGGCGAACCGGCCGGCGACCCGGTGTCCGCCGCGCGGCACCTCGACCTGGGCGGTCCGCGGCTCCCGCTCTACGTTCCCCAAGGCGGCCGCACCGTGCTCGACCGGCTCGCCTCGCTCTTCCCGGTCACCACCATGCCCCTCCTCGACAGGGTCTTCGACCTGGCCTTCGACGTCGTCGAGTACGCCTCGGGAGACGAGATCGAGATCGCCGACGCCCGCGTCTCGCTGCACCCGCTGCGACACGTGGCAGCGAACTGCGGCGTCCGTGTCGACACCGTTCTCTCGTCCCTGGCCTACACCGGCGACACCGGCGTCACGCCCGGTCTGGCCCCGCTCGCCGCGGGCGTGGACCTGCTGCTCGCCGAGGCGACTCTCGCCGCGACCGACACCGGCCCGCACGGGCACCTCTCCGGAGCCGACGCCGGTGCGGCCGCGGCCGAGGGTGGCGTCGGCGAGCTCGTCCTCACCCATTTCATCTCCTCCGACCCCTCCTGGCTCCAGGCCCGCCGCGACGACGCGGCCGCGGCCTACCCGGGCCCGATCCGCATCGCCGAACCAGGCCTTCGCGTCGACACCCGCCCGGCACCGGCGCCGGCCACCCGGGGCTGACGCCCAGGCCTTCCTCGCGGTGCCCGTGTCGGCTCCGCGCGCTCCGCCTCCGGGAGGCCCTCGTGACCGCCGTCCTCAATCCGTCGCTCGTCACCCTGCCCGGCCGTGGCGGGATCGCCGCGGAGATCCTGCGCAGGCTGGAAGCCGTCGGTGAGCGCCCGGTCCTCGCCGCGCTGCGACCCACCTGGCCGGAGCGAACGGATCCGGCTGGCCCGGCCGACGGGTACAGCTGGGCCGACCTGACCGGCCGAGAGCTCGCCGGCCGGATCCGAGCCGTCGCAGGTGGTCTGCGCAGCGACGGCATCCGGGCGGGGGACCGCGTCGCCCTGCTCGGCGGGAACACCCCGGACTGGATCGTGCTGGACCTGGCCGTGCTGGCCGCGGGCGCGATCACGGTACCGATCTACCCGACCGCGTCGCGCATCCAGATCGAGCACGTCCTCGCCGACTCCGGTGCGACCCGGGTCTTCGCCGAGACCCCGTCACAGGTGGAGCTGTCCCGGGGCGAGCCGTTCGCGGAGGCCGTTGCGCGGCTCTCCGGCGGGGAGGCGCCGGATGCGGGCGAGATTGGCGCGGACGACATCGCCACGATCGTCTACACCAGCGGCACCACGGGCACCCCGAAGGGCTGTGTCCTCACCCACCGCAACCTATTCGCGGCGGCCGGGAACGTCGTGACCTACCTGCCCGAACTGTTCGCGCGTGACGATGCCTCCACGCTGCTCTTCCTACCGCTGTCCCACGTGTTCGGCCGGGTCAGTGCGTTGGGCTGCCTGTGGGCCGGTGTGCGGACAGGACTGCTGGCGTCGGCCGCCGAGCTGGCCGCCGAGCTGCCGCGGTTCCGGCCCTCGTTCCTGGTGCTGGTCCCGTACGCGCTGGAGAAACTCCGTAAGGGCGCGCGAGCGGGCGGGCTCACCCCGGAGCTGGAGTCCGAGGCCGTCGCAGCCGGCGCCGCGTGGTCCGGGTCTGCCGCCGAGACGTTCCGGGCCGCCCTCGGCGGCAGGCTCGACCACGTGATCTGCGGCGGGGCCCCGCTCGACCCGACCACCGCCGCCTTCACGGCTGCGCTGGGCGTGCAGGTGCTGGGCGCCTACGGCCTCACCGAGTCGACCACTGTCGTCAGCATGAGCTCGCCGTCAGCAGTCGAACCCGGCCGGGTCGGCCGCGCTCTGCCGGGGTGCGAGGTGCTGATCGCCGACGACGGGGAGATCCTGGTCCGCGGCGAGCAGGTCTCGCCCGGGTACTGGCCGCTCGTCGGGGAGCCCGAGCCGTGGTTGCGCACCGGTGACCTCGGCGAGGTCGACCGTGACGGGTTCCTCGCGATCACGGGGCGGCGCAAGGAGATCATCGTCACCAGCGGCGGCAAGAACGTGGCACCCGAGCCCCTCGAGGACCGGATCCGGCTGCACGCCGGGGTCGCGCACGCGGTCGTGATCGGGGAGGGTCGGCCGTACGTGAGCGCCCTGGTCTTCCCCGAGCCGGGGGCGCTCCTGGACGACGCCGCCGTCGAAGCCGCGGTGGACGACGCCAACACGCTGGTCAGCCGGGCCGAGTCGATTCGTCGCTGGCGCATCGTGGACGGGGCGCTGTCCGTCGCCGACGGCACCCTCACCCCCAGCCTGAAGCTGCGCCGGGCCGCGGTCGCCGAGCGCTACGCCGCGGACATCGCCGCCCTCTACAGCTGAACGAGCGGCTCTCTCGTTCACACCACTCGAGCAGGAGGCCACTCGTGCGTCCCGGCCGATGCGCACGAAAGGCACTCTCGCGCGGCAGGTCTGCACGAGAGTGCCCTTCATGTACCAGGTCAGGAGGACGCGGCGCCCAGCCAGGCCACGTAGTCGAGCTCGACGCGCCCGAGCAGCACGTCCGCGTCGTCGTGGAGGAGGGCGAGGCCCGTGAGCTCGAAGCGTCCGGCCTGGCCACCCGTCAGGACCGCGTCGATCGCCTTCTGCTCCAGGGTGGCGCGCGCCCGGATGTGGCCGTTCGCGGGCTTGAGGAACGCGATCCTGGACGAGCGGAGCACGAATCCCTGCAGCTGTGTGATGCGCGGCGCCATGGCGCCGGCGAACGCCGCAGCCCCGGCCACCTCGGCGGCGAGGAACAGCGCGCCGGCGTGCACGGTGCCGAAGTGGTTCTGCAGCTCGGGGCGGACGGGCAACTCGGCCTGCCCGTGGTCCGGCGCCAGCTCGGTGACGCGGACGCCGACGTGGTTGCAGAAGGGGACCATCGTGTCGACGGTCCGGCGGAGCTGCTCGAGATCGACGGCGCCGCCCGTCGCGGCGAGGCCCGCGACGACGGCGGCGAGCGGATTGGTCTGCGCTGGTGTCTGGGTGGCCATGCCGACCATTACCGCCGGATCGCGTGGCTGGCGGGTGAACGGCGGTCTCCAAATTGGCGACGAATGCGCGGGATCGAAACGGCGGAATGCGCAGATGATCGGGGTGGTGCATGACGCGATAGCTCGGCCCCATCGTGCGCCGGACGCCGTTGACTTCCATTCCGCACGGCCGTAGACACTTTTCCCGTACCGCTTGCGAGCCCTGTGCCGTTCCTGCCCCGTCGACGGCGACGGTGACCCCTCTCCAGCCGGATCGGCCGTCACCTTCGGGAGCTGACGAGAAGCCATGAACGAGCCCTACGACGCGATCGTGGTCGGCGCCCGCTGCGCCGGCTCGCCCGTCGCGATGCTGCTGGCCCGGCGCGGGCACCGCGTGCTGGTGGTCGACCGCGCCGCGCTGCCTGCCGACACGGTCTCCACCCACTACCTGCAGCAGTACGGGCTGGCCCGGCTGCAGGCCTGGGGGCTGCTCGACGAGGTGCTGGCCACCGGCGCCACTCCGATCACCCGGGTGACCATTTCCTACGACGACGCCGTGATCGCCGGGTTCGCCGACCCGATCGACGGCATCACCGCGACGCTGGCGCCGCGGCGCACCGCGCTCGACCCGGTCCTGCTGCGCGCCGCCGAGGCCGCGGGCGCCGAGGTCCGCCTCGGCGCCACGCTGCGGGACCTGGTCGTCGAGGACGGCGTGGTGCGCGGTGTCCGGTTGCAGACCGCGGACGGCGAGCTCGTCGAGGAGCGCGCCCGGGTGGTCGTCGGTGCCGACGGGGCCCGGTCCCGGGTCGCCGAGGCGGTCGGGGCAGGTGCCTACGACGTCGTCGAGCCGGCCTGCTTCATCTACTACAGCTACTGGCACGGTGTGCCGGACACCGGCTTCCACAGCCGCATCGGGCTGAACCAGCAGCAGGTGGGGCTGTGGCCGACCAACGACGACCGCACCCTCGTCGCCGTGATGCGCACCCGGGACCGGTACGCGGAGTTCCGCCGGGACGTCGAGAAGAACTTCCACGAGGTGATCGAGCAGGTCGTGCCGGACCTCGCCGAGCAGGTCCGTGCGGGCGAGCAGGCCGAGCGCTTCACCGGCATCCGCTACCCGGACAACTACTACCGGGTCTCCGCGGGTCCGGGCTGGGCCCTGGTCGGGGACGCCGGCTACCACAAGGACCCGTTCACCGGGAAGGGCATCTCGGACGCCTTCGTCCACGCCGAGCTGCTGGCCGACCGGATCGCCGAGGGGCTCGCCGGGCGCCCGATGGGCGACGCGCTCGCCGAGTACACGAAGGTCCGCGACGCCGAGACCCAGGGCGCCTACCGCTTCACCACGATGATCTCCGACCTCGACCTGTCGCCGGAGCTGCAGGGCCTGTTCCGCGCCGTGAGCGACAACGAGCCCGCCACCCGTCAGTTCCTGTCGATGGTCGGCGGCGGGATCAGCGGCGAGGAGTTCTTCGCCCCCGCCAACATCGGCAAGATCGTGGCGGCGGCCTGATGTACGACCTCGTGGTGATCGGGGACAGCTTCGCCGAGGGACGCGGGGACCCCGACGGGTCCGGCGGCTTCGTCGGTTGGGTCCCGCGGGTGGCGCACCGGCTGGGCCTGCGTGAGGTTCTCAACCTCGGTACGTACGGCGCGACCACCCAGGACGTCGTCGACCAGCAGCTGGACAAGATCGTCGACGTCGAGACCACGCTGCTGGGCGTGGCAGTCGGCGGCAACGACCTGGTTCGCGCCTATGACCACGACGGCTTCCGACGCAACCTCACGGCGATCTTCGACGCGGTCGTGGCCCCCGGACGGTGCCTGTTCACTCACGACTATCCGGACATCCCTGGCAAGCTCCCGGGGATCCCGGAGGAGCACCGCGCCGCGCTGCGAGCTCGCTTCGCCGAGGCCAACGCCTTCCTCGCCTCGCTCTGCGCCGAGCGGGGTGTGGTCCGCTACGAGCTGTCCACCGCAGCGCTCTGCGCGGATCCCGACATGTGGTACCCGGACGGCATCCACCCTTCCTCGCGCGGCCACCGCGCGATCGCCGACGAAATCGCCGCCCTGCTCTCCTGAATTGCTCCCCGCATTCCCGGTTCGCCGAGCGAATCGGTCCCGTGGGTTGCCGAAATGACGCTGAAAAGAGGACGCGTGTCCGATACCCCGGCCCGGGTCGGCCGCCGCACGGCGGACGATCCCATTGCGATCATCGGTATGGCGGGCCTGTTCCCGATGGCCCGGAACTACCGCGACTATTGGCAGAACATCCTCGACGCGGTCGACTGCACCTCGGAGGTCCCGGAGACGCACTGGCGCCCCGAGGACTACTTCGACCCCACACCCTCGACCGACCCCTCCCACCCGGACACCACCTACTGCACCCGTGGTGGGTTCGTGCCCGAGACCCGGTTCTCGCCGGGCGAGTTCGGGCTGCCGCCGAACCAGCTCGAGGTGACCACCACCGTCCAGCTGCTCAGTCTGGTCGTGGCCCGTGACCTGTTGCGGGATGCGGGCGCGGTGACGGACGCGGGGAACGCGAGCTGGTACGACCCGGCCCGGACCGGGGTGACGCTCGGCGTGACCGGCCCGATGCCGCTGACCCATCCGATGGCGGCCCGGCTCGAGACGCCGGTGCTCAAGGAGGTCGTGCGCAGCTGCGGGCTGTCCGACGCCGACGCCGAGGCCATCGCGCAGAAGTACCTGATGGCCTTTCCGCCGTGGGAGGAGAACACCTTCCCCGGCCTTCTCGGCAACGTGACCGCAGGCCGGATCGCGAACCGCTTCGACCTCGGCGGGATGAACTGCGCGGTCGACGCCGCGTGCGCGAGCTCGCTGTCCGCCCTGCGCATGGCCGCGGCCGAGCTGGCCGAGGGCCGTGCCGACCTGATGATCACCGGCGGCTGCGACACCGAGAACACGGTCTTCGGCTACATGTGCTTCTCGCGCACCCAGGCGCTGTCGAAGAGCGGCCGGATCAAGCCGTTCGACGACACCGCGGACGGCACGCTGGTCGGCGAGGGCATCGGGCTGCTGGCGCTCAAGCGGCTCACCGACGCAGAGCGCGACGGTGACCGGGTCTACGCGGTCGTCCAGGGCATCGGCTCCTCCTCCGACGGGCGCTTCGGCAGCATCTACGCGCCGCGGGCGTCCGGCCAGGAGCTGGCGCTGCGACGCGCATACACCGACGCCGGGTTCTCGCCGGCGTCGGTCGAGCTGTTCGAGGGCCACGCGACCGGCACCGCGGTAGGTGACAGGACCGAGCTCACCGCGCTCGGCGCCGTCCTCGACGAGGCGACGGACGAGCGCAACTACGCCGCGATCGGCAGCGTCAAGTCGCAGATCGGGCACACCAAGGGCGCGGCGGGCACCGCCTCGCTCATGAAGCTCGCGTTGTCGCTGCGGCACAAGGTGCTGCCGCCCACGATCAACATCGACAAGCCGAACAAGGCGCTCGAAGGCCACGCGCTGTACCCGAACACCGTGACCCGCCCCTGGATCCGCGACCCGCGACGGCCGGTCCGGCGGGCGGCGGCCTCCGCGATGGGCTTCGGCGGCACCAACTTCCACGTGGTACTGGAGGAAGCAGACCCCGAGCGGCCCCCGACCTCCCACCGCGGCCCGCGGGCCCACGTGTGGCACGCGGCCGACCGCGCCTCCCTCCTCACTGCACTGGACGGGCCACCGTCCGACGGCGAGATCCCGGCCGGGCACGCCCGCATCGGTTTCGTGTCCCGGACCGATGACGAGGCCGCTTCGTTGCGCGCGCTCGCCGCGTCCCTGCTGCGCGAGTCGACCGAGGAGAGCTTCTCGCACCCGAAGGGCATCCACTTCCGCGCCACGGCGCTGCCCGAGCTCCGGGTGGCCGCGCTGTTCGCGGGGCAGGGCAGCCAGTACGTCGAGATGGGGCGGCAGGCCGCGATCGACCTCCCCCCGGTCGGGGCCGCGTTCGACGCCGCCAACGCCGGCTTCGGCGACGCCGGCTCGGACACCCTCGCTGCCGCCGTCTTTCCGCCGCCGACGTTCGAGGCCGGTGCGGAGGCCGCGCGTGAGGAGGCGCTGCGCCGCACCGAGTACGCCCAGCCGGCGATCGGGGCGCTGGCCGCCGGCCAGTACGCCGTGCTCCGCGAGTTCGGGCTCGTCCCCGAGGGCTTTCTCGGGCACAGCTACGGTGAGGTCGTCGCGCTGTGGGCGGCCGGTTCGTTGTCCGACACCGACTTCCACACCCTCTCCCGGGCCCGCGGCCGAGCGATGGCGCCGCCCGCCGAAGAGGACTACGACCCGGGGACGATGGCGGCCGTCTCGGCGGCGCGCGAGGTCGTCGAGGAAGTTCTCGCCGAGACTGACGGGGCCGTGGTGTGCAACCACAACGCACCGACGCAGGTCGTGATCGGGGGTTCCGCCGCGGCCGTCACCGCCGCGGTCGCCGAGTTCTCGGCGCGCGGCGTGTCGGCCAAGGAGCTACCGGTCGCCGCGGCCTTCCACACCTCCCATGTGGACCACGCCGTCGAGTCCTTCCGCGACGCCGTCGCGAGCGTCGAGATCGGGGCGCCGGCAGGCCTGCTCGTAGCCAACTCGCCGGGTGCCGAGTACGGCGCCGATGTCGAGGCGAACCGCGCGGTGCTCGGCGATCAGCTGCGGAAGCCGGTCGAGTTCGTCGCCGGGCTGGAGCGACTGTCCTCCGCCGGGGCGACGGTGTTCGTCGAGTTCGGTCCGAAGCGGGTGCTGACCGGGCTCGTCGAGCGGACGCTGGGGGAGCGGGCGGTCGCGATCGCCACGGACTCGGGCCCGTCGGGGGACTCCGCCGCCGCCCTGCTCGGCGCCGCCGTGCAGCTCGCGGTGCTCGGCGCACCGCTGAGCGGGCTCAACCGCTACGCCGCGGCGCCCTTCGCAGAGGTCGAGCCGAAGGGCATGACGGTGACCCTCACTGGCATGACCTACCGGCCCGAGTCCCGCACCGCCGCCTACCGGGAGGCGCTGACGGCGGGCTACACGGTCGAGCTGCCTGCTGCCCTGCCCGCACCGGTCACCGGGCCCGCCATCCCGGTGGCCGACCGGTCCCCTGCGACCCCCGCGCCGGGTGCGGCGCTCCCCACCGGCGCCCCCGCGCCGAGCGCCGGGACCACCGCCGGCGCGGCGGTCGCCCTGTCCGGCGCGCCCGCACCCCTCCCGCCCGTCGATGGACCGACCTCGGCCGAGAGCGGGCTCGTGGGCGACCCGCTCGCCGAGCACGTCGACCTGCATGCGCGCTACCTCGACAGCCAGCTCCGGATCACGGAGGGCCTGGTCGACGTGCTGCGCGCCCAGGGAGCCGAGGTCGACCCGCAGGTGCAGGCCGGCGTCCGCGCCGTCGCCGACTCCGCACTCGCGATCAGCCGCGGCCACACCCATGCCAACGAGGTGCTCTCCCGCATGACGAGCCTGGCGGGGGTGGGCGGAACGGGCGGCTCGGCCCTCGGGCTCGGAGGCGTGCCGGCAGCGGACCTCGTCCCCGGACAGACCCGTCCGGACGCCCTGACGACGGGTGTGAACGGGAACGGATCAGGTGTCGTCGCCGACCCGTCCGCCCTGGCCGGC
Organism: Pseudonocardia kujensis; assembly: GCF_021283305.1. Classification (GTDB taxonomy): domain Bacteria; phylum Actinomycetota; class Actinomycetes; order Mycobacteriales; family Pseudonocardiaceae; genus Pseudonocardia; species Pseudonocardia kujensis. The sequence continues at coordinate 62,434 of NZ_JAJSOK010000024.1, forward strand.
GCCGGGACGGCGACGGATCTGCTCAGCACGCCGACCGCGGCTCCGACGGACCCGGGCCCGGCCGCTGCCCCCAGCCCTGCGCCGGTCGCCCCGTCCTCCAGTGCGGTGGCCACCAGCACCGGCATCGCACCCCCGCCCGCCGGTGGGCCAGGCACCGGACCCGACGCCGGGGCCGTGCGGGCTGCGCTGCTGACCGTGGTCTCGGAGAAGACCGGCTACCCGGTGGAGATGGTCGAGCCGGGGATGGACCTGGAGACCGATCTCGGGATCGACTCGATCAAGCGGGTGCAGATCCTGGGTGCGGTCGCCGAGCGGGTGCCGGGTCTGCCGCAGGTGGGGCCGGAGCAGCTCGCGGAGCTGCGGTCGGTCGACGACATCGTCGGCGTACTGGCGGGAGCCCCCGACGCAGCGCCGGGCGCCTCCGCACCGTCCTCCGCAGCGTCCTCCGGGGTGGACCCCGACGTCGTCCGCAGCGCGTTGTTGACGGTGGTCTCGGAGAAGACCGGCTACCCGGTGGAGATGGTCGAGCCGGGGATGGACCTGGAGACCGATCTCGGGATCGACTCGATCAAGCGGGTGCAGATCCTGGGTGCGGTCGCGGAGCGGGTTCCCGGCGTCACCGGGGTCGGCCCCGAGCAGCTCGCGGAACTACGCTCGGTCGACGACATAGTGCGAGTGCTCGCCGGTACCCCGGGGGCCGAGCCCGTGGTCGTTGTCGGGAGCGAGCAGGCCGCCGAGATCAGCACCGACACCCGACCACACCGCTTCACGATCGACCTCGCGCCGCTCCCGCCGATCGACCGGCTCGCCGCACCCTTCGCGGAGGAGCCGGTGGCGTGGATCGTCGAGCGCGGCTCCTCCGTGCCCGCGGCACTGGTCGATGGTCTGCGCGGCCGCGGCTGGACCGTCGTGACCGGGGGTGAGCGGCCGGAGAGCCTGGATGCGGTGCTCCTGCTGGCGGGCCCGCACGTCCCGGCCGAGCAGCTGCTCACCGACGCGGTGCTGACCGCGGGCGCGACCGTGCAGGCCCTGCGGCGCACCGCCGAGCGCTCCCGCGCGGCCTTCCTCACCGTCACCCGCATCGACGGCGGGCTCGGGCACCGCGGTACCGCCGAGCTCCCGCTCGCCCTGCAGGGCGGGCTGACCGGGCTGACCAAGACCCTCGCCCGCGAGGCGCGCACTGTGTTCGCCCGGGCCCTCGACGTCGAGCCGGGGCTCGACGACACCGCGCTCGCGGACGTCGTCCTCGCCGAGCTGCACGATCCGGACCTGGTCGCCGAGGTCGGCGTCGACGCCGACCGCGCCCGCTGGACCCCGGTCCGCACCGACCGCGGCCTGGCCGGCGTCTCGCCGCAGGAGCCGGGCCTCACCGCGGACGACGTCGTGCTCGTCACGGGCGGCGCCCGCGGCGTGACCGCCAGCTGCGTGATCGCCCTGGCCGAGCGCGTCCCCGCGGAGTTCCTGCTGCTGGGCCGCACGACCGGCGTCGACGAGCCCGAGCCGACCTGGGCTGCGGGTGTCGCCGACGACGGCCTCAAGGCCGCCCTGATCACCGACCTCCGCAACGGGACCGGGGGCTTCGGGCCCAAGGAGGTGGAGCGGGAGGTCGCCGCCCTGCGGGCGCGGCGCGAGATCCGCTCCACCCTGGACGCGGTCCGCGCGGCCGGTGCCCAGGTGCGGTACCTCAGCGCCGACGTTGCTGACGCCGCCGGTGTCCGCGCCGCCCTCGGCGACGACGCCCACCGGGTCACCATCCTCGTCCACGGCGCCGGTGCCCTGGCCGACGCCGCCCTGCCGGACAAGACCGCCGAGGCCGTCGGCCGGGTGATCGGGCCCAAGCTCGGCGGGCTCCGCGCGGTTCTCGACGCGGTCGAGACCTCGCCCCGGGTCGTCGTGTTCGGCTCGGTCGCCGGCGTCCTCGGCAACCCGGGCCAGGCGGACTACGCGGCGGCCAACGAGGCCCTCGACCGCGCGGTCGCCACGCTCAGCCGCAAGGGTCAGCGCGGCACCGCGATCCACTGGGGCGCCTGGGACGGTGGGATGGTCACGCCGGAGCTCAAGGAGCTGTTCGCGGCCCGCGGAGTCGCACTGCTCGAACCGACCACCGGTGCGGCGGCCTTCGTCGAGGAGATCGGCAACGGCGCCCGGTCGGTGCTGGTGGCGCCGGGCGGCGCGCTCGCTCCGGTGGCGCCGGAGCCCGTCCGAGCGGTCAGAGTCCGCCGCGAGACCCACCCGCTGACCCGGGACGCCGTCGTGGCCGACCACCGGATCGGCGCGCACCCGGTGCTCCCGCTGTCCGCCGCGATCGGCTGGATGGCGCGCACGGCCGAACGGACCCACCGCGACCTGCGGGTCGTCGGGCTGCGGAACGTCGGCGTGCATCGCGGGATCGTGCTCGACGGCACCGAGCCCGGACAGCTGGAGCTGACGCTCGACCGCGGGACGGTCGAGGGCGGCACCCTCACGCTGCATGCCCGGATCACCAGCTGCGGCTCCCAGTACGCAGGGTCGACTCCGCACGCTCCGTCTCAGCCCCACTTCGGTGCCACCCTGCTGCTCGCCTCCGGCCCGGCGGCCGCGCCGACCGAAAAGTCCTGGGAGCCCACGACCGGCGACGACGGGCTGCAGGTCTACCGGGACGCCGACCTGTTCCACGGCCCGTTGCTGCAGGGTCTGCGTCGGGTCGTCGTCAAGGAGCCGACCCGGCTGGTCGCAGAGTGCGAGCTTGCCGACACCCAGCTGGCTGGGGGCGGCTGGTCCGCCGAGCTGCACAGCCCGGTCCTCGGCGACGTCGTGCTGCAGGTCGCATCGGTCCTCGGGGTCTGGCACCTGCAGGCTGGCTGCCTGCCACTGTCGGTCGGCGCCGTCGACCTGTACGCCCCGATCCCGGCGGACGCGCCGTTCCGCGTGATCGCCGACGACCTCCGCCCGACGAGCGGCGGGGCCACCGTGAACGCCACCGTCACCGACCCGGAGGGCCGAGTACTGCAGCGGTGGCGGGACGTCGGCGCGGTGAGCACCCCGGACATGGCCGCCAAGTTCGCCGAGGCGGTCCGGGTGCGGAACGAGGAGGGTTCCCGATGAGCACCGGGTTCGAGGAGATCACCTTCGAGGGCGAGCCCTTCGACGCGCTCGCCGGCGCCCCCGGTCCGCAGCCGGGAAGCGGGTCGGTCGAGGAGCGACCGACTCCCGTCCGGAACGTGAACCGTACCCGGACGAAAGGGGTGCCGACGGACTCGGCCAACACCCTCGCCGCCCGACTGGTGGGGGAGCTGCGGGCCGAGCTCGTGGCCGCGCACCGCTCCGCCATCGAGGTCCAGGCCGCGTGGCAGGAGGTGGCGCTGGCCGCGCTCCGCGGCGGCCGCCCCGTGCCGGCGGCCGAGCCGGTCCAGGCCGGGATCACCCGGGCCCCGGCTGCGGTCGTGCAGCAGGCGGCCCTCACCGCCGGCCCGCCCCGCCTCGCCCTGAGCCCGGCCGGCTACCGGCCGGAGGGCGGGCTGGAGCCCCTGGCCCCGGCCGTCGTCACCACCCTCGACGCCGCCGCCCTCGAGCGGCTGCGGCGCGGCGACCTTGCCGCCGTGTTCGGCCCACGCCACGAGCGTGGCGAGGCCGGGCCGGTCCTCGACTGTGGTCCGCTGCGGGCCGTCACCGAGCTGCGGCCGGGCGGACCCGTCGGCGTCGCGGTCCTTCGCGGTGTCGCCGCCCCGCCCGCCGACACCGCCGAGCTGCGCGCCCTGGCCGCGCAGGTCGCGCAGGTGATCGCGGGCTGGCTGGGGCTGCCGACCGTGGTCCCCGCTGCCCGCTTCGCGGTCGAGGGCGGCGAGGTCGTGTCTGAGGCCACGGAAGGCTCAGAGGACCCGCAGATCGAGACGGAGGTGGAGGTGCGCGCCGAGGTCACCGCGGCCGATCTGCTGCCGCGGCCCTGGGTGCGGGTCGACGTCGAGCTGTGCCCGGGTGGCCTGGTCCGCGGGCTCACCGTCGCCGTCCGCGAGGAGCCGGGCACCCCGCTCGGCACCCGCCGCGGCGGCAACCCGCCCGCCCTCCCGGTCCGGCGTGGCGTGACCGGCGCCCTCGCCGTGGTCGACGAGCTGGCCCTGGCCACCGCGTCCCTGGGCGACCTGCAGATGGCGCTGGGGCCGGAGTTCGCCCGGTACGAGCGGGTCCGCGCGACCCGGCCGCCCGCGGGAGGGCTCCGCCTGGTGGGCCGGGTCATGGAGGTCGACGGCAGGCGCGGCGATCTGACCCGCGGCGCCGGAGAGACGGAGTACGACTCCGCCGCCGACGCCTGGTACTACGGCGCCGCCCCCAGCCCGAGCGTGCCGAACGTGATCCTCATGGAGACGTCGCTGCAGTCGGCACTACTGCTCGGTTACCACCTCGGCGCCACGCTCACCGACCCCGAGGAGAACTACAGCCTGCGCAACCTCGACGGCAGCGCAACCCTGCACCGCGAGGTCGACCTGCGCGGGCGGACGATCGTTCAGCGCTCCCAGCTGCTGTCCACGACGGTGCTCGCGGGTGCTGTGCTCCAGAGCTTCTCCTACGAGCTCTGGCTCGACGGCGAGGACCGTGACCGCGTCGACCCGTTCTACTCCGGCCGCTCGCTGTTCGGCTTCTTCAATGCCACTGCCCTGGCCAACCAGACCGGCCTGGACAACGGCACGTTCGTCCCGACCTGGCTGGAGCAGCATCCCAGGCCGTCGCGGACCGTCCCGGGTGGGCGGACCGGCGCCTCCGGCGAGCTGGACCTGGTGCACGACCTGGAGGTCGTCGACGGGGGCGGCGTGCACGGGCAGGGCTACGTCCGGGCCCGGCGGACCGTCCACGAGGGCGACTGGTTCTTCGCCCGGCACTTCCACCTCGACCCGGTCATGCCCGGCTCGCTCGGGATCGAGGCGGTGATCCAGGCGCTCCAGGAGTGGCTGGTGGACACGGGTGCGCTGGCCGAGCTGGCCGAGCCCGAGTTCGTCGTCCCCGCCGGCGTCGAGCTGGCCTGGCGCTACCGGGGCCAGATCCTCGCGAAGGACGGGGAGATGACCCTCGAGGCGCACGTCAAGCGGGTCGAGCGGCGGCCGGGTCGGGTGCGCGTCGTCGCGGACGCCTCGGTCTGGAAGCCGGGCCTGCGCATCTACGAGCTGAGCGACGTCGCCGCGGAGGCGCGCGAGAAGGGAGCGCCGGCATGGTGACCACCGAGATCACGACGGCGGGCCTCACCGGGCCCGACCTGACGGCCTTGTCCCGCGGCGAGCTGCTCGCCCGGACCCCGGACGCCCTCTACCGCGTCCTCGCCGACCTCGACCGGCCGGTGTACGTGGTCCGGGACGAGCGCGGCGTCGGTGCGACGAACGAGCTGGCCGGGGCGCGCCGTCCCGGCGTGCAGGTGCTCGCGTCCGCGGGGCCGCTACCCCCGGCCCGGCTGGGCGCCGCCGCGTTCCGCCGCACCCACGGCGTCCGGTTGGCCTACCACGCCGGCGCCATGGCGCACGGCATCGCGTCTGCGGAGATGGTCACGGCGCTGGCCCGGACGGGGATCCTGGCGAGCTTCGGCGCGGCAGGACTCGTCTCCGAGAAGGTCGACGCCGGACTCACCGCGATCACCCGGGGTGCGCCGGGCAAGCCGTTCGCCTGCAACCTGATCCACAGCCCCAGCGAGCTCGCCATGGAGCGGTCGACCGTCGACCTCTGTGTGAAGCACGGGGTGACCGCGGTCGAGGCCTCCGCGTTCCTCGAGCTGACGCCCGAGATCGTCCGCTACCGGGCGCTCGGCCTGTCCCGCGGCGCCGGCGGGTCCGCCCGGATCGGGCACCACGTCGTCGCGAAGGTGTCGCGGACCGAGATCGCCGAGCTGTTCCTCGCGCCGGCGCCCGAGCCGATCCTGCGCCGGCTGGTGGAGGAGGGGCGGATCACCGCCGAGCAGGCCACCCTCGCTCGGGGGGTCCCGATGGCGGACGACGTCACGGCCGAGGCGGACTCCGGTGGCCACACCGACCGCCGCCCCCTCCCCGTGCTGCTGGGCGAGCTGCTGCGGCTCCGCGACCGCCTGAACCCCCGCGTGCGGATCGGCGCGGCGGGCGGAATCGGCACCCCGGACGCCGCCGCAGCGGCGTTCGCCCAAGGCGCGGACTATGTCGTGACCGGTTCGGTCAACCAGGCGTGCGTCGAGTCCGGGCAGTCCGCGATCGCCAAGGAGATGCTCGGGCAGGCCGGGGTGACCGACTGCGAGATGGCGCCGTCCAGCGACATGTTCGAGCTCGGCGTCGACGTCCAGGTGCTGCGCCGCGGCACGATGTTCCCGTCCCGCGCGCGCCGGCTCTACGATCTCTACCGCCGCCACGACGGTCTCGACGACCTGCCCGCCGCCGAGCGGGAGTCCCTCCAACGCACCGTGTTCCGCCGCCCGCTCGAGGACGTGTGGGCCGACACCGTCGACTACTTCACCCGCCGCGACCCGGACCAGATCGCCCGCGCCGCCGAGAACCCCAAGCGGCGGATGGCGCTGGTGTTCCGCTGGTACCTCGGGCTGTCGTCCAACTGGGCCGCGGCCGGGGTCGCCGACCGTGCCGCCGACTACCAGATCTGGTGCGGCGCCGCGATGGGCGCCTGCAACACCTGGCTCGCCGGCACCCCGCTCGAACCCGTCGGCGCCCGCACCGTGAGCGGGATCGCCGAGAACCTCATGCGGGGCGCGGCCTTCCACAGCCGCGTCACCACCCTGCGCCTCGCGGGCGTCACCCTGCCCGCCCGGTGCGCCGCCCACCGACCGGAGATCCTGTCGTGACCGAGACCCTGCCCGCCCCGCCGATCCCCCGCCCCGACACCCCGCGCAGCGTCGACTGGGTGCTGTGCCGCTCCTGCGACGCCATGGTCTACGCCAAACGGCTGCAGCGCGCCGCGGGTGTCTGCCCCGAGTGCGGCCACCACAGCCCGCTGACTGCGCCCGAGCGGCTGGTCCAGCTGCTCGACGCGGGCTCGGTCGAGGCCCTCCCCGTCGACGTCCCGGACGCCGACGTCCTGGCCTTCGTCGACTCAAAGCCCTACCCCGACCGCCTGCGCGACGCCCGCCGCCGCACCGGGCTCGACGAGGCCGTGCTCTGCGCGCGCGGCCGGATCGCCGGGCACCCGGTCGTCGTCGCCGCCATGGACTTCCGGTTCCTCGGCGGGTCGCTCGGCGCGGCCGTCGGTGAGGCGATCACCCGGGCCTGTGAGGTCGCGGAGGCCGAGCGGACACCGTTGCTGCTGGTCAGCGCCTCGGGCGGGGCACGGATGCAGGAGGGCATCCTCGCCCTGATGCAGATGGCCAAGACGAGCCAGGCGCTGCGCAGGCTCGACGAGGCCGGGGTGCTCACGATCTCACTGATCACCGACCCGACCTACGGCGGCGTCGCGGCCAGCTTCGCCACCCTGTGCGACGTGATCGTGGCCGAGCCCGGTGCCCGGCTCGGCTTCGCGGGCCCGCGGGTCATCGCCCAGACCATCGGCGAGACCCTGCCCGCGGGCTTCCAGACCGCCGAGTACCTCCTCGAGCACGGCATCATCGACCTCATCGCGCCCCGCGCCGAGCTGCGCGGCACGCTGGCGAAGCTGCTCGCCGTCGGCGGCGGCGCGGCCGAGGTGACCGACGAGCCGGCGTCGGTCCTGGTCCGGGACGCGGCGCAGCTCCCCGAGCGGCACCCGTGGGAGGCCGTGCGCGCGGCCCGCCGGTTCGGCCGCCCCACCACGCTGGACTACGCGAACCTGCTGCTGGAGGACTTCACCGAGCTGCACGGCGACCGGATGGCCGCCGACTGCACCGCGATGATCACCGGTCTCGGCCGGCTCGCCGGGATCCCGGTCGTGCTGGTCGGCACCCAGAAGGGCCGCACTCCGGCCGAGCTGCCCAAGCGCAACTACGGCATGCCCACCCCCGCCGGCTACCGGAAGGCCGCCCGGGCGATGCGGCTCGCCGGGAAGCTGGGCCTGCCGGTGGTCAGCCTGGTCGACACCTCCGGCGCCTTCCCCGGGGTCGCGGCGGAGGAGCAGGGCCAGGCCGTCGCCATCGCCGAGAACCTGCGACTGCTGTCCGGCCTGCCCGTGCCGGTGGTCGCGGTGGTGACGGGCGAGGGCGGCAGCGGTGGCGCCCTCGCCCTCGCCCTCGCGGACGAGGTGCTGATGTGCGGCGACGCCGTCTACTCGGTGATCACCCCGGAGGGCTGCGCCTCGATCCTGTGGAAGGACGCGGGCGCCGCGCCGCGCGCGGCCGAGGCCCTGCGCGTCGACGCCCGTTCGCTGCTGGACCTCGGCGTGGTCGACGGCGTGGTACCGGAGGCCGAGCACGGCGACCACGTGGCCGCCGCGGACAACCTCGGGTCCGCGCTGGTCGGCAGCCTGCTGCCGCTCTCGCGCATGGACCGCGAGACCCGGCTCGCCCGCCGCCACGAGCGGTTCCGCCGCTTCGGCGCCCCTCACATCGGAGAAACGGCATGACCGAGCTCGAGACGGTCCTCGCGACCCTGCACCGCACCGCCTCCGCGATGGCCGCGGATGCGCGCCCGCCCGCCCGGATCAAGCTGGGCGCCGCGGGCGTGACCCTGGAGTGGGACCTGGTGCGGGTCGGCGCAGCGGACCATACCCCGAACGCCCAGCTCGTCCCGATCGAGGGAGGCGTGCCCACTCCCGTGGTCGCCACCGTGCCCGCCTCCGCCGCGCCGGCGCCCGCCGCCGCGGCCGGAGGCGCCGTGAGCGGCGGTGCCGCCGTGGTGACCGCGCAGCACACCCTCACCGCCCCGACCGTCGGCGTGTTCTACCGTGCTCCCGAGCCCGGTGCCGCGCCGTTCGTCGACACCGGCGACCTGGTCACCGCCGGGCAGCAGGTCGGGATCGTCGAGGCGATGAAGCTGATGATCCCGGTCGAGGCGGAGCGCGGCGGTCGGATCGTGGAGGTGCTCTGCGCGGACGCGACCGCCGTGGAGTTCGGCGCCCCGCTGTTCGCCCTGTCGGCGGAGTCGGCGGAGTAGAGGCATGCACACCGTGTTGATCGCCAACCGCGGCGAGATCGCCCTGCGGGTCCTGCGCACCTGCCGGGAGATGGGCCTGCGCACGGTCGCGGTGTACTCGACGGCGGACGAGGGCTCTGCCGTGGTCCGCGAGGCGGACGAAGCCGTCCGGATCGGACCCGGCCCCGCTCGCCGCAGCTACAACCACATCCCGGCGGTGATCGAGGCGGCCCGGATGACGGGTGCCGACGCCGTCCACCCCGGGTACGGCTTCCTGTCCGAGAACGCCGACTTCGCCGAGGTCTGCGCGGCGGAGGGGATCACGTTCGTCGGGCCGCCGCCGGCGGTCATGGAGCGCCTGGGGGATAAGGCCTCCGCTCGTGCCGCCATGGTCGCGGCAGGGCTTCCGCTGCTCCCCGGCAGCACGGACGCGATCGACGACCCGGCCGCCGCCCGGGCCCTCGCCGACTCGATCGGCTACCCGGTGATCATCAAGGCGGTCGCAGGCGGTGGCGGCCGCGGGATGGCCGTCGTCCGGGAGCCCGAGGCCTTCGTCGACGTCTACCGCCGCACCCGGGCCGGTGCGGCCGCGGTGTTCGGCGACGGCCGGGTCTACGTGGAGCGCTACCTGGATTCCGCGCGGCACGTGGAGATCCAGGTGCTGTGCGACGCCCACGGTCATGGCGTGCACCTCGGCGCGCGGGACTGCTCGGTGCAGCGCCGCCACCAGAAGCTCGTCGAGGAGACACCGGCCCCGGGGCTCCCGCTCGACGTCCAGCACGCCATCGGCGAGGAGGCCGTCCGGGCCGTGCTGTCGGTCGGCTACGTCGGCGCCGGCACCGTCGAGATGCTCGTCGACGCCGACGGCGCGCACTCCTTCATGGAGGTCAACTGCCGGCTGCAGGTCGAGCACCCGGTGACGGAGATGGTCACCGGGATCGACCTGGTGGCCGAGCAGCTGCGTGTCGCGATGGGCGAGCCGCTGCGATTCGGCCAGTCCGACGTCCGGTTCGACGGGGTGGCCGTCGAGTGTCGGATCAACGCCGAGGACCCCGCGAAGGACTTCGCCCCGACCCCGGGACTGCTGGAGTCCGTCGAGCTGCCCGGCGGGCCATTCGTGCGGGTGGACACGCACGTGGCGGCGGGCCGTCGGATCCCGCCGGAGTACGACTCGCTGCTGGCCAAGGTGATCACCTGGGGTGCCGACCGGGACACCGCGCTGCGCCGGATGGACCGGGCGCTGGCCGAGACCCGGATCGAGGGCGAGCGGATCGCCACGACCGCACCGTTCCTGCGCGGCGTGCTCGCCGAGCCGGACTTCCGCGCGGGGCGGCACGACACCGGCCTGTTGGACCGCATGAAGGATCGAGCCACGCTGGGAGGCGTGACCGCATGACCGCCGCGACCGATCTCGCCGAGCGACCGGAACCCCGTCGGAAGACGATCTCCAGTCCCTACATCCACAAGCTGCAGCGCAGGCACTTCCTGCTCTTCGACATCGCCCCGATCCTCGGCACCCTCGCGGCCGTGGCGTTCCTGGGGGTGCATCCCCTCGGCTGGACCGAGCTCGGGCTGCTCGTCGGGTTCTGGCTGCTCACCGGCCTGGGGGTGACCGTCGGCTATCACCGGCTCTTCACGCACCGCACCTTCAGGACGACGCCCGCGGTGCAGGCCGTGTTGGCCGTCCTCGGCTCGATGGCGGGCCAGGGCGCGGTGATCTCCTGGGTGGCGCTGCACCGTCGCCACCACGAGTTCTCCGACCGGGAGGGCGACCCGCACTCGCCCAACCTGTCCGGCGGCGGGCTCGTCGGCGCGCTGCGCGGGCTCGCCCACTCGCACTTCCTGTGGATGCGCCGCCATGAGTACCCCAACGTCGTCCACTACGCCCCCGACCTGATCAGGAACCGGGCGCTGGTCAAGGTCGCGAGGGGCTACTACTGGTGGGTCGCACTCGGGCTCGCCGTGCCCGCGCTCGTCGGCGGCCTCGTGGACCTGTCCTGGCAGGGTGCGGTGTCCGGGCTGCTCTGGGGCGGGTTCGTGCGGATCTTCGTGCTGGAGCACATCGTCTGGGCGATCAACTCCTTCCTGCACATGTTCGGGACCCGGCCCTACGAGTCCCGCGAGAACAGCCGCAACGGCGGGATCTTCGCCCTTCTCACCCTCGGCGAGTCCTGGCACAACAACCACCACGCCTTCCCGGAGTCGCCGTCGTTCGGCCTCGACTGGTATCGGCTCGACCCCGGGTTCTGGCTGATCAAGGCCCTGGAGGCGATCGGCCTCGCCTGGGACCTCAAGACCCCGTCCGACGAGCGCCGGGAGTCCCGGCGCGTCCGACCCGCAGGAGCCTGACATGGGAACCGCCGTCGCGACCGACGTCCCGTCCATCGTCGCCTGGTGCCGCGGCTACCTGGCGAACCTGCTCGACGTCGAGGAGGCGGAGGTCGACCCGGACGCCGACTTCGACCGGCTCGGCGTGGACTCCGCCCTCGCGGTGTCGCTGCTGGTGGAGGTGGAGGAGCGGTACGCCGTCGACATCGCCCCCGAGGCGTTGTTCGAGAACCCGACGATCACGGCCGTCGCAACGTACCTGCACGAGCGGCTGCGATGACCTCCGTCGAAGCCATCCGCCACCACTACGACGTCGGCAACGACTTCTACCGGCTCTGGCTCGATCCCACACTCAGCTACTCCTGCGCGTGGCGGTACGGGGCGGACACCCTGGAGGAGGCGCAGGAGCGGAAACTGCGCCACCACCTCGACGCGGCGGGCGCCCGCACGCGCCTGCTCGACGTGGGGTGCGGCTGGGGCGGGATCCTCGAGCGGGCCGGGGTGCCCGCCGTCGGGCTCACGCTGTCGGACGAGCAGGCAGCCCACGTCGCGGCCCGGGGGCTCCCGGACGTCGAGGTGCGGGTGGAGGACTGGCGGGACCACACGCCCGCGGCCCCCTACGACGGGATCGTGTCCATCGGCGCGTTCGAGCACTTCGCCGCGCCCGGGCAGGACAAGATCGGCGTCTACCGGGAGTTCTTCACGCGCTGCCGGGACTGGCTCGCCGGCGGTGCGCTCTCCCTGCAGACGATCGCCTACGCGAACATGGACCCCGCCGAGGCGAGCCGGTTCATGCAGCAGGAGATCTTCCCGGACGCGGAACTCCCCACCCTCGGCGAGATCACCGTGGCAGCCGAGGGGGTCCTCGAGGTGACCGCGCTGTCCAACGGACGCCTGGACTACGCCTGGACCTGCGACGAGTGGGCGCGGCGGCTCAAGGCGGCGCGGGCCGAGGCGCGCGAGCTGGTCGGCCCCGAGGTCGTGGCGCGCTACGAGCGCTACCTCACCCTGTCCTCGCTGGGCTTCCGCATGGGCAAGCTCGCGCTGTACCGGATCACGATGCGCCCCTACGGCTCCCGGTGGGGCGCATGAGGTTCAACCCGTTCGCGCCGTCGTTCCGGCAGGACCCGTATGCGCAGTACGCGGCGCTGCGGGCAGAACTGCCGATCCGCACCCTCGGTATGTGGGTACTGACCCGGCACACGGACGTCCTGGCCGTGCTGCGGGACCGGAGCTTCAGCGCCGAGCTGATCCCGGCCCTGGTGGCGCGGCACGGCGGGGCGGTGGACACGGACCTGGTCCTGCGGCTCGGTCGGGCGTCGCTGGTGTTCACCGACAACCCGGCGCACGCCCGGCTACGCGGGCTGGTGAACCGGGTGTTCACCCCGGCGGCGGTGGCGGACCTGGAGCCGCTGGTGCACGAGCTCGCGCAGCGGCGGGTGTCCGGGCTGCGACACGACCTCATGGCCGAGCTCGCCGAGCCGCTCCCTGTCGAGGTGCTGTGCACCTGGCTGGGCCTGCCCGCGGAGCTTCATGGGCAGGTGGCGGGCTGGACGCACGAGATCCGGTTCCTGCTGGAGCCCGGGATGCTGAAGCGGGACCACCTGGAGCGGATCTCCCGGGTCGTCGCGACCTTCGCCGCCGCGCTGCGCGAGGTGCGGACGCCCGGCCTGCTACGCGAGCTCGCCGCCGTCCGGACCGCAGGGGGTGACCGCCTCACCGAGGAGGAGACGGCGCTGCTCGGGATCATGTGCTTCGTCGCGGGCACCGAGACCACCGCGGCGTTGATCGGCAACAGTGCACTGGCGCTCCTGCGCAGCCCGGGAATCGGACTTGAGCAGGTCCCGGCCACCGTGCGCGAGACGCTGCGTCACGAGAGCCCGCTCCAGATGACCACGCGCATCGCCACCCGGGAAATCGAGATCGGCGGCGTCCGGATCGCCGCCGGGGACCAGGTGCTGCTCTGCCTCGCCGCCGCCAACCGGGACCCGGCCGTGTTCCCGAACCCGGACACCTTCGATCCGGCGCGGGGACCCGGTCCACACCTGGGCTTCGGGTTCGGCATGCACGGCTGCCTCGGCGGCGCGCTGGCCGAGCTGCAGGCCCGCGCGGTGCTCGACACCCTCGTGCGCGGCCCGGACCTGCGCCTCGACGGTGAGGTGCGGTGGCAGACCGAGAGCCTCATCGTCCGCAGCCCGGAGGCCCTGCCGGTCACTGTCGCGGCCGGTGCGCGATGACCGCCACGATGCCGCGGCGGCTGCGCGACCTCCCACCCGAGGACGGGATCGCGCTGGTCTGTGTGCCCCATGCCGGGGCGGGCGCGTCGTCCTTCGCGCGCTGGCCGCGCCTGTTCGCAGCGCCCATCGGGCTCGTCCGGGCCCAGCTGCCCGGCCGTGAGGATTGTGCGACCGAGCAGCCGCTCCAGCGGGTCGCGGACGCGGTCGCGCTACTGCTGCCCGAGATCGCGGCCCTGCCGAGGGTGGCGCTCTACGGGCACAGCATGGGCGCGGTGATCGCGTTCGAGCTGGCCCGGGCCCTGAGCGCAGACGGGCAGCCGCCGGCACACCTGTTCGTCTCCGGGCGGCGGGCGCCGCAGTGCCCGGCGCGACACGGCGGCGTGCACCGGCTGCCGGACTCGGAGTTCGCCGAGGCCCTGGGCGGCGCGATCATCGGCCCGCCCCGCTTCCTGCGGTACGCCCTCGGCCTCACCCGCGCCGACCTGACCCTGTCCGAGGAGTACACCGGCACACCGGAACCCCGGCTGGCCTGCCCGATTACGGCGTTCCACGGGCGGGACGATCCGATCGTGGCCCTCGACGAGGTGCAGGCCTGGGCGGAGGTCACCACGCGCGCGTTCGCGCTGCACCTGTTCGAGGGCGAGCACCTCTTCCACCAGCCCCGCCGCGCCGAGCTCGCGGCCCTGATGACGGGAGCGCTGGGATGATCCTTCCCGAGGTGGTGGCGCGCCGGGCCGCGGAGACGCCGCGCCGGACCGCGTACGTGTTCCTGGACGAACGTGGCGCGGAGACCCGCGTGCTGACCTACGCCGAGCTGCACGAGCGGGCGGTCGGGGTCGCCGCGGCGTTGCCCTGCGGGCCCGGCGAGCGAGCGCTGCTGGCCTTTCCGCAGTGCCCCGAGTTCGTGATCGCGTTCTTGGGTTGCCTGTACGCCGGGGTGGTGGCGGTGCCGATGAACCCGCCGCGGCGCAACCGGGTGCAGGAGGCGACCGCAGCGGTGGTCGCGGACTCGGCGCCCGCAGCCGTCCTCACGCTGAGGTCCTCCCTCGACGCGCTGCAGGAGACGCTGCCGCAGGTACCCGCGTGGGTGGCGGTGGACGAGGTGGGCTCGGCCGCGGGCGTCCCCGTCGCCCGTGGGCCGGGCGACCTCGCGTTCCTGCAGTACACCTCGGGCTCGACCTCGGCCCCGAAGGGCGTGATGGTCTCCCACGGCAACCTCGCCGCGAACGAGGACATGATCGCCCGGGCGTTCGGGCACGACGAGGGCTCGACGGTCGTCGGCTGGGCTCCGTTCTTCCACGACCAGGGGCTGATCGGCAACCTGGTCCAGCCGCTGTGGGTGGGTGCTCAGGCGATCTTGATGTCGCCCATGGCGTTCGTCCGCAGGCCCCTGCTCTGGCTGGAGACGGTCTCCCGGTACCGCGCGCACACCAGCGGGGGCCCGAACTTCGCCTTCGACGCCTGCGTGGGCGCAGCCGCCCGCGGCACGGTTCCGACCCTGGACCTGAGCTGCTGGAAGGTCGCGTTCAACGGCGCCGAGCCGGTCCGCCCGGACACCCTCCGAACCTTCACCGAGCTGTTCGCCCCGCACGGCTTCGACCCTGCGGCGATGCATCCCTGCTACGGCCTGGCCGAGGCGACCCTGATCGTCACGGGCACCGGGAAACTGCGCGGCCCCCGACTCCTGCTCGCCGACGCCGAAGCCCTCGAGACTGGTCGCGTCGCCCGGGCCTCGGCGGCACCTCGTGTGCGGGAGCTGGCAGGGTCCGGCGAGGTGCTCCCGGACGAGTCGGTGCGGATTGTCGACCCGCGGACCCGCCACGCCTCCGCGCCAGGTGCGGTCGGGGAGATCTGGGTGTCGGGGCCCGCCGTGGCCCAGGGGTACTGGCGCAACCCTTCGGCGACCAGCGAGACCTTCCGCGCGCGGATTGCCGGCGAGCCGGAGGAGTACCTCCGCACGGGGGACCTTGGGGTGATCGAGGACGGCGAGCTCTATGTGGTCGGACGGATCAAGGACGTTGCGATCATCCGGGGCCGCAACCACCATCCGCAGGACGTGGAGCACACCGTCGCTACCGCACACCCGGCGCTGCAGCCCGGTGCGGGAGCGGCCTTCGCGGTCCCCGGGCCGACCGGGGAACGGCTGGTCGTGGTGCAGGAGGTCCGCCGCGAGCACCGACGTGCCTGGGATCCGCAGGAGGTCGCCGGTGCCGTCCGAGCAGCCCTGGCACACGAGCACGGGCTGACCCTCGCCGAACTCGTCGTCACGCTGCCCGGTCGCGTGCCGAGGACGAGCAGCGGCAAGATCCGCCGCGCCGCCGCCGCGGCAATCCACGCACGCGACGGGTTCGATCGTTGGTCACCTTCCCGACACGAGGACGGCATGACCGTGGACAAGGGTGCGTCCGTGCTCACCGACGTCGAAGGAGCCTGATGGACGCCCCCAACCCCGACTTCGCCGAGGCCGTCCGGACGGCGCTGCAGACGATGCCCGCTGCAGCGCACCTCGGCTTCACCGTCGGAGCACTCACGCCGGGCACGGCCGAGCTGGTGCTGCACGTCCGGCCCGAACACACCCAGCTCGACGGTTTCGTGGCGGGCAGTGTGCTGGGTGCTCTCGCCGACTACGCGGGCGGCTCAGCAGCAGGCACGCTCCTGCCTGCCGGCTCGGCCTCCATGACGACCGACTACACGGTGAAGATCCTCGCTCCCGCCAAGGGCGACATGATCGTCGCCCGTGGGCGGGTGGTGAAGGCGGGACACTCCACGTCTGTGGCGGCGACCGACATCGTGGCGATCGACGGCAAGGCGGAGACGCTCTGCGCCACAGCCCTGGTCACGATGCGGAATCTCCCGGGCACTGACGTTCGCTGACCAACGCATCCGGTCATGCGATGACACGGGTGAGCCCACCGTGTGCCTGGGTCGGCACGCAGCCGGCGGTGGCCGGCCGCGACGGCGAGGACGGGAGGACAGCGCGCGGGAAGCGGCTCGGCGACGCGCAAGTGGGGTAACGGGCCAGCCTGAAATGCGCCCACGCGTGGCCGTGTGGGCGCTCTACGCTGACCCTCCCCTCGATCCGCTGAAGTCGTGGCACGAGTTCATGTTGGCCGAGGTCAGCCAGGGCTTGGAGTGCTGTGCGCCGCGCGATCAGCGTTTGTTCCAGAGCCGCGGGCGGTCCTGGAGGGCGCGCGCCGCGATCTCCGCGACGGCTTGGAGAGGCGTCCGCCGAGAGATCAGCACTGCATCAGGATCATCCGATCCCAGGACGGAATTGTGCTGGATCGCATCCATCACGTGACGATGCGTGCACGCTCCGTGACCAGCGCGACCGCCACGGAGTGCAGGAGCTCGTCGACCTGATCGAGGGATGTGTATTGATGACCTCGGACGGTGCCGAGCGAGCACATCTCGCGCCGATCCCTCGACACGGCCGCCGCGAGTCGCGGGCGGTGACATCCTCGGGACCTTCGGCCCTTCACGCCTCGGGCCCGGGGCGGCTCGACTCGCCTTCATAGCGGCGGCAGAGCGACAACGGAACCGGGTTGGGTGGAACGAGCACTCATGATCGTGGAAACCGCGGGAGAGGTCATGGCTACTTTTCGTGCTTCCGAGGTTGCGGCGACCCGGAACGAACTGGCCTTCAGCATGACGCAGGGCGTCCGTCCGGTGGTCGAGGTACTACCGGTGACGGAGGCGCCGACGGGGTGACCCCGATGGCCGCCGGCGGGGTGTTTCGGCTGCGGTGCAGTGTCTGCGGACGAGTGCTCGGAGAGCTTCACAGCGACGCCGGAAGTAGTTCGACCAGAATCGTTTGTACCGACAGCCGCAGCGGTGTGCGCAACATGCGGCCCGCGACGACCAGTCGATCACGCGCGTCGGTTGCGCGGGGTGGCCGCACTGATCATGGGAGTGATGTGGCGCCGGACGACATTGTCCGGACGCCTCCACGTAACTCGGCTACTGCGCCGAGCCATTCGAGCTCACTTCTTCTTCTTGCCCTTCTTCTTGTCCTTCTTCTTTGCCATGGTGCACCCCCTCGACCGCTCGGTGTAACCCGTGATTAACGAGCGTCAACCTATCATTGACGCCCGATTCGTCAAGTACGGGTTGACGCTCGTTCGTGAGCCGCTCGGCGTACGCACCTGAGGACCCACCGAGCGCGGTCGCGCCGAGCATGAGCCGCACGTCCCGCCGCGTTGGCGACCGACCAGATGGCCGCGTTGAAGCGGTGGCGAGCAGGCGCTGCTCGTGGCAGCGCCCTGCATGTCGGCGCCCGAGCCGGACGAGCAGGTGCACGGGCCGGCTAACCAGCAGACCCGCGAGACGGCGGCAGAGGAGGAGGCACGCCCGGCCGATCTCGGCCGGCGCCGCCGAGGCCCGATGCGGGGGTGGCAAGCGCGTCGACGCCAGTTCGCCAAGCCCGGCGGGAGTCCGAGGTCGACTTCCAGAACGGTCTGCGCCGGTTGGGCCATCTCGGTGGCGTAGCACAGCCCGGTGGCGGAGAAGTGGGCCAGCACCTTCGGCGGACAGGCCGGCGGGGGGCCGACGACCTGGAGTGCTCGGGAGATCTCCGGGGGGACGGTCGGGGGCATGTTGGTGTGGATGCCGAGCAGCCCTGCAGGCATGGCCAGGGCCATCTGTTCGGTGACGGCGTTGCCCCAGTCGCCGCCTGCGTGACGTAGCGGGTGTAGCCGAGCCGGTTCATGAGCTCGACCCACGCCAGGGCGATCCGGACCGGGTTCCACCCGGTCACGGTCGGCTTGCCCGAGAACGCGTAGCGTCCGGCGCGTAGGTTGCCCCCGGCGGCGACCCTGCGGGCCAACTGGCGGAGTGGAACGCGTGCTGACTCCGGGAGAGACGCGGGCCGAGGCGGCCGCGATGTTGCTGGCCCGGCTCGAGGACCTCGTCGTCGCCTACGCCTCATTGCCCGCCGACGAGCGGGTGGAGGTGTTCAGCCGGGACGCGGACCGGATCACCGGCGAGGTCGCCCGGTACCTGCAGGCCGCGAGGCACCAGATCACCGCCTCACCGCGCCGCTGAGGACCGCGACACCGAACCGAACTCCTGATCACCGGAGTCCCGAGTGGACGAAGCCGTCGACAATGCGGCGCTGCAGGACGAGGTAGAGGACCAGGTTCGGCAGACATGCCAGCCCGGCGGCGGCCATGAGCGGACCCCAATCCGTTGCCCTCGTGCCCATGGAGTTGCTGAGGTCGAGCTGGAGCACCGCGTTGATGCGCTGCAGGACGAGCGCGGCCAGAAGTACTCGTTCAAGGCGACGCCGGCATCGGCGCCTCGCTGGACGGTCCCCGCCGCCGAGGTGACGGCTCGTCTGCCGCTGGGGTCCCTCCGTGTCTCGCCGAGCGACCTGCGCGTTGAAGCGCCGGACTGATCGCGGTGTCCATCGCCGGTGCTGAGGGTGAGGCGAGCGCCGGTGGGGAGCCGGGGACGCCGAAGGGCGTCCGCTGGGATCTGCACCGCAGAGCGTTCATGTCGATCTTCGCGTCTGTTCACCAACGATGCCCGATCTTGTCGGTTCGGTCGCTTTATCTGCCAGAGTCCGTTACCACCCGAAAGAGGGAACAGTGACCACCTCTGACGCTTCCCACCGCGCCCCCGCGAACGCCTCCAGCGCCGAGGGCGGCTTGAACCGACGAGCCATGCTGCGCAACTCCGCAGCCGTCGGTCTCGGCATTGCCCTCTTCGGCAGCATCGATGCGATCGCGGGCCGTCCGGCGTTCGGCGCGCCGACCCGCGCCGCGTCCGGGTACGGGCCGCTGGTAGCGGATCCCCGCAAGCTGCTATCTCTGCCCGAGGGCTTCAGCTACAAGATCGTCGCTGAAGCAGGCATCACCCGCCTGACCGACGGCGGCGAGCCCACGCCGAGTGATACCGACGGCACTGCGGCCTTCACCGTCCAGGACCGGACCGTCCTGGTGAACAACCATGAGATCGGTGGTGACGAAGCCTTCCGCGTACCTCACCGACTCGGGCTCACCTATGACGAGGGTGCTGCGGGCGGGACCACCAACATCGAGGTCAGCGCCACCGGGGACCGGCTCGCCGAGTACGTCTCCGTCGCGGGAACACACAACAACTGCGCGGGTGGCGTCACCCCCTGGGGAACCTGGCTGACCTGTGAGGAAACCGAGGACAAGGCCGGCAAGCCCGTCGGCTCCGGAGTCCTCGCCAAGGACCACGGATTCGTCTTCGAGGTCAGCCCGGTGGGGCAGGCGAACATCGGCAACAGCCCGGTTCCGCTCACCTTCCTCGGGCGCTTCGCGCACGAGGCCGTCGCGGTCGACCCGAAAACCCTGGCCGTCTACCTGACCGAGGACGCGAACGACCCGCACGGCCTGCTCTACCGCTGGACCCCGCCGAAGGGGTTCACGGGCGGCAAGTGGAGCCTGAAGGGCCTCGCCGAGAACGCCGGTGGCCTGCAGGCCATGCGCTGCAGCCGCGGCAGCACGCACGTCAAGGACCTGTCGGAGGCGACCGCACCCGGTACTCAGTACAAGGTCGACTGGGTCGACGTGCCCGACCGGCTCGCTGCGACGACCTCGACCCGCAAGCAGTTCGCCGATGGTGCGATCACGCGGAGCCGCAAGTTCGAGGGCGCCTGGTGGGCCGACGGTGGGGCGTACATCGTCGCCAGCTACGCGCGTGCGTCGGACGGCAGTGTCAACGAGCACGACGGGCAGATCTGGTTCTACGAGCCGGGCAAGCAGCGGATCACCCTGAAGACGATCTTCACCGTGAACGCGACGCCGGATCAGGAAGGCACGAACTTCGACGGTCCGGACAACATCACCGTCTCGCCGTACGGCGGGGTGATCCTGGCCGAGGACGGCGAGGGCGTGCAGCACCTGGTCGGGGTCACCGACCAGGGGAAGTCGTACGCGATGGCTCGCAACGATTTGAACGGCAACGAGTTCGCGGGCCCGACCTTCAGCGCCGACGGCAAACAGCTCTTCGCCGGCATCCAGTCACCGGGACATGTCTTCGCCATCACCGGCCCTTGGCGGCGCCCGTCGAACGGATCCTGAGCGTCCGCACGAGCGACACCCACCCTGCGCCACGTCCGCCGCGTTCCCTCCAGGAGCGCGGCGGAGGTGGCCGGCGTCCGTTCGCTGCGCGGCTGCCCTCGCGGAGCCAGCCCAGGCCGCCCCTCCTGAAGGCTGGATCCGATTCCTGTCCGTGGAACGGCGCTCTGCGGCGAGGGCGCTACGGATCGCGGGGGCGGTCGTCAGGTCAGTCGCCGCCGGGGACCTCAGGTACACGGAAGGGTGTGCGCCACGGCCGGTCGTGTCCGATTTGCCTTCGGGCTGCGGTTGCTCGACATGGTCGGGTTCCTCCCTTCCATGCCGTTCCGGCCTCGGGCTCCGGACCACCGGCACCAGGATCGGCGGTGGCGACGGCCTCACGGTCGTAGTCGGGAGGCGGGACGAGCGGCTCTGCGCTGCTCACACGGCCTGGCTACGCGGGCAAGGTCGGCGCACACCTCACGCGGCGAGTGTTCGCAGCGATCGCCAGTCCCGCGGCGCCGCAGCACCATCCTGTGTGAGGAGCGGCAGCCGTGCTGATACTGACCGTGGCGGGCTGGTTCGGCTTGGGCTAACCGAAAGCCGCTCGATCGCCTCTCGCGGACTACACGACTCGCCAATAACTGGGCTCTACCTCAACGCCTTGACTGGTGCAGAGTACTTCCACCCGGCCGTTCTGGAACCTGCGAATAGCGTTGGCAGCTAGTGACACGTCCCGTTCTATGTCAGGCCTTAGCCCCGGCTCTTCATGGGCGGGCCGGGCGGCAGGCGACCCCGAAAGAAGAAAGTGCCTCGTGACCAGGTAAGGCAGGGCTTGCTGCGGGCCATGTCCGCCGCGGTCGAGGAGGCACTTTCCGAGTGCAGGCTACAACCACCCCGCCCAAAGATCATCGTGACCGCCGACGGGGCCGGGGTCGTGTCGCACGTCGGGTCTCGTCTGTCGGCCGACGTCGCGGACCGGACCACATTGACCGGCGAGTTGTCGCAGGCTCGGGGCGTGTTGCGTCCGCCGCGGGCCCGGCATGCTCCGCGCCGGGTGCTGGTGGATCTCGCTGTCGCGGTCGCCGACGGTGCCACCAGGATCTCCGAGATCGACGTGTTGCGCGACCAGCGCGAGTTGTTCGGCCAGGTCGCTTCGGACTCGACGTGCTGGCGGCTGCTCGACCGCCTCGACGACACCGCGCTCACGACTGTCGTAGCGGTACGGGCAAGGGCGCGGGAGGTGGTCTGGGACCAGCACGCCGAACTCCACGGACGGGCGTTCCCACCGGCCACGGTGGCCGGACGAGACCTCAACGTCCTGGTGCTCGACCTGGACGCGTCGATCGTGGTCTGCCACAGCGAGAAGGAACTCGCGGCGCCGACGTTCAAGCGGACCTTCGGCTACCACCCGCTGATGGCGTTCTGCGACAACACCTCCGAGTTCCTGGCAGGGGTGCTGCGCCGCGGTAACGCCGGCGCGAACACCGCCGCCGACCACATCACCGTGCTCGACCAGGCCCTCGCCCAGATCCCGACCAGCACCGCCACGGCCGCCCGATCCTGGTCCGCGCGGACACCGCAGGCTGCACGAAAGGGTTCCTCGCCCACGTCCGCAACCAGCAGAACAGGCTGATGAGCTGCGAGTTCTCCGTCGGCTGGGCCATCACCGACCGCGAACGCGCCGCCATCGGACTGGTCCCGAAGAAGGTGTGGGCCGACGCGGTCGACGCCGACGGCGGCCACCGCGACGGCGCCGGACTGGCCGAGCTCACCGGACTGCTGCCCGCCGCCTCGCTCAAGGGCTACCCCGAGGGCACCCGGGTGATCGTCCGCCGCGAACGCCCACACCCCGGAGCGCAGCTGGACCTCATGGAGACTCGTGACGGCTGGCGCCACACCTGCTTCGCCACCGACACCCCCGCCGGACAGTTGGCGGTCCTCGACGCCCGACACCGCACCCACGCCCGCGTCGAGGACCGGATCCGCACCGCGAAGGACACCGACCTGAACCACTTCCCCTCCCGCACCTTCACGATCAACACGGCCTGGCCGACCGTCGTCATGCTCGCGGTCGACCTGCTCTCCTGGACCCAGCACCTGCTCCTCGACGGGCCTCTCGCCAAGGCCGAACCGAAGACGCTGCCCTACCGCCTCCTGCACGTCGCCGCCCGGATCACCCGAGGTCAACGCCGCACCTGGATCCGGATCCAGCAGTCCTGGCCCTGGGCCGAGCAACTCGCGACCGCGTTCGCCCGACTCCACGCCCTGCCCGCCCCCGCAGGCTGAACCCACTCCCGACCGGCACGAACGGCGCACGGAGCACCCGGCGGAACAGCAGGCCGGACGATCCCGCACGCCCTTGACCCGGAAACCGAGACGAACATGGACGAGAGATCAACTACTACTTGTCATGAATCACCGGGGCTGACGCCGCGCTGACCCCGCGCGCCCGGCTCAGGCTCGCCCAACTCGTCGTCGATCATGGCTGGACCTACGCTGCGGCCGCGAAGAGGTTCATGGTCTCGGCGCGGACCGCGAAGAAGTGGGCCGACCGCTACCGGGCCGAAGGACCGTCCGGGATGACCGACCGCAGCTTACGGCCACACACCAGCCCGACCAGCACCAGTCCTCGGCTGGTCCGGCGGATCGTGCGACTGCGCTGGCGCCACCGGCTGGGCCCGGTCCAGATCGGCGGGCGGCTCGGTTTGGCCGCCTCGACCGTGCACGCGGTCCTGGTGCGCTGCAAGATCAACCGGCTCTCCCGCATCGACCGGGTCACCGGCGAGCCGTTGCGCCGCTACGAACACCCCCATCCCGGCTCGTTGATCCACGTCGACGTCACCAAGTTCGCCAACATCCCCGACGGCGGGGGCTGGCGCTACCTGGGAAGGCAGCAAGGACGCCGGGACCAGGAGGCCACCGCGCGGCGCACCGCGGTCGTCGACGCCGCCGCTGTCCGGCTGATCCACCCCTCCGCCGACATCGGGCCCGAGGCCTGGTTGCACGCACTCGGCGCGTCCGGGCTGACCGCCGCAGTCGGGATCGACGTCGTCGCCCGAGTGCAACCCGGGGACGTCGTCTGGGTCTCCGCGGCGGCAGGGTCGGTCGGGCTCGTCGCGGCCCAGCTCGCGCAGGCCCGCGGTGCCCGCGTGATCGGGTCGGCAGGCGGCCGGGAGAAGACCGCCTACCTCTACGAGCAGGTGGGGCTCGACGCAGTCCTCGATCACCGCGAAGGCGCCATCGCAGACCAACTCGCGGGAGCCGCGCCGGACGGTCTCGACGTCTACTGCGACAACGTCGGCGGCGACCACCTCGAGGCCGCGCTCGATCGGTTGAAGGTCGGCGGCCGCGCCGCCGTCTGCGGGATGATCTCCGGCTACGGCCGGCGGCAGACCGGACCGGCGAACATCGCCAATGCGATCATCCGGCGGCTTCGGCTTGAGGGCTTCCTCGTCACCGACCACATCGAACGCGCGCCGGCCGTCGAGGTCGAGCTGCGCGAGCTCATGACCAGTGGCCGTCTCCAGGTCCCGTTCACGGCATTCGACGGGATCGAGCAAGCACCGGCCGCGCTGATGTCGCTGCTCCGCGGCGGCAACCTCGGCAAGACGATCGTGCGCCCGGTGCAACGTTCCACCGGGTGATCACAGTACTGAGTCTTCCCGATCCGGCCTGTACTCCGAGCACTGGATCACGGGTTGGGGGTTCGAATCCCTTCGGGCGCACAGCAACCAGCCCCGGCCGCACGTGCGTCCGGGGCTGGAGGCTTTCTGGGCTGTGATGGGGTCACAGCGTCGCGGGCAGACCCAGCCACGGCTTGTCGGCGGCGGGGAAGCCGGTGAGCTCGGCGACCCTCCCGTCGACGATGTGCAGGACGTCGATGGCGAACAGCCGGTACACGGGGTCCTCGGGCGTGCGCAGGTACTCCACGACAGCGGGCATGCGGTTGACCGTCGTGACCACGCAGCGCCAGTCGTCGTATCCGGGTCCGCCGAACCCGTTCGACACCCACGAGTCCAGGGCGGAGCGTGCGGTGACGAGGACACCGGGATCCGGAGGCATCGTGAAGCGCAGGTCCTCGCGCATGAGGGACAGCAGCTCGACGAGGTCGTTGCGTTCGTGGGCGTCCACCCACGCCTTCACCGTGGCCCGTTCGTCGGCGGACAGTTCGCGCGTGGTGGCGGTATGCCAGTCGAGTCGGCGATCGGGCAGTTGCGTGCGCATGGTCTCTCGCGCCCGCTGCAGGGCACTGGTCACCGAGGCGACGCTGAGTCCGAGCGCGTCGGCGGTCGCTGCTGCAGGCCAGCCGAGGACGTCACGCAGGATCAGTGCTGCTCGTTGGCGCGGCGGCAGGTGCTGCACGGCGACGATGAACGCCAGCTCGATCGTCTCGCGTGCCACCGCCGTCTCGTGGGGGTCGTCGGGCAGCAGCCGGTCCGGGTAGGGCTGCAGGTACCGCACCTCCGAGCCGGTGCCCGGGAGGTCCACCGGGAGCGGCGTGCGATGGGTGCGCTTGTCGAGGAAGTCCAGGCAGGCGTTGGTCGCGATCCGGTACAGCCAGGTCCGCAGGGTGGCGCGGCCGTCGAAGGACTCCCGCTTGTTCCAGGCGCGCAGGAACGTCTCCTGCGTGAGGTCCTGTGCGTCCTCGTAGTTCGCCAGCATGCGGTAGCAGTGCACCTGCAACGCGCGCCGGTGCGGCTCGGTCTGGAGCGCGAACCGCGCGGTGTCGTCGGTGCGGGCGGCCGCGATGAACGCGGCCTCGTCGGCGCCGTGCAGTCTGGCGTCGGTCATGGTCGTCGATCCTCCCACCGGGTCGAGGGGCTACCAGAACTGACGACGCGACGGGGGTTTTCTGATCGGTCCTGCCCCGAGGAGCGCTAGGCGCCGCCCGATGCCTGCTCCGCCTGGCTCAGTGGCGCCACGTGCCGGGGTTGCCTGGGCTAACCCGGCAGGGCGCCGTGGTGGGGCATGGCTCGGGGCATGAGGTCCGAGTTCTCCCTGCAACGTCAGCTCCGTGAGTGTCATGAGCCGCTCGATCGGTGCTGTTAGAGCGCTGAGCGACGCACATTGGTTACCTCGTAATGCGTAGGTCTGGGGTTCGACTCCCCAAGGCGGCTCCATTTTCGCAGGTCAGAGGCTTGTGCAGCGATCTTCGGCTCCGGCCCCCGTTCGTCGTGGCCTCCTTCTGGCTTATGTGCGCTGGTCAGCGCCTGCGGCGTGGCTCCCTCGGTGTGCGTAGCTCATCGTGCTCATGACAAGCATGAGTGTGCCGCGGCTGCAGACGGGCGGGCATTTGCGGCTTGGTCAGCCCGCGATCGCCCTCCGACTGCGCTCTGTGGCGAAGGCGCGTTGTCGATGCCGCACTGCGGGGGTGGGGCCCCCGCCCGGGGGTGAGCCGTCGCCCGTGTGGCCCGGCGGACTTTGGGCTCTGCGTTTCGCCCCTAAGCGGGCGCTGGTGTGGCCGCCCTGCGCTTGCCGATCAGGTCGGCGAAAAGCATGAACATGACGGCGATCGCGACGCCGAGGAAGGTGAACAGGATGCGCCGTCCTTCGTCGCTGAGGTCGGCGGGATGGGGCAGGTCCATGGCGATCAGTAC
Source organism: Pseudonocardia kujensis (assembly GCF_021283305.1). Taxonomy (GTDB): domain Bacteria; phylum Actinomycetota; class Actinomycetes; order Mycobacteriales; family Pseudonocardiaceae; genus Pseudonocardia; species Pseudonocardia kujensis. Next base: position 88,596 of record NZ_JAJSOK010000024.1, read on the forward strand.
CACCCCCGCCACGGCAGCGGTGTACCAGGTGTAGCTCGCGGCCCGGATCGTCCCGGCCAGCGCACCGAGAACGACGATCACCACCCCGAGCGCGATCTTGGAGTCGACGGCGAGCAGGAACACCGCAGCGACCACGGCGCCGACGACCGTCCCGGCCACCCGCTGGGCGGCCGCCAGGGTGGACTGCTGCAGGCTGGGTTTGAACGCGACCAGGGTGGCCACCGGCATCCAGTCGGCGTTGGGCAGGTGCAGCCCGAACGCGATCATCACAGCGATCGACACCGCGACGGCGCGCAGCACCGTGAAGCCGATCACCTGCCGGGTCAGCCGGACCGGCTCGGTGGATCCGGGGATCAGGTCCTCGGCGGGCTGGCGTTGTGTGGCCCGTCCGCTGGCCAGCCAGACGACGACGGTGCAGGCGACCCAGAGCGCTGCCCCGCTGAGCCAGGCCAGCGCCTGCGCCCAGGCACCGGTCTGGACGTGGTCGAGGCGGTAGGCGGCCGGGAGCGAGACGGCGATGACGAACCAGACGTTGAGCAGGACCGCGGCCACGAAGGTGTGCAGGCCGTACTTCACCGCGAGCCCGCCCAGCACGGTGACGATGAGGACGGCGAGGACGATCCACCCCCAGGCGCTGTCGCCGATGCCGAAGCCCAGCGCGGTCAACAGCGCGCCGGCGGCGGCGACCAGGGCCACCCGCGGAAGCCGGTAGCCATACGTGCCGCCGGGGTCGCTCAGCCCCACGAACAGCGCACCGAACGACACGCTGAGCCAGAACCTCTCCTGGTGCACCAGGCTGAGGACGATCAGCGGCACCAGCAGACCCGTCGCGACGGCCACGCCGCGGACCACGTTGAACTTGCTCGTCTCGAGGCCGAACAACGCCGCGACCCGACTCATGACCGTCCTCCAGCACTACCGCCGCGGATCCGGCTGCTCCGCGGGCGTCCAGGCTAGGTCGGCCGAACGGCGCCCAAACGGGAGCAAGGCCACCCGACCTCGGAGACGTTCGGCCCTGACCGGACCCGCCCGGAACAGGTTTCGGCCAGCAGAGTTCGCGGTCGCACGGTTGCCCGGGGAGGGGACCACGCGAACGGCCGTGCCGCTCAGTGGATCAAAACGGGCCCGGACTTCGGGCTCTACGCTTTCGCTGTGAACCGGTGGCGCGGCCGACCGCCGGGGTGAGGGCGACCGCGCTGACCCGGTTCCTGGGGAGTTGCGGCCCGAACGCGCGTCTCTACCCAAGGCGAAGTGGTCGAAACGCGGGATCCCCGCAGACTTGACGCGATCGCCCCAACCTGACCAACGGGACGAAGACGCCGCGGGCCCTGCGCTGCTGAAGACCTGCACGCCCGTTGTTCCCGCGGGAGGGGAGCCAGGGGGACGACCGCGCCGATGTCCGAATGCCCTTCGGCGACCGCGTCGTACCCCGGAACCTCGAGAGTCGAGAGGAACCCAGCGCCGCACGCCTACCTCCGCCGCGGCGGGGCAAACACGTGACCGCCGTACGAGCAGGTACGGCGCGGCCGTCCCCGCTGCTCTGGGGGAGTGGAGGGCGGGGGCGGCGGCCGCGCCGTCGCGGGCTCCATGCACTGGGCGATGGCCCGGACCTGGGAGGTTCGCCAGACGCCGCGTTGGCCGGCCGGTACAGGATTGACCAAGAAAGATTCGCGCGGCACGGCGCGGCCGCCTCCGGGGGAGGGAACACCGACGCGGCCGCGCCGTTCAGCGGAGCCCCGGGGGTGCCGGGATTCCCCGTTCGTGGGGGGCGAGCCAGCCGACCACAATCCCTCGGCCGCTACCTCCACGGCCAGTTTCTCGGCTACGGCCGCTGCGGTTGGCGGTACCGTCGCCCAGGTACGACGCGCTGTCCTGGGCCCGGGACGAAGGAGGCCGTCGATGAGTCAGCCCCGTCGTAACGAGCGGCGCTTCTACCTTTACCCGCAGCGCCGGGTCGTCGCGGTCCTCGACGACGACGCAGGCGTCCAGCTCGTGGTCGATGGCCTCGGACAGGCAGGGCTGGACGTGGCGAAGGTGAACGTGCTCAGCGGGCCGGAGGGAGCGCGCCTGCTGGACCCTGCCGGCACCAGGCACGGGCCGGGCGCGCGGTTCATGCGGTTCCTCCAGCGGGGGGTGTTCGAGGGCGAGGCGCTCCGGGTCCATGAACGCGCGCTGAACGCCGGACACCACGTGGTCTACGTCCCGGTCCGCAACGACGAGCAGCAGGCGCAGGTCGTGCAGATCCTGCGCTCGGCCGGTGGATACGCCCTGCTGCGCTTCCGCCGATGGAGCGTCGAGCTGTTGCCGCCTGTCTGACCTACGCTGCCGCCCCTCGGTGCTGGAGCAGCTCCACCTGGACCTCGACGGGCTAGCTGGCCGGCCCCGAAACCTGGACATGCAGCAACGACTCGACACAGCAAGTCCAGGGCAGGGAGGGCGCGTGATCCCTCCCGGCTGTTCTCGGCGGCCGCCTCGGCCCAGGCCGACGGGCCGGCCAGCCGCTTGTCGCCGGTCCGTCCGGAGCCGGAGAATCTGGCGAGTGGTCCGGATACGTGAGTACTACCGCGATGCGAACGCACCAAGAGCGCACGACGTTCTGCCGGCCGCATTCGCGGCGGTCCGCAATCGCGACGGGAAGCTCTTGCTGGTCCGTCGGATCGACGACGGCAACTGGGAGCTTCCCGGGGGCCGGATCGAGGTCGGCGAATCCGCCAACGAAGCCGTCGTCCGTGAAGTTGCCGAAGAGTCCGGGATCACCATTGAGCTCACCGGATTCGCAGGCGTCTACAGCGACCCCAGTCACGTTTTGGTCGACCCGAATGGTTCCATTCACCAACAGCTGGCCCTGTGTTTCCACGCCGTTCCGACAGTGCTGGACGAGGGCAGTAGCCCACGTCCTGACGGCGTCGAAACGAACGCTGCCGCCTGGTGCGCCAATGCCGACATAGCCGATCTCACGATGCACCCAGCGATGCGACTACGGATCGACAACGCGGTTGGCGCGCCAGCACAACCCTACTTTGAGTAGCAATTTCTGCCTTCTCGGCTCAAGCCGGTATCCCGGCCGGCGGCGCCTCCCGCGGTCGCGTCCCCTCGGGTGGTGTAGCTCGGTCCGCGAGGGTCTCTGCGGTTCAGATCATGCCGTGATGAGTTCGGCGGTGGCTACTTCTGCTGCCGGGGTGGGGGCGAGCAGGGCCATGGTGTGTTCGCTGAGGTAGCGGCGGTCGGTGGTCTGCCATTCGTCGTGGGCTTCGGCGAGGACGGCGCCGGCGAGGCGGAGCAGGGCTTCGGGGTTGGGGAAGACCCCGACGACGTCGGTGCGGCGTTTGACCTCCTTGTTGAGTCGTTCGAGGGGGTTGGTGGACCAGATCTTCTTCCAGTGCCCGGGTGGGAAGTCGGCGAAGGCGAGCAGGTCCGGTGCGGCGTCTCGGAGCATGGTCTCGACCTTGGGTGCCTGTCGGCCGAGCATCCCGGCGATGACGTCGAGCTGGTCGCGGACCATCTCGGCCTTGGGTTGGGCGAAGATCGTGCGGATGGCGGCGGCGACCATCTCTGCGGAGCCCTTGGGGACCTGGGCGAGGACGTTGCGCAGGAAATGGACCCGGCAGCGTTGCCAGGCCGCGCCGAGCAGGACTGCGGAGATGGCCTGCTTCAAGCCGGTGTGGGCGTCGGAGACGACCAGCTGAACCCCGCCGAGCCCGCGGGCCTTGAGCGAGCGCAGGAACGCAGTCCAGAAGGCGCCGTCCTCGGAGTCACCCACGGCGAACCCGAGGACCTCGCGGAACCCTCGGCGCGCACGCCGGTGGCGATCACGACCGCTTGGGACACGACCCGGTGGTTCACCCGCGCTTTGCAGTAGGTGGCGTCGAGGAAGACGTAGGGGAAGGCCTGCTCGGACAGGTTGCGGTCACGGAACGCGCTCACCTGGGTGTCGAGATCGGCGCAGATCCGAGACACCTCTGACTTGGAGATGCCGGTGTCGGCGCCGAGGGCTTTGACCAGGTCGTCGACCTTGCGGGTGGACACGCCGTGCAGGTAGGCCTCCATCACCACTGCGAACAGGGCCTGGTCTACCCGGCGGCGGCGCTCGAGCAGGCTGGGGAAGAACGAGCCGGTGCGCAGCTTCGGGATCCTCAGCTCCAGGTCCCCGGCGGTGGTGGTCAGCGTGCGCCGACGGTGCCCGTTGCGCTGGGCGGTACGGGTGTCGGTGCGCTCGTGCAGGGCGGCGCCGATGGTGTCGGTGAGCTCGGCCTCGATCAACGCCTGATAGATCGTCTCCGCCGCAGTACGGACACGGTCACCGACATCAGCAGCCTTGAGTGCGTCGAGGACTTCGAGCAGGGCAGACTGGTCCAGGGCCATCGCGTGGCACCTCTCTACGAGTTCCTTGGCGGGATCACGCAGAGACTCACGCGGTGGCCCTTCCCACGCGCTCAGCCACGCCGGAAGAACCCCGGACTTCCACCACCAGCGGGGACGCGACCCCTCCCGCTGCCTCGGCCGGGCATCGGCTCGTCGTCGGTCCAGCGGTCGAGGCTCCAGCCTGTCGACCCGCTCCGCCTGCACGACCGCATCTGACTGGTGATCTCCTCGCGGCGCGGGCTCGTCCCCTCCCAGCGCAAGGCTGACGGTGCCGGGTTAACCCGCTGGTCGCCGCATGTGTCGGCCGGCGTGCCCCAACTACGGATCAGAACGTTAGGGGTTCGAGACCTTTCCGGCGCACAGCACAGAATCGGGAGCTAACCAGCTGTTTTGGTCAGGGCCCGACTCGTTTCAGGGCCTGCGCAGTGGACCGCGATCCACAGTCCGACCTGCGCGGGAGGAGCCGGTCGGGTCTTGCGTCTCTGATGGCCTCCCTGACCGCCCGTGAGCGTCGAACGGACTCGAGGGCCTTCGCCCGCACCTCCGGCGCTGCTGCCCTCACCGCCTGCGACATCTCGCGAGCGACCTTCGCTTCGGCGGAGGCAAACCGTGCGATGCGGGCTACTTCCTCCCACTCCGGCCGACTGGGAACCATGTACCGCTGTCTACCCGTTCGAGCCGTTCCGATGCCTCAGCCGGCCCACTGCTTCCGGCGGCTGGCTGGTCCAGCACGAGACCGTGACACCACGCGACGAGCGCTCTCACCTCCGGTCCGCTCGTGAGTCGAGCGGGCCCGCGGCGCAGAATCTCGATCGCCGCGTCTTCCGACGGCGCAGCGGCTACCGGGCGCCACCGGCCGGGTCTACCGTTGGAGAGATGACACTGGCCGTCCAGTGACGCCGGGGCGCTACTACGAACAGGTGTCCGATCACGTCGACGACGCCCGCGACTACCTTGCCCGCCGCACGGACGAATTGGCCGAGCGTCGCACCGCCTTGGCAAACCGCGCCGCCCGGATCCGCGCGCGCCAACCGGTCGCCGGCGACGACCTCGTTGCCGCCGAGCAAGCCGCCGCCGACGGGCTCGCCCACGCCGTCGCCGCGCACCGCCGCGCAGCCACCCAACACGAGCGCACCGCCTTCGCGCACGACCACTGCGCCGATCTCCTCGACGCACACCAGGTCCCCGACCAGGCCGCCCGCCATCGTCAGGCGGCCGCTGCCGAACGTGACGCCGCTCAGCTGAGCCGCGCCGAGGCCGACCGCGCGGAACGAGAGGGATCTCCAACCGCGGGGTAGGCGAGATCGGGACCATTTGATCTTCGGTGAAACCGGTCTGTAGCTCCGGGCGCGTCCCGGGGAAGGACCAGCGATGGCCGACACGATCGAGCCTTCTCGACGCCCGCCGTGTCGAGCCTCTGAGCTGCCCTGATGCGACTGGCGCCCATGGATACCCCGAGGACGAGAAATCGCGTAATGCGTAGGTCCGGGGTTCGACTCTCCAAGGCGGCTTCATCTTCGCAGGTCAGACTCTTACATGAGGTTTCATTCCTTCGCGGCGTGATCGGCGTGGCCTCCTTCGTCTGCATCGTCGCTGGTCAGGGCGTCATGACGTGGCCTCCATCGGTATGAGTTCGTCGCCGCCGGCCCGGTGCGGTCCGGTCGCCGCGGAACGTCGGTACCGTTCCGGCCATGCAGACCACCCGCCTGCGGATCACCGTGCCAGACGTCGAACCGCGGGTCGTGAGGGTGATCGACGTGCCCGCCGCCGTCACGCTGGCGGAGCTGCACCAGCTCCTCCAGGTGGCGCTCGGCTGGACTGACAGCCACCTGCATCTGCTCGTGGCGGACGGGGTCCGGTACGGCGTGCCGGATCCGGATGGGGACGACGCCCTCCAGCCGCGTGACGAGGCGACAGCCCTACTCGGAGAGATGCCGGTGCGGTTCGAGTACCTCTACGACTTCGGCGACAGCTGGGAGCACGAGGTCGAGGTCGTCGGCGCGGGAGGTGAGGGTCCGGGCTGTGTGGAGGGCGAGGGTGCCTGCCCGCCGGAGGACTGCGGCGGCGTGCCGGGGTACGAGCACCTGCTCGAGGTGCTCGCCGACCCGAGTCACGTCGAGTATGAGCACCTGCGGGAGTGGGCAGGCGAGCTACCGGCCTTCGACCGGGAGGCGACCGACCTGCTGATCCGGCAGACGGTGGGTGAGGTGCCGGAGAGCGTGCGGATCGTCCTCGATCTGCTCGCGGGCGGGGTGAAACTGACGCCGGGTGGGCGGCTGCCGCGTGCGGTCGTGCGGGCGGTGCAAGAGCAGCGGCCGGACTGGTACCCGCTGGAGCGGCCGGCGTCGATCGAGGAGGACCTGCCTCCGCTGGCGGTGTTGCACGACATCCTGCGCAAGGTCGGGCTGGCCCGGCTCGCCCGCGGGGTGCTGCGCCCCACCCGGGCGGCGGGCGACGATGTCGAGGTCGTCCGGCGGTTGCGCCGCTGGTTCGAGCCGGGCGGGTACGAGGAGATGCTGGCCACGACGACGGTGGCGGTCCTCGCCGCGTCCGGTCCGCTCGCCCGTGAGGATCTGCTTCGCCGGGTCGTGCCGCTGATGGGCGTGGGGTGGGGCGTCGACGGTCGGGCATCGACCGACGAGGAGCACGAGTTGTCGTTGAACTGGATGTCCGCAGAGCTCGGCGCGCTCGACCTGCTCGCCGGAGGGTGGCATACGTGGGAGGCGGGCCCGTCGGCCCGCACGCTGCTGCCGCGCGCGACGGCGCTGGCTCCGCTGCCCGCCGGGAGGCCGCCGTGGTGACCAGGGAGGACCGTCGGGAATGGCTCCGGCAGCTGCGCGGGGCCGTGTACCGCGGGGACGGGGCCGCGGTCGTCGCGCTTCTCGCCGCGGGTGAGCCGCTCCCGGTGTGGCAACTCATCGGGGACGGGGCGGCGACGGCCCTCGCTCACCGGGCCGACGGAGCGGCCGCGCATGCCGCCGACTGTGCCGCCGCCCTGCGCAGCCGGGGCTGGGTCGGCGACGTCGAGCTGGCGGAGCAGCTCGACGGGCTCGCGGGCACGGGTCCGATGCCGCTGCTACGGCCGCTCAGGGTTGATCTCGAGCTGCTGACCGAGATCCTCGAGGGCGATCCGCTGACCACCGGAGGCGCACTCGACCTGCAGACCGGCGACGTGTGGCCCCGGTCGGCGATCGAGTACGCGGAGGAGGACGGTTCGGACGTGGAGGCACCGGACTTCGAGGACGGGGACCGCTTCCGCTGGGTCGACGGCGACTCCCGCGACGGCTATCGCGACATGGTCGACTTCATCGACACCGTCGCCGACAGTCGGCTTGCTGAAGGCCTCCGCGATGCGATCCATGGCCGGGGCGCCTTCCGCCGGTTCGCCGACACCCTCGCTCGGCGCTCGGAGGTCGAGCTGAGCCGCTGGTTCGAGTGGAGCAGCGAGCGCAAGCGCGGTCGGGCACGTGCCTGACTCACGGAGGTCGGGTTCCGGGTGGCGAGCCGCTGATGCACCTCGACATCGCGGACGTCGAGGGGCTGGCCGATCCGGTCACCTTCGGACGTGGCCGCGACTACGCGGAGGGAGGTGCGGTCGGGCCGGTCGGGCATGTCGCCGACGGGTGCGGGCCACGGTGATCGGCTCGGAGCCCTACGCCGTCGAGCTGGACTCCGGGCCGGACGGCTTCAAGTTCCGCTGTTCCTGCCCGGTCGGGGTGTCGGGGTCCTTCTGCAAGCACTGCGTGGCGCTCGCGCTCGTGGCGGCGGGGTCGCCGAACACCGCCCCCCATCCGAGGGCCTACCTGGAGACCCTGAGTCGCGACATCGACGAGGACGTCGACTATGACCAGGCGCTCGCCGCGGGCCACACGACGGCCGCCGCGCTGACGGCGATGGCCGGGGTCGTGATCGGCAACGGCGTCTTCTACCTCGCCGACCGCGGGCTCCTGCGACGCCCGGCGATCTCCGGGCGGCCGTGGGTCCTGTACTTCTTCTTCTGGTACATCGCGCACAGCGTGGGCAACTTCTACGACTACGTCCCGCTCCGCACCTTCGCGGCCGACGGTGACGTCAAGAACTTCGCCCTCGCGACCGGCTGGAGCCGCTGGTGGATCTACGGCGTGGCGGGATACCTCACGCTCTGGGCCGTCGTCGACCTGTTCCGCAGGGCGATGCCCTGGACGCTGGACGCGGCGGGGTTCGGGCGCGTGCGGGCGGCGCGCGCGATCGTCCTGGTCCTGTCGACGCTGGCCCTGTTCGTCCTGTACGCACTGCCCGCGCTGGAGCAGGCGGACCCCGTCTCGGTGTTCATGGGGCGGACGTCGTTGATCATCATTCCGGCGGTCCTGATCGCCACCTGGCGGCGCAACGTCCTGGCCGAGGGCCCACCGGCGCCGGGCCGGCGGATCCGCGAGGAGCGGGTGCCGGAGCAGGACGCGCCGGTGGGTGCGCACACCTCCACGGTCCCCGGGCTCGATCCCGGGCCTGGAGGGCGCTGATTTTCCGGGTCCCGTCGCCGTCTTCCCCCTCGACGGGCGGACGAAGGGGAGACATCGGTGGGCGGTATCAGGGTGTTGGTGGCCGGGGCGGGCATCGCCGGGCCGGCGCTGGCCCACCGGCTGCACCGGCGGGTCGCCGAGGTGACCGTGGTGGAGCGGGCGGTGGACGCGCGCGGGGTGGCCGAGGAGGTCATCCGCCGGATGGGGCTGGACGCGCAGGTGCGGGCGGCCTGCGCCCAGACGCTCGGCGCCCACACCGTCGACGTGGACGGGAGGAGCGATACTTCATCCCAGGAAAAGCCGGGGCTTCGAGGTGGCCGCCCTCGACGCTACGACGATGGCGCGCTTGATGAGCTTCCCCTCAGGTTTGTCCGTGGCCCCCTTCGTGGCCGCCAACTCGTTCCGGCGATACCACTGATGCGTCACCGCAAGCCTCTGAGCTGCACCGAAGTCGGTGATACCTCTCGCGAACGCGTGGACGACAATTCTCGTCGTGCGTAGGTCTGGGGTTCGACTCCCCAAGGCGGCCTCATCTTCGCAGTTCAGAGGCGTGCGACGCGCCCTTCGGGGTCGGACCTCGTTTGTCATGGCCTCCTTCTGATGACGCCCCGTGGCGTGGTCCAGATCGTGTGCGGCGGTCACCCACGCCGTGGTCTCGACCGACGACCTACACCACGCCCTGGGACACAACTCCCGGTTTCACGCCACTCAGTGCGACAGTTATGACACCGAGTGTCGCATCCGGTCCACAAAAACGAGACGGGCGTCCCACGGTCCGTTTCCGTCTTGTTGCACCCCTCCCGCCGCAGCCCGTGGCTGCGTACGATTCGCCGGCCACGCCGACCCGACGGGGTCGGATCTGCCCCGGATCCGGCGGGAGAACTGGATGGACAGCATGACGGACGAGAACGACTTCTGCGTCCAGGTGGACGACCGCGGAGTGCTGGTCTCTGTGGAGGCCGGTGCGGGCGCCGACGTCCCGGTAGGCCTGCTGTCCGCCGTGGCCGCCCTGGGACGCGCCCCCGAGGTCGACCGCAGGCGGTTCATCTGGGTCGGGTCGGGCCGTGCGGAGACCTGGCTGGTCGTCGTCGACGTGCCCGGCGACGCCCCCCGACGCGTGGTCGTCGCCGGACGGCGCACCTACCAGCTCCCCTTCGGGTTGACCCTGCGCGAGCTGGACGTGCTGACCCTGCTCGCGAGCGGCTCCACCAACGGCGACATCGCCCGCAGGCTGGAGCTGAGCACGCGCACGGTGACCACGCACGTGGACCGGATCATGCGCAAGCTGGGCGTCGCGGGACGCACGTCGGCCGCGGTGATCGCGGTGGAGGAGGGGCTCCTGCGGGTCCCCCTGCCCGGCGGGGACGAGGGCTTCGAGGCGCTCCGGCTGGGCCGCGAGCTCACCGGTATCCCCTCGCCGCGCACCCGGGACCTGCGGCTGCCGCCGGTTCGGATCACCCGGCACCCGCTCGTCATCGGCGCGGCGCTCCCCATGCGCGGGTTCGCCGCCGCGGACGGAATCGAGATGGCCCAGGCCACCGGCCTCGCCGTGGAGGAGATCAACTCCCGCGGCGGGATCGACGGCAGGCTGCTGTCCGTCGAGATCGTCGACGTCGACATCCTGGACGCCGACAGCATCCGCCGGACCTTCACCCAGCTCGCCGAGCGGGACGTCGACGTGCTCACCTCCGGCTACCTCACCCACCAGGACGTCGCGCACGACATCGCCGCGGACTCGGGCATCCCCTACCTGCACGCGGCCACCATGACCGCGATGGAGGAGCGGGTGCGGTCCGATCCCGGCCGCTTCTCCCGGGTCTTCCAGGTCTGCCCCAGCGACGTCAACTACGCGCCGCGCTTCGTGGAGCAGATGACCGCCCTACGGGACGAGGGGACGTGGGCGCCGAGCTCGAACCGGCTCGCCGTCGTGCTCAGCCCGTGGACGCTCGGCGGCCCGGCCGGCCCGTCGGATCTCGGTGTCGCGGAGGCCGCGCGGATCGCGGAGGCGGACGGCTGGGCGCTGGAGGTGATCCAGCCGCTGGCCGCGGACACGCTGCACACCTGGGCGGGCGTGGCCGAGCGGGTCGCGCGCACCGAGCCCGCCGCGGTGATGCTGGGCCACTACCTGCTCGAGGGCACGATCTCCTTCCTCGACGCGTTCCAGGCCGCGCCGTCGGACACCCTCGTCTACTCGATCTACGCGCCGAGCGTGCGCGCGTTCCGCGAGATGCTCGGCAGCAAGGCCGAGGGGCTGCTCTGGGCCACCGTGACCGGCACCTACTCCGATCCGCTGGCGCGGGCGTTCGCCGGGCGCTACGCCCGCCGGTTCGGCGTCCAACCGGGGCGGTCCCACGCCGGCATCGCCTACGACCGGGTGCGGCTCATGGCGGGCGCGTGGTCGCAGGCGGCGAACGCCCGGGACCGCGGCGCCGTCGCCGACGAGCTGCGCCACGGCGTCCTGCGGGGCGTGAACGGCTCCTACTGGTTCGGCAACGACTCGCAGACCGCGCTGAGCTACTCCGGCCGGGCCGTGGACCCCTCGCTGTCCCAGGCCCACCTGGTCTTCCAGATCCAGGACGGGCGGCAGCGGATCCTCGCCCCGGCGCCGTACGCCGATGCGCGGTTCCGGCCCCAGCCTTGGCTCACCCGTTCGCGCGCCCTGGCGTGACCTGGCCGAGAGTCGTTACACCGCGTACGTAGATCGGACGATCCGCGGACACCTCCCTGCTTCTTACCGTGCTCCTCGACAGCCGGGCCGACCGGCTGAAGCCGAGGAGACAGGGAGCCGGGTATGCAGTCCCGAACGCCACGCCTGGAGGGCAAGGTCGCCCTGGTGACCGGCGCCGCCCGCGGCATCGGCCGCGGCATCGCCGAACTCATGGCGGAGGAGGGCGCGACGGTCGTCGGGGCCGACGTTCTGCCCTTCGACGGGCCGACCGGGATGTCTCGCACCGCCGAGCTGGACGTGACGGACGAGCACGCCTGGGGTGCACTGGTCGACGACATCGTGGGGGCCTGGGACCGGGTCGACGTGCTGGTGAACAACGCCGGGGTCGCGGACTACCACGTGGTCCACGAGACCGCGCTCGAGTCCTGGCAGCGGGTGGTCGCGGTGGACCAGACCGGGGTCTTCCTCGGCATGCGCACGGTGATCCCGCACATGCGGCGGGCTGGGACCGGCTCGATCGTGAACATCTCCTCGATCGTCGGTGCGGTCGCGGTCCCCGGCATCACGGCGTACCACGCCGCAAAGGGCGCGGTCCGCACGCTGACCAAGAACGCCGCGGTCACCTACGCCGCGGACGGCATCCGGGCCAACGCGATCCTCCCCGGCTGGATCCGGACCCCCATGACCGCGGCGCAGACGGACGAGATCAACGACCGCTACACCGACGCCACCCCGCTCACCCGCCCCGGCGACCCGGCGGACGTGGCCTGGGCGGCGGTGTACCTGGCCTCCGACGAATCGAGCTTCGTGACCGGCATCGACCTGCCCGTCGACGGCGGGTACCTGGCCCGATGAACGGCGTCCGCGGCCCACAGCGGCTGTCCGGGAAGGTCGCCGTCGTCACCGGTGCGGCGATGGGCATCGGCCGCGCGGTCGCCCGCACGTTCGCCGACGAGGGGGCGTGGGTCGTCGCGGTGGACGTTGCACCCTTCGACCGCGACTACCCCCTGGTCGAGCAACGGTTCCTCGACGTCACGTCCGAGCAGGGCTGGGCGGACCTGGCCGACCACGTCCGAACCCGCTACGGCCGCGTCGACATCCTCGCGAACGTCGCCGGCGTGATCGGCTACGACCCGCTCGACGAGCTGGAGCTCGCCGAGTGGGAGCGGATCATCGGCGTCGACCAGACCGGGGTGTTCCTGGGCATGCGGGCCTTCCTCCCCGCGATGCTCGACGCCGGCGCCGGGTCCGTCATCAACTTCTCCTCTGACTGGGGTGTGGTCGGCGGGGTCGGAGTCACCGCCTACAACGCGGCGAAGGGCGCCGTCGGGTCGCTCTCCCGCAACGCCGCGGTGACCTATGCCGCCCAGGGGATCAGGGTCAACGCACTGGTCCCCGGCTGGATCCGCACCCCGCTGACCGACCGCCAGCCGCCCGACGCGAACGCACGGGTCATCGGCTCCACCCCGGTCGGGCACGGCGGCGATCCCGCCGACATCGCCTGGGCCTGCGTCTACCTGGCTTCGGACGAGTCCCGGTTCGTCACCGGCACCGACTTCGTGGTCGACGGCGGCTTCCTCGCCACGTGATCCACCGACCGTCCCGCGCCACCTGACCCGCCCGTCCCGCAGACCTTCCCCCGAGAGGACACCATGTCCCTGCACCTCCCCGACGGCAAGACCCTCGCGGTGAGCATCGGCGCCGACTTCGACGCCCACAGCGTGTGGATGGGCACGTTCGGCCTGTCCAGCCCGAGCTACCTGTCCCGCGGCGAGTTCGGCGCCGAGGTCGGCGTGCCCCGTCTGCTCAACCTGTTCTCCCGCTACGACATCACCACGACCTGGTGCACACCCGCGCACACGATGCAGACCTTCACCGAGCGGTTCGAGAGCATCGTCGAGGCCGGCCACGAGATCGCCGCGCACGGCTGCTGGCACGAGCCGGTCCCGAACCTCGAGGGCGACCAGGAGCGCAGGCTCATGGAGAAGACCCTCGAGCTGCACGAGAAGTACGTCGGGCGCCGGCCCCGCGGCTACCGCTCCCCGGCCTGGGACTTCACCGAGCAGACCCTCTCGCTGCTCGAGGAGTTCGGCTTCGAGTGGGACTCGTCGCTGATGGGCCGCGACTTCGAGCCCTACCACCCCCGGCCGGTCACGGTCGGCTGGGAGGAGGGCAGCACGTTCGGCCCGCCGAGCCCGATCCTGGAGTTCCCGGTCTCCTGGTTCCTCGACGACTTCCCGGTCGCCGAGTACATCCCCGGCAAGAATCCCGGCCTGGGCTCCAGCGAGGTCATGTTCCAGAGGTTCAAGGACCACTTCGACTACGCCTACCAGCACGTCCCCGGCGGGGTCTTGGCGATCACCGTGCACCCGCAGACCATCGCCCGGGCGCACAACATGATCGGCTTCGAACGCCTGATCGACTACATGGCCTCCTTCCCCGGCACCTGGTTCGCCCCGCTCTCCGCCATTCACGACACGTGGGGCGAGGACTGATGTCCCCCCTGATCCCGGACAGGAAGGCCACCTCCATGACCCGCCCGCTCCTCCGGCTCGCGGCCGCCACCCTCGCGGCCTCGAGCCTGCTGCTCGCCGGCTGTTCCACAGCCAGCTCGCAGGCCACGCAGGACGCCGCCACCCCGGCGGGCCAGCCCGCCCCGACCGTGCAGGAGGTGTCCTCGCTCAAGATCGCCTACTTCTCGGCGGGGAGCAGCAACCAGTACCTGCAGGCGGCGATCGACGAGGCGCACGGTTTCGCTGCGCAGAACGGCGTGACCGTCGACGTCTTCGACGGGCAGTTCAACGCCCAGACCCAGTTCGACCAGATGCAGACGGCGCTGACCAGCGGGAAGTACAACGCGTTCGCCGTCGAGCCCAACGACGGCAACCTGGTCTGCTCCTTGCTCACCAAGGACGCCCCGAAGGCCGGGATCATGGTGAGCGTGTTCAACCTGCCCATCTGCGGGCGGGCGACCAACCTCGGCGAGCAGACCTGGGAGCCGGGCACGGTGACCTACGTCGGCGGCCAGACGCTCGACGTCTACCAGGACTGGATGACGCAGCTGATCAAGGCGCACCCGAATGGCGGGAAGGTCGCACTGATCTCGGGCCCGGACCTCAACGCCAACACGATCTGCTTCTTCCAGGCCGCCGAGGAGCTGGAGAAGCACGGGTTCACCATCGTCGCCAAACAGACCACGGACTACACCACGGCCAAGGCCTTCCAGGCGGCGCAGACGATCGTCCAGGCCAACCCGGACCTCGACATCATCATGTCCAACTTCTCGGGGATGACCCGCGGCGTGGTCCAGGCGACCGCCGGGTCGAAGATCGCGGTCTACGACTTCGGCGGCGACTCCTGGGCCCTGGACAACGTCAGGTCCGGTGCTCTCGCGGGCTCGATCGTGATGCTGCCGCGGCAGGAGACCCGCGAGGCGCTGCAGGCCGTCGTCGACCTGGTGAAGGGCCAGCAGGTGCCGAAGTTCGTCAACCTCGCCACCAGCCCCACCCTGCCCGGCGGGTCGCCGTT
>NZ_JAJSOK010000025.1 GCF_021283305.1 Pseudonocardia kujensis
GCTGAGCGAACTGCTGGTGATCAATCCGAGCCCGCGGCATGGGCTCGATCGTGTCGGTCATCGCTGGTCCTTCCCCCGGGACACGCCCGGAGCTACAGACCAGTTACACCGAAGATCGGACACTCCCGGAGGAGGCCGCTCGGGTGCGTGAGCTCGAGCAGGAGGTCCGCGAGCTGAGTCGGGCGAACGAGATCTTGAAGCGGGCCGCGAGTTTCTTCGGGTCAGTGAGCCCTTTCCATCCTGGTCGGAAGCGGGCGTGAGCTGCTGCGGCGTGGCGTCACCCGAATGAGTGAAGCTCCTGGTAGACGGGCGATTGACTAGATCAACACGTCTTGACCAGGAGCTTCGGTTGCCTTCCTACCCTGCGGGGTTGTCTGTGTCCAACCACGCCCTCATCACGCTTTCCGATGCCCTGCGGCACCGCCGAGGTGCGCTCGGGACTCGCTGGCGTCGGCTGAGTGTCGGCGAGCAGGCGCGGCTCGTGGTGGCGCATCTGCGCAAGGGCGAGACCTACGCCGATCTCGCTGCCGGTCACGGGATCGGCACGACCACCGTGTTCCGCTATGTCCACGAGGCGATCGAGGTCCTCGCCGCCCTCGCCCCAGGACTGCAGGCGGCGGTCGAAGTCGCCGCGCGGAAGGCGTTCGTCATCCTCGACGGCACCCTGCTGCGCATGCACCGGGTCGGGATGGGGTCGGGTCGCGATCGGCCGTGCTACTCGGGCAAACACAAGTGCCACGGCATGAACGTGCAGGTCATCGCGGATCCGGCGGGCCGGCTGGTGTGGGCCTCACCCGCGCTGCCCGGCGCGCGGCACGACATGGGAGCCGCCCGCGATCACGGCATCCTCGACGCGCTACGCGACGCGCAGGTGAAGGTGATCGCCGACAGCGGCTACCGGGGAGCCGGGTTCGAGGTCCCGCAGCGCCGACGAGCGAAGGATCCCGAGACCGGCAAGCGCCGGCGCCTGTCGGCCAACCAGAAGGCGGTCAACACCGCGCACGCCCGCCAGCGCGGCCCCGGCGAACGAGCGAACGCCCAGCTCAAGACCTGGCGGGTCCTACACAAGATCCGCTGCTGCCCCCGACGCGTGACCGACATGGTCAAGGCCGTCCTGGTCCTCATCCACGCCGGCTGACGCCAAGTGGAAAGCGCTCAGTGCCACGATGATCACGCCTGGCAGGGTTCGCTCCTTTCTTCGGTGCCCGCCACGGTGGCTGACCGTGGGGTGGCTTCTCGGCGATGTGCGGCCCTGCCAGGCGTCCGGATCGCCCGGGACGCGTGGCCTGATAGGAGCGTGCGCTCGGCCCGACTGAGGCGTGCCCGCTCCCGGGCGATGCGGAGGACCGACCCCTTCGCAGCTTCAGGAGCCGCCCTCGTGGTGATGATCGGAACCGACTCGCTCCGATGTCATCGAGCGCGACCACGGTATGGGTGCGCTCTATGACCCGGCGTTCCTCGTGGTGGCGTGGGACCGGGTGCGACGCAATTCTGGGGCCCGTTCACCGTGGCCGGCGTGCGCGGTCGCGGGTGGTTCGTCGGCGCGCAGGGCGGCGAACACGGCGTCGGACAGGCGCCGGCGCAGCAGTCGGAGGGCTTCGGTGCGGGTCTTGCCGGCGGCGAGGAGTTTCTCGACGTAGGCGGCGCCGGGGCCGATGCCGCGGGTTTGGGTCAGGGCGATCATGTGCAGGGCGCACTTGGCGGTGCGGTTGCCGCCGCGGTTGAGCCGGACCTTCCCGGCGGTGTTGCCCGACCAGACCGGGATCGGGGCGGTGCCGGTGAAGCGGGCGTAGGCGTCCTTGGACCGGAAGCGCCGCGCCCCGGCGGTCTCGGCGAACAGCGTCGCCGATGCCGCCGCGCGGGGGCGGAGGGACTTGCCCGGCTCCCGCCCGCCCCGACGGGCCCCCGCCGGACACCCTCGATCCCAGTCGAACCGCCACTCAGGACTGTCGAACAGGTGCCTTCACCAATCGCTGTTCCCCGCTGCGACTGGCCCCCGTGAGGTCGGCCGCGGAGGCCACACCTTGACCGACGTCGGAACCCGCGGTCGCGCTCAGGGACTACCTTCTCGGCTGCGTCGGCTCACTCGTAGTGGTATCGGCAGGCAGCGATTCGGACTTCGTCGTCCTCGACCCGGTACACCAGGCGGCGCTCATCGGTGATGCGCCGGGACCAGTAGCCGTGGAAACCGTGTTTCAGTGGCTCGGGCTTGTCGATGCCCTCGTTGCCGTCACGGATGATGTCCTGGATCAACCTGTTGATGCGTTTGAGCACCTTGCGGCCCTGGGCCTGCCACCACAGGTAGTCCTCCCACGCCCTGGAGGCGAACACGATCTTCACGCCTCGTGCAGCTCCTGGACCTGACCCCCGCCGCCCTCCAGCTCTTCGATCGACGCCAGGAGCCTGCGGGCGTTGACGGGCGAGCGCAGCAGGTAAGCAGTCTCCTTCAACGACTCGTAGTCATCGAGCGCCACCATTACCACCGGCTCGTGTCCGGCCCGGGTGATGACGACCTCCTCACGGTCGTCGGTCACCGAGTTCGAGGTCTCCGCGTACCGGGCCCTGGACTCGGAGTACGGTATGGTCCTCATAGCCACCTCCACACGACGTACGTAAAATTGTACGCGTTCCTAGCAGGCTGCGACCAGCGAGAACCCGCCCCACAGGACGGCCAGGGGCATGACGCGGCGGTGGCGTCGGAGCCTTTAGAGTCCTCAGTTACTCCACGGAAACCCCCGAAAGGGAGTCACGTGCCCACTCTCCTGCCCCGATCGGTGTCGCCAAGGGGCCGGCTGCTGACTTCACGAGGGGCATGGTGCCTCCATCTGGCCGTTCCCTGAACATCGACACCTCTCCCAGCGCTCATGAGCAGTCCGTAAATCGCGATCTCGCTGGCCATGCCCGATGCCCGCTACGACCGCCCACAGGTCGGAGTCGGTCACGGAGGCGCGCCGAGAGCCGCGGAGGTCGACCAGCCTGCGACTCCTCGGCTTGTCACTGCCGCGATCGCGCGCTCAACGTTGCTGTCGGACTCGGGCCTGCCGCTCGGCGAGGCATCTCCCGACACCATCTGCCACAGGGCACCACGGACGCCTCCCGCTACGACTCCGGCCGGGCGATGCCGGCGTTGTGCTTATGTAGCACCCGTCCCGCGGCTCTGACGTCCCCGCTCGCGATCGCGTCTACGAGCTGCACGTGCACCCGGTACCGCTTCTGGTGGAAGCCCGCGAGCGGGCGCTCGGCCCGGTCGCTGGCGATCGCGATCGTGTGCTGCTCGATGAGGTTGAGCAGGCTGACGTAGAAGGCCTTGAGGATCGGCCGCGGGCTCACGTCCGCGATGACCGCGTGTAACTGCCAGTTGGCGTGCAGGAAGGCGATGCCGTCGTCGTCCCGCACCGCGGCCGCCATGTGGTCCAGCTGCTCGCGCATCAGCGCGAGGTGGTGGCTGGAGTGGTGCTCGATGGCGTCCTGGATGAGCAGGGGGTCGAGGACGTCACGGATGTCCATGGCCTCGGTGACCGATGCGGCGTTCGTGTCGAGCTGCAGTACGGCGTGCCCGAGTTGGGCCATCGGGGACCGTTCGGCGACGAAGAGCCCCCCGTGCGGCCCGCGCCGGAGCTCGATCTGCCCCTGCGACTGCAGGATCCGCAGGGTCTCATTGAAGGTGCCGACGGAGACCCCGGTCCGCTCCCGCAGCTCGTTCTTGGTGCCCAGACGCTCCCCGGGGCGCAGCTTGGCGATCACCTCGCTGAGCTGTGCGGCGACCTGGTCGGCCCGACTCGGCGCCAAGGCCGCGCGCCTGACCAGCGGGGTGAGGTCGACGGCGACAGCCGACGCGCCACCGTCGACGGGCAAGCCGTCCGGACGAGATGTGGTCACCGAGGGTGCCTCCTGTCAGCGCCTCCGCGGCGTTGTGCCGCCCAATCACCATATTCACAATACTCAACCTTGACCGGCGAGCGGAAGTGATGCAGTCTGCCGAAGGCCGTATTCATCATGTTCATTGGAGAGCACATGACCGCCGCTGCCCACGTCGGCACGTCCCCCGACGCCTCGGACGTCGGTGCCATCCCCGCCGACGTCGACGTCTCCACGCTCTCGCGCGACGAGCTGATCGCCCACAACCTCAAGGTGGTCGAGGCACATTTCCACAACGAGAACCCGGAGAGCATCGACAAGGCCATCGCCCTGTACGGCCCGGACATCGTGTGGGAGGCGCCCAACCGCGGTCAGGTCTACACCGACCGGGCCCAGGTGCGCGAGGCCTACATGGCGATCTTCCGGACGGTGCATTTCAACCGGACGATCACGCTGCGCCGCTTCGCTACCGAGACCCACGTGTTCGACGACCAGCTGTGCGACCTCACCGTCGTCGGGGACGAGATGCCGAACCTCGGCTTCCCCCCGGGCGCCCGCATCAGCATGCGGCTCGTGCACTGCTTCGAGATGAAGGACGGCAAGATCGCCCGCGAGATCGCCTACGAGATGTCGCGCCCCTACGGCGGCCCTGCGGACTTCGACTCGGTCCCCGCGGGCTCGCCGGTCGAGGAGTTCCCCGACGGGCCCCACTTCGCGGACCTGGCTCCCATCCGCTTCGACGACAGGAAGTCCTGACATGCGACTCATCGGGTTCACCGCCGAGGACGGCGAACGCTGGATCGCCGCCCGGGACGGCGACAAGGCCCGTCCGCTTGCGCCCGCCGGTGCGTTCTACGCGGACGCGCGCCGCTACCTCGACCGCCCCACCGAGGAGCTCGTCGACGTCGCAAGCCTCGACCTGGCTCCCGCCGTGCCGATCACCGCGCGGATCTTCTGCGTCGGTATCAACTACCGCAGCCACGCGGGCGAGTCCAAGGAGCTCGCGGGGCTGGACGAGCCCGCCCTCCCGATGATCTTCGGTCGCTGGCAGCAGTCCCTGGTCGTCGAGGGCACTCCGGTGCCCGCCCCGCCGAACGAGGCCGGGCTGGACTGGGAGGTCGAGCTCGCCGCCGTCATCGGGTCACCGGTGTGGCGGGGCGACGAGGCCACCGCGCTGGATCACGTGCTCGGGTACGCGGCGTTCAACGACCTCAGCGCGCGGCGCAAGCAGCTCGAGACCCCCCAGTTCACGATCGGCAAGAACGCTGATCTCTCGGGTCCCATCTCGGAGATCGTCACCGCGGACGAGGTCGGCGACATCAGCGCGGGGCTCCGGGTGACCACGCACGTCAACGGCGAGCTGATGCAGGACGGCAACACCCGCGACCTGATCCACACGGTCCCGCGGATCATCGCCTACATCACCGACACGCTCACTTTGCAGCCCGGCGACGTGATCGCCACCGGCACGCCGGGTGGCGTGGGGGCCGGTCGGAAGCCGCCGGTGTTCCTCACCGACGGCGACGAGGTCGTCGTCACCGTCGAGCAGGTCGGGTCCGTGCGGACGCCGATCGTCGCCCCGCGCGACTGACCGCGTCCACGCGTCTCCCGCAGAAAGAGAGGGTGTCCTCATGACACCGGACCTGACCCACTTCATCGCCGGAAAGCGTGTCCCGGGGACGAGCGACCGGTTCTCCGATGTCTTCGACCCGAACGCCGGGACGGTCGCGGCCCGGGTCCCCCTGGCCTCTACCGCGGAGGTCGACGCAGCGGTCGCCGGCGCCGTGGCGGCCCAGCGTGAGTGGGCGAGGTGGAATCCGCAACGCCGTTCCCGGGTGTTGCTCCGGTTCTTGCAGCTGGTGAACGAGGAGATCGACTCGTTGGCCGCGCTGCTCGCGAGCGAGCACGGCAAGACCGTGCCGGACGCGCGTGGGGACGTCCAGCGCGGACTCGAGGTCATCGAGTTCAGCGCCGGAGCACCGCACCTGCTCAAGGGCGAGTACTCGACCGAGGCCGGGACCGGCATCGACGTCTACTCGATGCGGCAGCCCCTCGGCGTGGTCGCCGCGATCACGCCGTTCAACTTCCCCGCGATGATCCCGCTCTGGAAGGCCGGACCGGCCCTGGCCAGTGGGAACGCGGTGATCCTCAAGCCCAGCGAGCGGGACCCCAGCGTGCCGCTGCGAATCGCCGAACTCTTCGTCGAGGCCGGTCTCCCGCCGGGTGTGCTCAACGTGGTCAACGGCGACAAGGAAGCCGTCGACGCGCTCCTGCACCACCCCGACATCAAGGCCGTCGGGTTCGTCGGCTCGACGCCGATCGCCGAGTACGTCTACACCACCGCCACGGCGAACCGAAAGCGCGCGCAGTGCTTCGGCGGGGCGAAGAACCACGCGATCGTCATGCCCGACGCCGACCTCGACCGGACCGTCGACGCCCTGATCGGCGCCGCATTCGGCTCCGCGGGCGAACGGTGTATGGCGATCTCGGTCGCGGTCCCGGTCGGTGAGGAGACCGCGGATCGGCTTGTCGAGAAGCTGGCCGAGCGGACCCGTAGCCTGCGTATCGGGGTGTCCTCCGACGAGTCGGCCGATCTCGGCCCGCTGGTCACGGCGGCGGCGAGGAAGCGGGTCGTCGACTATATCGACCTGGGTGTGCAGGAGGGTGCAGAGCTCGTCGTCGACGGGCGGGACTTCGTTCTCGACGGCCACGAGCAGGGCTACTTCCTCGGCGGTTCCCTCTTCGACCGGGTCACCCCGGACATGACGCTCTACCGCGAGGAGATCTTCGGGCCGGTACTCGTCGTCGTCCGGGCGAAAGACTACGAGGAGGCGCTGCGCCTGCCGTCCGAGCACGAGTACGGCAACGGCGTCGCGGTCTTCACCCGCGACGGCGACGCCGCCCGCGACTTCGCCGCCCGGGTCGACACCGGGATGGTCGGGGTCAACGTCCCAATCCCGGTGCCGATCGCCTATTACACCTTCGGCGGCTGGAAGGCCTCCGGCTTCGGCGACCTCAACCAGCACGGCCCGGACGCCTTTCGCTTCTACACCAAGACCAAGACCGTCACGTCGCGCTGGCCGAGCGGGGTCAAGGACGACGCGAGCAGCTTCGTCATCCCCACGATGGCCTGACGATCCCAGACCTGACGCCACAGAACGGAGAAGGACCAGTGCACGCTGCGGTGCTCCAGGCCTATGACCGACCCGTCGTCCTCACCGAGGTGCCCGATCCCGGCCCGGGTGCGGGCGAGGTGCTCATCCGGGTCCGCGCCGTCGGCATCTGCGGCACGGACGTCAAGGTGACGACCGGGCTGATCCCGAACCTCCCGCTGCCGCTCATTCCTGGCCACGAGGTGGCGGGCGAGGTGCTGGAGGACGTCGGCGACCTGCGTGCCGGTCAGCGGGTCGCGGCGTACATCTTCCAGCCTTGCGGGGTCTGCCAGTGGTGTCGCCGTGGCCAGCAGACGATCTGCGCGACCTCGCCCCGGATCGGCTTCGAACGCGACGGTGGCCTCGCCGAGTACCTGGTGATGCGCCCGCAGGACCTGCTGCCCTTCTCCGACGAGCTCGACTTCGCCCAGGCCGCGGTCACCATGGACGCGGTCCTCACCCCATGGCATGCGCTCCGCACCCAGGGCGGTGTGCAGGAGGACGACACCGTCGTGATCGTCGGGGCAGGCGGGCTCGGCCTCCACGCGGTGCAGATCGCCAAGGCACTGGGGGCGCGGGTGGCCGTGATCGACGTCGACGAGGGACGTCGGGAGTTCGCGGTGAAGCTCGGGGCCGAGCTGGCCGTCGGTCCCGAGGAGGCGCCCGAGCTGCGCGTCTGGACGGGCGAGGGCGCGGACGTCGTGCTCGAGGCGTCCGGCGCGCCCGCGGGCTTTGCGGTCGGGATGGACCTGGTCCGTCCCGGCGGGACGGTCGTGGTCTGCGGCTACAGGCCCGGGTCGGACCTGCCCGCCGACTCGATGCGGCTGGCGCTCTCCGAGATCACCGTCGTCGGCTCCCGGAGCGGGTCCCTCGCCGATGCGCGGGACGCGCTGCGCGCTGTCGAGGAGGGCCGGATCGCGCCGCTGATCGCCGACACCGGGTCACTGGCCGACGTGCCTGACTTCCTCGAACGGACCAGGCGGGGCGGCGTGCTGGGACGCACCGTCGTCCGGCTCTGACCGGCCCCACCCACCCCGAGACCACAGCCGTACCGACCGAGAAGAGTGTGGGACAACGATGTCGAAACGCCTGGAAGGCCTGGTCGCCTTCGTGACCGGCGCAGGTCGAGGACAGGGACGCAGCCATGCCGTCCGGATGGCCCAGGAGGGCGCGGACGTCATCGCCGTGGACGTCTGCCGCAACGTCGACGGCGTCACCTACGACATGGCCGATGAGGCCGACCTCAAAGAGACCGCGCGGCTGGTCGAGGCGACAGGACAGCGCGTCGTCGCGCGAGTCGCCGACGTCCGGGACATGGCGTCCCTCGCCGCCGCCGTCGACGAGGGGGTCGGCGAGCTCGGCAGGCTCGACATCGTCTGCGCCAATGCGGGCATCAACATCCCGTCGTCCGACGGCACCCTGAGCGAGGCGGACTGGCTGCAGGTCATCGACGTCAACCTCACCGGGGTGTGGCGCACGACCACGGTGTCCGTCCCGCACATCCTCGCCGGGGGCCGCGGCGGCTCGATCATCCTCACCAGCTCGGCGGCGGGTCTGCGCGGCTACGCCAACATCGCGCACTACACCGCCGCCAAGCACGGGGTGAACGGCCTGGTCAAGACCCTGGCGCTGGAGCTCGGCCCGCACCGGATCCGGGTCAACACGCTGAACCCGACCCAGGTCGACACCCCGATGATCATGAACGAGGCGAGCTACAAGCAGTTCTCGCCCGACGCGCCGAACCCGAGCCGGGACACCTTCGCCCCGGTCTCCCAGTCGATGCACGTCCTCCCGGTCCCGTGGGTGGACCCGGTCGACGTCAGCAACGCCGCGGTCTTCCTCGCCTCTGAGGAGTCCCGCTACATCACCGGCATCGCCCTCCCCGTCGACGCAGGCGTCCTGCTCAAGTGAAGAAGGAAACCCCGATGACACTGAAGTCCGGGCTCGGAGCCGCGCTGTGCTCCGTCGCCGTTCTCACCCTCGCCGCCTGCGGGCAGGCGGGCGGTGACTCCGCCTCGTCCGACGTCGAGGGGACGGGCACCCTCGACGGCGGCGGCAAGCAGATCGTGCTGTTCTCGCCGTCGGCCGCCAACGTCTACAGCGGCAGCGTGATCAAGGCCGCCACGGAGACCGCCCAGAAGTACGACTACACCCTCAAGGTCTTCCAGAACGACTTCGACCAGTCGCAGCAGGACCAGCAGGTCCAGCAGTTCCTGGCCAGCGGGGAGAAGCCCGCGGCGATCATCTGGTGGCCGAGCAACGTCGACGCGAGCGTGAACTCGCTGCGCCAGCTGTCTCGGGTCGCGCCGGTCATCCAGATGAACCAGGCGGTCCCGGAGGAGGCGAAGCAGTACGTCAAGGCGTACGCGGGCGCCAACGACCTGGTCGTCTCGGGCACCGCGGGCCAGGAGGCGCTGAAGGCGCGCGACGAGGCCGTTGCGGCGGGCAAGCAGCTCGCGGACCCGAACGGCAACCTGATCGAGTTCCGCTTCGGCACCGGCTACAAGGGCGGAGACAACCGGCACCAGGGGTTCATGGACGCCACGGGCGCCAAGCCCTTCACATTGCTCACCGTCGAGGCCGCCACCGCGGGCTTCGACGCCCAGGACGGCTTCAACCACGCGTCGCAGATCGTCCCGAAGTTCAAGGCCCAGGGCATCGACTTCGTCTACGCCCAGAACCTCGACATGGGCTCCGGCGTCGTGAAGGCGCTGGAGCAGAACGGGCTGACCCCGGGTAAGGACGTCACTGTCGTCGCGGGGAACTGCTCCGGGAACCTCGAGCCGCTCGCGGACGGGAGCGTCTACGCGGCGGTTATGCAGCCGCCGCTCATGGAGGGCAAGCTCGCCGTCCGGACCGCGGTGCAGTACCTCGCCACGGGATCGGTGACCGACGAGGAGGTCACCCTTCAGCCCGACGCGCAGGAGCCCGAGCTGACGGCCGCGCCCCCGCCGCGGGCGACGTACCTGCCCGCCGCGGCGCTCACCAAGGACACCATGAACAGCCTGACGGTCTGGGGTCTGTCCGGCCCCCAGTTGTGCAGCTGACCCGATGACCATGAAGACCGAAGAGACCGTCCTGTCCCTCCAGGGGATCACCAAGGCCTACGGCTCCGTGCACGCGCTCACCGACGCGACGTTCGAGCTGCGGGCGGGCGAGGTGATGGCGCTGCTCGGCGAGAACGGCGCGGGCAAGTCGACCATGGTCAAGGTGCTGTCCGGCCTGGTCCAGCCCGACTCGGGCACGATCCAGATCGCGGGCGAGCAGCGCGAGCTGCGGTCCAGCGCGGACGCTCAGGCCGCGGGGATCGCGGTCGTGCAGCAGGAGTACAGCGCGGTCCCCGCGCTGACCGTGGCCGAGAACCTGGCGCTGGGTGACCGCACCCGGTCCTGGTGGTGGTCCCGACGGACCCTGCACGCGGGTGCCCGTGAGGTGCTCGACCGGGTCGGGCTCGACCACGTCGGCCCCGACCGCGTCGTCGCTACCCTCAGCGTGGCCGAGACCCAGCTCCTCGAGCTCGCCCGGATCTTGCTGCGGGACGCCCGGATCCTCATCCTCGACGAGCCGACGGCCGCCCTGTCGGACCGGGAGATCGCCCGGATCCTCGCGGTGATGCGCGATCTCGCCGTCGAGGGCCGGAGCATCGTCTACGTCACCCACCGGCTCGACGAGGTGTTCCGCCTCGCCGACCGGGCGACCATCCTCAAGGACGGGCGCAGCCGACCACCGGTCCCGGTCGCCGACCTCACCCACGACTCCATCGTTTCCCTCATGCTTGGGCGGCGGCTGGCCAGCATGTTCCCAGACAGGACACCCGTCGACGACGCGGCACAGCCGCGAGTCGAGGTCCGGGGACTGCGCGCCGTCGGTCTGACCGCTCCGGTCGACCTGGCCATCCGGCCCGGGGAGATCGTCGGGCTGACCGGGCAGTTGGGCAGCGGCGCGAGCTCGCTCGTGCGGGCGCTGGCGGGTACCCTCCCCGTCGCCGAGGGCGAGGTCCTCCTCGACGGTGTGCCCGTCGACCTGCGCGGGAGGTCCCGCGGCATCCGGCAGCGGATCGCCTACTGCTCGGACGACCGGAAGAAGGACGGGATGTTCCCCGGTCTGCCGGTCCTGGCGAACCTGTCCTCACCATGGCTGGCTGCGGTGTCGCGGGGGTCCTGGATCGACCGGCGCCGAGAGAAGGAGAAGGCCGCGGACATCGCCCGCGCGTTCTCCTTCGACACCCGGCGCCTCACCACCGAGATCGACACGCTTTCGGGCGGCAACCAGCAGAAGATCGTGCTCGGCCGGTGGGCTGGTGCGGAGCCCCGGCTGTTCCTCATCGAGGAGCCCACCCGTGGGGTCGACGTCGGGGCCCGTGCCGAGATCTACACGAAGTTGCGGATGCTCGCCGACCAGGGCGCGAGCATCGTCGTCTGCTCGTCGGACTCCACCGAGATCCTCGGTCTGTGCGACACGGTCCTCTCCTTCTACCGCGGCCGGGTCACCCGGCAGGCGGCCCACTCCGATTGGAACGAGGAGTCCTTGATGGCGGCCACCCTGCACGAGGGAAGGGAGCGGGCCGCATGAGCGACGTCGACTTCGCCCCACCCGCTCAGTCGACCCCGCCGGCGGCCGAGCCCGCGCGGCGGAGCCTCGGCTCCCGCATCGTCTCGGTCGGTCCCCTCCCCGCCGCCCTGCTCCTGCTGGTCCTGGTCGGTACCGCGACCACCAGCGGGTTCGCCACCGTCGACAACATCCGTGCGATCCTGACGGCGGCGTCGATCACCGGAATCGTCGCGGTCTGCATGACCTTCCTGACGCTCTCGGGGAACTTCGTCTCGCTCGGCGTCCAGCAGAACACGGTGTTGGCCGCGATCCTGTTCCTGTCCCTCACCGCCGCCGGGGCACCGCTCGTCCTGGCGGTCGGCGGCCCGCTTGTCGTGCTCGTTGTCATCGCCGTCGTGCAGGGCGTGGTGGTGGCCCGCGGGATGAACACGGTCATCACCACGCTCGCCGTCGGGGCCATCCTCTTCGGCGCGATGTCCTCGGTCACCGGTGGTCAGGTGATCACCACCGGTGGTCGGAGCGTCGGCGTCCTCGGGCAGAGCCTGCTTTTCGGCGTCCCGGTCGTGGTGTACGGCCTGGTCGTCGTGACGGCGGTGGCGTGGCTGATCGCCACCCGCACGTCCCTCGGCAGGCGGTGCCTGCTGCTCGGCGCCAGCCGACCGACGGCCGTGCTCAGCGGCGTCAGCATCACGCGGACCACGGTCTTCGCGTTCGTCGTCCTCGCCGTGGGCGCGACGATCGCGGGGGTGCTCACCGCGGCCCAGCTCGGCCAGGCCACGGCCAACGACCTCAGCACGCTGACGATCGACGTGGTCGCCGCGGTGCTCGTGGGCGGCACGGCGATGGCGGGCGGCTCCGGCTCGCCGGTGCGCTCGGCCGCGGGTGCTCTGCTCATCGCACTGCTGAACAACCTCATGGTGCTCAACGGCTTCACCACCGGCTGGCGTCTCGCCGTGCAGGGCGCGCTCGTGGTCGTCGTCGTGCTCGCGGTGCAGCGGTTCTCGAGGGCGGCACGATGACCCGCCTCGCCGTCTCGCTCCACCGCTACGGCGTCCAGGTGGCGATCCTGCTGGTCGTCCTTGTCGTCCTGACGACGACGAGCACCCAGTTCCGCGGACCGAGTGCCGCCTTCTCCACGCTGGAGGGGTTCGGGCTGCTGGGGATCGTCGCCCTGGGCGTGGCGGTGACCATGATCGCGGGTGAGCTCGACCTGTCCGCGGCATCCATGACGACGCTCGGCTCGGTGGTCGCTGTGCGCGCGTCGGACCTCGGCCTGGTGCCCGCGATCCTCGCGGCCGTGGCCGTGTGCCTGCTGATCGGGCTGGTCCACGGCCTGGTCATCGCCCGCACGGGGATCAACTCCCTGGTCCTGACCATCGGTTCGCTCGTCCTGCTCCAGGGGGTCGCCTGGGTGGCGAGCGGGGAGGGCCCCATCGTCGTCACGAACTACGCCGTGTCCGACCAGGTCCTGCTGCGCTGGTGGATCCTCTCCCCCTCGTCGGTCATCGCACTGGTCGTGTTCGCGGGCGTCGGGGTGTTCCTGGCCAAGACGCGCAACGGCCGGGAGATCTACGCGATCGGCGGAGGCCGCAAGGAGTCGTTGGCCGCGGGGGTGCCGCTGGCACGACCCCTGACCACGGCGTTCGCGATCTCGGGCGCCTGCGCCGGGCTCGCCGGGGCGCTGGCCGCCATGCGCAGCGGCAGCGCGACCCCTGACGCCTTCGAGACGCTGCTGCTGACCGGCGTCGCGGCCGCGCTCATCGGAGGCATCGCGCTGTCCGGTGGGTCCGGGACGGTGCTCAACGTCGCCATCGGCGTCGCGGTGCTCTCCCTGATCACCGCCGGGTTCTCCGCGCAGGGCGCCGCCACCTACGTGGTGCAGCTGTGGACCGGCGTCGTACTCATCGCCACCATCGCCATCCGCCTCGTACTCGACCTCGTCCGCACCACCCGCACGAAGACAGGAGACACGACATGACAGGGCAACTCGAGGGCAAGGTCGCGCTGGTCACCGGCGCCGGACGCGGGCAGGGGCGGGCCGAGGCGATCGCCCTCGCCCAGGACGGGGCGTCGGTGGTGTGCCTCGACGTCGGCGACACGAGGATCGACTCGATCGACTACGAGCTGTCCTCCGAAGCGGACCTGCACGACACGGTCGCGCTCGCCCAGAAGACGGGCGGAGCAGCCGTCGCCGTCGTCGGCGACGTCCGATCGCAGGCCGACCTCGACGGTGCCGTCGCCACCGCGCTCGCGGAGTTCGGCGGGCTGGACATCGTCGTCGCGAACGCCGGCATCTGGGGCCTGGCCAACCTCTGGGAGATCACCGAGGAGCAGTGGGCCGACACCCAGGACGTCGTCCTGGCCGGTGTGTGGCGCACGGTGAAGGCCGCCGTGCCGCACCTCATCGCGCAGCGCTCGGGCTCAATCGTCGTGACCTCGTCGGTCAACGGCGTGGAGGGCGGAACGCGGTTCGCCCACTACACGGCTGCCAAGCATGGCGTGCTCGGGCTCATGCGCTCCGCCGCGCAGGAACTCGCCCCGCACAACGTACGGGTCAACGCCGTCCTCCCCGGTTTCATGGACACGCGAATGAACATGTGGCAGGGCGCCTACGACATGATGGCCGGCCGCCCGGGCGGGACCCCGGAGGACCGGGTCGCCTCGGCCTATCACTGGAGCGCGCTCGCGGGTCGCGGCGCACTCCCGGCCGATGCCGTCAGCGACGCCGTCCGGTGGCTGGTGTCAGACGGCGCCAAGCACGTCACCGGCGTCGCCCTGCCCGTCGACGGCGGCCACCTGGTGCTCCCCGGCTTCAACACCGACCCGCAGCACGAGTCCGACTGAGCGGGTGCGGCGCCGCCGCGGCGGCGCCGCACCTTCTCGGACAGTGAGGAGCAGTTCCATGACATCCGACACCGCCGCGATCATCACCGAACTCGAGGACCGGCGCTTCGCCGCCGTCGAGCAGGGGGACTACGGCGCCTTCGCCGCGCTCGCCCACCCCGATCTCGTCTACGCCCACTCCAGCGGGGTCGTCGACACGCTCGACAGCTACCTGGCCAAGTGCGACAGCGGGTTCTACGTCTACCACCGGGTCGAGCACCCGATCGACCGGATCGTCGTCGCGCCGGGGACGGTGGTGGTGGTGGGCGAGATGCACGCGGATATCACCGCGGGCGGCGTGTCCAAGCACCTCGCCAACTGCTCCGTCGCCGTGTGGACGCAGACCGAGGACGGGTGGCGGCTGCTGTCCTTCCAGGGCACGCCGCTCCCCGCCTCCGCCCCGGCTCAGCCGCAGGCCGCGGCCACCTCGGCCGTGTCCCAGTAGAAGGGCCGGAAGTCGCGGATGAGGTCGTCCTGGATGCGGACGACGTGCACCATCGGCATGTCGACCTCCCGGCCCGTGGCGCGCGATCGGGCGCGGAGCCGGAGCACGATGGCCACGGTGTCGTCCGTGGTCAGGAACTCGGTGTCGGTCACCTCAAGCGAGGACCAGGTCTCGCTCATGGCGGTGAAGAACCGCTCGACGCCCTCGTGCCCGGTCCACTCCCCGCCGTAGGGCAGGCCCGCTGCCTGGTGCATGACCACGTCCGGGTGCAGGGTCGCGGCCATGCCGTCGAACGACGCGCCGCCCGCGGGGCCGCCCGCGGCGAGGTAGGCCATCTCGGCCTCGTAGAACCGGTTCAGTGCCGCCTGTGCGGCGGAAGGGATCGTGTCCGGTGTCGCCATCGTCATGCTCCTTCGCATCTCCTCATGGCCTAAATTCGCGTATTCATCATAGTCAATATCCCGTCACCGACGACAGGAGACCAATGACTCGCCACGAGCTGATCCCGGCCTGCTGGACCACCGCGGGCGCTTGCGAGCCGCTGACCGACCGGGAGCTGAGCCCCCTCCCGATCCGGCGGCGGGTCGAGATCGCGGCCGCCGCGGGGTTCGCGGGGTTCGGCATCCGGCACGGCGACCTCCTCGCCGTCGAGCGCGACCTCGGGTTCGCCGAGTTCCGCCGGGTCCTCGACGACCACGACCTCCGCCACCTCGAGCTCGAGTTCCTGGAGGGCTGGTACGAGGACGGGCCCGACCGCGCGGCGTCGGACCGCGTCCGCGCCGACCCTCCTGCGGGCCGCGGGTGAGCTGGGCGTGCGCTGCATCAAGATCGGCGGTCGGCTCTCCGGTGGCACGTACGAGCCGGATCGGGTGGTCGCGGAGCTCGCGCTGCTCGCCGAACAGGCCGACCGCGCCGGGACCACGGTCGGCCTCGAGCCGATGCCGTTCGCCGACATCCGCACCCCGCAGGACGCCCTGGACGTCGTAATCGGTGCGGGTCATCCGGCCGGCGGGATCTTCCTCGACGTCTGGCACGTCGGCCGGGCCGGTCTGGACATGGCGACCGTGGCCGACATCCCTGCCCACCACATCGCGGGCGTCGAGCTGGACGACGCAGACGCCGAGGTCCGGGGCTCGCTGCTCGAGGACACCCTGCACCACCGGCGGTTTCCCGGGGAGGGGGATCTCGACGTCGTCGGGTTCGTCAGCGCGGTCGCCGCGACCGGATACGGCGGGCCGTGGGGTGTGGAGATGCTCTCGCGGGAGTTCCGCGCCCTCGATCCCGGCGAGGCGGCGCGCCGCGCGCATGACACCACCGCCGGCGCCCTCCGGGCCACCGCCGCATGAACGACTCAGGAAGGACAGCCATGACGGACTCACCTCTCGCGGGCAAGGTCGCGCTGGTCACCGGTGCGGCACGGAGCCAAGGTCGCTCCCACGCAGTACGGCTCGCCCAGGCCGGCGCCGACGTCGTCATCCTGGATATCGCCGCCCAAATCCCGAGCGTGCCGTACCCGATGGCGACGCCGGAAGACCTGCAACGGACCCAGGCACTCGTCGAGGCCGAGGACCGCCGCTGTGTCGTCGTCCAGGGGGATGTCCGCGACACCGCGGCCGTCGACCAGGCCGTCGAGGCGGCCCGCGACACCTACGGACGGCTCGACGTGGCCGTGGCGAACGCCGGGATCGTGCAGGTCGTGGACGCGCTCGAGACGACGGACGCCCAGTGGGCGGACATCGTCGCCGTCAACCTGACCGGGGTGTTCCACACGGTCCGTGCCGCGAGCCGCGTCATGGTCGAGCAGGGCCAGGGCGGCTCGATCGTCTGCACCGGATCGGTGTGCTCCCAGCGACCCCAGCCCGGCCTCACCGCGTACACCGCGTCGAAGCACGGGGTGCTCGGGCTCGTCCGGAGCTTCGCCCTCGAGCTGGCTCCGCGGAACATCCGGGTCAACGTCGTCGAACCCGGCAACGTCGACACTGACATGATCCACAATGACACGCTCTACAAGCGGGCCCGCCCCGACCTGGACCTCGCGACCCGTGAGGACGTCGCCGCGGCGTTCCAGGCCATGAACGTCATGCCCGTCCCGTGGGTGCAGCCGGTGGACATCAGCGAGGCAGTGGTGTGGCTGGCGTCCGACGCCTCGCGCTTCGTCACCGGCATCGAGCTGCCCGTCGACTCCGGGCTCCTGCTCGTCTGACCGTGAACCACGACCGAGAAAGGCCTAGGCCGATGGACGCAGAGCTGCACCGAGACCCCATACCGCAGGCGATCGCCGTGCCTCCGGACGGCGGGGACCACCTCACGCTCGGCGCACTGCCCTTTCAGCTCATGGTGAACCAGGAGTGGGTCGGCGGGGCGTACACGCTGGCCAAGCAGCCCATCGCCCCCCGGCTGCTCGTCGCCCCGCACGTCCACCGACACCAGGACCAGGTCGCCTTCGTCACGCGCGGGACCGTGGGCTTCCGCGTCGGCGAGGAGGAGCACGTCGTCGAGGCGGGCGGTCTGTCCTTCCGCAATCGCGGCGAACCCCACGCCCTTTGGAACCCCACCGACGAACCCGCCGAGATCCTCGAGATCACCAGCCCGGGGGACTTCGAGCGGTACTTCCGCCGGATCGGGGCGCTGTCGGCCGCCGGAGAGGTCACCGCGGACGCGGTTCAAGAAGTCGCCGACGAGTACGGCCTGAGCTTCTTCGACGACTGGAACAAGGACTTGATGCGCCGCTACGGGGTGTCTCTCACCGGTGGCTTTTGGGACTGAGGCCCGCCCCGTCGGCCGAGTCCCGATCCCACGTCGAGGCGCGAGCCCGGTCAAGACTGCGCATTCGTGCTCCAGCACCTCGCGATCCGGAACGCGTAGATCTTCCCGCTGTGACTGCCACGGCGTGGCAGTCTTACCCACCCCGTCGGGCCTACGCGCGTAACCAGGCGGAAGCCCGAGGGCCACCGCGGTCGCCTCCACTCGGCCTCACGTCCGATGCACGCCGAGACTGAGGTGCCGTCAGGCGTTCTGGGGGAAGGCCACGGGCCCGGATAGCTTCTCGGCACCGTCCGCGATCACGGTTTTGGTCACCATTTAAGACTTCAGATGGGCAGGTTCCAGCTACGACATGCACCGTGTGCAGGTCGTAGAACCTCCCCGTCCCCCTGGAGGTCGTCACCACTCTGAGCGCGACAACGTCTGAAGTGGTAGAAATCGTCACTCTCAAACCGGTCGCATGCTGACCAGATCGCGCTGGCTAGCGGAAGTCATTTACGCAGTCGGCCGGGTGGAGGATCTGCCGTCAACAGGAATGGGATGCCGTCGCGGGACCTCCAGGCCCGCTCGGCGCACTGAGTACGGAACTGTTGACAGAAAGGCTGCTGACGCCTACTGTGAATGGCGTCACGCGGAGGGATCTGCGCGTTGAGGGTCAGTGGCATTCTTGCAGAACCAGACCTATTTCGATGCAGTCGAAGTCCTCGACGCTGAATCGGCTGACCTGGGGGCTTTGCTCCAAACGCTCGACGGAGAGCGAGACTGGTCAACGCCGACCAACCTGGTACCGGAGGGCGGGGGTCTGCCGCCGTGGCGTGTGATCGATCTAATCGCTCACATTGATATCTCGATAGGGCTGACGCACCAGTTGCTGGATTCACTGCAAGACGGACAGCCGGGCCGTGATCGCGCCGGCTTCTTCATCGCTAACCGAAGCGAGGTCGCTCCCGTCATATATGACTATGCACGTGCCACGGCCAGGGATCACGCTCCCGAAACCGTTTTTCCGCGGGTCCTGAATACGCTTGAGACGTCACTGAAGCGAATCCGCGAGCCGCAAGCAGAATTCGTGGGATCCGGATACTCCACTCTGATGAGTCTGGAAGAGTGGGTTGCCGACGAGAGTTGTTGAAGCGGTAGCGCACGGGCTCGATATCATCGACGCGCTCGAAATGGAGCCGATCGCGACTCGGGTTGGCCTCGAAATGACGGCAGCTATTCTGGACGAGCTGCTCGCACGCAAGACTGTCGGCGGACGACCTCGGGACCTGGGCGAAGATCTGGACTGGGTGCGCGCCGGCTCCGGTCGAGCTCCACACTCTCGAAGGCTTCCAGCAGCGCATGCGGGCTGGGTGCCCGCCGAACTGGCAGGACCTCGAAGACGACGTCGATCTCTGGGACCTCATTGAGATTGCCGAGGATGGTCTGCCCACGGCTTGGGTGCCTCGCAAGGAGGTGCTGAAGGACTTGCTCGCTGCCGCCGATGACACCGCACGCAGGCAGGTCTTCTGCGACCGCCGTGACGAGATCCTCGAGGACTGCAGGACCGCACTGAAGGAAGTCACCTCAGCCGAGCTGGCCGAGTACGTCGACATGCTCGACGAGGCGCTGACGGTCGCCGAAGCGGGTCACCTCGCTGCCGCGCAGGCGTTCGCTGCCTCGATCTTCGACACGGTCATCAGGCGGGAGATCAAGCCTCAGAAGCTAAACGGCTACTACGGCAAGGTCAAGGAGGAGATCCAGGCCCGGCACGAGAACGCCAACATGAGCGAGCTTCGTTGGGGCGTCGTGTTCATCCCTGCTGTAGACGTCCTCGAGAAGTTTGATGCCCCGAAGGGTGACCCCGTCCCGGAGAAGTTCAACCGCCACGCCAGCGCTCACGCTGTCGGCAAGGTGCAGTACACCGAGACCAACACCGTCATAGCTCTCGCTCGGTCGACCTCGATGGTCCGTGAAGCTCACGAGCAGATCGTGGAGGCACCGCCGCCGGCCGCTGGAGGGACGACGCCCTAGTCACTCACGAGAGAGCGCACGCAGCCCCGCAAAGGGCACGTGCGTGCGAGACGGCAACAGCACAACGCCGCCCTTCGCCAACGGCACCTCTGTGGGAGTGTCCGATCAACGGCTCTGGCTCAGAAGCGGTGGTGCGCCCAGCGGGCGTGTCACGAACGATTGAACGGGCACGATCTGTGAGGGTGGCCCCGGTGCGGTCATGATCTTGACGAGCTCCTGTTCCCTGGGCTGTCGTCGCTGGTGGTCGGGGAGGTGGCCCTCGCCGACGCGGTGGTGCGGGTGAGGGCTCGCTGCGCGAGTGCGGATGCGGCGTGCCCGTCGTGTGGGACGCGGTCGCGGCGGGTGCACGCCTGGCAGGTCCGGCAGCTGAGCGACCTGCCGGTTGCGGGCCGATCGATGGTCGTGGAGCTACGCGTGCGGCGGCTGGTCTGCGCCGAGCAGTCCTGTCCGCAGCGGACGTTCCGGGAACAGGTCCCGCCGCTCGCGGCCCGCTACGCGCGACGCACCCTCCGGTTGACCGGGCTGATCGGGCAGACCGCGGTCCGGCTCGCCGGCCGGGCCGGTTCCGCGGTGCTGGGCCTGCTCGGGGCCACAGTGTCCCGCTCGACAGTCCTGCGGACGTTGATGGCGCTCTCCCTGCCGGCGACCACCAGTCCGGTGCCGTCGGTGCTCAGCGTGGATGACGTGGCGCTGTGTCGTGGCCGCCGCTACATGACCATGGTCATCGACCCGGTCACCCACCGCCGGATCGAGGTCCTACCCGACCGCAAGGCGGCGACTTTGGCCGATTGGCTGAGCCGTCATCCCGGGGTGAAGGTCGTGTGTCGGGACGGCTCCGCGGCCTACGCCGAGGCCATCGGTGACGGCGCGCCCGACGCGGTGCAGGTCAGCGACCGCTGGCATCTGTGGCACGGGCTCGGGGGCGCGGTGGAGAAGACCGTGATCGCGCACTCCGGCTGCTGGCGTCCCGATGTCGACACCGACCCGGCACGATCGGTTCCCACGACCGCGGCGCCATCGGGTGGGAC
The DNA here is from genome assembly GCF_021283305.1 of Pseudonocardia kujensis. Classification (GTDB taxonomy): domain Bacteria; phylum Actinomycetota; class Actinomycetes; order Mycobacteriales; family Pseudonocardiaceae; genus Pseudonocardia; species Pseudonocardia kujensis. The sequence continues at coordinate 20,694 of NZ_JAJSOK010000025.1, forward strand.
GCGGCACGGCCGACCGCTCACCGAACGCACCAGGGCCAGGCACGCTCAGGTCCACCAGCTGCTCGGTCAGGGGGTCGGCCTGCTCGGGTGCGCCCGGCGGCTCGGCTGGGCGTCGATTGCGGTGTTCGACTCACCGTCCGCGGCGGCCAGCACGATCTTGCTGCGCAGAGCGAGTGCCTGCGAGGACTTCGCCCGCCGTGACCACCGGACCAGCGTCTTGCGCTGCTCGTCGGTCAGGTTCACCTCGGCCACCGGCCGGCCCCTACTCGGCACGACCGGCGGCATACCGATATTTAGCGAATTTCAGGCGCAGGACACTAGACGCCGCTAAACACCCCTCGAGCAAGATCGAGCCGGGCGGCAACTACGCAACGATTGGTTCTCGTGCTGGCAGATTGCGGGGTCAGCCACGCAGGCCACGGGAGAGCGGACGGGTCCGCTCGATCGAGGGCAAGTCATTGCCGCAGCCCAGCAAGTGCGAGTGCGACCGCGCCTTCACCCAGATCCCCGCCAGTCCGCGCAGGGGGCAACAGGTCACCCGCTCGAGCCAGGCTTGGCCATTATGTTGTGCCACAGCTCTGAAGCCTTAGTTCATCAACATGTAACTCTCTTCGATGTGCTCATAGTGTCAGCGCTGATCTAGCCTCCAGTGTCACGGGAGGGCGCACCCCTCCGCGAACCCTCGTCAAGGGAGTAGTGCTCGACATGACTGGGATTCCCGTCTTGGACATTGGCTCTGCGGTGGCAGGGGCGCCGACCGACGCGTTGGTCGGTGAGGTCTCCGATGCTGCCCGGCGGGTCGGGTTCATGCAGGTGATCGGCCACGGTGTTGATCTCGCCCTGCTCGACGCCGTCTACGCGCAGGCCGACGCCATGGCCGCGTTGCCAGACGACGTCCGCGCATCGCTGCGTTCGGCCACCGGTCACGTGTTCCGCGGCCTGCACGAGTCGATGGACCGAAACGGCGTGCGCTACTTCGGCCAGTACCAGGTCAACACCTACGACGACGCGGTGGAGGCGCTCGCCGCCGGAGTCGACGAGCGGTACGCCGACTACTTCCATCCGAACGTCCGCCCGGATGGTCTGATGCCGGAACTGCGGCCCGCCCTCGACGCCTGCTCGCAGGCGACGCGCGCCCTCGGCCGCGTCCTGATCGGCTTGTTCGCGCGGGCCCTCGATCTGCCCGGGGACTACTTCGACGCGGCCTTCGAGCACGACGTCACACAGTTCGCGCTGAACTACTACCCGGCGCGCGCCTCCGTCGCGGACAAGCCGCTGATCGCTCAGGAGCACGCGGACTCGGGAGTGCTCACCATCCTGCACCAGCGCGGGGACTACTCCGGGCTCCAGGTACACAGCAGCGGGCGCTGGATCGATGTCCCGGTCCGGAACGACGCCTTCGTGATCAACATCGGCCAGCTTATGCACCGCTGGACCAACGGAGTCCTGCCGGCGACCCTGCACCGCGTCGTCGCCGCCGACTCGCCGGAGAAGAGCCGCAAGGCGATCGTCACCTTCATGCTCCCCTCTGTCGATACGGTGATCGCGCCGATCCCGTCCCTGGTCGAGGGCAGGCCGGTGTTCGCCCCGGTCACCCCGTACGCGTGGGAGTCGGACTACCTCGAGAGCATCGGCCTGCCGCGGGCCGCAGCGAAGCGGGCTTCGGTGTGACCCGCACCCGCGCCATCGCCCTGACAATCACGGACGGCGTCCCGGTCCTGGTCGCCGAGGCCCGCACGGCCGAGCCGCATGGCACCGCGGTCGTCCTGCACGACATCTTCGGCCTGTCGGACTACATCGAGGACGTGCTGGGCGCGCTCGCCGGGGCCGGCTGGCACGCCGTCGCGCCGGCCTTGTTCCACCGCAGCGACGTCACCGTCGTCGACTACTCCGAGTTCGAGCGCGGCCTGGAGCTGACTGCGCCGCTCTCCGCTGCCAGCGTGCTCGACGACCACGATGCCGCCGTGCGTTCGGCGCCGACGCCGTCGCGGCGCACCGCGGTCATGGGGTTCTGCCTGGGAGGCTCGCTGGCCTCCCACGTGGCGGCCCACCGGGACGTCGCCTCCTGCGTGAGCTTCTACGGCGCCCCCACGCACGGTGAAGGCGTGGACATCCCGCCGTTCGTCGAGGTCATCGACCGCCTCGGCGCGCCGTGGCTGGGCATCTTCGGTCAGGACGACCCGCTCATCCCGCAGGCCGAGGTACGGCAGCTCGAGAGCAGGCTCACGGGCACCGACGCAGGCCGCGGGGTGCTGGTCCTGCCGGGCGGGCACGCCTTCCACCGGCACACTACGCCCGAGTACCACCATCCCGAGTCGGCCGCACGAGCCTGGCGGGTCGCCCTCGGCTGGATCGCGCCGTGAGCGTCTCTGCACCGGCGGACCTGCTGATCCAGAACGCCGCCGTCATCACGTTCGACGCCGCGGGCACGGTCGTCGAGGACGGGGCAGTCGTGATCGCCGGGGGCCGGATCGTCGACGTCGGGCCCACGGTTGAGGTGGCGCCCCGTTGGGAGCCCACCCGCCGGATCCACGCCGGTGGCCGGATCGTGTCCCCGGGACTGATCGACGCCCACTTCCACACCGGACAGACGCTGATGCGGGGCGTGCTTACCGCCCGACAGAAGCAGGAGAACCTGCGGGTACCGACCTGGCGCGAGTACCTGGTGCCCTTCGAGAACGCCCTCACCCCCGAGGACGTGCACCTCTCGGGCCTGCTCGCCTACGCGTCGATGCTGCTCAACGGGACCACGACGTTCTTCGAGGCGGGCGGCCCGCATCCGGAGCGGATGGCGGCCGCGGCGCTGGAAACGGGCATCCGCGGCAGCGTCGCCCTGTCCACCATGGATGGCGGCTCGCGGTTGCCGTCCAGCTCCGTGATGGCGACGGACGAGGCGCTCAAGCGCAATGTCGAGCTTGTCGAGACGCTCCCGCCCGCGACGGACGGCTCGACCAGGGTCTTCGCGGGCATGGCGCTGCGGCAGATCATCGCATGCAGTCCGGAGCTCATCGTCGACATCCACCAGGAGGCGACGAAGCGGTCGGTCAAGGTCCACACCCACCTCGTCGAGGGCAGCTACGAGATCGACTACTGCCTGGAGCGCTTCGGCCGCAGGCCCATCGAATACCTGATCGACCTGGGCGTCTTCGACGGGACGCTGCACGCTGCCCACTCGATCATGGCCGACGACGCGGACATCGACCGCTACGTGGCGCACCGCACCTCTGCCTGCCACTGCCCCAAGGGCAACTACACGATCGGCGCGGCGCCTGCCCTGCGGATGTGGAGGCGCGGGGTCGACATCGGACTCGGCACGGACGGCGTGGTCAACTACGGCACGCTGGACCTGTTCCGAATCGCTGCGATGGCGAGCGTCGCCCAGCAGTTCCTCGAGGCCACACCCGTGCACAACCGCAACGGGGTGCGCGCCGACGAGCCACTGCGGATGGCCGTGACCGGGGGGGCGCGCGCCATGGGCCTGGCCGACCACATCGGCAGCATCGAGCCGGGTCGGCGTGCCGATCTGGTGGTGCTCCGCACCGACGGTCCGGACGCGGCGGGCTACGACTCGGCGGAGGCCTTCTTCTTCGAGTGCGCGAGCGGCCGAGACATCGACACCGTGCTGGTCGACGGCGAGGTCGTGGTCTCCGGCGGCGAGCTCCTCACCGTCGACCTCGCCGAGATTCACCAGCGGGCCGCTGACCGTCAGCGCCGACTCTGCGCCGAGCTGTTCTGAGCCCACTCATCCACGACTGAGGACGATCATGATCAAGTACCTGGCCGAGGCGGACCACGCTGCCGCTCCGGCCGCGAGCTACTCACTCGCGGTGGACCTCGGCACGGCCGTGGTCACCGCGGGACAGATCGGCCGCTCGGCGACCACGGGCGAGCTGGCCGACGGACTCGAGGCGCAGATCACCACGGCAATCGAGAACCTGGCCGCGGTCCTGGGCGCCGCCGGGTCGGATCTCGCGCACGTCGTCAAGACGACGTGCCTGCTCGCGGACATCGCTGACTTCGACCGTTTCGACGCGATCTACCGTCGACACTTCACCGCCCCCTACCCCGCCCGAACCACCTACGCGGTGTCTTTCCCGCCGGGACTGCGCTTCGAGATCGAGGCCGTCGCGATGCCCTCGGAGATCGCGGCCGCCGCCGACCCCGAAGGCGGCCGGGCATGACCGACGGGGCCACCGTCGAAGACGGCTTCCTCGTCGACGGCGTCACCAAGGTCTTCACGCTGACCGGCGGCACCGAGGTCACCGCACTCGCCGAGGTCAACCTCTCCTCGCGGGCCGGGGAGTTCACCACGCTGCTGGGCCCGTCCGGATGTGGCAAGTCCACCGTGTTGCGCATGCTCGCGGGGCTCGAACAGCCCACCGCCGGTGAAGTCTGGCTGCACGGCGACCCGTCCGCCGTCGTTCAGGCCCGACACGAGATCGGCGTGGCGTTCCAGGGCCCTGCGCTGCTGCCGTGGCGGTCGGTGGAGCGCAACGTCCGGCTCGGGCTCGAGATCGCCGGCACTCTGAAGACCAGCGTCGCGAGGGCCGCGGTCGACGACGTCCTGCGCCTGGTCGGCTTGGCGGAGTTCGCCCGGGCCCGCCCCGCGCACCTCTCAGGAGGTATGCGTCAACGCGTCGCCATCGCCCGCGCCCTGGTTACAGACCCGCGGATCCTGTTGCTCGACGAGCCCTTCGGGGCCCTCGACGAGCTGACCCGCCAGCACATGAACATCGAACTGCAGCGGATCTGGTCCGAGCGTCGCACCACCACGTTGCTGGTGACCCACTCCATTCCCGAGGCAGTCCTCCTCTCCGACCACGTCTACGTCATGTCCGCACGGCCGGGGCGGGTCGTCGAACGCGTGGACATCCCGTTCGGCCGGCCCCGGGCCCCGGCGCTCCTGCACAGCCCGGAGTTCCACGCGATGGTCGACCAGCTCACCGAGATCCTCGCCTCCGGCGCCGTTCCTGTCGGCTGAGCCCGTCCTCCCGAGCGGCCCAGCGGCCCCGTCACAGGCTTCCGACCATGTCGCTGCCGAAACGGCACCTACCAGAGAAGGCGAGAACATGGACCGACGGCAATTCCTTTTCCGCGCCGCGAGTGTTGCGGGGCTCGCGGTGGCAGCCCCCGTCCTCGCGAGCTGCGGTGCGGACGGCGCCTCCACGGGCACGGGGACCGCAATCGGCTCGATGGCCTACCAGCTCGGGTGGATCAAGAACTTCCAGTACGGCGGCGAGTACATCGCCGACGACAGCGGCTTCTACGCCGCCGAGAAGCTGACCGTCGACCTCGTGGCTGGGGGGCCGACCGCCGCGACGGACGCGGCAGTGCAGTCCGGCAAGGTGCTGCTGGCGCAGAGCGGACCAGACCTCACGGCCAATGCCGTCGCCCAGGGGGCGGACCTGAAGATCATCGGCGCGAATTACCAACGCTCGCCCTACGCAATCATCTCCCTCGGCGCCCCCATCTCCTCGCCTGCCGACCTTGCCGGCAAGCGGATCGGGGTCCAGTCGGTCAACGAGGTTGCCTGGGCCGCGTTCCTCCAGCTGGCGCGCATCGACCCGTCGTCCTTCACGAAGGTCCCGGTGCAGTTCGACATGACGCCCCTGACCTCCGGCGAGGTCGACGGCTTCTGGGGGTTCACCAACGACAACGTCGTGACCCTGAAGCTGCGCGGGCTCAACCCCACGGTCATGCCGCTCGCCGACTACGGCTACAAGATCATGACCGCCACCTACACCGCGCGCACGCAATCGCTGCAGAGGCCGGACGAGCGGGATGCCATCATCCGTTTCCTCCGCGCGTCGATCAAGGGGTGGCAGGCCGCTGTCGCCGACCCGGCCAGGGTCGCCGAGCTCACGGTCGACAAGTACGGACAGGGCAACGGGCTCGACCGGGCCGTGCAGGAGGCTTCGTCCGCCGCGACCAACGAGCTGATGGTGACCGCCGAGACGCAGGCCAACGGGCTCATGACGATGAGCGACCAACTCATCACCGACACCCTCGCCACACTCTCCGCCAGCGGTATCCATGCCGACCGGGCACTGTTCGACCAGTCCGTCCTCGCCGACGTCTTCGCCGGGAAGCCCACGCTCTGACCGAGCCCTCCGAGAGAGGACGTGCAGTGCGCACATCCGCGACACGACCTGCCGGCCCGCTCATCGGGGTGGTGGTGTTGCTGCTCGGCTGGCAGCTACTCGCCGCCGGCCGCGCCTCGGTCGGGCAGGTCGTCCCCGGCCCGGCGGCGATCGTCGGGCAGTTCGTCACCGACGGACTCGGCCAGTACCTGGGCTCGGCATACCACACTGGCCGCGCCGCGTTACTCGGCTGGCTGTGGGGCAACATCGCCGCCATTGCGGCGGTGGTCCTCGCCGTGGTGGTTCCGCGGCTGGAAGCGTTGCTCCTGCGCCTGGGCGTGGTGTCGTACTGCCTGCCCATCGTGGCGATCGGGCCGCTGTTCTCGATCCTGTTCTCGGCGGACACCTCGCGTCAGGTCCTCGCGGCCCTCGCGGTCTTCTTCATGACCCTGGTGATCGTCACCGCGGGGCTGCGCACCGTCGACCCCGGCTGGCTCGACGTCGTGGCGGTCCACGGCGGCACGGCACGGACGAACGTGGTCAAGGTGCGGCTGCCCGCGATCCTGCCGAGCCTCGCACTTGGCCTGCAAGCGTCTGCGCCCGCGGCGGTGCTCGGGGCGATTGTGGGAGAGTACATCGGGGCCGACGACGGCCTCGGCGTGATGATGATCAATGCGCAGCAGGCGACGAACGCGCCGCGGACCTGGTGTGTCGCACTGGTGGCCACGGTACTGGCCGGGGTGGGCTACGCAGTCCTCGGGCTTCTCGGCCGGGTACTGCTGCCGTGGCGCACCGAGATCGCGGCGACCGAGCTCCGCGCGTCCACAGCCCCACACGGGCGCAACGGCAGCGACCGGCCGTGGGCCCGACAGATGGCGTCCTCCGTGGCGAGCGTCATCGGTTCCGTGGTGGCAATCCTGCTTGTGTGGGAGGCGTTCCTCGCCGTGTTCGACGTGTCGCCGTTCATCGGCAAGCGACCGCTCGACGTTCTCGCCTACCTCACCGGGCCGAAGGTCGACTGGGCGGCACTGGGCGCTGACGCCGCGATCACTGTGCGGGACTCACTGCTGGGCCTGACCGGTGGTGCGCTGGTTGCGTTCACGGTGGCGGCGATGTTCAGCCTGGTCCCCTGGCTCGGCAGCGTCCTCATGCCGGTCGCCCTGGCCATGCGCGCCGTGCCGCTGGTCGCACTGACCCCAGTGGTGGTGCTGGCCTTCGGGCGCGGGTTCGCTGGAGTTCTGGTTATCGCCGCCATCGTGAGCTTCTTCCCCACGCTCGTCGGCGTCGTCGACGCCTTCCGGCGCACCCCCGCGGAGATCGTCGACGTGGTGCGCGCGACGGGCGGATCGCGCTGGCAGGTGCTCCGCCGCGTCCAAGTGGTTACCGCAATCCCGGTGCTGTTCACCTCCATGCGCGCAGCCGCGCCGCTCGCCGTTGCCGGCGCACTGCTGGCGGAGTGGCTCGCGACGGGACAGGGATTCGGCTCCTCGATGTCGTTGTCCCTGAGCACGTCAAACTATCTCCTGCTCTGGTCACAGGTCGTTCTTGCGACCACGATGTGCGCCGCCCTGTACTTCGCGGTCGGGCTCCTGGAGCGCGGGTTGCTCACGCTGCTAGCCCACGAGCGGAGGGACTCTGCAACGACGGCGTCCACAGAGGCGCCCCAAGTGGAGCAGGTCCCGCCCCGTGATCCCGTCGGGGCAGCTGTGGCGCGAAGCGCGGCTAAGACCAGCGCCCCGCACTCTTGACGATCTCCTGGTGCAGGAACACGCGCACCGAACGGACCCCTGCCAGGCCGCGGACCCGGCTGAGGGTCCGGGCAAGTGCGGTCGGGTCTGCACAGACGAGCTCGGCGCGGATGTGGTACTTCCCCGAGGCCTCTGTGACCCAGGTCGCCTCTGGCAGGGCGGCGAGCTCTTGCGCGACCGCCGCCGACGAGGAGGTGACCTCGACGCCGAGCGTGGCGACGGCATGCAACCCGAGGCTCTCGATACTCGGCCGGCACTGAATGCGCAGCAGCCCACCCTCGACGAGCCGAAGGTAGCGCTGGCGCGCGGCCGGCACGGACAGACCGACCAGCTCGGCGAGCGCAGCGAACGTGGTGCGTCCATCCCGTTGCAACTCGCGCAGGATGGTCCGATCCACCTCGTCCAACGGTTTACTGGTGCCGCCGGAAAGCCATGGAACGTGCGACTGCGATGGCGCCGTTACGGGCACATCAAAGCCGAAGCGAAAAGCGGTCGAGTAGGATCGCAATCCGATATCGGCACGCGCCGAATCGACACCTTCTATGGCACGGATCTGATGGTCGACAAGGTCGAGAAGATCCGCGTTGTCGGCAACGCTGACCTGCGCGAGAATGGTCTGAAAATCTGCGATGATCGTGGCCCACAGAATCTCCTGATGTGCCGTCACCCGCTTCGCGACCTCGTACACGTCCTCACAGACGGTGATGGTTAGGAAGGCAACCACGGGGCGGCCCAGAACCGCGGGATCTACGAGACCGACGATCCGCACGGTCCCGGAACCGCGCAGCTTGTCCAGCCTGGCATGGGCGGTTGGCGCGGAGATCGACAAGTTGTCGGCGATTCTGCGGACAGACATCCGGCCATCCTCCAGGAGGAGGCGAATGATCCCGCGATCGGTCTCATCAAGGCTGGTGTGCGGCCTTCCTCCTGTCATTTCGCCGACGTCCATGATTTCGCGTCGAGTGGAGCGGGTCACCGGCCGAATATAGCAGCCGAGCCATTCGTAATGGTCCGCTCGGCGGCGGGTCGAGGCGCTCGGAGCGCCGCCACAGTCGACACGATGACCGCCCGCGACGGCGACGCCGATTCTGGCTGCGAGGTCACGGCGCCGCTGGCGACGATCGGTCCGGAACCCAGCTCGACCGGCGACACGCCCCGCCCCCCTCGACCGGGCATGCTCCCGTCACGCTGCGTCCCATCAGTCGCCCGGGGGCTGCGCTGCTGACCACGGCGACGCCGGTGACGTCATGGTCGTGGTGGTCGTCCGGGCCTACGGAGTCGTGGTCGGCTGCGCGGCCGGCCGAATGGTGGGCATGGCCGGAAGCCGCGGTGTCAGAATCGTCGACACGAGGGCCAGCGTCCCGTCGATGGGTATGCAGCACGTGTGGAAGCCACCGTCGCGGTGGGCGCCCGGTGGTCCCCCGTGTGGACGCCGGGTGACGCGCTCGCCGACACGGTCAGCGTCAGCGCGGTCGCCACGACCGCGCCCAGCACCAGTGCCGCACCCGCCGCTGACCGCCCGTCGGGACTTTCAGCTCGCACCAGCGATTCCGCATGATCGTCGATCTACGAGGAAGCCGGGGTGGTGGCGACTGTGGCTGGCAGCCGAAAGCAGCCGCCTCGCTACCAGCTACACTGCAGCCGCTTCGTCGACCTCGCGCGAGAGAACTGCTCAGGCCGAGTCTGATGGCGGCGCCGACGACGAACGTCACCGCTGCGTTGAGCTGGCCGACCCGGAGCTGGCCGGCCCGCGGCGTGGATCAATTCGCATGTCCAGCGGGAGAGGCGCAGTCGCCGCTACTTGTTGCGTTCGGCCTCGGTGAACATCTTCGCGTACGCAGACAGCAGCTGGCATCGCGAAGGGCGCCACGTAGTCAATGGCTGCCCGCAGGGCGTCTTCCAGCGGGGCGATGTCGCGGGCGACCTGGGCCAGGAGCACGCCGCCCTGAAAGGCGCCGCTCACGTCGGTCCTCACAGATGACTCAGGCTAACCCGTTCCTGCACTCGCGTATTCGACCTCGTGTTGCACCGTGTCAAAGGGGGCGGCGCAGCCCGTCCAGTACGAGGGTGATGACACCGTCGGCCTCGGCCCGCCAATCGGGGCGGTCATGGGCGGCACCGATGCCGTGCAGCGCCATCATCACGGTGCCGGCACCCACGTCGTTGCGGACGGTGCCGTCCCGCACGGCGGCGGCCACCAGGTCGGTGACAGCCTGCTCCAGCGCCCGGCCGCCCTCGGCAAGGACACCCGAGCGACCGGCCATGAGCGTGGCCAGCGTCCGGGCCAGTCCCTTGTGGGCGTCCATGTGGTCGACCATGCCGCGTAGGAAGCTCGCTAGGGCCTCGGCTGCGGGCAGCGTGGCCTGTAGCTGGCGGGCGCGGTCGCACAGCGCGGCGACTTCGCCGTGGTAGACCGCCTCGGCCAGTGCTTCCCGGGTGGGGAAGTGGCGGTACAGCGTGCCGGTGCCCACCCCGGCCAGGCGGGCGAAGTCGTCGAAGCGCAGGTCGAAGAAGTCGCCGGCGTCGAAGACCTCACGTGCCTTGGCGAGCAGGGCCTCGCGCTTGCGCCGGGCGTCGGCCCGCAGCGGCTTGTCGGCGGTCATGCGCTACCTCGCGTTGACAATGGAGACGATCTCCATATTTTGACAAGTGGAGATGACCTCCACATCGATCGTACCCCACGAGGTGCAGCGTGAAGATCCTGATGTTCGGCCGAGGCGTGATCGCCACCATCTACGGCTGGGCCCTGCAATGGGCGGGACACGACATCGAGTTCTACGTCCGGCCAGGCCGCGCCGCGACCTACGGGGACACCGTGGACCTCGACCTGATCGATACGCGGCGCCGGGTGTGGGGGCAGCGCGTCGTCGAGAAGTGGCCGGTGCGCTACCGCGAGGCACTGGAGCCGGACCACGACTTCGACCTGATCATGCTTAGCGTGCCGCACCACCGCCTCGCGGAGGCGGCGGCCTTCCTGGCCCCACGCGTCGGCCAGGCCACCGTGCTGGTCTTCGGCAACATCTGGACCGAGCCGCTGGCGGCGATCGGCGCGCTCCCCGTTGACCAGATCGCCTGGGGCTTTCCCCAGGCCGGTGGTGGTTTCGGCCCGGACGGCGTGCTCCGTGGGGCGCTGATGCCATCGGTCGTCTTCGGCACCCTCGACCAGCCCCCGACCGACCGGGAGCGGGCCGTGCGCCAGGCGTTTCGCGAGGCCGGGCTCCGACTCAAGGAGCAGCCCGATTTCCGAGGCTGGCTGTGGGTCCATTTTGTGTCGGATGCCGGCCTGTTCTCGCAGGGCCTGCGGCTGGGTTCCCTGTCCGACCTGGCCGGGGCGACGCGCGACCTGCGCGAGGGATTGCTGGCAGCCCGCGAGCTGCTGCCGCTGCTCGAGGCGCGCGGGCTCGACCTGCGACGTCACCGCGGCGGTGTGCTGCTGTTCCGGGCGCCCACCTGGCTGACAGCCCCCGCGCTCGCCTGGCTGACTGCTCATGTCGCGCCCGTGCGCGTGAACTTTGCGGCGCACTCCGACCCCGGCGCCGAGGAGCCGCGGGAGGTCTGCCGGGACGCCCTGGCCGAAGCACGACGGCTGGGCATCTCGGTACCGCGATTGGAAGCGGCGGAACCCAGCTTCGCCCGTGAGGGGACGGGCCGAGCCTGAACCCGCCGACGTCGTCGGTCCCGGTGCTCCATCGCAGGCTCCCCGGTACGCCGCATACCACCGCCAACCCGGTCGCACCGGTCGACCAACTGCCGTTCTCGCACGGCCCGTCGCTGTCCAGCCCCTCTCGCCTGTCCGTCACGTCGCGAAAGGAAAGTCATGACCACCGCCGAGAAGCACGAGCTCCCCATGGCCCGTACCTGCCCGTTCACGCCGCCGCCGGCCTACGAACAGATCCGCGAGGAAGAGCCGGTCTCGCGGGTTCGTCTGCCCGAAGGCGGGTGGGCCTGGGTGGTTAGCCACCACGACGACGTGCGAACCGTGTTGAACGACCGGCGGTTCAGCGCCGACCGGCAGCATCCGGACTTCCCTCAGCTGGTCGAGGGCGAGGCGGCGGCCCGGCGGCCGGACGAGGAACGTCCCTTGATCGCGATGGACGCGCCCGAGCACGGGCCGGCGCGCAGGGCCGTGCTCGGCGAGTTCACGCTACGCCGGCTGGAGGCGCTGCGGCCGCGGATCCAGGAGATCGTCGACGGGCAGATCGACGCGCTGCTGGCCGGACCGCGGCCCGGTGACCTGGTGGACTCGCTGTCGCTGCCGATCCCGTCACTGGTGATCTGCGAGCTGCTGGGCGTGCCCTACGCCGACCACGCGTTCTTCCAGGAACACACGGTGACGTTGATCAAGCAGTCGACGCCGCCCGAGCAGCGGCGGGCGGCCGTGGTGGCCATCCAGGCCTACATGGCCGACCTCATCATGGAGAAGGAGAAGAACCCGCCGGACGACCTGCTCGGGCGCCAGATCGTCAAGCTGCGCGAGGACGGCACCTACCGGAGGGCGGCACTGGTCGCCATGGGCTTCCTGCTGCTCGTGGCCGGCCATGAGACGACGGCGAACATGATCTCGCTGTCGACGATGGCGTTCCTTCGCAACCCGGAGCAGCTCGCGATGCTCAAGGCCGACCCGGGCAGAACACTCGACGCCGTCGAGGAGATGCTGCGGTACTTCACGATCATCGACGTGGCGACGGCCCGGTTGTGCGTCGAGGACATCGAGGTCGGCGGGCAGCTGATCCGCGCGGGCGAAGGGGTGCTGGCGCTCGACTACTCGGCCAACCGGGACCCGCGGGCGTTCGAGAACCCCGACGAGCTCGACATCGAACGCGGCGCACGCCACCATGTCGCGTTCGGTTTCGGGCCGCACCAGTGCCTGGGCCAGAACCTGGCTCGGATGGAGCTACAGATCGTGTTCGACACCCTGTTCCACCGCGTCCCCACGCTGGAGCTGGCGATGGATGTCGACGAACTGCCGTTCAAGTACGACGCGAACATCTACGGCCTCTACCGGCTCCCGGTGACCTGGTAGAGGAACCGCCGTTCCCACCCCGGAAGGAGAGGGCCATGAGGATCATCGCCGACACGGGCAAGTGCGTCGGCGCCGGACAGTGCCTGCTCCCCGAGCCCGCGCTGTTCGACCAGAGCGAGGACGAGGGCACGATCATCCTGATCAACCAGACACCGGAGGGCGACGCAAGGTCGAGTCCCGTCAGCAGGAGGTCTCACTGTTCTCCGGCAGATCAGGCTGCTGGCCAAGGAGCTCGAGGTGCCGGTGGTGGCGATCAGCCAGCCAGCCCGTGGGTGCACGCATCCAGGTCCTGGAACCCGGTCGGTACGCCCAGCGACACCCCGCCCCGCGAGGCGATCGCGTCGATCTCGTCCATGGTCGGCTGCAGCAGCTCCTCGAGCGCGACGTAGTCCTCGCTCGTGGACCGCTCGGTGACCTCGTAGATCGCCGCCTGCGCCCGGTCGACGACCTCCTCGACCTCGGCGCCCTCGGCCCCGTGATAGCAAACAGCGCCGCGTCGTCGAAGGTCTGACGACAGCCGCGGCAATGCGCACGGTCCATCCCCACCCACACGCTGCCACACGCCCGACAGCGCAGTGCCGCCATCTCGGGCCTATCCCGCATGACCGGCAAACTGCGGGCCATACCGCGCGCTGTGATGGACGACCCGCCGTATGTGGCGCACATCTAAGATCGGCGCCGAGTCCCTGGTCAGCACCAGAAACCCCGTCCGTGTGGTCGACTTGCCCGCATCCTTATTGTTGCCGTAGAAACTACGCTGAACCCCCTTAAGAAGCCGAGTGAGGACACGAGTGGCTCGACACGTCCAGACCACCCTGGTCGACGATATCGACGGCGGCACCGCCGACGAAACCGTACCGTTCAGCTGGAACGGAACATCCTACGAGATCGATCTTTCCCGCAAGAACGCCGACGCGCTCCGCGCGCTGCTTGAGCCCTACATCAAAGCCGGCCGCCACACCCGGTCTCACGCGAGCCGCCGGGCCCGCGGAAGCTCGCGGTCGACCACCACCAGCAAGCAGCGCAACCAGGCGATCCGCGAATGGGCACGCGCGCAAGGCCTGCAGATCGCCGAACGCGGACGCATCCCCATCGAGATCATGCTGCGTTACGATAATCGGCAGCAGGGCCGAGTGTGAGGTCAGCGCCCGCGCGGTGCCGCGGCATTTCCTACGACGTCAGCTCGCGGTGATATGGCCAAACCAGCCGACGCTGGTCACGGATACTTGTGAGCGGTATCCGCCCTATCCTGACTACGTATCCTTGGGTGGAGCGGGAAGCGCCTTCAGGAGTTGCGGTAGGTCGTCGGTGACGGTGGTCCAGAGGATGTCCAGGTTGATGTCGAAATAGTGGTGGATGAGTCGGTCCCGCATCCGGGCAGCCGCAGACCACGGCACCTCCGGATGCGCGGAGCGCAGTTCGGCAGAGACTTGTTTGGCCGCTTCGCCCACGATTTCCACGAGTTTGGTCAGGGCCAGCCGCAGCAGCTCGTCGTCGTCAAGGTCGCGGCGGTCGCGATTCGCGCTGTAGGCGATGGCTTTCGAAGCGGCTTCGGCGAGATGCTGGAGCCGGATTCTGTCCTCGGGCCGCATGCAGGCTCAGGCAGCGTAGAGGGGACGCGCATCCGCGGTGACCTGGTCGCGGAAGTACCGGCTGAGATCTTCGTAGGTTCGGAGCTCAACGGGATGGCCCAGGTGTCCTTCCAGCTCCAGTTCCATCTGAGCCAGATGCAGCAGCCCGGGAGTGCGCCCGGGCAGGAACTCAACGAGCAGGTCAACATCGCTGTCCGGGCCGAAATCGGATCGCAGCGCCGAGCCGAACAACGCCAGCCGACAGATCCCGTGACGCGCCGCGAAATCGCGCAGCACGGAGTCAGCGATCGTCAGGCCCGGGCGCAGCTGCACGAGACCATGATGCCGCACCATCGTGGGCCACGTTCATCGTCTGCCACCGGACTGCGGATGTGACGAAGATGTCGGATCCTCAGGGCGGATGGCTCGTTGAAGGTGCTGCCTCGTCGGTGTGGGGAGCCCGTCCGGCGAGGCGGGGGGGTCCGCGGCCGGTCGGATACGTGACGTAGCCGGTCCGGTCGCGGACGTGCCGCTGAGAGGTATCGGGCCTGGACACGTCGGGTCGACGGGCCTCGAGCTTCAGTTGTCGTCGTGGCGGCGGTAGACCCAGTGTCCGTCGAACTGCTCGCCGGTGAGGGCGTAGGTTCCCGGGCGGACCGGGTTGTCTCCGGTTCGCGCCGAGGGCCTCGAGCCCAGCGACGAGGGTCTGGAGATGTTCGAGGCGATCGCTGAGGGACGCATGACCCCCGAAGAGGTCCGCGAGCGCACCCTGGCGCGATACCGCAAGTGAGCCCGCAAGACCCCTACACCGACCCCGCCAGCGGGGTCCTGCGCAACAAGCTCGGCCTCACTGATGTCGCCGAGCTCGAGCGTGCCGAGGCCGACCTGACCGGTTTCCGCCTCATCGAGCTGCACCAGCACGACCTGCCCGGCGCCTACGACCTCGCCCACCTGTTGAGGTGCCCCGTTGTTCTCGGACCACGATCCAATAGGATCGGGGCCGGAAGGTGATGTGGGAAGTGGCAAGGAAGTACCGCAAGTTCAGTCCTGAGTTTCGGGATGAGGCCGTGCGGTTGGCGATCGAGACGTCGCGTCCGATCGCTCAGGTCGCGCGGGAGTTAGGCGTGAACGAGGGAACTCTCGGGAACTGGGTGAACCAGTACCGGAAAGACCACGCAGGCGAGGAACCTCCGCTGACCGTGAGCGAGCGGGCCCAGCTCGCCGAAGCCCAGCGTGAACTGCGCGAGCTCCGCATGGAGAACGTATTCCTGAATAAGCCGCAGCGTACTTCGCCCGGGATCCCCGGTAGCCGAGAAGTACGAGTTCATCGACTCATGCCGAACAAGCGACGCGAAGTACGCCTATCCCGTGAAGAAGATGTGCTGGCTGCAGGTGTCGCCATCGGGATTCTTCGACTGGCGCCGACGCCCGGACTCGGCGACCGCGAGACGCCGGGCCCGACTCGCCGAACTCATCCTCGCCCCGTTCACCGACTCCGACGAGACCTACGGCTACCGACGCATCCACGCCCAGCTCGCCCGCTGGGGCGTGCCGTGCGGCCCCGAACTCGTCCGCAGCATCATGCGTGAACTGGGGCTACAGCCCTGCCAGCCCCGCCCGTGGCGGACGAGCCTGACCGAACAGAACGGCCACGAACACCGCCTCCCCGACCTCGTCGATCGCGACTTCACCGCCGAGACCCCCGGCGTGAAACTCGTCGGAGACATCACCTACGTACCGACCTGGGAAGGCTGGCTGTATCTGGCCACCGTGATCGACTGCCACACCAAGATGGTCATCGGGTACGCCATGGACGACAACTACCGAACCGGGCTTATCTCCGACGCGCTACACCGGGCAGTACAACGAATCTCCCTCGCTCCTGGCGTGATTTTCCACTCGATCCGCGGAAGCAATTACACCTCCCGCGAGTACGCCGCGACCATCCGCAGCCTCGGTATGCGCCAATCGGTTGGACACGCCGGCATATGCTACGATAACAGCATGGCCGAGTCGTTCTTCGCCGCTCTGAAGAATGAACGTGTCCACCGCACCGCATACCCGACCCGCGCACACGCCCGCGCCGACATCGCTCGATACATCGAGTTCTGGTACAACACGAAAAGGCTCCACTCCGGCCTGGGCTACAAATCCCCGCAGGAAGCCCTCAACGAGTGGGAGAAATCCCAGCAAGCCGCGTAGACGACGACAATTCAAGCGGTCCGAAAATTTCGGGGCTGATCATGTAGGCCTTCCACCGCTTCATCTTCGGCGACCTCTACGACTGGGCCGGCCAGCTACGCACGGTGGCGATCGCCAAGGAAGACCTGTTCTGCCTGCCCCAACACATCGAGAGCTTCGCCGAGGACATCTTCGGCAAGCTCGCCCGCCGCGACGACTATCTGCGCGGCCTTGGACGGCCTGAGTTCCTTGACAAACTCACCGAGCTCCTAGCCGACCTCAACGCGCTGCACCCCTTCCGCGAGGGCAACGGCCGCGCCCAGCGTGCCTTCCTCGCTCAACTCGCCCGCGCCGCCGGCCACCCGCTGCACTGGGAAGCGATGGACCCCAACATCAACATCACGGCCTCCCAAGCCGCGCACCGCGGGGACGCCGAGCCCCTGCGACAAATGCTCGAGCAACTCGTGCAGGACCCCGATCGGTCCGCGGCAGACGAGGCCACTACACCTGAGCATCCGGCGCGCGCCGCCGGCGCGGCCCTCACTTCGCCCGAGGATGGCCGTGGGCAACCCCGGGGCAGTCGGTCCCGGCGTTCACCTCTGCGGCCGCCGTAGCCGCGTGGCTCCCCTGAGCAGGGCCGCGATCGCGGTCCGTCTCGGTAGGCGCTGACCCGGCAGATGCGTGGGATGTCAACGGTTTGTTCTTGGGCGCGGCGACGTCGCTGCCGCTGGGCATCGGGGCCCCGGAGGAGATCACCGAGGATCCCGAGTTCGACCAGACCACTCCCGGGTACTGGCGGATCCGCACTCTGACCTGGGAGCACGCCCGCCTGCCCGACCCGCTGCAGGTGGCCGGCCGCCGACGCGGCGGCGACTATCTGTGGGTCACCACGCCGACGATGAAGATCCTGACCGAGCTGTACGGGCTGACCCCGGAGATCAGCAAGGCCTACGTGTGACCGCGCGGTAACTCGGTGCGGGTGCTGGACAAGTGGGCCCGCGACCTGCGCAACGCCGGCAAGGTCCTGCTCGCCGGTACCGGCCCCGACCGCAGCTCACGGCCACCCGGGTGTCCTGGCGGGGCCGGCGGGTTCGCTGCGGCCGCGAAAATGTTTCATGGTCTCGGCGCGGACCGGGCGCGGGCGGGGCTACCGCCCCGGTGATGGCCGGCGTTGTACGAGGGGTGAGAGGTAGTCCAGTCGGGAATGGCGGGGCATCGGCCGTGAGCGCAAGGGTGCGTTGTCGAACGCGCCGGTGGGAGCCGCCGCGGTGTGTAGCGCCGCGATATCAAGATGCCCGACACGGTCCGCGAGCTTGCGGACGTCGGGACAGAGGCGTTGTCGCCGGAGAAGGACCTTACACAACGGGCTGCTCTCCGGACTCGAGGAGAAACCCGGTCACGGTGCCGTCCGAGGCGTACGACTCCGGCGGGGCCGTGTGCCTCCGCAATCCGGTGACGCGGATGCTGGTGCCGTGCCGGTGGATGACGGGTAGTCGCTGGGGCGGCCTGACCGTCAGGTCGAGTATGGGTGCGCGCCCCAGCGTAGTCGAGGAGCGCGGTCGCCCGCCGATCAGCGTGAACCGGAGCCCTCCGTCCCGGGTGCCGCCCTGTCGGGTCACGGGGTTACCTCCACGACGGTGCGACCCGTTCCGCGGCCCTCGAGCAGCGCGCTGGCGGCGGTCTTGGCCTGATCGAGCGGGACGGCGCGGGTGACCGCGTCAAGGTGGGCGGGGTCGAGGTCGCGGGCGAGGCGCTCCCACGCGGCCTGCCGCAGCACGGGGTTTGTGCGCACGGAGTCGATGCCGAGGAGGGAAACGCCGCGGAGTATGAAGGGGAGCACCGTGGTCGGCAGCTGCGAGCCGGCGGCGAGCCCGAAGGCTGCCGCCGCGGCGCCTTGCTGGAGGGTCGCGAGCGCGCCGGCGAGAACGGCCCCGCCGGCGGAGTCGATCACGCCGGCCCAGCGTTGCGTGCCGAGCGGACGGGTCTGGGTCTGCAGTTCTGCTCGATCGATGATCTCGGCGGCTCCGAGGCCGGTGAGGCGGTCGCGGAGCTGCTCTGGCCTGCCGGTCGCGGCGACGACCCTATAGCCGGAGCGGCTTGAAAGGGCGACCGCGATGCTGCCGGACCCGCCGCTGGCTCCGGTGACCAGCAGCGGCCCGTCGCCGGGGGTGAGTCCGTGGCGTTCAAGGGCGAGCAGGGCCAGTGCCGCGGTGAATCCGGCGGTGCCGAGGGCGGCGGCTTGGGCCGGGGTGAATGTGTCGGGAACGGGGACGAGGTCGTCGCCGTTGACACGGGCGATCCCGGCGAGCCCGCCGTGGAGATCCTCGCCGAGGCCCGCGCCGCTGAGTGTGACGACGTCGCCGGGCTTCCACCGGGCGTGTCGGGTCTCGATGACCTCACCGGTGAGGTCGATGCCCGGGATCAGCGGGGTGCGACGGATGACGCCGGGGCGGCCATGGAGGGCGAGGGCGTCTTTGTAGTTGATGCTGGAGTACCGCACGCGCACCGTCGTGTCGAGGTCGTCGAGGCCGTTCGTGTCGAGGGCCTCGAGCGTGGCTGTGTTCGCGCCGTCTTCCTTGCGGACGATCCATCCGTGAAATGCCGTCATGCGGGGCTCACTTCGTGCTCTCGTCGGGGGTGTTGGGGAGGTCTCCGGTGAGGAACTGCGCGCGGCCTCCTCCGAAGGACCAGTCCGCGTCGGTGTTCTCGGCGATGGAGATGATGATGTCGTCGCCGCCGATTCCGAGCCGCGCGTGCAGGTTCTGCGCGATGAGGGCGTACAGGCGCTGCTTGGCCGCCTCGGGGCGGGCCTTGCTGATCACCCGAATGATGGTCAGGTTCTGGCTGCGGGTGTACCCGAGACCGGTGTCGAGGGCGCGGATCTCCAAGGGCTCGTGCTGGGTGAGGATTTGGTATCGGTCCGTGTCGGGCACGGCGAGCGCTTCGACGACGGCGTCGTGGATGCCGTCGAGCAGGGTGGTCAAGTGGGTTTCGTCGTGTCCTCTGATGACGTCGACGGCGATGAGGGGCAAGGTTCAGACTCCTTCGGCGAGGTGGCGGATGACGTCGGCGGCGGGTCCGGTGGCGGCGTTGCGCCATCCGGTTCCGGCCCACAGGTGGAGCCGGTCGGCGTCGCCGGATTTCCCGGCGGCCTGTCGTAGCGCCCGGGTGAGGTGGTGCACGGCCGGGTAGGCGTTCAGGCCTGTCTGGTGGTGTCGGTCGATGAACCCGTTGCGCAGTGCCCGCGCGGGCCGGCCCGTGAACGCGCGGGTGAGCACGGTCTCGGTGAACGCCGGGTCGCCGAGCGCCTGCTTGTGGGTGGGCGAGGTGCCGGCCTCGTCGGTGCGCAGCAGCAGCGTTCCGACCGCGACGGCCTGCGCGCCCGCATCCAGCAGCCGACGCACCGCGTCAGGCCCGTCGACGCCGCCGGCGGCGATCACCGGCAGGTCGACCGTCTCGAGTACCTGCTGGATGAGGATGGCGGTATCGACAGGATCGAAAGTGCGGGTGGGGTCGAACGTGGCGCTGTGGCCGCCGGCATCGGACCCCTGCGCGACCAGGCCGTCCACTCCGGCCTCCCGTGCCAGCCGGGCCTCGTCCGGCGTGGTGACGCTGGCGAGCACCCGGCTTCCCGCCTTCTGCAGGGCGGCGATGTCGGCCGGGTCGGGCAGCCCGAAAGTCAGTGACACAACTGGGACCGGGTTGTCTGTGAGCAGCGCGAGCTTCTCGCCCCACCTGTCATCGTCGGCGACCGGGGAAGGGTCGAAACCCAGCCCGTACTCCTCGGTCTCCGCCTTCAGCTCCTCCGCGTAGGCAACGAACGCGGCCTCGTCCACCGGGTCCTGCGAAGGGACGAACAGGTTCACCCCGAACTCCACCCCGAACGCGCGGACCTCGTCGATCTCCGCGGCGAGGGCGTCGGGGGTCTTGTACCCGGCGGCGAGGAACGGGAAGCCACCGGCGTACGCGACGGCACGCGCCAGGGCGACCGTGGAGGGCCCGCCGGCCATGGGCGCGGCAACGATCGGCAGTCGGGAGTTCAGAAGTCGTGCGGTCATGCTGGTTCCATCTTCCTTGACGCGTCGTGCGTCACCGGGGCAGCCATTCGGGGCGGCTGCTGCCGAGGGCGGGTGTGGTGCGAGCCCAGGACGGCGACGTCTCCGACATGCGGATCACGGGGCCGAGGCTCTTGAGGTCGCCGTAGATGGTGCCGTCGTCGTAGGAGGCGTAGCGCTCGAACTCCGCCGGCGTGAGGGCTCCGGGAGCGTCCGCGAACCCTGCGAGGAGCCCTTGGCGCTGCAGCAGCATCGCCGCGCCCGCCAGTGAGACCTCCACGCGGTAGCTGCCGCCCTCGACGGCGCGGCGGCGCAGCGCCACCATCGCGCCGAAGCTCGCCATGAAGCCGGTGAGGAAGTCGCACAGGTACACCGGCGTCAGCTGGGGTCGTCCGGCTCCCGTCGTCTCGCCCTGAGTCTGCGCGATGCCGGTCACGGCCTGCGCGACCTGGTCCCATCCGGCGCGGTCGCCGAAAGGACCGTCGGAACCGAAGCAGTTGACCGTGACATAGATCAGCCCGGGGCGCGCCGCCGCGAGCTCGTCGGACCCGAACCCGTGCGCGGCCAGGCGGTGCGGACGGTACCCCTCGACGAACACGTCGCACTCTCGCACCAGGCCGTGCAAGATCCCTGCCTGCTCCGGGTCCTTGATGTCGAGGAAGGTGCTGCGCTTGCCGTGGCTGGTGTCCCGCACGAACGGCGTGACCTGGGGAAGGTGAGGAGCAGTGACCATGAGCACGTCCGCGCCGTGCTCGGCGAGGCTCAGCGAGGCGGTCGGCCCCGCGAGGATGCGGGTCAGGTCGAGCACGCGGATGCCTGACAGCGGTTGAGCGCCCTCGGGAAGCGGCTCCGGCTCGCCATCGCCGATCTTCGTGATGCGCACGACAGGCTGCGCGGCCAGGTGCGCCCCGTGAGGATGCGCGAGCCATTCGTCGCGGGTACGCACGATGCCGCCCGCGGCCTGCGCCTCTGCGATCGCGTCCTCGAGGTCCTGCGCATCCCATCGGCGAACGGCTGTGGCGACCGACTCGGGCGTGGCCTCGGCGTCCAGGACGTCGAGCACGCGCCGCTCGAGGTGGGGCAGGTTGAAGTGCGGTACGAACCACCGGTCGTCCTTGGTGCGCCACGGCTGGGTCAGCGCCACCATGTGCTCAACATCGGGCGAGACCGGGATCGGGCGGTACTGGCCGTCACCCCCGCGGGCTAGGGTCATGTCCTCGCCCCCGAGAGCGGTCGCAGCGGCTGCGCGCACGTCGATGCTGATTCTCTGTCGACGCCCGGTCCGGAGCTCCCACAGATCGTTCACCGCGACCGCCCGCGCCGCCAGGGCGTCGGCCAGCGTGTGACCGATCCGGAACGGGGAGGCGAACAGCGGGTCGTCTCCCGTGCGCGTGATCTCGTCGTCCGCGACCGGGCCTCGCCCGCGGACGTCGACGAGTTCGTCGAGAGCGCTGCGAGCTGTTGTAGGTGTGCTCATCAGGTGCAACTCCTCTACTGCTCTTCTTCGGGCGTCTTCGACGTTATGCAGGTGGACATCGGGAGAGAATTGCCGGTCCTCCAGCATCTATGCTCAGAAGTTATGGATGTGGAGCTGCGTCATCTGCGCGCGTTCGCCGCCGTCGCGGAGAACCTGTCGTTCACGGCCGCCAGCCGGCACCTGCTGGTCACGCAGCCGGCGCTCACCCGCACGATCCAACAGCTCGAGCAGGCGCTGGAGGTCAAGCTGCTAGAGCGGTCCTCCCGCTCGGTGCTGCTCACCGACGCCGGGCGAGCCTTCCTCACACGGGCGCAGGGCGTTCTCCGCGACCTCGACCTGGCCATGGCGGAGGCCCGAGGAGAGCGCGATCTCAGGATCGGGTTCTCCTGGGTGCTGCCGGACCCCTGGACCGGCGACGTCATCGCGGCGTTCGAGGAGACCACCGGTGCCGCCGCCCGCCTCATGCGCCGTGACGACCTCGCGACCGCCCTCGAACGCGGCGACATCGACGTCGCCCTCGCTCGGCACGACCTCCCGGTGACCGGCGCGACCTGCCTGACCCTGTTCGAAGAGCCCCGAGTCGCGGCCGTCAGCAGCCGCTCGCCCCTCGCCGGCCACGACCGATTCGCCTGGAACGAGCTCAGCGAGCACACCGTCGTCATCAACACCAGCAGCGGTAGCACCCGCCCCGACCTGTGGGACGCCGCCCACCGCCCCGATATGTTCATCGAATGCGACAACTACGACGAATGGATAGCCCTCATCGCCGCCGGCCGGGGCGTCGGCGCGACGGCCCTCTCCGCAGCCTCGGCGAATGCCCACACCGGTGTCGCGTTCATCCCCCTCGCCGATGCGCCGCCCGCAGCCCTGCGCCTGGCCTGGCTTCCCGGCCGGGCCGGCGCGCTGATCAGGCGCTTCGTCGAAGCGGCGACCGGGCAAGGCCGTCCCCGCGACGGAGGCCGCCGCTAGAGGATTACCTCGCTCCTCCGACCGCTGGTTCGCACTAGTCACCGGATCGAGGGCGAGTACGTGTCCCTGAACACGCTCCGTTAAGTCGACTCAGCAACTCCACTTATCTAGTGTCGCTATCGTGCGACTGACCGCGGCCACCGATCTGGCGCTGCGCATCCTGATGCGGATGGCGGTGCTCGACCAGGGCGAGTGCCCGCCCACCCGTGAGATCGCCGCGGCCGTGGGGGCGCCCTACAGCCACGCGGCCAAGATCGTGACCCGCCTGCAGCACCTCGGGGTGCTCGAGGCCCGGCGCGGTCGCGGCGGAGGCCTGGCGCTGACCTCGGCGGGCCGGTACGGCTCGGTCGGCCGCCTCGTGCGCGCCCTCGAGGGCGAGGGCGACGTCGTCGGCTGCGACGACGACCCGGCCTGCCCGCTGCGCTCCGGCTGCCGGCTGCGCACGGCGCTGCGGGAGGCCCGAGAGGCCTTCTACGCCGCGCTCGACCCCTACTCGATCGACGACCTCGTCGACGCCCCGACCGGTCCGCTGCTGCTCGGCCTCGCCCCGCCGGCGCCGACCGGCTGAACACCCACCACGTGCGCGCGGAGCCACCGCACGGAGAACACGAATCCGGATTCTGATTTGGAGCCGCTCCCGATGCTGTCCGAGAAGTCCGCCATCACCGTCCGGGCGACCCTGCCCGCGGTCGCCGGCGCGGTCGACGAGATCACCACCGTCTTCTACCGCCGGCTGTTCGCCGCCCACCCCGAACTGCTGCGCGACCTGTTCAACCGCGGCAACCAGGCCAACGGCACCCAGGCGCGAGCGCTCGCCGGGTCCATCGCGGTGTTCTCCACCGCGCTGTTGGACCGACCCGATGAGCGGCCCGACACGATGCTGACCCGCATCGCGCACAAGCACGCGTCGCTCGGCATCACCCGGGACCAGTACGCGATCGTCCACACCCACCTGTTCGCCGCCATCGTCGAGGTGCTGGGCGAGGCGGCCACCGAGGAGGTCGCCGCGGCCTGGGACGAGGTGTACTGGCTGATGGCCAACGCCCTGGTCGCGATCGAGTCGCGGCTGTACTCGGAGGCCGGTGTCGACGCGGGGGACACCTGGCGCGAGCACCGCGTCGTCGGGCTGCTGCGCGAGACCGACGACGTCACCACCTTCATCCTGCGGCCCACCGACGGCGAACCAGTCGCCGTGTCGCGGCCCGGGCAGTACGTCTCGGTGCAGGTCGCGCTGCCCGACGGTGCCCACCAGATCCGCCAGTACAGCGTGTCCACCCAGCGTCCGGACACCCTGCGCTTCAGCCTCAAGCGGGTCACCGGGACCCCGAACGGGGAGGTCTCCGTCCACCTGCACGACCGGGTGCGGCTCGGTGACATGCTGCGCGTCAGCCGGCCCTTCGGCGACGTCATCCTCGACGAGGGCGATCGGCCCGTGCTCCTGGCCTCGGCCGGCATCGGTGCCACGCCGATGATCGACATGCTGGGCCACCTCGCGGCCGTCGACTCGCCGCGCCGGGTGCTCGCCGTCCACGCCGACCGCACCCCGCACAGCCACCCGCTCCGGGCCGACCTCGAGCAGCTCGTCGCGAAGCTGCCCGACGCGCAGGCGGCGGTCTGGTACGAGCGCCCCGAGCAGCCCTGGCCGACCGAGCGCACCGGGCTGGTCGACCTGGCCGGTCTCGACGTCCCCGCCGACACCGTGGCCTACCTGTGCGGACCGGTCGGGTTCATGCGCTCCGTGCGTGCCCAGCTGCTCGAGCGCGGCGTGCCCGCCGCGGACATCCACTACGAGGTCTTCGGCCCCGACCTCGGACTCGACGAGGGCTGACCGATCGGCCGATTGTCTCCTTAGGTGGCCGGGTACCGCGGCTCCCAAGCGGTACCCGGCCGGAGTGCAGCTACGGCCCTATCTCGGACGAGCCGCCGCAGTCTCGTTCCGGACCCCTGCGGGAGCGACGACGTGACAGCACGAAGCCGGAAGCGTGTGCGACGGGCCTGCGGCATGCAGATCGTCGCCCTCCACGGCGCCCCGCCAAGCCTCCCGAACCGGGCTTCCCATTCCGGCGCCAGGAACACCCGAGGATGCGAGCACGCGTCGTTCACCCGGAGCGATCAGCACCAAAACGAGCGGCTCGACGCTGTGGCGGCGGCGTGCCCGGGCCAGCGCATCCGCATCCACTCCGAGAACCCCGAGCTGACCTGACCTACGCCGAGCTGGTGGCCTCGTCAACGTGAACGGCTGCCGGCCAGGCCGACGGTGCCGGACCAGGAGACACGATTGGCCTGCTCGCCCTCAACGGGCGGGAATTCCTGCAGGCCGTCTTCGCCGCGTCCCGGCTCGGTGCGGCGGCCTGCCGGTGGCGCGGCCTGCCGGTGCCGCTGCCTGCGGGTGCCGCTGCCTGCCGGGCTGCGGGACCTCGTGGAGTACGGCCACCGGACGGCGACGATCGTCGCCGCGTCCGGGATCCGCTGGTAAAAGGCAGCTTGACAACGCCTCCTACCGACACTTCAATATTGCGAGAGTTATCGATCCATCGTTGGGTTGCTCGCGCGATGGACGAGCTGGGCGGCAGATCACGACGGGGTGGGTCATGCGTTGCTTCGCTGGAAGACGGCGGCTTGAAGTTCCTTCGTCAGTCCGACCTGCCACTGCGCTCGTCCTTCGGCCCGGCGGTGCCCTCGTCGTCCCGCTGGTGTGAAGGGGTCCCGGCTCTCGCAAGCCGCGGAAGTCGATCACTGGCATCCGCTCGAAGGCTCAAGGCCTTCGCTCCGTCGGTTTCGTCACTAGCGGCAGAGGGCCACGGCCGGCGTTCTGAAGTAGTGCACTACCAGCAAATCTCAGCTCTCGGGTCACGGTCGACAACTCGCTCGATCGGCTGGCCTTTCCTACCTCTCGGCCCAGAGAGGTTGTCTATTGCCCGACGCTTTAGCGTCCCGACCCGGCAGTCCTGGCGGCCGCAACGACGACCAGGATCGTGATCGCGAGCCTATGTGAAAGGAATGCGAACGTGAGCGAATCGGCGGAGCAGGGTCTCGTCGAGTTGGTTTCGCATGGTGACGTGCAGGAGATCGCTTTGAACAATCCGGCTGTTCACAACGCGATAGATCCGCAGATGTATGAGGCTCTGGACGCCGCGTTCACAACGGCGCAGGCGGATCCTGAAGTCAACGCGATTGTATTGAGCGGTCGCGGCAAGTCATTCTGTTCCGGCTTCGATCTGAAACAGTCTTCTGATCTGGCCAAGCAGCCGGTGTTCGACCAGTACCAACTGCTCGCCCAACAGCGTGCGACGCTTCTCAAGGTTTGGGACTCCCCGAAGCCGGTCGTGGCGGCAGTGCAGGGGCACTGCCTGGGAGCGGGGTTCCATCTCATGAACCACGTCGACATCGTGGTCGCATCCGAGAACGCGAAGTTCGGAGAGCCTGAGGCGCGGTACTCGCTCCTTCCTCAACCGTTCAGCGTCTGGCTGGTGGGTGCTCGCAAAGCCAAAGAGCTGCTGCTGCTCGGCGATACCATCGACGCAGCCGAGGCGCACCGCATCGGTCTCGTGAACCGCGTAGTTCCAGAGCAAGATCTGCGTGACACAGCGTTCGCCGTTGCTCGGCGGGTCGCTCTCATGCCACCAGAGCTCATGGGGATGACAAAGCGGATGGTCAACGCGACCTTGG
This sequence comes from Pseudonocardia kujensis, assembly GCF_021283305.1. Taxonomy (GTDB): domain Bacteria; phylum Actinomycetota; class Actinomycetes; order Mycobacteriales; family Pseudonocardiaceae; genus Pseudonocardia; species Pseudonocardia kujensis. Next base: position 47,467 of record NZ_JAJSOK010000025.1, read on the forward strand.
ATGCGCAGGGCTTCCGGACGATGCACGAGTGGGCCTGGGACCAGTTCCTGATCACGAAGCTCATGACCACTGAGCTGAAGGAGAAGTTCCTGAGCATCGGAGCGAAGGACGGTATGCGCGAGGCGTACACGTGGATGCGGAAGCGGTTCAGCTGATGCCGGTGGAAACTTCTGTCAACGACCCGGCGCCGCTTAGCAACAGTCCGTGGGAGCAGCTGACGAGGCCCCAGACGATCGCGTCGGTGGGAGCCTCAGAGCGAATTTCGTTCCACGCGAAACTTGTAAAGAACAACGAACTTCTCGGCTATCGGGGTCGAATTGTCCCGGTGAATCCGAACAGGGCGACCGTGTTCGACGTCGCGTGTTCACCGAGCTTGTCAGACCTCGACGCGCCGGCCGACGTCGCGGTCGTCAGTGTCGGTGCTAGCAGAGTGCTCGACGCTGTCGAGAGCGGACTCGCTGCCGGGATTCGAGCGTTCGTCGTGAACACCGCTGGACTCGGCGAAGCCGACGCGCGCGGCCGCGCCGCTCAGGTTCGGATTGCGCAGCGTTGTCGAGAGCACGGCGCGATGCTCATCGGGCCCAACTGCCTCGGTCTCATCAATTTGCACGAACCCGTCGCACTCTATGGCGCCGAGGTGCCTTATGGACTGCCAGTCGGTGGCGTCGCCCTCATAGCGCAGAGCGGGTCGGCCACGATCTCGATGATGAACACCGGGCGCTCGTTCGGATTCTCGACCATCGTGTCCACCGGCAACGAGGCCGTCGTGTCGTCGGAGGACATCCTGGAGAAGCTGGTCGAAGACCCGGCGACCACCGCCATCGCGTTGTTCACCGAAGGTCTGCGCGACGGCGAGCGGTTCCGTAGAGCGGTGCTGCGCGCCCACGAGCTGAACAAGCTCGTGGTCGTCCTAAAGGTCGGTATGACCGAGGGATCGCGGAAGATCGTCCAGAGCCACACCGGTGCGTTGGCTGGACACGGGCGCGTGACCGAGGCGGTCTTCCGCGATCTCGGGGTCGTTCTGGTGCGGGACTACGATGAGCTGTGCGAGGTGCTGACCCTTGCAACCTCCGCGCGGTCGACGACCATCGGATCCTCGATAGGTCTGGTCGCGTTCTCTGGCGGGGAGCTATCGCTGGTCGCCGACCGCGCCTCCGACGTGGGGCTCAGCCTGGCACAGCTGTCCCAGCCCACACAGGAGCAGATCCGAACGAGCATCGGGATGTCGCCTCACGACTCTGTCGACAATCCGTTCGACGTTGGCGCGGCATCAGCTTTGTCCCTGCCGCTAGGCAAGCGTTTCGCAAGCGCTGTCTCGGCGATGCTTCAGGACGACGACGTCGACACGGTCGTCGTCGCCCAGGACGCTCAGCACGCGTTCAACGCCGGTCAAGTCGCCTTTTACCAGGAGATCTTTGAGAATCTCAGTGCAGAGGGCGCGACCGCCACCAAGCCACTGGTGCTACTGAGCAACCTCAATGCCGACATCCACCCGTCCCTGGCCGCCGCTCCGGCGTCGGCGGGCATTCCGATCCTTCGCGGAACGCGGCCAGCACTCACAGCTATTGCAGCGATCGCCGCCAGGAACGCGACGGTCGGGAGACTCGCGTCGGCTGGGGTTGCACCCGGCGGCCCATCGGCTACTGGGGCCGCCTTCGACCGCTGGGTCGCGGGCCTGCGCGGTGCCGAACCAGCTGAGGACGAACTCCGTGAGCTGTTGAGGGCATATGACATCGACGTCGTCCCCGAAGAGTTGTGTTGTGACAAGGTGAGCGCAGCCGCTGCAGCCGCACGATGGGGTCGGGTCGCGATGAAGGTAGTGTCACCTGATATCGCGCACAAGTCCGACGTAGGCGGTGTCGTTCTTGACGTCGCCAATCCAGCTGACGCGGAACGTGCGTACGAGTCGATCCTGACCCGAGTCGGGGAGGCGGCACCCGAGGCGAGGATCAATGGGGTCCTCGTGTCACCCATGATCGGCGAGTCTGCCGCCGAGGTCGTCGTAGGAGGATTCGTTGACGAGGTCCACGGACCGGTGGTCATGCTCGGAGTCGGCGGAATCCTGGTCGAGCTTCTCGACGACGTCGCCTTCGCGATGGCTCCGGTCACGGCTGAGCACGTCCAGGACTTGCTGCGCACCATCAAGCTGGGAACACTCCTCGGGGGTGTTCGCGGACGGGCCCCCTTGGCGGGCACGGAGCTCGCGGGTGCGATCGCCCGCTTCAGCAGGTTGATCTCCGACGCCGCAGATAGTCTGGTGTCGATCGAGATCAACCCGATACTCGTCGGTCACGACTCCGCAGTGGCAGTCGATGCCGCGGCTGTCCTGAAGACGGGGTGCCGACGAGCCGTTAGCCGAGGCGTCGAGCCCGTGCGCGCGTCGAGCACCTCGCTCGTCGAAGGGTGCGACGCATGATCACAGCGTCCGGTGAACCACGCGGCGAGACCATGGCCGCTCGTCACGGCGGCTCCGTCGCACCGCTGCACGATTCGGCGACGGATCAGCTGATTGCCATCTTTAAGGCGCTCGGCGAGAAGAGCCGGATGGAGGTCTTCCGTCTGGTCTTGGAACACGGTGAGATCGGCTGTACCGAACTCGAAGAACGCCTGTCGGTCTCCAAGTCGACCATCAGCTATCACGTCAAGACGTTGTACCAAGCCGGGTTGATCGAGATCCAGCGCCGCGGACGGTTCTTCCATTACTACCTGCGGCAAGACGTTGCGGACCGCTATGTGCCGTTCTTGGCCGGAATCCTGTCCTCTGAGTTCTGACCTTGCGCTGTTTGTGAACTGCGCCTCGTCGCGCGGGGTGTAGTTCGGGCGCCCTCGCCGCACGGGCGCGACGGGACGTCGAACCCGTCTTGGCAATCGGTGAATGCGCATGTGGACCCTCTCGCGAGCTCCTCCCATAGAACGAAGTAGGAGTGTGCCCTATGGAACAGCCAATCAGTATCTCGGAGACCGAACCGGCGGTGTCTCATTCCACGGTGCGCCGAGTGGTCGCCGCATCGACTGCGGGAACGGCACTGGAGTGGTACGACTACTTCGCTTACGGCACGGCGTCGGCGCTGGTCTTCAACCGCCTCTTCTTTCCGAGTCTCAGTCCGCTCGCTGGCACTCTCGTGTCGTTTCTCGCGTTTGCCTCAGGGTTTCTGATGCGGCCGCTCGGCGCGGTCGTGTTCGGTCACATGGGGGACCGGTACGGGCGCAAGTTCACGCTCCTGGTGACTGTGACAGGGATGGGTATCGCGACCGGGTTGATCGGTCTGCTGCCCACTTATGAAGCCATCGGGACGCTGGCGCCGATTTTCCTTGTGAGCCTGCGCCTCCTTCAGGGTTTGAGTGTCGGAGGTGAGTGGGGTGGAGCTGCGACGATCTGCTTGGAACATGCGCCTCCCGGCTACGCGGCGCGCTACACAATGTTCGTGCAGATGGGCGGGCCGATGGGCACCCTGCTCTCAACCGGCATGTATGCACTCTTGAACCTGCTGCCGGGCGACGACTTCATCAGCTGGGGTTGGCGCATTCCGTTCCTGGCGTCATTCGTCTTCGTGTTCATCGGCATGTACATGCGCTTGCGGATCGAGGAGTCGCCGGTGTTCCAAGAGGCGCTCGAGCGCGAGAACGTCGCCAAGGCACCGCTCATCGCCACACTTCGTACATCGTGGCGGCAGGTGGTCGCCGGAGTGTTCGTCGTGCAGAGTGGCTTCTACGTCGTCACCACCTTCGTCCTCAGCTACGGTACGACCGTACTCGGCCTGCCACGTCCGCTCATCCTCACTGCGACACTGCTGGGTACAGTCGTGGAGATTGGCGTGATCTGCATCTACGGAATCTTGGCCGACAGGTACGGAGCCGTCAGGGTGTTCATCGTGAGCACCGCGCTCAACATCGTAGTGGCCTTTCCGGTTTTCCTACTCGTCGACACTAAAGTTCCCGTCCTGGTCACGCTCGGTGTCGTGTTGGGGATCGCGATTGTGGCGAGTCCGTTCGGAGTGCTCGGTGTGGTGCTCGGGAAATGGTTTGCCGTCGAGACGCGCTACACGGGACTGTCGGTCTCTTACCAGGTCGGCAGCATCGCGAGCGGCTTCCTGCCGAGCATCTGCATCGGTGTGCTCGATGTCGCCGGAGGACGATCATGGGGCGTGTCGGCATTGCTGGTGCTGATCGCGATCATCGCGCTGGTCGGATGCCTCGCAGGCCAAGCCACGCTTAAGCGCACGTCGGCATCTTCCATCGTGTCATCCCTGTAGGAGCGGGGCCGGGCAACCCCCAGTTCTTGTAGTTGATCTATTTCTTTCGGTCCTTCGCCGTGTTCTTGGGCGCGTCGGAGCAGGCGGCGGGGTCAAGGAGCGCCCGTGAGGGCGCCCGCGTCAGCGGCCGGAGGTCCTTGAGCCCGTCGCCGATCGACGCACGCTGTTCGAGGCGGAGGATCGGTGACGCGGCGTCTCCGGGTGCTCGGGTCGACGAGTCTGCTGCTGCTCCAGTGGCCGAGGATCCCCGGCGGGATCGGACAGGCCCAGAAGGGCTGTCAGTCATCCCTTCGCCGCCCGGGGTGTGCGGGCGGCATGGTGCGCTGCGCAGGGTCGCGGTGGCGAGGTCAATCACAAGGGGCGACCACGCCGCCCCGGAGCACGCCGGGTGCGGGGGTCATGACACGAAACGACCTGCGCCGCCGCGAGTTCTTCAGGGCGCTCACGCCGACCTGGCCCGGGTCCGGGCCGGGGCCGGTAGGCAGCGGATCTGATGATCGCGCAGCCCGTAGAACACCAGCTCCACCAGTTCCCGGGCCGCCGCGACCACCCCGGTGTTATGCCCGCGCCGCTCACCGACCCGGTCCCGCAGCCGGCCCAGGCGCGTCTGCGCCGGGACGCGTTGCACCGCCTCGACCGCGGCCCAGCGCACCAACCGGCTGCCCTGCTTGGTGATCCGGCCCCGGTGACAGGTGGTGTCGGACTCGTGATGCTTGGGCGTCAGCCCGGCCCAACTGGCCAGCTGCTGCGGGCGGGCGAACCGAGTGACATCGCCGATCTCGGCGACGAACACCGCGGCCAGCACCGGACCCACCCCCGGGATGGCCTGGATCGCCACATACCCGGGATCACCGCGCAGCCGCCCGGCCACCAGCCGCGCGAACGTGTCGATCTCGAAGTCCAGCATCCCGATCAACCGCAGCAGCGAGTCCACCCGAGCCCGCGACTCCACCGCCAACGGCGACGCGGCCAGCAACCGCTGCCCGCCCGGCCCGAACAGATCACTCATCGGCACCGCCACCCCGGCCGCCGCGAGCAGCGCATGCACCTGGCACTTCAGCCCGGTGCGCGCCCCGACCAGCTTGGCCCGGTGCCGCACCCACCCGCGCAGCTCCCGGGTCGCCGGCGGGGCGATCCACGCCTCCGGCAGCCGGCCCATCCGCAACAGATCCGCCAGGTCCGCGGCATCGCGCTCGTCGTTCTTCACCCGCCGCAACCCGAACATCGTCACGCCCAGCGGATGCGCCAGATGCACCCGCGCACCCAGCTCGGCCAACGCGTCCGCCGCCCAGTACCAGCCGTACGTGGCCTCCAGCACCACCTCCGGCGCCTCACCCGCCCGCGCCATCACCCGCCGCAGATACTCCCGATCATTGGAGATCCGCACCGTCTCCAGCCGCTCCCCGGCCTCGGTCATCCGCACCAACACCGACCGCCGCCGATGCAGATCCATCCCGACGAACTGCCGTCCCTCGTATGCTCCACTCACAGGGGCCTCCCAAATCGTTGATGTGAAGCACCTCGAGCATGAGCCGAGGGTCACGAGGAGCGGAGGCCCCGCTCCTTCATCGCATCACAGGCGAACAACTCACAGGAAGCGGTATAGAGAAAGACAAATCAAGCGGTCCGAAAAATTCGGGGCAGACCACCTGGCGCACCCCGCTGGGGTGAAGATGTTCTCCTACCGAAGGGTCAAGAACGATCAGCGGGATGCCGCGGACCTGGCGGATCTGCTGCGGATGGGCCGGCTGCCCGAGGCCTGGATCGCCCCACCGGCGACCCGGGAGCTGTGCGGCTGGGTGCGGCATCGGGCGAAGCTGGTCGGGCTGCGCAGCAACCTCAAGTGCCAGGTGCACGCGGTGCTGGCTGGCGCCGGGGTGGCGGTGCCGATGAGTGATCTGTTCGGCCCGTCGGGTCAGCGGTTGCTGGGTTCGGCCCGACTCTCGCTGGAGTCGCGCTCACGGGTGGACTCGTTGTTGGGGCTGATCACCGCGCTGGACGTCGAGATCGACACCTTCGCCACGCTGGTCGCCGGGCGACTGCGCGCCGACCCCGGCTACCGGGCCATCCAGGCCTTTCCCGGGGTCGGCCCGACCCTGGCCGCGGTGTTTGTCGCCGAGGTCGGCGAAATCAGCCGCTTCGCCCGGCCCGGGCAGCTGGCTTCCTGGGCAGGGCTGACCCCGATCCACCACGAGTCCGACACTCGGGTGCGCCGCGGCCGGATCACCAAGCAGGGCTCGCGGTTGGTGCGCTGGGCCGCGGTCGAGGCCGTCCAGCGCGTGCCCGGGCACACCCGCCTCGGGCAGCGTCGTGACCGGGTGGCTGAACGCCGCGGCCGCAGCATCGGGGTCGTCGCCGCTGCCCGTGACCTGGTCACACTGGTGTTCTACGGCCTACGCGATCACCATCTGCGTTGCCTGGCAGCCCCGGCGGCATGAGGCAGCCGATCCTGCGGTGGACGCGGATCGGCACAGTCATGATCCCCGAGCCGGCTCGAGGCTGTCGGCTCGGCGTGATCGCCCCGTCTGATTGATCTCGTCCACCGCAACCCCGTTGCCGCAGCGCACCATGCCGCCCAGACCTTCCGGCGCGGCGAAGGGATGACCGACAGCCCCGACGGGGGCCTGTCCACCCGGCCCGGGCGATCCGGCCCTGGAGCAGCCACACGACCACCGATCACCCCCCCCCCCGGAAGGAGAGCAGATCCGACCGGCTTCTCCGCTCCCAACAGCGTGCGCCGACCGGTGACGGCGCCAAGGACCTCCGGCCGCTGGTGCGGGCGCCCTGCGGGCGCTCCTTGACTCCGCCACCTACCTCGACGCGCCCACAACCACGCGGACAACCTCTAACAAAAAGATCAACTACAAGAACGGGAGGTTGACCGGCCCCGCTCCTTCAGGGATGACTGTGAGGATGGCGTAGCCGGCCCGGTGATGGTGGGTTGGTGGTGACAGCGGCGGTGTGGCCCTTGTCCTGACTGGCCCCTGCGGGGTGCCTTGGCGCGGACTTGCCCGCTCGTCGTTGTCGGCACCGGCCCGTGGCCGGAGTAGCTGGCCTGATCAGGAGCATGACCGCGGAGCTCAGACCCTCTGGCGTGTCTCGTCACAGTCCTGCCGGCTCCGACCCGGGACCGGGACCTTCACGTCCCTCCAGGCAGAGGAGAACGCCCGGCCATGGTGACAGAACACGCGCCACAACAGCAGAGCGAGCAGCGGACCGACGGGCAGGTTCGGTTGGCCGAGCTGGTCGAGTTCGTGATCGGGGTGGACACCCACGCCGACACCCACACGGCCGCGCTCGTGGCGGCCGCCAAGTCCGACCCGATCGACGCCGAACGCGCCGCCCGCGACGCCCTGGCCCGCAAGGCGACACTCGGGCCGCCACGCTGCCCACACCTAATCTGTGACCCGACCAGCACCTAGCGACCAAGGATCGCTAGCCCGGCCAATAAAGATCAACACGAGGCCTACTCGCGGATTCGGGTCTGATCGAGCGCCGTGTCAGGTCCGACGAGGAACGCCAGGTCGGCTCGCCGGCTCACCTCGAACTTGCGGAACAGGTTCTTGACATGCCCCTTCACGGTGCTCCAGCCAACCCGGAGGCGAAGACCGATCTCGCTGTTCGTCCAGCCCCGGGCCACGAGCGCCAGGACATCCCGTTCGCGCGGAATGAGCCGAATCGACATCGTCGGGACCTCGGGACGACGGTGCTCGGGTCGGCCGGGATGCGGAGGGCGGCGGGGCGGGGCGGGGCGTCCTCGAGCGCCCATCTCCTCCTTGTGGCGTTCTCGGTCCGGGAGAGCGGCCCCCGCCGCTCGCTGGGCCGCAGCCCTGCGTACAGCGTTGATCTTGTCGGCGGGCGAGGAGTCCCGTGGGATGACGCTCAGACAGGAGGGGCGCAGCGCGCACCCACACCTGGTCATCGGCGGAACCGGTGAGCAGCAGCATGGTCGGCATGCCCGGCCCCTGCAGTTGGCGCACCCAACCGAGATCGTCGATGTCGTTGATCAGATCGGCGTCGACGACGACCACGTCGGCGGCCCTCGTGGCTGGGGCCGAGGCGGCCATGGCCGGGTCCGGGATTCGGAGACCACGCGTGCATGGGTCGGTCCGCCGATGAAGGTCGGTGCGCAGTGCCAAGGCCGTCTGTGGCGGGCATACCAGCGCCACCCGCAGTGGGTGTCCCGCCCGCGGCGCGCCACGAACAACGGTGGTCGCCTGTCCGCGGGCCCCCGGTCTGAGCCGGAGGAGTCCTCCGGCAGTCGGCGGGCCGGGACGCTCATCGGAAGGCACTGATCCCGGTCATGGCCTGGCCGAGCACCAGGGTGTGCATCTCGACGGTTCCTTCGTAGGTGAGTACGGACTCCAGGTTGGCCATGTGTCTGATGACCGGGTACTCGAGGGAGATGCCGTTGGCGCCGAGGATGGTCCGGGCCGCGCGGCAGATCTCCAGGGACTCCCGGACGTTGTTGAGCTTCCCGAGGCTGACCTGGGTGTGTTCTAACACTCCGGAGTCCTTGCGACGGCCGAGGTGCAGAGCGAGGAGCAGCCCCTTGAGGTACTCAAGGTTCATGTCGACGAGCTTCTGCTGGGTGAGCTGGAACCCGGCGAGCGGTTTGCCGAACTGGTCGCGCTGCTGGGCGTAGTCGAGGGCAGTCTCGATCGACGAGCGGGCCGCGCCCAGGGCGCCCCAGACAATGCCGTACCTGGCCTCGTTGAGGCAGCTCAACGGACCGCGAAGGCCTCGGGCCTCGGGGAAGGCGAAGGCGTCCGGGATCCGGACGGCGTCGAGCACCAACTCGCTGGTCACGGAGGCGCGCAGTGAGAGCTTGTGGTGGATCTCTGGGGCGGAGAAGCCGGGGCTGTCGGTGGGCACGGCGAAGCCGCGCACTCCCTCGTCGGTCTGCGCCCAGACGACCGCGACGTCGGCGATGCTGCCGTTCGTGATCCACATCTTCCGACCGTCGATCACCCAGTCCCCGCCGTCGCGGCGGGCCCGGGTGCGCATGGCGGCCGGGTCGGAGCCGATGTCGGGTTCGGTAAGGCCGAAGCAGCCGATGACCTCGCCTGCAGCCATCTGGGGCAGCCACTGCTGCTTGATCTCCTCGCTCGCCCAGCGGTGCAGCGCGAACATCGCCAGTGATCCCTGGACCGACACCAGCGATCGGATCCCGGAGTCGACGGCTTCGAGCTCGAGGCAGGCCAGACCGTAGGCGGTGGCGCTGGTTCCCGCGCAGCCGTAGCCCTCGAGGTGCATGCCCAGGACCCCGAGCGAGCCGAGCTCCTTGGCCAGGCCACGCGCGTCGGGGAGCTCCCCACGTTCGAACCAGCCCGCGACGAACGGAGCGATCCGGTCGGAGGCCATCTGGCGCACGGTCGCGCGGATCTCCTTCTCTTCGGAGGAGAGGAGGTCGTCGATTCCGGCCAGGTCCAGCGGGTTCATGCGGTCCTCCTGCGGTCGAGGAAGCGGCGCACCGCTTCGGTGTGCTCGCCGAGCCGCGGCGGGCGGCGGTAGGTGGTGACGGGGGTGCGGGAGTAGCTGACGGGATGACGGATCTGCGGCGTCGCGTCCGGCCCGACGTCGACGAGCGGGGTCAGACCGAGGGAGTCCGCCAGGTCGAGCGCGGAGCCGATGTCGCCGACGGACCCGGCGGGGATCCGCGCGGCCGTGAGGCGGTTCACCCAGTGTTCAGTGGTGTCCTGGGTGAGCGCGGCTTCGAGCAGCGGCACAAGCTCGGCGCGGTGCGCGACGCGGGCTCCGTTCGTGCGGAACCGGGGGTCCTCAGCGAGTTCACCGTGGCCGAGGACCTCGGTGAGGTCCCGGAACTGGCGGTCGTTGCCACAGCAGACCGCGATCTGGCCGTCGGCGCACGCCAGCGTCTCGTACGGGGCGATGGAGGGGTGCGCGTTGCCGAGCAGCCCGGGTGAGTGGCCGGTCGCGAGGTAGGACGAGGCCTGGTTGGCCAGCGAGCCCAGCAGGCTGGACAGCAGGTTCACCTCGACGTGCTGCCCGAGCCCGGATCGATCGCGCTCGCGCAGCGCGGCGAGGATGCCGATGACGGCGTCCTTAGCGGTGAGCACGTCGACCAGCGCCACACCGACCTTCGTGGGGTTGGCGTCTCCGGTGATGCTCATCAGGCCGCCGACGGCTTGGACGAGGAAGTCGTAGCCGGGCAGCGCCGCCCCGCCCGCCGAACCGAACCCGCTCACCGAGCAGTAGACGACTCGCGGGTTGGCAGCGGCGACCGCGGCATATCCGAGCCCCTTCGCATCCAGCGCGCCGACCCGGAAGTTCTCCACCACGACGTCGGCCTCGGCGGCGAGCATGCGGGCGGTGTCCAGATCGTCCGGATCGTCGAGGTCGAGTGCGACGGACTGTTTGCTGCGGTTCGCGCACTCGAAGTAGGCGCTGGTGTGCGCGGTCCACGGTGGCCCCCAGTGGCGGGTGTCGTCGCCGACCGACGGGCGTTCCACCTTGATGACGGTCGCCCCCAGGTCAGCCAGTGTCGTCGTGGCGAGCGGGCCGGCGAGGACCCGGCTGAAGTCCGCGACCAGCACTCCGTCCAGGGGGTTCACGACCCGACCTCCCGCCGGGCGATCGCCCACGGGTTCCCCGACTGCAGAGGCGGCGGGAGCAGTTCGTCGGGCACGGCTTGGTAGGCGACGGGCCGCACGAACCGCTCGAGGGCGGCCGCTCCCACCGAGGTCGCCCTCGGGTCGGTGGTGGCAGGCCAGGGCCCGCCATGCTGTTGGGCCCAGTCGACCGCCACACCGGTCGGCCAGTCCCCGACGACGACCCGGCCGACCCGGCGCCCGAGCCGGTCCAGGAACACGGCGGCATCCGGGTCCGCATCCGCGGCGAACAGACTCGCCGCGAGGGCGCCCTGCAGTCCGTCGATCACCTCGACGGCCTCGGCGACCGAGGAGTACTCGATGACCACGGCTACGGCGCCGAAGCACTCCTCGACCACACGGCTGCCCTCGGTCACTGCCGAGAGAGGTGCGGACAGGACCGCCGCCGGAGCCGACCAGCCCGAGCTCGCCGACGGGATGTGGGCGATCAGCTCGGCGCCTGCGTCCCGTAGCGCCTCGATGCCGGTCTGCACGGCCTCCGCGATCCCTCGGGTGAGCATCACCGGCTGCACGGCGATCTGCCGCAACGCCTCCCCGAGCGCAGGGGCGGCACCGGCGCCGTGCGGGGCCAGGAACAGTCCGGGCTTGGTGCAGTACTGGCCGGACCCGAGGGTGCAGGAGCCGGCGAACCCCTTCGCGATCGTCGTGACCTCGGGAGCGGCGGACGGGGTGACCACGACGGGGTTGACGGTCCCCATCTCGGCATAGACGGGGACGCCCCTGCTCCGGCAGCGTTCCCACAGGCTCATCCCGGCCCGTTGAGATCCGGTGAACGCGACGGCGGCGATGGAGGGGTGGTCGACCAGAGCCAAGCCCTGCTCGAACCCGACCACAGCACCGAGTGTGCCGTGCGGAGCTCCAGCCTCTGTCAGGGCGTGCTGGGCCAGCTCGACCGTGCGGGCGCTGGTGAGTGGATGGGCGGGGTGGGCCTTGACCACCACGCTGCAGCCTGCCGCCAGGGCCGAGGCGGTGTCGTTGCCCAGGGCGCCGAATGCGAACGGGAAGTTGCTCGCGCCGAACACCGCGATCGGGCCCAACGGCATACCCGTCCGCGCCAGGTGGGGGCCGACCACAGCGTCGAGGAATCGGCCCTCACTCGCGGCGTCGGCGTAGAACCGCAGCTGGTCGGCCGTACGGGCGACCTCGCCGTCGAGCCGGGCCACCCCGAGGGCGCTCTCGCAATCGGCGAGCAACGTCAGCTCGTCGCGATGAGCCTCCAGCGCGGTGGCGACGGCATCGAGCCAGGTCCGACGTCGCTGCGGCGAGACGCGCGACACCTGCTCGAAGCCGACGCACGAGGCATCGATGACGGCGAGGAGCTCCTCGGGCCGGCTATGGGGCACCGACCCTGCCGGTGCGCCGGTTCGTGCTTCGTAGCTGATGTCCGCGTCCATGATCTTCCTCGTGAGAAGCGGCCCGGCGCCGACCACGCCGAGCCGCAGGTCTGCCGGACCGCCCGGCCGAGCCGGCAGGCGGGTCAATCGGGGCCGATGCTGGTCGGGCGGTGCTGGTCGGGCGGCCCCGTCGGGGATGTCAGTGGCGGACGAGGTATCCGGCGTCGACGAAGTGCTTGCTGCCGGTGGTGTAGCGCGACTCGTCCGACGCCAGGAAGAGCACGGCGTTCGCGACGTCCTCGGGCTCGATGAGATCCACCGGCAGCGAGTTGGTGGCGCGGAACGCCGCCATGGCCTCGTCCTGGCCGACCTCACCCACGCCCGGCTTGAACAGCTGCCAGGTCGCCTGGTTGTCCACCATCGCCGTCCGCACCGCCGTGGGGTGAACCGTGTTGACCCTGATGGACTCTGGGGCGAGCTCGTTGGCCAAGGCCTCGGCCAGGCCGATCACCCCGTGCTTGCTGGCGCTGTAGTGCGAGGTGCCACCGGAACCGCGGATGCCCAGGTTCGAGCTTGTGATGATCACGGAACCGCCACGGCCTCCGGCGAGGACGTGCGGGACCGCAGCCTTCACCGTCGCCCACACGCCCGTGAGGTTGACGTCGATGGTCGTCTGCCACTGTTCGCGGGACAGTTCCCACGTCCGGCCCTGTGGGGCGAAGATCCCGGCGTTGCAGACGACGATGTCGAGGCGACCCAGCTCGGCGACCCCGGCGTCGACCGCCGCGGTCAAGGCCGCGAGGTCGCGAACATCGGCGACGGCGCTCACGATGCGGCGGTCGTGCTTCTCCACCTGTCGGACGGTCTCCGCGAGGTCCTGCTCGGTCGCACCCCGGCAGATCGCCTCCATGCCGTCGATCGTCGCGCAGGCGTCGACGGCGATGATGTCAGCGCCCTCCTCGGCCAGGCGTACGGCCTCCGCGCGGCCCTGCCCGCGTGCCGCACCAGTGATGAGAGCTACCTTGCCCTCGACTCGCTGACTCATGACGTTTCCCTTCTCCGCTCCGAGAGGACCCGGTCAGCCTGCGCGGGGAGGACGGATCGGCGGTGTTCGGATTTCTGACGGCGCGAGCGTCAGAAACTTGAACGGTCGGCGCTGCGCGGCTGGCCCAAGCTGATCGCACGCCCCGCGCCGCCCCCGGAGAGCGCGGGCCTCGACGAGGAGGAGACACATGTCCCGGATGAAGTTCGGCACCTTCATGGCGCCCTTCCACTGCCCGGCCGGTCAGGACCCGGTCTCGGCCTACCAGCGTGACCTGGAGGTCCTGCAGCACATGGACCGCCTCGGCTTCGACGAGGCGTGGATCGGCGAGCACCACTCCTGCGGCAACGAGCTCATCCCGGACCCGTTCATGTTCATCACCTGGGCCGGCCCGCAGACCCGCAACATCAAGCTCGGCACCGGTGTCGTCTCGCTGCCCTACCACAATCCGCTGTGGACGGCCGATCGCGCGCTGTTCGCCGACAACCTGTTGCGCGGTCGGTTCATGCTCGGCCTCGGCCCGGGTGCCCTGCCCACCGACGCCACCATGATCGGGATCTCGATGGAGGAGCAGCGCGGCGCGTTCGAGGAGGACGTCGACGTGCTGATGGCGCTGCTGCGGGGCGAGACGGTCACGGCGAAGACCCCGCGCTACACCTTGCAGGACGCTCGCACACAGTACGGCGCCTACAGCGACTTCGACATCGTGTGTGCGGCGATCGCCTCGCCGACCGGGCCTCGTGCCGCGTCGAAGAACGGCGTCGGGCTGCTCTCGGTCGGGGCGACCGCCAAGGGCGGGTTCGACTCGCTGGCGCTGCACTGGGACGTCATGCAGGAGCGCGGCGCCGAGTTCGGCAACCCCCCACGGCGCGACCAGTGGCGCCTCGTCGGCCCGATGCACCTCGCCGAGACCAAGGAGCAAGCGATCGAGGACGTCCGCCACGGCCTCGACGACTGGGCCGACTACACCCAGCACGTCCTCGCCGCCCCGCATTTCCGTGCCGCCGGCGCGACGTTCGAGGAGCGGGTGGCCTGGGTGAACGAGACCGGGCTGGGCGTCATCGGGACCATCGACGACGCCATCGCGCAGATCGAGCGCCTCGCCACGCAGTCCGGTGGCTTCGGCTCCTACCTGCTGCTCCACCACGAATGGGCCCGGCCGGAGGCGACGCTGAAGAGCTACGAGCTGTTCGCCCGCCACGTCAAGCCACGCTTCCAGGGCACCACCGACCGGCTCGAGAAGGCCGTGGCCTACGCGCGGTCCCGGTGGGAGGAGCTCGACCAGCGGCAGGCCGACGCCATCCAGGCCGCCACCGATCGTCACTCTGCCCAGAAGACCGCCGCCGCGCAGTCCGGCGTCGAGACGACGCGAGGCTGACTGTGACGACGCTGCCCGAATCGGACCGGGTGGCACCGGCCACCCCGACCGCGCGCACACTGCCCTGGTGGGGCTTCGGCCTCGCGAACGTCGCCGTCGTGCTCGTCCTGGCCATCGCCTCCTGGTGGCTGCTGGTAGACCCCCGGTGGAGCGCGATCGGGGCCTACCCGCAGCCGTTCACAGCGGCATTGTTCTGGACGATCATCAGCGTGGTCTGGGTGGCCTTCACCTGCGCCTGGACCGGCCCGAGCCAGCTCGGGCAGCCTGTCCGTGGCCTCGTCGGCATCGCGCTCACCCTCGTCCTCGGGATCGGGATTACCGCGCTGCTGGCCTACGGCTGGGGCAGGGTCGACCCGAGCTTCGCGGCGGCGCGTGAGGGCGGAGCCGGGTTCGCCACGGGCAACCTGATCGTGCTGTTCGCCTTCTTCTTCTACGTGATGGCCGTGCTGAACTGGGGCCAGGCACCGTGGGCGGGCCGACTGAACCAGCCCTGGCTGGGACTTGCCGAGCTCGGCGCGCTGGTCCTGCCCACGCTGGTCGTCTACGGCGTCTTCGCCCTGCCGGGGCTGGCGGTGTGGGGTGACCAGACAGCGGCCTGGTTCTCGACGACCACTCTCATCGGATGGTTCTACTGTCTGATCGTCGCCGCCGTCATGACCGGCCTGCTGACTGAGAACCTGCCCTGGAAGCTCGTCGGGTCCCCCGGGCGCGTCGTGCTGGCGTCGCTGGTCGGCAACGTCGTGCTCGGGCTCGTCCTGTTCGTCGTACTCCGAGGGCTGGCCACCGTCTTGATGGGCTCGAGCAATGCCGCGCTCATCGGTGACGCGTTGTCCTCGCACGCAGCCGAACTGGGAGTGTGCTGGGTGTTCTGGATGATCGCCTGGGCCAACGTGTTCGGCAACCGGCCGACCAACCGCGGCACCACGATCAACGTACTGGTGCGCGTTGTCGGCACCCTGGTCCTCGCCATGGCCACGTACGTCGTCTACTACTTCGTCCTGGCCGGCCCGGTGCTCCACGAGCCACAGGTCGCTGGGGCGATGCATGGTGACGCCCTCGGCTTCATGGACTGGATGATCCTCTGGCTTCTCTGGTACGTGCTGTTCCTGGGTTCCTGGGGTCTCCCCAAGGCGCGAGAGGCCGAGACCACGGCCGTTCAATAATCGAACAACCCCCGCCGCCCGGGCCGACTACAGTCGAGCGATCGTCGACCAACGTCGGTCCGTTAGCGGTATGAGAACACGCAGCGCCTGGGAGCGGTTTCAGGCCGAGGGCGAGAGCAGCAACGGGGCCCTCGAGGTCCGTTCAGAGATCCTCACCTCCTGGCGTCGCTCGCAGCTCAGCGGTGTCGATCCACTCGAGCTGAGCCTGCCCCACTTCGAGATCGACACCGACACACGATTCGCTCGCGCTGCTCGCCCCGTGCTCGAGGCCGTCTGCGACGAGATGACCGACAGCGGCTTGTGCCTGGCGATCACCGACCGCAACGGTCGCGTCCTCTGGAGCTGGGCGCCGAACCCCACCCTGCGGCGCGGCCTCGACGATCTCGAACTCCACCAAGGCTTCTCCTTCGACGAGGAGATCGCAGGCACCAACGGCCTGGGAACAGCGCTGGAGACGGGACGCCCGGTCACGGTCCGCGGCGAAGAGCACTTCAAGGAGGCGTTCCACTCCTTCACCTGCGTGGCGGCACCGGTGATCCACCCGGTGACCGCTCGCACGGTCGGCGCCGTGAACATCACGTGCCTTGTCGGGGACACCCACCCTGTGCTCACCAGCACCGTGGTGACACTGGTCCGAGAGGTGCGAGAAGCGCTCCTCGCCGCCTCCGGCGAGCGCGAACGCCGACTCCTCGACGTCTTCCTCGCCACCAACGTCCGACGTGGCGCAGCGGTCGCCACCCTCAACGCCGACGTCCTCATCACCAACGATGCCGCCGCCGAACTTCGCCTGGACCATCGACAGGTCTGGGCCCGCATCCTCGAAGCGTCACCGGGCGACGAGATGATCGAGCTGCCCGGCCTCGAGGGCTGGACCGCGCGGCTGCGCCTGCTGACCGAGCAGAGGAAGACGACAGGAGCGATCCTCCTCCTCGACCCGCTGCATCAGCCGGCTCCGATTGCGGACTCCCCGGTTCCCGCGGCTCCGAAGGCCTCGCCGAAGATGGCCAAGGCGCTTGCTCGTAGCCTGGAGATCAACGGCGCCGCCGTACTCCGGGGCGAGGCAGGCAGCGGAAAGCGAACCGCAGCCCGCCACACCCTCCAACGCGAGGGGCAACCGGCACTTGCCACTTTCGACCCGGCAGACCTCGCCGTCACCGACTTCAGGGCCTGGTGCAGGGAGTTCGCCGCCGCGCTCGCTGCGTCGACACCGATCCTGCTGTCGCGCATCGACGCGCTCTCAGCCGATCAGGTTCCCACCGTGGCCGCCCTTACTCGCCCGCGTCGAGCAGCGTGCATCGATCGTCGCGACCTGGGACGCCAACCCCACCGATGCCGCGCCGCCGCACCTGTCCACCCTGACGGACGCCCTCGGCGGCGCCGTCGTCGAGGTCCCTCCACTTTGGCGCCGGCTCAATGAGCTGCGGCTCTCTCGTCGACACACTCGTCGACCCGGCCCATCGACCGGTGCCGCAGGCGATGCAGCTTCTCGAGGAACATCACTGGCCGGGCAACGTCGCCGAACTCGCAACCGTCCTGCACAGCGCGGCCACTGCCGCAGGCGAGGGGCCAATCCGTCGGGACCACCTGCCCACTTACGTTCGGACCGGACGCTCGCTCACTCCGCTTGAGCAAGCGGAGGCCGCCGTCATCGCAGAGGTGTTGGCCTCGACCGGCGGGAACAAGACCGAGGCGGCAAAGCAGCTCGGAATCGCCCGCCCCACCTTGTACGCGAAGATCCGGTCGTACCGGCTCTGAGCACGACCCGAACTGACCGGTTCTCAGGCCCCCTCGGGGCCTGACCCCAGTTCCTGGACACGCTGATCCCCGCACCGCGGGGAAGGCGAGATGGTCCACGATCATGGCCCGCAAGAACTACTCCGACGAGTTCTGTGGGCCGGCCGTCGAGTTGTACGAGCCCCCTCCGGGTGCGACGGTGCGCGGCATCGCCGAGGACCTGGGCATCAAGCTGGGCACCCTGCGCGGGTGGCTCGAGCGGCTCGGCACCGGCCGCAAGACCGCCGCGGACGGCACCCCGGCCCCCAGCCCACTCACACCCTGCCCCCCCGCCTCGGCCCCGTGCCGGAGGTGGGCCCGAGGTCGGCGGGCCGGAGACTACGAGCAGCGCCTGGCCCGTCTGGAGGCCGAGAACGCCGCGCTGCGCGCGGAGCGCGCCAAGCTCGTCACCCGAGCAGACCACGATCGAAGCGTCGACGTCGATAACCAGTACGTCCAGGTCACGGCCGGCGACCCGCACCGGCGGGAACGCCCGCCCGTGGGTCTCGGCGTGCTGGGCCCACACGATCTCCCGAGCCCTGGCCCGCGCCGAGGCCACCGCCGCGAGGGCGGCATCGTCGAGCCGGTCGAGCAGCCGCCAGCACGTCGAGTCCGACGCCACCGGCCCGAACAACGCAGCCTGATCCGCCAGCACCGCGATCTCGGAGATCGTGGTCGCGCCGTCGGCCACCGCCACGGCCACATGGATCAGCACCCTTCCCGGGTCATGCCGGGCGCGCGGGCGACGCAACCCGCCCAGCGCCTCGGACAGCTCGCCGGTCAAGGTGGTCCGGTCTGCGACATCGGCCAGCAGTCGCGACCCTGCATGCGAGACCACCCCGGCCCCGTCCGCGGTCACGACGATCTTCGGACGGGTGGTTGTAGCCTGCACCTGGAAAGTGCCTCCTCGACCTGGCGGACATGGCCCTCGACAAGCCCTGTCCTACCTGGTCACGAGGCACTTTCTTCTTTCGGGGTCACCTAACCGCCGCTCACTCGTGAAGAGCCGGGGCTAGAAGTTGTGTCCGCACACAATCTTATTGGGTGGCCAACCAAGCCGTTGACGTCCTGACCGGGACATGCGTAGTCTACCAATACGTAAGTTAACTTTCACTAGATGAAAGTTGCGGGACACTGGATTAGCTGTCGCTCTAGTGACCGCTTCGACCGCGTAGGAGGCCGTCAGTCGCTCCGTCGACTACCGCTAGACCCGCTGAGGCGGCAGCTTCAGGTAACCAGTCTCTCTGCACCGAGCGACGCGGAATCGGGACGCCGGGGGCGTGTTCGGCGAAGCGCACCTTGACGACTTAGGTGATCGCGACCAGTGGCCTCGTCACGGGCCGAGACGCATTGCGCCGCAGTGAACTGAGCAACGGAAGGAGCCAGATGGGCACGGAAGAATTGTGGCAGATTCCTGCAACGCGGCTGGCCGTGATGATTCGGGCCCGGGAGGTTTCACCGGTAGAAGTTGTCGAGGCCGTCGTTACGCGAATCAGTCAGTTCAACTACATGCTGAACGCATACGTCGACGTGCACGCTGACCGCGCTCTGGCTCAGGCGAGGGCCGCGGAGGCTGCCATCGTTGCGGGGGAACCGCTCGGACCTCTCCACGGTTTGCCTGTGTCGATCAAAGACAATATTTGGTATAAGGGCGACGTCGCCGCCTCGGGTTCGCGCGTGTTGAAAGACTTTATCGCCACTGCCGACTCGCCGACGGTGCTTCGACTTCGCGCGGCTGGCGCAATCGTTATTGGGCGCACCAGCATGCCCGAGTTCGCCTGGCGAGGGACGACCGACAATCCGTTGCACGGTGAGTGCAGCAACCCATGGGATACCTCGATGACGGCCGGTGGATCGAGTGGTGGTGCGGCCGCGGCGGTCGCTGGTGGTATGGGGCCGCTCTCGGTGGGGTCTGATGGGGCCGGATCCATTCGCATTCCGGCAAGCTTCTGCGGCATCGTTGGTCTCAAGCCGACCTTCGGGCATGTGGCGCATTATCCCGCCCTTGGCGGCAGCGAACTGCTGGCCCACGTCGGGCCAATGACTCGCACCGTTGACGATTGCGGCCTGCTGTACCGCGCGATCCGCGGCTACGACAGGCGCGATCCGCTGTCGACGCTCGACCCCTCGCGCGGTGAAGACACGCTGTTGGCCGGGACGAGTGGCCTGCGGGTCGCCTGGGCCGCACACCTCGCCGACGTACCGGTCGAGCACGAGGTGCTGGAGATCGTCACACGAGCAGTGCGTGCCTTGTCGGGCCTGGTGCTGACCGTGGAAGAGGCTACGCCGAACCTGGACTCGATAGGCGAGCTGCTCGACACCCTCTATGGCGTGGCCCAGGCGGGCGGTCACGCAAGCCGCCCCGCGGAGCAGAAAGCGCTGATGGACCCGGAGCTCGTGGCGTACGCCGAGGCTCACCAGGGGATCAGCGGGGTCGACTATGTCGCGGCGGTGAAACTGCGGCAACAAAACGTGGCAATTCTGAACGAATTCTTCACTGAGTTCGATCTCCTCCTCACGCCCACGGTCGGATTGCCGGCATTTGGGCTCGGTGCAGTGAATCCGTCGGCGGTCGCGGGTCGCAACGTCGGCCATCTCGCCTGGGCGCCGTGTTACCCATTCAACTTCTCCGGTCAGCCGGCAATCTCCGTACCGGCAGGGCAGACCACGCAGGGTCTGCCTGTCGGCCTTCAGATTGTGGGACGCCGGCACGAGGACGCCACCGTCTTAGCCCTGGCTGCAGCTTTCGAGCGCCTCCAGCCGTGGGCCGACCGCTGGCCACCAATGCAACTCGCGATCGATCGCGACCCAACCTTCTCCGATTCCGAAATAGTCGCGCGAGCCGAAGGTGAATGACTAATGCAAGAGCTGCACCCGGTCGGTAACCAACTGCTGTTCGAGAACGAACAGGTGCGTGTCTGGCAGGTCGACTTGGATGGCGGCGAGGAATTGCCGTTGCACCAGCACGAGGTGCCCTATCTGGTTATGCACCAGACCGACGGTCATCTGGGTGTGGCAGACGCCGACGGCTCG
The DNA here is from genome assembly GCF_021283305.1 of Pseudonocardia kujensis. GTDB lineage: Bacteria > Actinomycetota > Actinomycetes > Mycobacteriales > Pseudonocardiaceae > Pseudonocardia > Pseudonocardia kujensis. The sequence goes on from NZ_JAJSOK010000025.1 coordinate 68,075, forward strand.
CGGGAGCGGGATGTCACCGGCAATTCGTTCGAGTGGCACCCGGTAGGTGAGCTGCATGCGCTGACGAACCTCGGCGCCGATCGATATCGTAACATTCTGGTTGAGATCCGGCCCGCGGTGATCACCCGAGACGGGGGGATCTCAATCGCGGAGGTCCGTCATGAGATCCCCTGACGCGCCAGTGGTCCAGTCCGCTCTGCGAGTGCTGAAAGCTCTGGAATACTTGTGCCGGGCGTCGCAGGCGGTGTCCCTAGAAGAACTGGCGAGGGAGCTCTCGGTCGCACAGCCGACCGCATATCGGATTGCAAATACCTTGATCGCTACCGGATACGCGCGGGTGAATGGCTTTCACGGCGGATATGTCGCGACCCTTAAGGTGATGGAGCTGAGCTCGCAGGTGTATAGCACGTTCGATTTGCGCGGCGAAGCGCGGAACGCCTTTCGGTCTGTCGGCATGCAATTCGGCGAAACAATCACCGTTGCCCAGGCAGACGGATTTGAGGTGGTGTTCGTCGATAAGATTCGAGCTGGTGCCAGCCTGGCGTTCTACTGTCATATCGGCCGGCGTTTGCCGTTACATATCGGCGCCGCTGCGAGGTGCATCCTGGCGCACCTCGACGACGATGAGTTGGAGGAGTACCTCGGCGGTGAGCTGACGGCGCGCACTTCCGCGACGCACACCTCGCCCGCGGTGCTGCGAGCGCTGCGTACTCAGGCTCTTGAGGACGGTTACGTTCTAAGCGTCGACGAAGTTGACATAGGCGTCTCCGCGATCGCGGTTCCCCTGATGGACCGCGGTCGCGTCCTTGGTGCTGCGGCGATCGCCAACACGTCGACGGCGTGGACACCGGAAGACCGTGCCGATCGGGTCAGGGCGATGAAGACGGCGGCTGCCGCCATGTTCGGGACGGTCGCGAGCGGGAGGGGGGCGTTGTGAGCGGCGGTCAGATCATTGACGACTGTTTGTACACCGTAGGGCCTGACACACCGCACGTCGTTACGGTGTCGCCTGGCGAGGTGTTCTCGCTGTGCAGCCCTGACGCGTCGGGTAACCAATTGCGCCCGGGCGTCGCGTACGACGCGATCGATCCTGCGCGCCTCTTTCCGGTGGCCGGCCCGGTCGGAATCGCCGGTGTCGGGATCGGTGACGCAGTGGGCGTTGCGGTCGTCGACGTGCGTCCCTCCTCTCGCGGTCATGTCTGGACGAGGCCTGGCCTCGGCTTTCGGAATCCCGGTTGGCTGGCTGTTCGCGTCTTCAATACGGAGACGCTGTCGACCGGCGGCGCGAACGCGCGGACGGTGCCGTCGCGCCTTCATCTCGGAGCCTTGGGTGTGCTGCCGGCGAGGACCGCGCCACCACGAACTCTTGGTCTCCATGGAGGCAACCTTGATGTGCCGTTCCTCGGTCCGGGGGCGATGTTGTGGGCACCGGCCGCTGTGCCCGGCGGTGGAGTGTTCTGCGGCGACGTGCACGCTGCGATCGGCGATGGCGAGCTGTGCGGCACTGGTATCGAGGTAGAAGCAGAAGTCGACCTCGTCGCCACCAAGCTCGCCTCTTGGCAGCTCCTGCAGCCTGTGGTCATGACGAATGAACGGTGCTGGGTAGTTGGCATCGGCTCGAACGTCGAGGACGCCATCGCCTCCGTCCTTCCTGTGGCGATCACAGCAGTTCGCGAAGCGTTGGGTGAGAGCGAAGATCAGGCCTACCTCATCGCGTCGTTGATGCTCGAGATCAAGGTCTGCCAGCTCGTGAACCCGCTGACGAGCGTGGCGATTTCTCTAGGTGCGGGATTGGACCGGCACCTAGCGCCCGAAGCGGCGTGGCTTGCTTACCAGGGCCTCGTTCCCGCACCGCGAGACGAAGAATGCACAAAGTGACCCCTGAGCTGCCGCAAACCGCGGCCCACGGTGAGACCGCAACGACGAGAAACGAGAGGTAGATCGGGAATGCCTTCAACTGAACGGACAATGCATATCTCGATGGCGATCACGCAGCCGGACAGCCTCGGTAGTTGGCGGCGAGAGGTCAGTAAGGCGGCGGAGTTCGCTTCTTTGGACTACTGGGTCAAGATCGCACAGATTGCCGAACGCGGCAAGCTCGATTCGTTATTCATCGCCGATGCTCCCGAGGCTGACATGGATGCCCTCCGGACCCGTCAGGTACCGAAGCTGGAGCCCATCGTCCTGCTGTCCGCGCTCGCGACGCAGACTAGCAACATTGGGTTGGTGGGCACGGCCTCTACGAGCTACAGCGAGCCATACACACTGGCCAGGCAGTTCGCGGCTCTCGACCACATCAGTGGTGGCCGTGCGGGATGGAACATCGTTACCTCGTTCCTTGGGACCCGGAACTACGGCGTGCCGTTGGCCGCCCAGCCGGATCGGTACGCCAGGGCGCAGGAGTTCATCGAGGTCGCTACCGCGCTCTGGGATTCCTGGGCCGACGACGCCGTAGTTGTGGATAAGGCGGCCGGGATCTTCGTCGACGACACCAAGGTCCACCCAATCAATCATTCGGGCGCGTACTTCAGCGTCGAGGGCCCACTGGACATCAGCCGCTCTCCGCAGGGTCACCCAGTCCTGGTCCAGGCGGGAGCGTCTGCAACAGGGCGGGACTTCGCCTCTCGCCATGCTGAGATGATCTTCGGTGCGGCGCCAAACATCGAGTCGGCACAGGAGTTCTACGGGGACATGCACCGGCGGATCGCTGCGGTCGGCCGGAACCCGGATCAGGTGACCATCCTGCCCGGTTGCAGCCCCTACATCGGCTCGACGGAGGAAGAGGCGCATCGCATCCGTGAGGAGGCGCTTTCCCTCATCGACTTCGACCACGGTCTGGTGACCTTGCAGAAGCACATGGGGAACATCGACCTGTCCGGTCTGGACCTCGACGAGTCGATCCCGCCAGACCGGTTGCCAGCGGACACGTCGGTGCTCATCGACCGACAGAGCCGTCCGCAGCTGTACAAGGACCTAGCCCTGGCCCCGGGCTCCACCCTTCGTCGGATGATCGAGGTGTGTTTGTCCCATAACGGGCACTGGAACCTGGTCGGCTCACCTGAGCAGATCGCCGACTCGTTACAGGAGTGGTTCACGAACGGGGCCTGCGACGGGATCAACCTGTTGCCCGCGCACACCCCTGATGGTATCGAGATCTTCGTCGACGAGGTGATCCCCATCCTGCAACGCCGCGGCCTGTTCCGGACCGACTACGAGGGCAGCACGCTGCGTGACCACCTCGGACTGGAGCGGCCCGATGCGCGCTGACGCCCTATTAGGGGCTCGCCGGTCGAGCGGTACTCGCGGGACCGATGGGAGGCGCGATCACCGACCCGGTGTTGTTCCCGCCCTGGACGCGGCCGTCGACCACGGTCTAGCGGTTTGACGTGCGGCTGAGCGTGACGTTCTCCATCAGAGCGGCCCTCACCCTGAACTCGGTGTGTTCGGTGTCACCACCGGATAGCGCGGCCCCACGGCTAAGGCGCTTCCTTGCACAGGTCCACGCTGGACGTCGCTGTCGTGGACGGCAGGTTCAATTCACTACCGCCCGACCCGGTCCGTCGATCGCGGCGGTGCCCACGAACCTGTGCGGCCTCCCTCCGAGCGTACTACGTACAGGTGGGAACCAATGGCTTAGCCGCTGTCCAGATCGGGACCGGGCAGTTCGGCAGGTTCCTGGGCCGTACCTCTTCGGCTGGCTCGCGGCTGTCACCTCGTTGTCGAGCGTCGGGTTCACGATCTTCGCGATCGTCCTGCTCGCCGAGGCGGGGCCGCCCGGTGCCTCCTACGGTCCTTCCGCGAGGCGTGTCGCCCCGCCTTCCCGACATCGAACGCTTCGACGTCGGCCAACCGACGGGAGCTCAGCGACAGGAGAGTCCTCGGGAGGTCGAGTCGGGGTCTAGTGGCTGACGGGCCCCACTGCTCGTGACACCCGACTGCCCGGCTCCGGCCAGGTTGTTCTGCACGACCCAGACCCTGCTTCGAGAGAGGTTAACAATGGATTCTCGTGTCGATGAGCGTCGCAGGATGTCGCGTCGCGCCGCGATCGCCGGCGCCGCAGGAACGACGGTCGAGTACTACGACTACAGCGTCTTTGCCTATCTGGCGGTGACGCTGGTGCCCATATTTCTGCCGACCCACGGGTTCGGTTCCGGAATCCTGACGATCCTGGCCATCTACGGTGCAGGGTTCGCGGCGCGGCCGCTGGGCGGCATCGTGTTCGGGGTGCTCGGCGACCGCCTCGGCCGCCGGAAGATCATGCTGGTGACGGTTAGCATGACGGGCGTCGCGACGCTCGCCGTCGGGCTGCTGCCCACGTACCAGGCTATCGGTCCGGCCGCGCCGATCCTGCTCACGGCGCTGCGGCTGATCCAGGGCTTCGCCGCCGGCGGTGAGGCGCCGGGGTCGGCGACCTACGTCGCCGAATCCGCGCCCGACGCCAAGCGCGGGTTCCACGGGTCGGCCACGAACATCGGCATCAGCCTCGGTCTCGGGCTGGCAGCGACGTCGGTCGGCGTGGTGATCGGCCTGTGCAGCGCGGAGCAGATGGCGAGTTGGGGATGGCGGATCCCGTTCCTGCTCGCGCTGCCCCTGCTCTTGGCGACCCTGTACTACCGGCTCAAGATTGAGGACTCGCCGCTGTTCCAGGAGATGCTCGCCGGGCGCCGCCGAGCGAAAGCGCCGATCGCCGTTGTGCTCACGCACCATCGAGCGGCGTTCCTGAAGGTCTTCGGGGTCACGTTCGGCTGGTCGATCGCGAGCCTCGGGGTGGGCGCCTACACCGTCGTCCACTACGGCACCCTAGGCTATAAGCTGTCGGCCACGATTTGGATCGGCGTGCTGATGGCGCTGGTCCTCATCCCGTTCACCCTTTTGTCGGGCGCGCTGTCCGACCGGTTCGGACGACGCCGGTTGCTTTTCGCGGGGTTCATCGGGTCGCTGGTCCTTTCGCTGCCGTGCTTCCTGCTCATGCAGCAGGGAAGCTTCGCGCTGGCCCTCGTCGCGGGGGTCGTCTTCAACATCCCCGCGGGCGTCGTCATGGGTGCGTCCTTCGCCGCGTACACCGAGCAGTTCCCGACGGAGGTGCGCCTCACCGGGGTGTCCCTCGGTTTCAACCTCGCGTCCGTGCTCGGCACGTCTCAGGTGAACTTCGTCGCGGGCTGGCTGGTCGCGACGACCGGTAGCACGCTGGGCCCGGCCTACTATGCGATGGCCGGCGCGGTCGTCGCGCTGATCGCGACCGCCACCATCCGGGAGGGCGCGCGGGAGAGCCTGCGCCCCGCGACGGCGGCGAACGAGTCTCGCCAACCCGACGCCGAGGACGGGCTGGGAGATCCGGTCGCCGGGTGAAGCGGAAGGGCATGGCCGAGTTCGAAACGGTGATCTGGGGCGGCACGATCGCTGACGGGACCGGCGCCCCCAGCAGACCACGACGTCGCGATCAGGTCGAGAACGACCGTGCAGGTCGGCTGGGTGACAGGTCGCGGTGCGCGCGAGGTCAACGCGCGCCGAGCGGTTGTCGGCGTCAACGTCGTTCGCCCCTGCTTCGCTGCCGGCGCCCCACATCGCCCCTCCTTACAACGGCGGCGAGCACAAGCACGAATCGGTCCTTCGGAGAACGGGTTCAGGCTGGAAGTGAGAGCCTTGTGCCAACCTGAGTCGATCCCGCCGGAGAGTGTGCACCGCATTGATGGTCGGAGTCGACATCGTTCGTCCTCGCTTCGCTGCGCTCCACGTTGGCCCCTCCTCACAACGGCGCCGAGAAAGGGCGCGGATAGGTCCCTCAGAAACTTGCGCGAGTGCAGGTCGATGACGGTCGCGATGGAGGCCCAGCCGTCCACCGTCGCGACGTAGAAGATGTCGCCGCACCAGCGGGTGTCGGGGGTCTCGGCGGTGAAGTCGCGCCCGATCAGGTCCGGGGCGTCGATGGGCCGCAGACCTGCCACGGTCGTGCGTCGTCAGGCCCTCGGGTGGCGTCGTTGCAGGTCGGCGGCCCGCATGAGGCGCCAGACCCGCTTGCGGGCGACCCGGTAGCCGCGCACGACCAGTTCGGCCCAGGCTCGCCGCACGCCGGGGTGCCCGTGCCGGTCGGGGTGGATGCCTCGGATGGCATCGGAGAGCTCGGCGTCGGTGCGCTCGCGTTCGCTCGGCCCGGCGGCGCGCCACCGGTAGTAGCCCTGGCGGGCCACGCCGAGCTGGGCGCACATGAACGTGACCGGGTACTCGCCTTCGTCGGCCCAGTCCGCGATCGCCGCGTACTTCACGGCTGTTCTTTCGCGAACCAGACCGCCTACTATTTTTGCGAAGTCCCGCTCCATCCGCAGCGTCGCGTTCTCCTTGCGGAGTCGTTCCAACTTGTCGGTCTTGGCCCCCACGTCCATGCCGGGGGTATCGGCGTGCACGAGATGCTGCGACCGGGGTCTCCGGCCGCGCCCGGGCTCCGGAATTGCGGCGTACCCGGTCCCACGCCACTACGAGGAACGCCGGGTCATAGACAAGGTTATACAGATCATCAGACCGACGGTCCGAGTGTTCGGCCGCCGCCCATCGGTGCAGGTTGCGCTGCATCCGCCGTACCGCAGCCGAGCCTCATCGAGGTCGGGCCACGACGCGCCGATATTCACCGGCGGCCTCCGGCGGCATCGCGTTCCCTGCGAATCCGCTGGGCCCCTTCGCCATGTGACCGGCTTGCCCGGTCTCGGACTACTACGGGTCCTCCGCCCCCACGCGGCGGCATCAGCCGACGACGGGCCTTCCCGTCCGGCGGCTGGGCGCCGCCGGGATCGGGGACCACCGCGCGGGTTCCCACGTTCAGTGCAGAACCGCTCGACGAGCTTGGTGCCCAGCTATGCCCCTTAGGGCGCCCCGTTGATCTCGGACCATGACCACCAAAAAGTGCTCTGATCCGAAAGGTGACGGCATGTCCCGCAAGTATCGACAGTTCAGTCCTAAATTCAAGGATGAGGCTGTCCGGCTGGTAATCGAGGCTTCGCGGCCGATCGCTCAGGTCGCCTGCGAACTTGGCATCAACGAGGGGACCCTGCGGACCAGCGCTCCACGTCACCGGTCGTCGGTCCGGGTCTCGATGGCGTCGGCGTTGGCCCGTAGCCAGTTCAGCAGCGGCGCCAGGGCCGCTGCGGCACCGGCACCGAGCGGGCTGAGGGCGTAGCTGACCTGCGGTGGGGTGTCGTCGGTGACGGTCCGCGTGAGCAGCCCGTCGTCGAGGAGCGTGCGCAGGGTGGCCGACAGCATGCGATCGCTGATTCCGTCGAGGCTCGCCCGGAGCCGGGTGTAGCGCAATGGACCGTCGGCGAGGGCGTGCAGAGTCAGCACGGCGAGCCGGACCCCGGTCTGCTGCGCGATCGATGCCAGCTGATGCGGAAGCTGGGCAGCGGCCCGAGGATGCTCGCGAGCGTCGCGTAGACCGCGAAGTCGTACCACTCGAGCAGGTTGCCGACGGCGATCGCGACGACCGCCCGACGGCGGCCGGTGGTGCTGACGGTGGTGGTGGTGCCGGTCGGGGCGCTGCCGAGCTGGTCGGCGACGGCCGTGGTGTCCGGCTCGGCGCTCTCGGCGGGAAGGGTCACGGTGGAGCTCCTTTGCTCGCACGGGGAATCAGGTGGTGGTGCGGGTGGTGCCGGTCAGCGGGTCGAGGGCCTCCTCACGGTCACGGACGGGGCCGGGGGTCCCGGCCGAGGACGTCCCGGGCAATGATGATCTTCTGGATCTGCGGGGTGCCGTCGCCGATCTGGTAGCCGGAGACGTCGCGCAGCAGGGACTGCAGCGGCATCTCGTCCGACCAGCCGACCTGGCCGTGCAGGACGACGGCCTCCTGGATCGCGGCGAAAGCCACCCGCGGGGCCCACCACTTGAGCATCGCGGCCTGGGTGGTGTGCGGCAGGCCCGCCATCCGGAGCCCGATCGTCTGGTAGGCCAGCGCCCGGACGGCGGCAAGGTAGGTGGTGTGCTCGGCGATCGGGAAGGAGACGCCCTGGTTCGCCGCCAGCGGCCGGCCGAACGCCGTCCGTTCCCGGACGTAGGCCGAGGCCGCGTCGAGCGCACGCTGGGCCGCGCCGATACAGGTCAGCGCGATCAGGGTGCGGCTGAGGTCGAACTCGGCCATGATCCGGCCGAACCCCGTGCCGGGAGCGGCGAGCACGCGATCGTCGGGGACGACGGTGCCGTCCATCGTCACCGATCCACGGCCCAGCGGTTTGAAGCCGGGATCGGTGAACCGCTGCGAGCTGACGGACGGATCGGCGCACTCCACGAGGAAGCAGCCGATCCCCCGCGCCCCGAGGGCCGGATCGGTCTGGGCGAGGACCACCGCGATGTCGGCGTGCGGGGCCTGGGTGACCGAGGTCTTCTCCCCGGTCAGGACCCACCCGCCGTCGACCCGGACCGCCTTGGTCCGCAGCGCCGCGGCGTCCGAGCCGGTGCCCGGCTCGGTCACCGCCCAGCAGCCGAGCGCCTCGCCGACCGCCACCGGCCGTACCCACCGCCGGATCGCCGCCGACTGCTGCTCGGCCAGCAGCGAGACCAGGCTGTTGGTCGCGAAGAGGACGTAGCCCAGGTTGGGGTCGGCGTAGCCGACCTCCTCGCAGGCCAGCGCCAGCGCCAGCAGGTCGGCCCCCTGCCCGCCGTGCTCCTCGGCGAGCGTCAGGTCGATGAGGCCCGCGTCGGCGAGCGTCCGCAGCTCCCGATGGGGGAAGTCCGTGGACGCGGCCCGTACGTGGTAGCCGTCGAGCAGCTCGGTGCGGGCGAGGGCCCGCACGGTGTCCCGGAAGGCGAGATGGTCCTCGTCGAGGACGAAGGCGTTGTGCAGCACGAGTCGTCCCCGGCGGTCAGCGGGCGTGGGTCGCGCGCAGCGCCTTCTTGTCGATCTTGCCGACCCCGGTGGTTGGGAGCTCGGTGACCACCTCCACCCGCTTCGGCGCCTGGTGGGCACCCTTGCGGACCTTCACCAGGGCCGTGAGCGCGGCCGCGTCGATCTCCGCACCGCGCCGGGGGACGACGAAGGCGGTGACCGCCTCGCCCCACTTCTCGTCCGGCAGCCCGACGACCGCGGCCTGCGACACGGACTCGTGCCCGGTGAGGACGTCCTCGATCTCGCGGGGGTACACGTTGAACCCGCCCGTGACGATCATGTCCTTCTTGCGGTCGACGATGTGGAAGAAGCCGCCCGCGTCGCGAACGCCCACGTCGCCGGTGCGCAGCCAGCCGTCGCGCAGCGCCTCGGCGGTCTCCTGGTCGCGCTTCCAGTACCCGCTCATCACCGCGCGGGTGCGGACGCCGATCTCGCCGACCTCGCCGTCGGGCAGGGGGGTGCCGGCCTCGTCGATGATCTCGACGCGCACGCCCGCCGCCGCCCGCCCGCAGGAGGTGAGCAGATCCGGCCTGCCCACCGGGTCGTGCTCGTCCTTGCGCAGGCTGGTGCTCATGCCGATGCACTCGGTCTGCCCGTAGACCTGCATCATCACCGGGCCGAAGGCCTCCTGCGCCTCCACCAGCCGGGCCGGGGTCATCGGGGCGGCGCCGTAGCACAGCGTCTCGATCGAGGACGTGTCCCGGGCGGCCGGATCGGCCTTGTCGAGCATCGTGTAGAGCATCGTGGGGACGACGAACGCGTAGTTGACCCGCTCGGCCTCGACCGCCGCGAGCCAGCGCTCGGGGTCGAAGCCCTGCTGCAGCACGACCGTCCCACCACGGGCCAGGACCGGCACCACGGGCAGCATCGCCACGTGGGTGATCGGGGAGGACGCCAGGTAGACGGGCCGCTCGGGAAGCCCCCAGGAGATCGTGAGCGACTGCACCTGCTGGGCCAGGGCGCGGTGCGAGAGCATCGCGCCCTTCGGCCGGCCCGTCGTCCCGCCCGTGTACTGCAGCCACGTGGTGGCCTCGTCGTCGACCCCGGCCGCGCGCAGCCGGCGCGCCCCGGTGGCCGCACAGAGCGCGAGCAGGTCCGGCCCGACCTCGGACGGCCCGATGCCGAGCACGTGCTTGACCGAGCCTGCCCGGCTCGCCACCTCCGCGGCCGTCGCGGCGAACGCGGGATGCACGACGAGCATCTCGATCTCCGCGTCCTCGCAGAGACCGACGTGGTCGTCGACGGAGGCCAGCGGGTGCAGCCCGGAGTAGCGGGCGCCGGCGAGGAAGGCCGCCGCCTGCACCACGAACACCTCGGGCGCGTTGGGGGCGAGGACGGCGACCCCGACGCCCGGGCCGACGCCGTGGTCGACGAGCACCTGCCCGACGCGCCCGACGAGGTCGGCGAGCTCGGCGTAGGTCATCCGCCGGTCGCCGTGGACGAACGCCTCGCGCGTCGGATAGCGCGTCAGGGCCTCGACGATCACGTCGGTGTAGGAGGGTCCCACCGCGAACGGCGGGAGGGCTGACGAACCGGGAACGGGAGCCACGTTGCTCTCCCCTCTCCGCGCTGCGCCGGGGGCGGCGGGCGCCTCGGGACGGTGTGGGCCACAATCTTGACTTGTCAGTTAGTATTATGCAAGCCTCGGTCCGGAGTCACCCCGACGGAAGGCACGATCGATGACTTCGACCCTGACCAGCGCGGTGCTGCAGGAGCGCCGCGGCCCTGCGCTGTGGCTGCGGCTCAACCGGCCCGAGGTGTTCAACGGTCTCAACCAGGACGTGCTCGACGGGCTCACCGCCGGTCTCGACGCCGCCGACGCCGATCCCGAGGTGCGGGTGGTCGTGCTCGCCGCCGAGGGCAAGGCCTTCTGCGCCGGCGCCGACCTCGCCTACGCCCGGTCCCTCGCCGAGGCCCCCGTCCCGCCCGGCGCCGCCAGCGCGGCCAACGAGTTCCTGCGCCGCGGGCGCCTCGTCTTCGACCGGATCGAGTCGTTCCGCAAGCCGGTGATCGCGGCGGTCAACGGCGTGACCGTCGGCGGCGGCCTCGAGCTGGTCCTGGCCTGCGACCTCGCCGTCGCCTCCCGCACCGCGAAGATCGGCGACGGCCACGCCGTCTACGGGCAGATCCCCGGCGGCGGCGCCTCGGTCCGGCTCGTCCGCAGGCTGGGCCTCGCCACGGCGAAGCACCTCATGTTCACCGGCGAGCTCCATCCCGCCGAGCGCTTCCTCGGCACCGACCTGCTGGCCGACGTCGTGGAGCCGGACGAGCTGGTTCCCGCCGTCGACGCGCTCTGCGCGGTGATCGCCGGCCGCAGCCCGGTCGGCCTCGCAGCGATGAAGACCCTGGCCAACGCGGCGCAGGACACCCCGCTGCCGGTCGCCGTCACCCGCGAGCTCGAGCTCTCGGCCCTGCACGAGCGCAGCGCGGACTGGCGCGAGGGCATCACCGCCTTCGCCGAGAAGCGCACCCCCGAATTCCCCGGCCGATAGGAGAGAGCCCGAATGAACGTGTTGGACATGACCGGGCGCGTGGCGCTGGTGACCGGCGCAGGCCAGGGCGTCGGGCGGCAGGTCGCCCTGCACATCGCCGGGCACGGCGGTGCCGTCGTGGTGAACGACTTCCACCTCGACCGCGCCGAGGCGGTCGCCGCGGAGATCACCGAGGCCGGCGGCCAGGCGATCGGGCTGCGCTGCGACGTCACCGACCTCGACGAGGTCACCGAGATGGTCGCCCGCGGCAGCGCCGAGCTCGGGCCGGTCGACGTGCTCGTCAACAACGCCGGCAACGCCGGACCGGCCGACGACCCCCTGGCGCACAACCCGCCGTTCTGGGAGACCGGACCCAAGGACTGGGAGCCCTGGATCGCCACCAACTTCTTCGGCGTCCTCAACTCGTGCCGCGCCGCGCTGCCCGGGATGGTCGAGCGCGGCTACGGCCGCATCGTCTCCGTCATCTCCGACGCCGGCCGGACCGGTGAACCCCACCTCGCCGTCTATGGCGGGGCGAAGGCCGGTGCGGCCGGCTTCTCCCGCGGGCTGGCCAAGTCCGTGGGGCGGCACGGCATCACCGTCAACTGCGTGTCGCTGTCCACCATCAACACCCCCGGCGTGGCCTCGGTGATCGCCGACCCGCAGCTGGCCCGCGCCATGCTGCGCAGCTACGTGATCCGCCGGTTCGGCGAGCCCTCCGACGCGGCCAACGCCGTGCTGTTCCTCGCCTCCGACGCGGCCGCCTGGGTGACCGGGCAGACCTACCCGGTCAACGGCGGCTACGCGATCACGCCGTGAGCGGCCTCCCGCTGGCCGGCTACCGCGTCGTCAGCCTCGCGGAGCAGTACCCGGGCCCGTTCGCGACGCTGATCCTCGGCGACCTCGGCGCCGACGTCGTGCAGGTCGAGCGCCCGCAGGGCGGGGATCCCTCGCGGATCTTCCCCGGGCACCACGCCGCGCTCAACCGCGGCAAGCGGTCCGTCGCGCTGGACCTCAAGACCACGGAGGGGTTCGACGCCTGCCGGGCCCTGGTCGAGGGGGCGGACGTGCTCCTGGAGGGGTTCCGGCCCGGTGTGCTCACCCGGCTGGGCCTCGACCCGGCGGAGCTGGCCGAGCGGAACCCGGGCCTGGTCGTCGTCTCGGTGTCGGGCTTCGGGCAGCACGGGCCCTACCGGGACCGGCCGGTGCACGACCTGTCGTTCCAGGCGGTGGCGGGCCTGCTCGACCCGGACGCCCCGGTGGTCCCCCGGGTCGCACTGGCCGACGTGGCCGCGGGCCTGTTCTCCGCGGTCGCCGCGCTGACCGGGCTCGCCGGGCGCGTGCACAGCGGCAGGGGCGGGCACTACGACGTCGGGATGTTCGACGCGCTCCTGTCGTTCGTGGCGACCCGGCTCGTGCCGGTCGCGAACGGGATGGCCCCGGACGGCCTCGGCGGAGACCCCGGCTACGGGTTGTTCGCGACCGCCGACGGCCGCTGGATCTCGCTGTCCATCGCCTTCGAGGACCACTTCTGGCAGGCGCTGTGCGGCGTCCTCGGTCTCGGATCGCTCGGCGGGGTCCGCGCCCCGGAGCGGATCGCCCGCCGCGACGAGATCCGCGCGCTGCTCGCGGAGCGGATCGCGGCCGAGCCGCTGGCGCACTGGGAGGAGGTCCTGCCCGCGGCCGGGATCGCCTACGCCGCGGTGCAGGGTCTCGCCGATCTCGTCACGGACCCCCACGTTCAGGCCCGCGGGCTGCTGCAGGAGGTCGGCGGCCTGCGCCACCTGCGCCAGCCCCTCGTCGTCGACGGGTCGGCGCCCGGACCGCGCAGCGCCGTCCCCGCCCTCGGCGAGCACACCGCCGAGGTGCTGCGCGAGGCGGGCGTGGCCGAGAAGACGGTGGCCGCGAACGTGGCGAGACTCACCGGGCAGTATTAGCGCTATGGCACGGGAACGGGCGACCGACACCACCGCACTCGTCGCGGCGGCGGCCGAGGTGTTCCGCCGCAAAGGCTACCGGAACGCGACGATCGACGACATCGCCGAGGCCGCGGGGATCTCCCGGCCCACGGTCTACAGGTACACCAAGAGCAAGCAGCAGCTCCTCGACCTGATGGTCGAGGAGATCACCACGGTCCTCGGCGCAGGCCTGGACGAGGTCCTGCACAGCACCGCGTCGCCAGAGGCCCGGCTCCGCCGGATGATCGCCGTGCACATCGAGGCCGCGGCGGCCAACCGGACCTTCTACGCCATCGTGTTCAGCGAGGAGGTCGAGCTGTCCGAGCACGGACGGGCCACGTTCCGCGCCTGGGCGCACGAGCGCACCAAGGACTTCCGCGTGCTGCTCGACGACTGCGTCCCGCCGGACAGCGCCATCGACACCACGATCGCCGCCAACCTCGTGCTGTCGATGCTCGCGACCCTCTACCGTTGGTACGACCCCGCGGGCCCGGTCGAGCCTGCCGAGCTGTCCCAGCAGATCGAGCGGGTCCTCGGGGCCCTGTTCACCCGTTGACCGCTGTCGGCGCGCCCCGCACGACCTGCACCCATCCCTCCAGGAGACACCCGTGAAACCAGCCCTGTCGGGCCGCACGATCGTCATGTCCGGCGGCAGCCGGGGAATCGGCCTCGCCATCGCCGTGGCGGCCGCCCGCCAGGGTGCGAACGCCGTCCTGCTCGCCAAGACCGACCAGCCCGATCCCCGGCTGCCCGGCACGGTGCACACCGCCGTGGCCGAGATCGAAGCGGCCGGCGGCCAGGCGGTCGCGGTGGTCGGGGACGTCCGCGTCGAGGAGGACGTCGAGCGGGCGGTGGCCACGGCCGTCGAGCGCTTCGGCGGGGTCGACGTCGTCGTGAACAACGCCAGCGCGCTGAACCTGTCGGGGACCGAGGAGCTCCCGGTCAAGCGGTTCGACCTCATGCAGCAGATCAACTCGCGGGGGACGTTCCTGCTGACCCGCGCCGCAGTGCCGCACCTGCGCAAGTCCGACCGGCCGCGCGTGCTGACCCTGTCCCCGCCGCTCAACCTCGCGCCGCACTGGCTCGGCAAGTTCCCCGCGTACATGCTGTCCAAGTACGGCATGACGCTGCTGACGCTGGGCTGGGCGGCCGAGTTCGCCGACGAGGGCATCGCCGCGAACTGCCTGTGGCCGCAGACCACGATCGCCACCGCCGCCGTGGTCAACCTGCTCGGCGGCGAGGAGGCGGGCTCCCGGGCCCGCTCGCCGGAGATCATGGCCGACGCCGCGCTCGCGGTCCTCGGCCTGCCGGCGGAGCGGACCGGCGAGACGTTCATCGACGTCGACGTCCTGGCCGAGGCCGGGATCACCGACCTCTCGCCCTACAGCAACGGGGACGAGCTCGAGCTGGACCTCTTCGTCGACCCCCGCTGACCCGCGGCGCGGTGCCCTCCCACGCACGGCGGGAAGGGCACCGCGGCCGCAGGCCGGCCTACACCCCCAGCTTGGCGCGGACGCAGCCCAGCTGGCCGAGGGCGGCCAGGTGCAGGCTCCGCTCCCGGTCCGGCTCCCGGGTCGCGGCCTTCGCCCACGCGAGCGCGGTGCGCGGGGCGCGGGCCAGGGCCTCGGCGTAGGCCGTCGCCTCCGGCCCGACCGCCTCGGCCGGCACCGCCCGCAGTGCCAGCCCGAGCTCCTCGGCCTCCTTGCCGGTGAAGGCACGGGCGGTGAGGATCAGGTCCAGGGCCTTCTCGAGCCCGAGCAGGCGCGGCAGGTCGGCCGTCGCCCCGAGGTCCGGGACCACGCCGAGGCCGACCTCGGCGACGGCGAGCGTCGCGTCGTCCGCCACGAAGCGGACGTCACAGGCCAGGGCGAGCTGCAGGCCGGCCCCGATCGCGACCCCGTGCACGGCGGCGACCACCGGGAACGGTGCCTCTGCGATCCACCCGAAGGCGTGCTGTGCCTCGGCGATCAACGCCTGCGCCGCCGCGTCGGCGGCTCCGGCGACCCGGTGCAGGAACCCTCCGGGTTCGAGCTCCGCCAGGTCCAGCCCGGAGCTGAACGACGGCCCCTCGCCCAGGAGGACGGCCGCCCGGACGTCTTGGTCGGCGGACAGCTGGGCACCGGCGGCGTGCAGCTCCGCCCAGAGCTGCGGACCCTGCGCGTTGTGCCGCTCGGGGCGGGCGAGGACGATCCGGGCGACGGGCCCGGACCGCTCGACCCTCAGCACGCTCACGCCGCTCCCACGATCGTCACCGAGGCGGCGGCGGCGTCGGGACCGATGTAGCCCCCGGCGTTCTCCGCGAGCCCGATGCGCGCTCCCTCGACCTGCCGCGCCCCGCACCGCCCGCGGACCTGGTCGACGAGCTCCACGAGCTGGCCGAGCCCGGTCGCGCCGACCGGATGCCCCTTGCTGCCGAGGCCCCCGCTGGGGTTGATCGGCAGGGCGCCCCCGAGGGTCGTGGTCCCGTCGCGCAGCAGGGCCGGGGCCTCGCCCGGCTTGCAGAGCCCGAGCTCCTCCATGACGATCAGCTCGGCGGGGGAGGCGGCGTCGTGGCACTCCACCACGTCGAGGTCCTCGGGCCCCAGCCCGGCCATCGCGTAGGCGCGGCGGGCGGTGTCCGGCACGAGCTCGCCGTAGACGCCGGGGCGGGCCGCCCCGATCACCGTGGCCAGCAGCCGCACCGGCTCCGCGCCCCAGCGGGCGGCGATCTCGGGCGTGGTGATCACCGCGGCGGCGGCGCCGTCGGACATCGGCGCGCACATCGGCAGCGTCAGGTCACCGCTGATCGCGCGGGCGCCCAGCACCTCCTCGACGGTGAGGACGCCGCCGTACTGCGCCTTCGGGTTCAGCGCGCCGTGGGCGTGGTTCTTCACCGCTACCTGGGCGAAGTCCGCCTGCGTGGCGTCGGTCCGCTCGCGGTACCAGCGCGCGAAGCGGGCGTAGATGTCCATGAACACCGAGCCGGTGCCGGCATCGCCGAGGTCGGCCTTGATCTCGTCGAGCCGGTCCTGGTCCAGGGCCGCGGTCATCACCGCGAACGCCCGGCTCTTGTCCACGTGGTTGAGCTTCTCGGCGCCGATCGCGACGGCGACGTCGACCTGGCCCGCCGCGACGGCCAGCCACGCCTGGTTGACGGCCGTGGACCCGGACGCGCAGGCGTTCTCGACATTGATCAGCGGGATGCCTTCCAGGCCGCTGCCGCGCACGGCGTGCTGCCCGCGGACCGACTCCTGGCCGTGGATGAGCCCGGCGCCGCTGTTGCTGTAGTAGACGATCCGCGCAGCGTCCGGGGTGGCACCGGCGTCGGCGAGGGCCGCGCCGGTGGCCTCGGTGACGAGCGAGGCGAAGGTGCGGTCGAGGAAGCGCCCGAAACGGGTCATGCCCACCCCGGCGATGACGACGTCCCTCATGCCGCGGCCACCAGGGGCAGCGCCGGCGTGCCGAGCGTCGGGGCGAGGCGGTTCTGCAGGGCGACCACGCCGTCGAGCGGGCGGGCCAGGACGGTCACGGAGCGGACCCGACCCGCCTCGTCGAACGCCACGTAGTCGATGGCCTCGATCGGCTGGGTGCCGACCTTCCCGGTGAGATGCACCGCGGAGTGGTTCTCGCCGACCAGGACCTCGCCGAAGGCCAGGTCGTCGACGATGCCGCCGATCAGCCCGAGCACTCCGGCGACGGGCCCCGCCCCGACGATCGGGTCGGCGAGGATCGGGCTGTGCAGCACCGCGTCCGCGGCCAGCACCTCCCGCATCCGCTCCGGGTCTGTGCTGTGCACCGCGTCCAGGAATGCGGTGAGCGGCTCGTCGGCCATGGGTGTGGTTCCTCTCGTCGGTGGGGGCTCAGTTGACCTGGCGGTCCCGACCGGCCCAGGTCAGGTCGCGCAGGACCTTCTTGTCGATCTTCCCGACCGCCGTCGTCGGGAGCTCCGGGACGAAGACGACGGACTTGGGCGCGTGGACCGGCCCCTTCTGCCGCCGGACGAGGGCGATCAGCTCGTCCGCCGTCGCGGTCGCCTCCCGGCGCAGCACGACGTAGGCACGCACCGCCTCGCCCCAGCGGTCGTCCGGTACCCCGACCACCGCGGCGCCGGCGACGCCGGGATGCCCGGTGAGGACGTCCTCGACCTCGCGGGGGTAGACGTTGAAGCCGCCGGTGATCACCATGTCCTTCGCCCGGTCGACGATGTGCAGGAAGCCGCGCTCGTCGAACCGCCCGATGTCCCCGGTGTGCAGCCAGCCGCCCCGCAGGGCCTGCGCCGTCTCCTCGGGCAGGTGCAGGTACCCGGTCATCACCGCCCGGGACCGCAGGACGATCTCGCCCGGCTCGCCGGACGGCACCTCCCGGCCCTCGGCATCGTGCAGCTGCAGCCGGACCCCGACCGCAGGGCGCCCGCAGGAGGTCAGTTGACCGGGAATGTGCTCGTCGGGCCGCAGCGAGGAGATGAAACCGCCCGACTCGGTCTGCCCGTACCCCTGCAGCAGCACGGGGCCGAAGACCTCCTGGGCCTCCTGGACGAGGGCCGGGGAGGCGGGCGCCGCCCCGTAGGCGAAGGTGCGCAGCGCGCCGAGGTCGTACGTGCCGTGCCGGGCGGTCTCCACGAGGGCACCGAGCATCGTCGGCACGCCGAAGGCGTAGCTGATGTGCTCGTCCTGCACCGTCCGCAGGAAGGCCTCGGGGTCGAAGGCCTCGTGCAGCACCACGCACCCGCCGCGCAACAGGGTCGGCAGCAGCGGGAGCACCGCGGCGTGGGTGATCGGCGCCGCGGCGAGGTAGCGCGGCTGCTCGGGCACGCCGTACGAGGCCAGCCAGGACAACGCCTGCTGGGTGAGGGCCCGCTGCGGGAGCATGACGCCCTTGGGTCGCCCCGTGGTGCCGCCGGTGTACTGCAGCCACGCGGTGTCCTCGGGCTCGATCGCCGGGTCCCGGACCAGGCGCCCGCCGCTCTCGGCAGCACAGGCCTCCCGGACGTCGCGGCCGAGCTCCGAGGGACCGATGGTCAGCACCGTGTGCACGCTCGGCGCGCGCTCGCTGACCGCGGCCCCGACCTCGGCGAAGCGCGGGTGGACGAGGAGCAGCGCCACCCCGGCGTCGTCGCAGAGTCGGACGTGGTCGTCGACTGAACCCAACGGGTGCAGCCCGCTGAACGAGGCCCCCACCAGGTACGCGGCGGCCTGGAGCAGCCAGGCCTCGGGCGCGTTCGGGCTGAGCGCCGCGACCGCCGAGCCCCGTCCGACCCCGTGCCGGGCCAGCACCTGCACGAGGCGGGCGGTGAAGTCCTTCGCCTCGGCGTAGGTCAGCCGGCGGTCCCCGTGGACGAAGGCCTCCCGGTCGCCGTGACGCTCGAAGGCCTCCACGATCAGGTCGGCGTAGAGAGCGCCCTCCGACGCGGCGGGACTCATCGCGTGCTCGCCAGTGCCTCGAGCAGGGCGGCCCGGTCGCCGAACGGCGCCACGATCATGGTGTCGACTCCTGCGGACTCGTATGCGGCGAGCTTCTTCTCCAGCGTCGCTGGGGTGGCCGCGAGCGACACCAGGTCGATCAGCTCGGGAGTCAGGGCGGCCTCGGCGCCCGTCCGGTCGCCGGCCAGGAACCGCTCCTGGCAGGCGAGGGCACTGGCGGCGTGGCCGTAGCGCACGGCGAGCTCGGTGTAGAAGTTCTTGTCCTTGGCGCCCATGCCGCCCAGGTAGAGCGCGATCATGGGCCGGACCAGGTCGTGTGCGACGTCTAGGTCGGCGTGGAGCGCCGCCGGCACGGTGGGGGCGATTGTCATCTCGGCCCGGTTCCGCCCGGCCTTGGCCAGCCCCCGCAGCAGGGGCTCGACGAGCATGTCGGCGTGGTCCGGGCTGAACAGGAACGGCAGCCATCCGTCGGCGATCTCGCCGCACTGTTCCACGGTGCGGGGCCCGCTCACTCCCAGGTAGATCGGGATCCGCTGCTGGACGGGACCGCCGCCGAGCATCTTGAGCTCCTTGCCGAGCCCGAGACCTCCCCTGGTCGGGATCGTCCACTCGCGGCCCTGGTAGGACAGCCGATCTCCGCTGCACGCCAGCCGGATGATCTCGACGTACTCGCGGGTACGCCGCAAGGGTGCGGTGAACGGGACCCCGTACCAGCCCTCGGACACCTGGGGCCCGGACAGCCCGAGGCCCAGCAGGACGCGCCCGCCCGAGATCCGGTCGAGGGTTGCGGCGGCGGTGGCCGCTGCCGCCGGCTGCCGGGCCGGGATCTGCAGGATCCCGGTGCCGAGCCGGATCTGCTCGGTCACCGCGGAGAGCGCGCCCAGGAGTGCGACCGCCTCCTGCCCGTACCCCTCGGCGACCCACACCGAGTCGAACCCGAGCCCGTCCGCCGAGCGCGCCAGCGCGACCTGCTCGTCGTAGGTGAACCAGGGCCAGTAAGCGACGGACACGCCGAAGCGCATGGTGTGCCTCCGATGTCAGGGTTGGACGACGACCTTGCCGAGTGCCCGCCGTTCGTCGACGACGGCCAGGGCATCGGCCGCCTGCTGCAGTGGGAACATCCCGCCCACCACGGGAGCCACCGCGCCCCGCCGGATCTGGGGCACGAGGTCGGCCCACTGGCCGGCGACGAAACCGGGCACCGTGAACGCGGGGCCGCCCCACCCGACCCCGCGGACGTCGGTGTTGGTCAGCAGGAGCCGGTTGACCTTCACCGTCGGGATCTGCCCCGCGGTGAACCCGACGACGAGCAGTCGGCCGCCCCGGGGGTGCAGGCAGCGCAGGGAGTCGGTGAAGCGATTGCCGCCGACCGGGTCGACCAGCACGTCGACCCCGCGGCCGCTCGTGAGCTCGGCGACCTGGGACCGGAAGTCGGCGGCGTCGACCACCTGGTCCGCCCCGAGCTTGCGGGCGAGCTCACCCTTCTCCGGCGTGGAGGTAACGGCGATGACCCGGGCCCCGTGCGCGGCCGCCAGCTGCACCGTCGCGCTGCCCACCCCGCCGCTCGCACCGTGCACCAGCACGGTCTCGCCGGGCTGCAGCCCACCGCGCTCGTGCAGCGCGAAGTGCGCAGTGAGGTAGTTGGTGGGCAGACAGGCGCCTTCGGCGAAGCCCAGCACGTCCGGCAGCGACAGGACCAGGTGCGCCGGGACGGCCACCAACTCGGCGAACGCCCCGATCCGCATCAGCGCGACCACCCGGTCCCCCGGTTCCAGCCCGGACGACGGAGGGGCGCTGCGGACGATCCCGGCGCACTCGCCGCCGAGCGTGAACGGCGGCTCGACCCGATGCTGGTAGAGCCCGCGCGTGTGCAGCACATCGGGGAACGCCACCCCCGCCGCCCGCACCTCGATCACCACGTCCTCCGGCCCGGCGGCCGGATCGGCGACATCGCGGCAGCGGACGGCCGCCGGCCCGTGGAACCCCACAACCTGAACTGCACGCACCGCGAGTCTCCCGTCGTCTCCCCGAGCATGCGGGATAACTAATCGGTAAGTCAAGATTGTGCCTGAATCGCGCGTCACCTCGTGCGGCGGTAAATCGTTACTGACCAAGCAAGCAACTATGCCCACCTGAAGGCGGGCGGAAGGAGACCGGAACTCGATGAGGAGAACGTCCGGCTGGTGGGGCAGGCGCGCGGTGATCGCGGCTTCGGCACTGCTGCTCGCTGTGGTCAGCCTCGTGGGAGTGGGGCAGGCGTCGGCAGCGGAGGACGAGGGGGTGCCCCCGGGAGCTCTCCCCGCGCCCTACTCGGGGTGGAACGTGACGGTCGAGCCGATCGACCCGGCGCAGCCGCAGATCCTTCACCTGTCCTTCGACAGCCCGCTCCTGAAGCGGCGGATGGTCAACACCGTCTACCTCCCGGACGGCTACCGGCGCGACGGGGCGGCGACACCCGTGGTCTACGCCCTGCATGGAACGGTGCTCTCGCCGCTCGACAACTGTGCGCTGGACCCCGTGCTCGGGGCCGACACAGTCGCGCGCATGCTCGGGTGCGGTGGTGGCTACGTGCAGGACAACCTGTCCGACATTCCGTCGCAGCTCGGCGCGATGCGGTTCGCGATCGTCTCGCCGGACACCAGCCCGGAGTACTCCGTCTGCCAGACGTGCCTGTGGATCGACGGGCGCAACGACCTCCTGCCCAACGTGAAGCCGGTGACGGCCAAGACGCTGCCGGCGGACTCCTTCCTTCACCGCGAGCTCTACCCGCTGGCTGAGGCGCTGTTCGGCTTCCGGTCAGATCGCTCGGGCCGCGGCGTCATGGGCTTCTCCATGGGCGGGATCGCAGCGGCGCTGCAGGGCATGATCCACCCTGATGACTACTCCTTCATCGGCTACATCAGCGGTGCCTACGACGTCACCGAGCCGGACCTGAACACCACCATCACCGAACCCCTCGGCTACTACCGCGACCAGGGCTACGGCACCCACCTCACCGATCCGGTGTGGTGGGCCCAGTTCAACCCGAAGGACATCGCCACCAACCTGCGGGGCGTGCCCATGTCCTTCCTGCTGACGAGCGGCAGCGGCTGCCTGAACCCGGTGGAGCTCACCCAGAAGTACTGCCAGGGCAGGTTCTCCCCGGTATCGACCCCGTCCGGCGTCTTCGTCGAGACTGTGCTCGCGCACAGCCGGGACATCGCCGTGGCCGACCTGGCGGCGAAGAATATCCCGTTCACCACCAAGCGCACCGCGGGAACCCACGGTGCGAACAACGCCGACATGTTCGCCCAGCACGTCGTCCCCCAGGCCAACAGCACCTTCGCCGCCCCGGTCGCCGCGCCCGACGTGTTCTCTTACCGCAGCGCCTTGCCGGACTTCTCCGTCTGGGGCTACCACTTCGCCGCCGCCCGCCAGCAGGACGCGTTCCTCGAGCTGACCGAGGTCGACGCCCTGGGCCGGCGGATGGTCGTCGCCGGCCCGGGCCGGACGACGATCACCACCCCGCCGACCTTCGCTCCGGGCGAGACGTACCGGGTTCGTGTCGAGCAGGCCGGCAGGAACGCCGACCAGGAGGTCCGGGCCGATGCGAACGGCCGCGTCACCCTGACGCTCTCCTCCACCGCAGACCCGAGCACGGTGACCGTCTCCTGACATCGGGGCCGGCCCAGGGGGACGCGGTGTCATGCGAACGGCAGGCATCCGCCACCCCCTGGGCGTCGGGCCTCGAGCAGGGCCGCGCCGCCGTAGACCAACTGGTACTCGAGGTAGTTGTCGAGTGCTTCGGGGCGGACCTCGCGCCCGATACCGCTGTCCTTCATCCCTCCGAACGGGGCCAGGTCGAGGTCGTAGTAGTTGACCCCGATCGTGCCCGTGCGGATCCGCCGGGCGACGTCGAGGCCCCGCTGCTCGGCCACTGTCAACACCGAACCCGCGAGCCCGTAGTTGCTGTCGTTCGCGATCGCTACGGCGTCGTCCTCGTCGTCGTAGGGGATCACGGCGAGGACCGGACCGAAGACCTTCTCCCGCGCGAGCGAGTCGCCGATGTCGACGTCGGCGAAGACCGCCGGCTCGACGAGCCAGCCCCGGTCCGACCAGGCAGGCCTGCCCCCACCCGTCACCAGCCGCGCGGCGCTCTGCTTCGCGCGGTCGATGGGCCCGGGTACCCTGCCCAGGAGCTGCTCGCTGACCACTGGGTCGCAGGTCGCCGCCTCGCTGTGGGGGGTCGCGGGACTGTCTCTAGCTCCTCTGTCATCCCTGAAAGGGCGGGGCCGGTCAAGTCCGTCGGAGGTCCGTGATGTGCGTTTCTTGGCGGGGCTCCCGGCGGGGTTGGGCGTGCGTCACCGGAGCCGGGGTCCAGGCGGAGCGCCCGCAGCGGAGCGAGGACGAACGGCCTGGATGCCGGCGAGGATGGCGCGACACTGGCCGCCGTGGCGGGGGGACGGCAGCGTCGGTTTCGGGGTTGTTGGTTTCCTGCTTCCCGTATGCCGAAGATCAGCGCGAGGCGGAGCCCCTGATGGGGGGCTGCCGGTCATCCCTTCGCTGCGCGGGCGGCGGCATGAAGCGGTGCGGCTCCGACAGGGCGGGGTCAATCAAGCTGGCGACCACGCCGAAGAGCTGGTGGGGGTCATGACAGAGCACGACCACGCGTCCTGCCGGGCCCGAACCTGCTCACGCGGCTCCGCGGGCGAGCGCGCGGATCTCGCCGTCGCGCAGCCCATAGTAGACCAGGGTGAGCAGTCGGCGCGCGGCCGCAACGACGCCGACGTTGCGGCCGCGGGTGGTGATGAGCCGGGAGCGGTCGGCCGCGAGCTTGGTGCCGGAGCGGACGTGCTGGACCGCTTCGATCGCGGCCCAGCGCACCAGCTTGGAGCCCTGTTTGGTGATCGGGCCACGGCGCACGGTGGTGTCGGACTCGCGGTGCCGCGGGGTCAGCCCGGCCCAGCAGCACAGCTTCTCCGGGCGGGAGAAGCGGCCGATGTCGCCGATCTCGGCGACGAAGACGGCGGCGAAGGTCGGGCCCACCCCGCTCAACTGCTGGATCACTCGGTAGCCGCGGTGCCCGGCCAGCCGGTTCGCGATCATCCTCCGGAACAGGTCGATCTCGCCGTCATAGGCGTCGATCAGTTCCAGCAACGAGTCGATCCGCTGCCGGAACACCAGCTCGAGCGGCGCTTCGCGCAGCCAGGTCATCCCGGCGGCGCCGAACAGGTCCGAGGCTTGGGGCAGATGCCCCTGCTTGGCCAACGTGGCATGCACCTGGGCCTTCAACCCGCTACGCAGCGCGACCAGCTTGGCGCGATAGCGCACCAGCTCACGCAGCTCCCGCTCGGCCGGCGTGGCGATGTACGCCTCAGGCAGCCTGCCCATCCGCAGCAGATCCGCCAGGTCCGCAGCGTCCCGCGCGTCGTTCTTCACCCGCCGGTACGCGAACCCCTTCACTCCCAGGGGATGCGCCAGATGTACCCGGGCACCGGACGTCTCAAGCGCGTCGACCGCCCATTACCAGCCGTAGGTGGCCTCCAGCACCACCTCCGGATCCGGGCCGGCCTTGGCCAGTTCCAACCCGAGCGCGACCGGGTCGTTGTCGATACGGACCGTGTCCAGTCGCTCCCCCTGACCGGACATCCGCACGATGACACTGCGGCGGCGGTGCAGGTCGATCCCCACGTATTGGCATCCGTCGTAGTCTGCGTTCACCGGGGCCTCCCTCAACGTGTCGTTGCTGAGCACCCCCGAGCATCCGCTCGGGACCACGAAGGGCGGAGGCCCCGCCCTTTCATCGCATCAAGCGGCGAGTCGGGCGGGACTGACCCGGGCGTCTGCCTGTAACGCTCGGTAAATGACGTCGGAGAGTCGACGCTTGAGGATCCGGAGGGCTTCCACCCACCGTCGCCAGCGACCTTGCGGCGGGCGAGCATGGCTCTGGCGTCGGGGTGGCAGCGGGCCTGAGTCATCGCGATGCGGTGCAGCGCGGCGTTGAGCTGCCGGTTGCCGGTGCGGGAGACTCGATGCCGAGCCCGGTTCGACGACCACACCGGCAAGGGCGCGGTGCCGTTGTCTTGCGTAGGCGTCCTTGGAGGCGAACCGGTCGACACCGGCGGTCTCGCCGATGATCTTTGCCGCCGTCAGATGCGCGCAGCCGGGTATGGCCAGCAGGGCGGGGGCCATAGCTTCGACCTGGCTGTGGAGCTCGCGGGTCAGCTCGTCGATATCGGCGGTGAGCCGTCGCAGCTGCGCAACGAGCTTGAGCGCGAGTCGGACGACGAGCTGGTTGTCGTCGGTGCCGGCACGGCGCTGCTGGAGCTTGTCGTAGGCGCTGCGCCGGTCGAGCGAGCGCGGGGTGGGGTCCCATACGGGGTCGAGCTCGTATGGGTGCCAGCGCAGCCGGTTGATCACCCGGGTGAGTTCGGCGACGAGGCCGTCGCGGTGGTCGGTCAGCAGCCGCACGTCGCGGTCGGGGCCGTCGAGCCGCGCGGTGGGCAGGTCGGGTTCGCGCCGCACGCTGGGTGGTGCCGAGGAAGACGCTTCCGGCGCCCAGCAGGCCCGCCGCGACGGCACCCCGAACCAATGCCCGCGCTGCCCGCAGCGCTCCCGCCTTCCGATAAGGACGCCATGTCACGCAGCCGCCTGGTTGGCCGCCCCTCGACAACGGGTGACGACCACCAGCTCAACACCACCACACTCATCAGGCACGCCGCACGCACCTTTGGCGACCAGTCCGTCGTTTACCGCGACCGCGGCGAGTGGCAGAGCTACGCCTTCGCCGAATGCTACGAGCGGGTGTGCCGCGCGGCGCAGGCGCTGACTCGGCTCGGTATCGGCGCCGGCGATACGGTCGGAGTGCTCGACTGGAACAGCCGACGGCACTTCGAGCTCTACTGGGCGATACCAGGCATCGCTGCGGTGATGTTGCAGCTGAACCTGCGTCTGGGCGAGGAGGACCTATCCTATGTTGTCCGCCACAGTGAGGCCGAGTGGATCGCTGTCGACTCGAGTCTGCTGCCACTCGCCGGCGACTAATCCCCAGATCAAGGGCTGGATCCTGCTCAGCGATCGAGCACCCGCCGACACCGGAATCGACACCAGCCTCGCACCGCTGCATCAGTACGAAGAGCTGCTCGACAAGCAGGACGCCGCCATGGAGTGGGCGGAGATCGACGAACGGTCCGCCTACAGCGCCTGCTACACGACGGGGACGACAGGTCGACCGAAAGGTGTCTACTACTCCCACCGCGCCATTTATCTCCATGCCATGGCGGAGGCGGCTGCCCTGAACATGGGGCTGGCCGACACCACCATGCTCATCACCCCCATGTTCCACGCCCAGTGCTGGGGTCTCCCCCAAGCCGCAACCCTCGCTGGCAGCAAAATCGTCCTTCCGGGCCGGTATCGGGCAGACGACGCCGGGCTTTTGGTCGAGGCCTTCTCCAAGTTCCACGTGAGCGTGGCAAACGGCGCCCCCATCATCTTCGAGCCCATACTCGACTACATCCGCAAGAACAACATCACCCTTGACCTGCGCGGCGCGCGCCTTCTCTCCGGCTCCAGCGAGCCACCCCTCGAGCTGATGCGAGGGCTGTCCGAGGAGACCGGGGCAGAGGTCATCCACGCCTACGGTGCCACCGAGACCAGCCCCGTCGTCGCGGTCAACCGGCGGAAACCACACCTGTCGGACACGCTCGGTGAGTCGGAACTCTGGGAGCTCAAACGCAAGCAGGGGCTCCCGGTCACCGGCGTAGACCTGGTCCTTCTCGACGAAAACGGTCAGCCGCAACCCCACGACGGAGCCAGTGTCGGAGAAATCTGCCTACGAGGCCCCTGGATCACCGCCCGCTACCACGCGATGCCCGACTCGGAGGACCGCTTCACCTCCGACGGGTACTGGAGGAGCGGCGACGTCGGAACAATCGACGCCAACGGCTACCTCAAACTCACCGATCGAATCAAGGACGTCATCAAAAGTGGCGGCGAGTGGATATCATCCATCGACCTGGAGAACGCGCTGCTCGGCCATCCGGCGGTGCGGGAGGCGGCTGTCGTCGGGGTGCCACACCGGCGATGGCAGGAACGAGCAGTCGGCGTGGTCGTCCTTTACGAAGGCGTGACGGTGACCGAACAAGAGCTGCGGGGACACCTCGCCTCCCGTTTCGCAAAATGGCAGGTTCCGGAGCGGATCTTTGTCGCATCCCACATCCCGCGAACAAGCGTCGGGAAGATCAAGAAGATGGAGCTGCGAGAGCGATTCTGGGACACTTATATGAAAGAATAGGCCGCGAGGAAAGGCCGGCCGGTTCTTACCCAGAACCCGGGTGAGCCCGGAGGAACAAGGGAAGTGCCCAGGTCGCGTAGTCGCTCAGGTGCACGAGGGCCCAGAGGTGCCGGGGGACGCACACGATCTCGGCATCCCTCGAGATAGACGGGCTGACGGTGCGGACGCGACCTGGCTGTGCGGCTGACTGGGCCCGGCGGACACCCTGCCGCCCGCGCTTCCGGTGACCCCGAGCCGGGATGGAGCCCGTGATCTCAGAGGAGAAGAACGACGGTGCCGAGTGCGGCGAACACCACTGCAACGATGCTCATCCCGACGGGCACTCTTGGTCGACCGAGGAGCTTGGTCAGGACGGCGGCGGTACCGGCGCCGAGGGCGGGGCCGTAGGCATTGACCGGGTTCGGCAGGATCAGGGCGAGGAACATCCCGAGAAGCACCAGCACTGCCCGTGGGAACAGCTCGTCGAGCCACCAGTTCGGCCGGGCTCGCCGCCGACCGGCTGAGATCGGGGCAGGGTCTGGTCGCGGGGCCGGGTCGGGGTGAGCTGCGGCCACGAGCTCACCGAGGGATTCCCGCGCGTCGTCTGAGCGTGCGATCTCGGCGGGATCGACGAGGACGTAGCCGGAGGCGGTGGACAGGGACTGCCATCGCGGGGTGCGCTCGGCGCGCTCGAGCAGCTCGTCGGCCAGTTGCAGGCGGTCGTCGCGTTCGGTGACGATGGCGGGCAGGGCAGGGAGTTCTCGGACCATGTCGTCGAGCAGGACGAGCTC
Source organism: Pseudonocardia kujensis (assembly GCF_021283305.1). Lineage (GTDB taxonomy): Bacteria > Actinomycetota > Actinomycetes > Mycobacteriales > Pseudonocardiaceae > Pseudonocardia > Pseudonocardia kujensis. The sequence continues at coordinate 95,811 of NZ_JAJSOK010000025.1, forward strand.
GTCAGCAGTGCCGGGGTCGAGGTGGAGGACCTGGCCGTCCGGCCAGTCCCGCGCAAGGTCGCTGATGCGGTACCAGCGGCGCGGAGGTCGGGTGGGGAGCATGCGGTCGAGGACCTGGACGGAGCTGAACGCCGCGACCACGTGCGGGTTGTCGTTCGTGCCGGCGCCGAACACCCGCGGTGCCCCGTGGTCGTCGAGCAGCACCACCACGTTCCGCCTGGCGAGCGTGGCCATGACGTGGGAGTCCGGGGGCCAAGGCTGGGCGAGCGCCACGGGGTGCGCGGCGATCCCGAGGCTTTCGGTCACCGCCCGGCGGAGCCCGTGGAGGGCGTCATTGACCAGTTGCTGCTCGAGGTCGGCTACTGCGAGCAGCGTCGTGCGTCCGGCGCTCAGCTCGTCGATCTCGTCGAGGGCAACCACAGCTCCTCCCGGTAGGTCGGGGTCGACGAGCAGGGAAGCCTCGCCGGGGTATTCGGACCGAAGCTCCGCTACCAGCCGCACGACGTGCCCGCTGGCCGCGTTGCCGACGACATGGTCGAACCCGTCGGCGGTGGTGAAGGCGATGACATGCCCGGGGTCCTCGGGGTGGGGTAGGTGGACGGGCCAAGACGTCCCGGTGGGCGTCAGTGGAATGTAGAGCCGCGCGGTGGCGAGCAGCTGGGCCCACTGCTGGCCGTTCCTGCGAGCCAGAGCGGTGCCGAGGGCTTCGGCATGGCGGCGGTCAGAATCGTCAGGGGCAGGGGAACCTCGCCGACACAGCCGGCGCAGGCGGGTGCGGGGCAGGTCGACCGCGTCGAAGAGGACGGCCAGGCGCTCGCGGTCATCGGCATCGGTGGGAATCCGGTGTTTGAGCAGCAGGTGCGCGACGCCATCGGCGAAATGCTCCAGGTCCTCGAAGGCCCAGGCGGCGTCTTCGTCGTCGATCTCGATCTGCCACCGATCCGGCTCGGGCACCAGCGGTACGAAGCGGCGGGACGCTTGCCGGGCCAGAGTAGCGATGTCGACGCCAAAGGATCCGGCCATTACGGGCAGGCTCTTCAGGGTGGCGGCGAGCCGAGCGACCGCGTTGGTGGTGTAGGCGTCGGACAGCCCGGCGCCGGCGAAGGTGGCCACGTAGCGGCGTAGCTCGACGTGTTCGCGGTAGGTGATCGCGCTGGCCGAGCGGGACAACCCGTGGACCACCGACCCGGCGGCCAGCAGCCACTCGCCCGCGTTGCGGTAGGCCTGTGCGTTCTGCAGTGAAGTGGGGTGCAGGCGATCGGCGAAGCGCTCGGGGAGCGTGGCCATCCCCCGTGCCACCTCGACCTCAGACAGCGCTGCTGTGGGCGGCTGCCCGGTGAAGTCCTCATTCATGGGAGCTGCCGCTTCCTGACCAGACCGACGAGGCACGGGCAGGCGTCACGCCGAGCGAGCTGAACAGCACCTGGAGGCAACGCTCGCGCAGCTGTTCGCGCGGCACCTCGCTCCCATCGAGCCAGGACATGCCCACGGTGGCCAGGAACGACACCCAGCCGCGCACAGCCACCCGCTGCAACGGGTCCGGGTCGAGCTCGCCGAACAGCGCGAGGATCCGACGGGCCTGGCGGGCGTGTGCCCGCTCCACGAGCTCCCGGGCAGCGGAGTGGGCGGAGACGGCGCTGCGGTAGATCGACCGGTACCACTGCGGATGCGCGGCGACGAAGTCGAAGTAGGCGTCCAGCCCGGCCCGAACCGTCGCCTCCCGTGTCCCCGGCGGGCTGTCCGGCGCGGCCGGCGCGACTCGGGTGGCCCGGGCGAGCGCGTCGAGCTGGCGGGCCATCACGGCCAGGAAGAACGCCACCTTGTCCGGGAAGTAGTGATACAGCAGCCCCCGCGACACCCCCGCCGCTGCGGCGATGTCGGCAATCTCCACCTCGTCGTAGCCCCGCTCGGCGAACAGCACGACCCCGGCCTCGAGCAGCTGATCCCGACGTGCGGCGGCCTCCATCCGGACCCGCCGCCGGCCGTTCCCGCCGGTGCTGCGGGTGCCACCGGCAGGGGTGAGGCCCGTTGACTCGACTTCGATCATGAAGCTAACTTTCGTCGGGTGCAGCTACTGAACGCAGTTCAACAACACTACCGGCGGTTGTCGGCGGCCCGCGCTTCGGGGCGCGGGCGGGTGCTGCGCCGTCGGGTGGGTGCGTTGATCGTGGCGCTCGGCACGGTGGTCGGGCTGATGGTGGTGGCCGGGCCGGCCTACGCGGACTCGCGCGGCTGCAACGGTGAGATCTGCCTGCAGCTGTGGGGCTCGGTCGGCCCGGACCCGATCACCGCGCGCATCACCTACACCGGCGGCAACCAGCTGGCCAAGTCCTACGGGCTGGTCACCCAGCACAACGGTGTGTTCTGGGTCGGCTCGCCCACCAACTCGGCGACCTTCTCCAACATGCGCATAGCGCAAGGGCAGGTATGCGCCACCATCCGATGGGCCGGCAGCCAGAACGGCCCGCCCGGCTACCCGTGCCTGCAACTGCGCTGAGCGCGTTCGTTGGTCGCCCACCGCGCTGGGGGTGTGGTGGGCGACTCCTGGCAGAAAGTCGGTCTACCCGTGACGATCTCGCCTACTCCGCCTACTCCGCCTACTGCGCCTGCTCCGAAGGTCCGGCACGGCTGCTGTGGGCTGCTGATGCTGGCGACCGGACTGGCAGCTGTGGCCGGGCTGGTCTGGGCAGTGATCGCGTTCCTGAACTGGGACCCACCGATCAAATACAACGAGGCCACCACCCAGGAAGCCGTCGCCGCGCAACCTGACTGCGCCGAGATCGGGCGCCGGCATCAGGACGACGACGTCACGCAGGCCCAGCGCTACGACGTCACAGCCCAAATGGAACTGCAGGCACGCAACCAGGGCATCGGGATGGTATGCGACGAGAACGTGCAGGCCACCTGCAACCCGTCGAGCTCCTGCCTGATCAGCTACGGCGACGAGCAACTCACCCTGCGCGTGATCCACGGGACCTGCTACACCATCGCCGACCGGCTCTGCCACTACCGCCTCCAGCCCGAAAACCGGCTCCTGGCCCAGCGACGGGTCAACGAAGGCTTCGCCGCCTACGCCAGCAAACAACGCGAGGACGGAGCGATCCTGCGCTGCGACACCATCCCCGGCGGGGCCGACCTGTTCCCAGCGAGTCCGAGGACCAGCAGCGGCGACCTCGACGACAGCGCCGGGCCCGACCCGACCGGCTACCGCTGCTACAGCCGCGAACCCGGTCACATCACCTACCTCTACGACGTCCTACTCCTCTCCAACGGAACAGCCCACTTCCAGGAGGTCGACGACTAGCGCAGAGCCTCGGCTCTCGAACTCCTCGCCGCCGACATCCGCGGGCGCCAGGCGGCCGGACCGGGCGGCTCGCTCGGGCGGGGCACCATCGCCCCGCGCCCGCCGGCGGCGCGTTCGGGCTTGCGGTCGGCCTACTTCGCGCTCGGTGACGCTGTTGCTTCGTTCATGGATGCGCCAGACACCGATCCCGCCGCCGTGCGGGACGCAGACGCGCTGGCCTTCCTGCCAAGCGATCCCGTGGCAGCCGCCGCGGAGATCCACAGGCGGCGCGAGGACATCGGCTACTCCTATTTCGTGTTCGGTGCCGATGTCGCCGACGGGCTCGCCCCGGTCGTCGCTGAGCTGGCCGGACAGTAGGCCGTAGCCAAGATCAGCGATCACGTCCCGCGGCATGTCGAGGGCGTGCGGCCAGGGCGGATCGTGCGGCTCAGCTCAGGTGGGGGCGCCTGTCGCTGGCCCGCCACGGTGCCCGCTCCACCTGCTGGCGCCGATCGCGGGCCCCAACGTGCCGTAGGTGCCGTATGTCGTTCCTCTATCCGGGTCGAGGCCCGAATCGGGAGGCAGCGGCAACCGTCGTCGCCGCGCCCGCAGGACCGGCCGCGGTCGGCTCTTCTCAACTCTTTTTCTTCAGGTTTTCGGCGAGCATCACGAGGATGCCGCTGGGGCCGCGCAGATAGGTAAGCCGGTAGGCGTTGCCGTAGATGGCCACGCCGCGCAGCGGGTGGCAGCCGTGTTTGGCCGCGGCCTGGAGGGCCTGGTCGAGGTCGTCGACGGAGAAGGCGACGCGGTGCATGCCGATCTCGTTGGGCCGGGTGGGGGTGGTCTTGATCGCGTCGGGGTGGGTGTACTCGAACAGCTCCAGGCAGCCGTTTCCGTCGGGGGTCTGCAGCACGGCGATCTTGGCGTGGTTGCCGTCGAGACCGACCGCGGTGTCGGCCCACTCGCCGCTGACGGTGTCGCGGCCGAGCACGCTCAGCCCGAGGTCGGTGAAGAAGGCGATCGTCTCGTCAAGGTCGCGGACGGCGATCCCGACGTTTTCGAACTTGATGGGCATGGATCTCTGCTTTCTGCGTCTCGTGCTGTTCGCGGCGTGGATCTTGCGCGGTCTCGGCGGTGTCGTCGTCGGCGCTGGCTCAGTTCCGGGGCGTGAGCAGGATCACCGGGATCTACCGGTCGGTCTTCTGGGCGTACTCCTCATAAAGCGGGAAGAGGCGCACCATCTGCGGCCAGAGGGCCTCACGCTCGGCCGGGGAGGCCACGCGGGCTCGTCCGCTGAAGCGCCGGGTGCCGACCCGCACGCCAACTCTGGGCTCGGCCTGGAGGTTCTTGAACCAGTCCGGGTGCTCGTCCTCGCCGCCTTTGGAGGCGACCAGGACGAAGTCGTCCTCGGCCCTGCCGTAGATCAGGCAGGTGCGGCGCGGCTGTCCGCTGACGCGCCCAGTCGTGACCAGCACGAGCATGCGCACCCCGTTCGCCTCGTGTCCCTGCGTTCCGCCCGAGGCGATGTAGGTCCTGGTCTGCTCGGCCACCCAGTCCCATCGCGAGTCGGTGGCCCGATCCAGATCGGCAGCGACGGCCACGTTCGGTCTCCCTTCCTGACGATGCTTCGGCGCGGGGCCGGCCGCCCGCACCTATCCGGTAGACGAAGCTGTCGCGCCGCTCTCGACATCGCCGCCCTGGTCTGCCACGGTGCGGCGGGGGAGCCGGCCGGAGTCCAGGCGCCGGGGCCGCGGCAGGAGCCACCGTCACCGCCGGTGCGGGGGTGGGTCGGGCGCGGCGATGCCCTCGAGCAACACGGTGGCGACGTGCACGGCGTACCGGTCAGGATCGACGTCGGGATGGTCGAGGAGGTGGTCGACCATGGTGTCTACCAGGCCCTGATAGGTGACGGCGAGCAGCTGCGGGTCCAGGTCGGCGCGCAGGTGTCCCTCCTGTTGCCCGCGGCGCAGCAGGGCAGCCTGTCGAGCCAGCAGCGGTTCGCTCTCGGTGTCACGCAGCAGCCGGTGCCCGGCCGGGTCGCGCAGGTTGTCCACCAGCTGCCGGATCGCCCGCAGCTCGCGGGCATGGGTGGCGGGCAGCCGGGCTGCGCGGCCGATTGCGGCGCGCAGCAGTTTGGGCAGCGGCGCGCGCAGGTCGAGCTCGGCAGCCACCGCCGCCTCCAGCAGCCGCAGCGCGCGCCGCGCGGCGTGCACGAGTAGATCGGTCAGGTCGGTGTAGTAGTGCCACACCAACCCCTTGGAGGCGCTCGCGGTGCGGGCGATCGCGTCGGCGTTCGCCGCGGCGTACCCGTCGTCGGCGACCACGACGAGCGCGGCCCGCTCCAGCTGGTCCCGGCGGGCCTCCGCGCTCAGGCGCTGCCGGCTCACCGCCGGACGGCCTGTTCCCGGATCACGAGCCCGATCATGGCGGCCATCAGCACGGCGATGCCGACCATCTCGACGCGCATCCACACCAGCACGAACCCGGGAATGCCCGCCTCCACGACGTTGACCACCAACAGCGCCGATGCGATCAGCCCGACAGCGCGCAGCGCGCCGGGATTGCCGCGCCGCGCGGCCCGCAGCGGTAACACCACGCCGAAGACCGCGCTGATGACCGCGTGTCCCCAGGCCTCGCGGGGAGCCCGCGCGGGCGCCGTCGCCGCAAGTACCCCCAGCACGGCGAGGGTCGCCCCAGCGATGGCCAGGTAGACGCGCACCAACGCCGTGGCGGCGGCCAGATGCCGAGACACCAAGGGCCTATTGACCATACAGTCAACACTCATGAACTCGAGTCCGCCCGCAAGCGGTGGGTTCGTGACGCCGGCGAGTTTGCGGCCAGAACTGCGTCCGCGGCGCTGCCGGCGTCACTCGCGCCCGGCGGAGCGAGCGTCCGCCGGAGACACCCGCGTTTTCGGAACCAGGGCAGGCGGTGATCAGCGCGAGCTCCTGGGCCACCGCCGACCTGCACGCGGTGGCCTCGCTCGACGGCTACATCGCCGACGAGCGCGACGACGTGGGCCCGCTGCACGACTGGTACGTCAGCGGCGACCACCAGCTCGTCGACGAGAACCACGCCGAGATCCACAGGGCCCCGTTCCGGGTGCCGGCCGCCTCCGCTGACTACGTGCGTGGCATGTGGGCGCGCCAGGAGCTCCTGGTCACCGGGTGGCACCTGTTCGACCTCGCCAACGGCTGGGAGGGCAAACGCGCGCGTGCCCGCGTGCTGGTCGAAACGCACCGCGGCGAACTGGCTGCGCGCGATGAAGCCCTGGCCGAAGCCCGCGCGGAGCCTCGCCGAGCTGGAGCGGAGCAAACGCCGCCGAGCTTGAGTGGATACGCCGGGATGCGGCTGCGGCCGCCGAACAGACCGGCGCACACCCCACCGCAGACTGGAGTGGGAGCGCGCCGAGCTCACCCTGGCCACGCCAGCAGCATGTCGCCAGCTCGCCGAGCTGCGCCGCCAAGTCGGCGCCGCCGACCACGAGCTCCGGGACCTGCACATCGAACGGCGGCCGGACGCTCTTGGTCTCCTCGTCCAACCGTCGAAGCGCCCCGTTCGTCGCTGCTCATGGGCCCAGAGAGTCCCACGCGGGACCGACAGCGAGACCGGCGTGGGCCTGCTGCACGTTCGTCACCCGCCACTACACAGGACGTCGAAGGAAACTGTCGAACAGATGCCTCTACCAATCGTTCATACGCAACGTATGCGCCCCTGGCGTATGCTAGGGGCATGCCCCAGCGGGAGCGAGCCACGTTTTCCCTCGACAGCAGCACGGTCGCGCGGATCCGCCAGTGCGCAGCGAGCAACCGCGGCGGCGCCTCGGGCTACATCGAACGCCTGGTCCGGGAGGACGCCATGCG